>CAZZFE010000022.1:0-9984 GCA_964653495.1 uncultured Terricaulis sp. | reverse complement strand
GGCCACCGCGCCCCTGTTATTTTGTCCCCCCCCCGTGGGGGGGGGTGGGGCGCGGGGGCGGTGGGGGGGCGCCGGCCAGACGCTTCCCCCCTCAGTCATCGCGCTGGGCGCGCTGACAGCTCCCCCGTGAACGGGGGAGCAAACAAGACGAAGAGGAAAAACACATGAGCACCGGCATTTCCGCAAACCGTATGGAAATCCTGCAGATCGCCGACGCGGTCGCGCGTGAGAAATCCATCGAGAAGGAAATCGTCATCGAGGCGATGGAACACGCGCTGCAAAAGGCCGCGCGTTCGCGCTACGGCTCCGAGCACGACATCCGCGCCACCATCGACCCGAAGACCGGCGAAATGACGCTGAAGCGGGTGATGACGGTGGTGGACGACAGCGTTCTCGATCCGGAGACGCGGCCCTTCAATCCGTCGACCGACATCATGCTCAATGTCGCCCTGAAGACCGACAAGGAAGCCGTGCTCGGCAAGGAATATGACGAGCTGTTGCCGCCGATCGAATTCGGCCGCGTCGCCGCGCAAACAGCCAAGCAGGTGATCAATCACGAAGTCCGCGAAGCCGAGCGTGAGCGCCAATACGGCGAGTACAAGGATCGCGTTGGCGAGATCATCAACGGCGTCGTCAAGCGCGTTGAGTTCTACAACGTCATCGTCGATCTCGGCCGCGCTGAAGGCGTGATCCGCCGTTCGGAGGCGATTCCGCGCGAAAATCTGCGCGTTGGCGATCGCACCCGCGCTTACATCTATGACGTGCGCCGCGAAACCAAGGGCCCGCAAATCTTCCTCTCGCGCGCCAAGCCGGAATTCATGGCCCGCCTGTTCGCGCAGGAAGTGCCGGAAGTTTATGAAGGCGTGATCGAGATCAAGGCCGCCGCGCGTGACCCGGGCTCGCGTGCCAAAATCGCCGTGCTGTCGCACGATTCCAGCATCGACCCCGTCGGCGCCTGCGTCGGTATGCGCGGCGCGCGCGTGCAGGCGGTCGTCGGCGAATTGCAGGGCGAGAAGATCGACATCATCCCGTGGTCTCCGGACCCGGCGACGTTCATCGTCAACGCGCTGCAGCCGGCGGAAGTCTCCAAGGTCGTGCTCGATCCGGAAGAAGCGCGCGTCGAAGTCGTCGTGCACGAAGCCCAGCTTTCGCTCGCCATCGGCCGCCGAGGCCAGAACGTGCGTCTGGCCTCGCAGCTCACCGGCTGGTCGATCGACATTCTGACCGAAGCGGAAGAATCCGAGCGTCGTCAGAAGGAATTCGCGGCCCGCACCGAACTCTTCATCAAGGCGCTCGAAGTCGACGAAATGTTCGCGCAGCTGCTGGCGTCGGAAGGTTTCGAGTCGGTCGAAGAAATCGCCTACGTCGATCAGAACGATCTCGCCATCATCGAAGGCCTCAACGAGGAAATCGCTGACGAGCTGCAAGCGCGTGCGCGCGAATATCTCGAAAAGCTGGCGGCTGAACTCGAAGCCAAGCGCGTTGAACTCGGCGTCGAGGATGCGCTCGCCGGCATCGCCGGCCTCACCGGCCCGATGCTGGTCGCGCTCGGCGAGAAGGGCGTGAAGACGCTCGACGATTTCGCCGGCCTGACCGGCGAAGAACTCCGCGGCTGGTTCGAAACCAAGAACGGCGAGCGTGTGCGCGAGCCGGGCGTGCTCGAAAGCTTCGAGCTGACGCCGGAAGCAGCCGATGCGCTGATCCTCAACGCCCGCGTCGCCGCGGGCTGGATCGACGCGCCGGAAGCGACCGAAGAGCAGGCCGAGCAGGAATAAGCGCGAAGCCCTCCCCTAGAGGAGAGGGGGCAGGGGGCGGGGTGATCCTCCGTGCCCCGCGAAAACAAGAGAGAGAACCTGACGAAGTCGAGCATCACCCCACCCCCAACCCCCTCCTCTCAAGAGGAGGGGGCGAAGCGGCGGGAACGCTTGTGCATCGTCACGCGCCAATCGCTGCCGGAAGCGAAGCTGATCCGCTTCGCCCTCGGCCCGGACAACATCCTCATTCCCGACGTCGCCGCGAAGCTTCCCGGGCGTGGCGCCTGGGTTGGCGCTAGCCGTGAGCTGGTGGAGCAGGCGCGCAAGAAGGGCGGTTTCGCCCGCGCGCTCAAAAGTCCGGTGAATGCGCCGGAAACCCTGGCCGATCAGACCGAACAGCTGCTGACAAAGCGTTGCCTGGATTTCATCGGCATGGCCAAGCGCGCCGGCGCCTTGGCCATCGGCCAGACCCAAGTTGAAGCCGCGATCCGCGAAAAACCCTCGCCGCTGCTGATAGAAGCGGCTGATGGCGCTGAGGAGGGTCGCGAAAAGCTGATGAGCCTCCATATAGGGCTGTGGGGTGGTCCCCCGCCTGCCATTGGCTGCTTTTCCGCGTCGGATTTGGCCATGGCGTTGGGGCGGGATCGTGTGATACACGCATCCCTGCTTCAAGAGCGCTTGGCGGTGGCTTTGGCGGCTGAGATCAGCCGTCTCGCGGGTTTCCGCGCCATCGTACCTGCCTCTTGGCCCACACCCTGGCGCTCTTTTGGTCTGGGACTGGGCGGCGCGGACGCCGGATCCCTCGAAGGATCAAGCGCCGCGACGAGTACACAGGCATTGGAAGACTGACGCAACGGATTGGCGAATTAGGACTGCATGACCGACGGCTCCGAACAGAAAGAACCAGGCCGCAAGCCGCTGACGCTCACGCGCACCGCGAGCGCCGGCACAGTGCGGCAAAGCTTCTCGCACGGCCGCACCAAGCAGGTGACGGTGGAAGTGCGCGAGAAGCGGTCGATCGGCCGTCCCGGTCAGACCGCCCCCGCCGCGCCCGGCGCGCCGGGCCCTGGCGTGCCGCCGCCGATCGCGAAAGCCGCCAAGCCCGCTGCTGCGCCAGTCGCGCCGGTCGAACAGCCGAAGCGCGCGCCCGCCGATGGCCGTGGGGTTGAGATCAGCGACGAGGAAGCGCGTCGCCGCGAGGAAGCCGTGCGCAAGGCGATGGCCGATCGCGATGCGCGCGACGCCAAAGCCAAGGCCGAAGAAGATCAGCGCCGCGCGCTCGAAGATGCGCAGCGCCGCAAAGCCGCTGAGCAAGCCGCGGTCGAGGCTGAGTCCGAAGCGCGCCGTCGCGCCGAAGAAAACGCCGCCGCTGCCGAAGAGGCGCTCGAAGCCGCGCGCCAAGCGCGCGCCAACGCGCCACAAGCTCAACCGCAAAACCAAACGCCAGCGCTCGGCACGCCGGTTCCGCGCAACAATTCCGAATTGCTCGGCGAACTTGGCGGGCGTCTGAAATCCGCCGCGCGCCGTCCGATGGCGCCGCCGCCGGTGAAGCCGGCGAAGAAGGGCGAACCCAAGCGCCGCGAAGGCCGCCTGACGCTCGACATGGTCGAGCGCGAAGTCGCCGGCGACGACGATCGCGTGCGTTCGCTCGCGGCCTATCGCCGTGCGCAGCAAAAGGAAAAAGAACGCCGCGCCAAAATGATGGGCGGTGGCGGTCCCGAGCAGATCAAGCGCGAAGTCGTCATTCCGGAATCCATCACGGTTCAAGAACTTTCGAACCGTATGGCCGTGCGCGTGGCCGACATCATCAAGTTCATGATGCGCCAAGGCCAAATGCTGAAGCAGTCCGATGAGCTCGACGCCGATACGGCCGAGCTGATCGCGACCGAGATGGGCCACACTGTAAAGCGCGTGGCGGAATCCGACGTTGAAGAAGGTCTTGCCGGCAACATCGTCGACGACGACACCAATCTGGAGCCGCGCCCGCCGGTCGTCACCGTCATGGGCCACGTCGACCACGGCAAGACCTCGCTGCTCGACGCGCTGCGCGAAACCGACGTTGTCGCCGGCGAACATGGCGGCATCACCCAGCACATCGGCGCCTATCAAGTGCGCCTGAAGAACGGCGAGCGCGTCACCTTCCTCGACACGCCGGGCCACGCCGCGTTCAGCGCCATGCGCGCCCGCGGCGCGCAGGTGACGGACATCGTTGTGCTGGTCGTCGCCGCCGATGACGGCGTGATGCCGCAAACGGTGGAAGCCATTCATCACGCGCGCGCGTCCGGCGCGCCGATCATCGTCGCCATCAACAAGATCGATAAGCCCGAAGCGAACCCGACGCGCGCGCTCACCGATCTGTTGCAGCACGAGATTGTCACCGAAGCGCACGGCGGCGATACGCTCGCGGTCGAAGTTTCGGCGCTCAAAAAAACCGGCCTCGACAAGCTGGTCGAGACCATCCTGCTGCAAGCCGAGGTCATGGACCTCAAGGCCAACCCGAACCGCCCAGCGGAAGCGACGGTGATCGAGTCCAAGCTCGATCGCGGCCGTGGAACGGTGGCGACGGTGCTGGTGCAAACGGGCACGCTGAAGCGCGGCGATATCGTCGTCGTCGGCGCCCAGATCGGCCGCATCCGCGCGATCACCAACGAGCGTGGTCAGCAGCTGCAGCAAGCAGGTCCGTCCGAGCCGGTCGAGATCATGGGTCTCGAAGGCGTGCCGGAGCCGGGCGACGTGCTGAACGTCGTCGAGAACGAAAACCGCGCCCGCGAAGTCGCCAACTATCGCGCTCGTGCGAAGAAGCAAAAGGTCGCCGGCGGCTCGCGCACGGGTACCTCGCTCGAAAGTATGATGGCCAAGTTCAAGGATTCGACGGCGAAAGAGCTGCCGATCCTGATCAAGGCTGACGTGCAAGGCTCGGCCGAAGCCATCGTCGGCTCGCTCGAGAAGCTCGCGCATGAAGAAGTGCGTGCGCGCGTGGTGCTGTCAGGCGTCGGCGCGATCAATGAATCGGATGTCCAGCTCGCCAAGGGCTCGGGCGCGCCGATCATCGGCTTCAACGTCCGCGCCTCGAAGGAAGCGCGCGACCTGGCCGAGCGCGAAGGCGTCGAGATCCGCTATTACAACATCATCTATGACCTGATCGACGACATCAAAGGCGTCATGTCGGGCATGCTCGCGCCGATCAATCGCGAGACGTTCCTCGGCAACGCGCAGGTGCTGGAGGTGTTCAACATCTCCAAGGTCGGCAAGGTCGCCGGCTGCCGCGTGACCGATGGCGTCGTCCGCAAGGGCGCGAAGGTCCGCATCCTGCGCGACGACGTGGTGATCCAGGAAATGGGCGTTCTCACCACGCTGAAGCGCTTCAAGGACGAAGTCGAACAAGTCGTCACTGGTCAGGAATGCGGCATGAGCTTCGGCCCGTTCCAGGACATCAAACAGGGCGATGTGATCGAGTGCTTCAATGTTGAAGTGGTTCAACGATCGCTCTGAGGCGCCGATGCGGGGTTTGGCGTTAGCCGCAGCTTTGATCGCAGCGTTCGCAGTCACCGGCTGCGATCGTCGCGACTCGCGTAACGACACGCCGAGCGTCCGCCCCTCGACGGTGGTCGAACCGGAAACCCGCGTCGATGCTGTTCCGCAAGAAGAGCCGGCGGTCGCGCGCTCGCAATGGCGCGCCGTGAGCGACAACGCCCGCCAGGTGGTCGGCAATCTGCGCGTCAGCCTGCAGGGCACGCGCGGCGGTCCGGTCGTGTTCGCGTTCGCCAACGGCGTCACCGTGACGGCGCAACCGATTTCGGTAACTGCCGCGGATTCGCGCTCCGGCGCCGGCGGGCAAAGCTTCGCGGCTTTGATGGGCGGCGATCCGCGCGTCGATGCGTATCTCTATCGCGTGCAGGCCGAGAACCTCACCCGCAGCGCCACCCAAGGCGGCCTCTGCGGCGCCGACACGACGCGTCACCTCGCGGTGAGCGAGTTCGTCGATAGCTCCGGCCGCTGGGTGTTCAAGATCGCCGCTTTCAAAAGCGAAGCGCCTCCCGGCGTCGCTGGTGAAGACCCTCTGTTCTGCAGCGCCTACGCATTCGCATCGCAATAAGATGAAGAAGCGCGGACATCGGGATGGCGGCCAAGGATCAGGGCCGTCGCAACGCCAATTGCGTGCAGCTGAACTCGTGCGCCATGCGCTCGTGGACATTCTCTCGCGCGAAGAGCTGCGCGATCCCGATTTGCAGAACGTGTCGATCACGATCGGCGAAGTGCGCGCTTCGCCGGATCTGAAACACATGACGGCGTTCGTCGCCCCGCTCGGTCCAGGCGATGCGCGCCGGATCGCCGCTGGCCTCACGCGCGTGTCGAGCTTCCTGCGCGGCCGTCTTGCCCGCAGCACCGATCTCAAATTCACGCCCGATCTGCATTTCCAGCCGGACGTCTCCTACGACGAGGTCCGCCACATCGACGAAATCCTCGCGAGCCCCGAGGTCGCGCGCGACCTGAAGCGCGGGGACGAGGAATGAGCCGGACGCCGGCGCTCCTCATGCTCGCCCTTGATGGGCGAGCTGTCGGCGCGCATCGCGCGACGACGGAGTGGGTGAGTCCGCCAACGTTCGAAAAACGCGCCGCCACCCGCTCCGGCCGCTTCGCGGCCACCTCGCCCATCAAGGGCGAGGATGAGGGCAGGGCGTCATGAGCCGGCGCAAGAAAGGTGATGAAGTCTCCGGCTGGGTCGTGCTCGACAAGCCGGAAGAGCTGACCTCGACACAGGCCGTCTCCGCCGTGCGCCGCATCTTCAATGCGCAGAAGGCGGGCCACGCCGGCACGCTCGATCCGCTCGCCTCAGGCATTCTGCCGATCGCGCTGGGCGAGGCGACCAAGACCGTCCCTTGGCTGATGGAAGCGGAGAAGACCTACCTCTTCACCATCAAATGGGGCGCCTCGACCGACACTCAGGACCGCGAAGGCAAGGTCACCGCCGAAAGCGCATTCCGCCCGACGCCCGAAGCGATCCGCGAGGCCCTCAAAGGCTTCATCGGCGAGATCGAGCAGGTGCCGCCGCAATTCAGCGCCGTGAAGGTCGATGGCGAGCGCGCTTATGATCTCGCCCGCGCCGGTGAAGCCGTTGAACTCGAGCCGCGCCAGGTCGTGGTTTACGAGGCCGAGCTCGTCGGGACCGAGGGCGAGGACCTGGCCACGATCCGGATGCGTTCCGGAAAGGGCTTCTATATCAGAGCTTTAGTGCGCGATTTGGCGGCCGTTTTAGGCGCCGAGGCGCATGTCTGGCGGTTGCGGCGCGCCGCCGTCGGGCCGTTCCACGAGGCCGACAGCGTCACTCTCGACGCGCTTGTGGATTTCGGTCATAAGGGCGCCGCGTTCGAACGCCTCAGACCCGTTGAGACCGCGCTGGCCGACATCCCGGCGCTGGCCGTCAATGGCGACGATGCTTTCAAGCTCAGACAAGGACGGCCTGTCGTACTCCTTCCGCACGTGATGGAGGCGCTCAAGCCGAAATTCCGCGACCGCACCATTGCCGGGCAGGATGCTTCCCGCGCGGCTTTGGCTCTCTTCGAGGGAAAAGCGGTTGCTCTGGGCGACGTGCGGGCCGGCCAATTCAAGCCGACACGCGTCTTTCAACTCAAGGACCTATAAAGGAGTCCGATGTCGGTTTCAGCAGAGCGCAAAGCCGCGCTCATCAAAGACAATGCGCAAGGTTCCAAGGACACTGGCTCGCCAGAAGTGCAGGTGGCCATTCTCTCCGAGCGCATCTCGAATCTCACTGAGCACTTCAAGACGCACAAGAAAGACAACCACTCGCGCCAAGGCCTTCTCAAGATGGTCTCGCAGCGCCGCCGGTTGCTCGACTATCTGAAAGCGCGCGACACCAAGCGTTACAGCGCTTTGATCGAAAAGCTCGGCCTGCGCCGCTAAGCGCGGGCCGCAACCCTCTCTCGAAAAACGAGGGAGGGTTGGCGCTCGCTTAGGCGTGCGCCGGGTGAGGGGTGCAGACGCTCGCGTCAAACCTCACGTGTTCACCCCCCTCATCAATCCTCGGCGCATCCCGCGTCGAGACTTGCGAACCTCCGTTCATCCGGAACGGGGGCAATTCGCGCAGCGAATCCGTTGCTGCGCACTGACGAGGCCGGCGAGCAAGGGGCTCACGGCCTGGAGTACGATGTATGTTTGATATCAAATCCGTTTCTCTTGATTGGGCCGGCCGCAAGCTGACGCTCGAAACCGGCCGTGTCGCCCGCCAGGCTGACGGCGCCGTCTACGCCACGTGGGGCGAAACCGCGCTGCTGGCGACGGTCGTGTACGCGAAGGAAGCCAAGCCCGGTCAGGACTTCTTCCCGCTCACCGTGAACTACCAAGAGAAGTATTTCGCCTCGGGCCGCATTCCTGGCGGCTTCTTCAAGCGCGAAGGCCGCCCGACCGAACGCGAGACGCTGCTGTCGCGCCTGATCGATCGCCCGATACGCCCGCTGTTCGTCGATGGCTTCAAGAACGAAGTTCAAGTCATCATCACGGTGCTGAGCTGGGATAACGAAAACGAGTCCGATCTGCTGGCGATGGTCGCCGCCTCGGCCGCTTTGACGATCTCCGGCGTGCCGTTCATGGGCCCGATCGCCGCCTCGCGCGTGGGCTGGATCGACGGCAAGGCCGTTCTCAATCCAACCATCGAAGCGATGAAGTCGAGCGATCTCGATCTCGTCGTCGCCGGCACCGCCAACGCGATCATGATGGTCGAGTCGGAAGTGAAGGAACTCAGCGAAGCGCAAATGCTTGAAGCGCTCTCGCTCGCCCACAAGGGCATGCAGCCGGTGATCGATGCGATCATCGAGCTTGCCGAGAAGGCCGGCAAGGAGCCGTTCGCGTTCGACCCGCCGGATCATTCGGCGCTGCAGAAGAAAATCTTCGAGCTGGTCGGCAGCGACCTCGCCACCGCCTACAAGATCACCAAGAAGGACGAACGCTACGCCGCCGTTGGCGCGCTGCGCGATAAGGCCAAGGCCGCTTTGGTGAAGAGCGACGCGAACCCGGATGGCGCCGACGCCAACGTGTTCAAGGAAACCTTCAAGGCGGTCGAGTCCGACGTGGTGCGTTCGCGCATCGTCAAGGAAAAGGGCCGCATCGACGGCCGTCCGGTCGACAAGGTTCGTCCGATCGAGTCGATGGTCGGCTTCTTGCCGCGCACGCACGGCTCGGCGCTGTTCACCCGCGGTGAAACGCAATCGATCGTCGTCGCCACGCTTGGCACGGCGGAAGACGAGCAATTCATCGACGCGCTCTCCGGCACGACCAAAGAGCGCTTCATGCTCCACTACAATTTCCCCCCCTACAGCGTCGGTGAAACCGGCCGTATGGGCGGCGCCGGCCGCCGCGAAATCGGCCACGGCAAATTGGCGTGGCGTGCGATGCGCGCGGTGCTGCCGACGCAAGAGCAATTCCCATACACGGTGCGCCTCGTCTCCGAGATCACCGAGTCGAACGGCTCTTCCTCGATGGCCACGGTGTGCGGTTCGTCGCTGGCGCTGATGGATGCGGGCGTGCCGATTTCGGCGCCGGTCGCCGGCGTCGCCATGGGCCTCATCCTCGAGGATTACGGCTTCGAAGTTCTCACCGATATCCTGGGTGACGAAGATCACCTCGGCGACATGGACTTCAAAGTCGCCGGCACCGCGAAGGGCATCACCTCGCTGCAGATGGACATCAAGGTCGCCGGCATCACGCAGGAGATCATGCAGGTCGCGCTCGATCGTGCGCACAGCGCGCGTCAGCACATCCTCGGCGAAATGGCGAAGGCCATGGACGCCCCGCGCGGCGAAGTCGGCAAGAACGCCCCGCGCATCGAGCAGATCAAAATCCCGACCGACAAGATCCGCGACGTGATCGGCACCGGCGGCAAAGTGATCCGCGAGATCGTGGAAAAGACCGGCGCGAAAGTGAACGTCGAAGACGACGGCACGGTGAAGGTGGCCTCCGCCAATTCCGAGTCGATCGAAGCGGCGATCAAGTGGATCAAGTCGCTGACCTCCGAACCGGAAGTTGGCCAGATCTACGAAGGCAAGGTCGTGAAGGTGATGGAATTCGGCGCCTTCGTGAACTTCTTTGGCGCCAAGGACGGCCTCGTTCACGTTTCCCAACTCGCGCGCGAGCGCGTCGAGAAGCCGGGCGATGTCGTGAAGGAAGGCGACACCGTGAAGGTGAAGCTCCTGGGCTTCGACGATCGCGGCAAGGT
>CAZZFE010000021.1:0-59309 GCA_964653495.1 uncultured Terricaulis sp. | reverse complement strand
GCATCACCCACATCACCGAGGTCATGGGGCTCGAAGGCGACACCATCGTGACGCAGGACATCCTGCTCTACGAAGTCGGCGGCGAAGACCAGAACGGCCGTATCACCGGTCGTCACCGCTCCACCGGCGTTGGCCGTCCGCGCTTCTGGGAACGCGCGCGCTATTTCGGTCTTGAGAAAGAATTGGCGCAGGCTCTCGACGAAGCGGAGCGCGCCTGATGGATCCGACACTCATCGTTGGCGCGCTCGCGTTTGTCGCGATCGGCGGCGTGGCGTTCGTGTTCGCCGGCGGCAACCAGACGCCAGCCGCGAACAAGAAGCGCGTGAAGGCCGTCGCCGCCAGCGTGAAAACGGATCGGCGCAAGCAAGTCGCTGACGCCGCCACGCTGAAGCGCAAGCAGAGCACGCAAGATCAGCTGAAGCAGCTGACCATGACCGAGAAGGAGGCGCGCAAGCGCCGCGTCTCGATCAAAGGCAAGCTGGAGCAAGCCGGCATCAACATGCCGGTGACGACCTATTGGATGATCGCCGCGGGCGTTGGCCTGATGCTCGCTCTAGGCGGCTTCATCGTTCAGAAGAGCTGGCCGGGCGCGGCTGGCGGCTTTTTCGTTGGCACGTTCGGCCTGCCGATCTGGTTTCTCGGCATGCAGGTCGGCGCGCGCCAGAAGAAATTCCAGCTGCAGCTCGCTGACGCCATCGACGTGATCGTGCGCGGCGTGAAATCCGGCCTGCCGCTCAATCAATGTTTGCGCATCATCGCCGCCGACAGCCCCGAGCCGCTGAAGAGCGAGTTCCAATCGCTGGTCGACAATACGGCGATGGGCGTGCCGCTCGATGCGGCGATGCAGAAGCTCTACGACCGCATGCCATTGCCGGAAGTGAACTTCTTCGCGATCGTGCTCGTCATTCAGCAGAAGACAGGCGGCAATCTGTCGGAATCGCTGGGCAACCTCTCCGCCGTTCTGCGCGCCCGCAAAATGATGAAGGAGAAGGTGAAGGCGCTGATCTCGGAAGCGCAAGCCTCCGCCATGATCATCGGCGCTCTGCCCTTCATCGTCATGATCATGGTGTACCTGATCAAGCCTGATTACATCATGACGCTGTTTATCGATCCGCGCGGCAATCTCGTGCTGATGGGCGCCGCTGTGATGATGAGCGCGGGCGTGTTCATCATGCACAAGATGGTCAACTTCAAATTCTGAGGCGGGGGCCATGAGCTGGGTTGATGATGTCACGGATCCCGCAAACGTCGCAGCGGTGCTCGCCGCCGTGGCGTGCTTCGCGACGGTGTTCACGGTCGCCTCACCGATGTTCGCGGAGAACAAGCTCGGCTCACGGCTGAAGGAAGTCGCCAAGCGCCGCGAGGAATTGCGTGCGAAAAGCCGCGCCGAGATGGCGCGTGGTTCTGGCGGCCTGCAGCACAAGGACGCCAACCAGTTCGCCAAAGGCCTGGTGCAGAAACTCAATCTGCAAAAAGCGCTACAAGACGATACGCTGAGCGAGAAACTGGTGCGCGCAGGCCTGCGTGGCCACGCCGCGCAGACGATGTTCTATTTCTATCGCGCGGCGCTGCCGATCGCGTTTGGCATCGCCGCCCTCATCTACGTTTTCACCTTCGGCGCGCATCTCGGCTTCCAGATGAAGCTAGCGGCAGTCGTTGGCGGTTTGGCGGCGGGCTTCTACGCACCGAACATCTATCTCACCAATCTCGCCACCAAGCGGCGCGATAAGATCATGTCCGCGTTTCCGGACAGCCTCGACATGATGCTGATCTGCGTTGAGGCGGGTATGTCGGTCGAGATGGCGCTGCAGCGCGTCGGCCAGGAAATCGCCACGGCGTCGGTGGAACTCGCGGAAGAGTTTCAGCTCACCACGGCGGAGCTCTCCTATCTGCCCGAACGCCGGCAGGCCTATGAGAACCTCACGCGGCGCACGAACCATGCCGGTGTGAAATCGGTGGCGATGGCGCTGACGCAGGCGGAAAAGTACGGCACGCCCGTCGGCAACGCGCTGCGGGTGATGGCGAAGGAAAACCGCGAAATGCGCTTGGCGGAAGCCGAGAAGAAGGCCGCATCCCTGCCACCAAAGCTGACTGTGCCGCTGATCCTGTTCTTCCTGCCGGTCCTATTCGCCGTCATCATCGGCCCGGCGATCATCCAGATCCAAGACACGATGGCCGGCGGCTAAGCGAACGGATTGACGATCGTCAGTCCGTCCAAGCGAAAGCCGCTTTGCATATCTTCGGAGTAGAGCGTTTTCGCGCCCGCCTTGATCGCGGCCGCAAGCATCAGCGCATCGTAGAAGGAAAGCTTGTGCTTCTTAGCGATGGCGCGGGCACGTTCGTGCGTGGCATGCGTGACCGCGACGGGCTCTTCGAGAAGCACGTTGAGCACCGAGAGCCGTTCTTCGATCTCGTCCCAGCCCAAGCCAAGCTTCCTGAGGCAGACGTTTACGAACTCATTGTGCGCTTGGACGCTCGCACCGCCGCCCGCAGACAATAGCGCCTCCGCCTTGTCGCCCTTCGGCCCCGCCGCGAAGGCGTGTATCAAGATGTTCGTGTCGAAGAATGCCTCAGCGGGCATTCGCGTCGTCGCGTTCGAACACAAAGCCTTTGGGCAGCGGCTTCTTCATGGCGCGCAATTTCGCGAGCGCGCGATCGCGGCTTTTGTCCTTATCGACCTTAAAATGACGCGCGCCGGCGATCGTCACCTCGATATCGTCGCCCTCTTTCAGGCCCAGGGCTTCAGCAACGGCCGCAGGGATGCGGATAGCGAGGCTATTTCCCCATTTCGCAACTTGCATGGCCGGCTCCTGGATATACACCGGACAATGTATATCCAAACCGAAACAATTGCAATCAGCGCGAGCGCAGATCGCCCCAGCGGCGCGGGTCGCTCAACAGGCCGCGCAGATAGGCGACGTTGGCTTGCGCTTGCGCGGGCGGGAGATCGACGCGCTGCAATTGCTCGGCTTCTTGGAAGCGGCCGCTGAGCGCGAGCGCGATGGCGAGGTTGGCGCGCGCTTCCGGCGGCGCGTTGGGCAGTGCGGACGCTTGGCGAAGGATCGCCTCAGCGGCTTCGGGATCGCCGCCCATCAAGTGCGAGACGCCGAGATTGGTGAGGATCGCCGGATCGTCAGGTCGCAGCGCCAGCGCTTCCTGGTAGGCGCGGCGCGCTTCATCGAAACGGCCAAGCTGATCGAGCGCTGCGCCCAAGGCGGAGCGCGCACGCCAATTCTGCGGGTCCGCTTGCGCAACCAGCGCCAGCGGGCGCAGCGCTTCTTGCGGGTTCGATGAGCTGATTTGCGCGACACCGAACGTGTAGAGCAGCTCCTGATCGTTCGGGAACCGCGCGAGGGCTTCGCCTGCGACCTGCGCGGCGCGATCGGCGCGGCCGCCCTTGCGCAGCGCGTCAGAGAACCGGCGCGCGGCCTCGAGATCGTTCGGGAAGGTGCTGTACTCGCCCGCCCAGAAGGCCATTTGCGTCAGCATGTCGGAGCGGCCGATCCGCTCGCGGGCTTCGCGATCGACACCGCGGGCGCGCTGCTGCGTCTGGGGTTGCTCACCGCCGCCAAGGGCGGCCTGTTCGGCGCCGTCGTCGCCAGTGCTGGCGCACGCGGCGAGTGCTGACAAGGCGAGCAAGGCGGCGGGCAGTCGCGACATGGTGAACAAAATCCTAATGTGCGGGAAAGCTACCTGATCCATGCTCAACAAAGCCCTAATGGCCTATATTGAGCGCATGACGAGTCTCCCCTTCCTCCCCACCGCCACGGCCGCCACGCCAATCCACGCTCTGCGCACCCACGAATGGGCGCAATGGATCGAAGGACGCGCCGAAACGCTGAAGCGCTTCGCCGCCGCGCATGATTTCAGCGCCCAAGGCGGGCGCATTCTGCTGGTTGCGGCGACTGACGGTTCGATCGAGCGGGTGCTGTTCGGCGTGGGCGACAAGGCGAACGCCATGGCGATGGGCTCGTTGGCCCAGAACCTGCCGGCCGGCGATTACACGATTGCTTCCGCGCCGCGTGAGTTCAGCGCGACTTTGATCGCCACCGCCTGGGGCCTCGGCGCATATGCGTTCGACCGCTACAAAAAGCGCAAGCGCCCCGCGCCGCGCCTCGTGCCGCCGGATGGCGCGGACATGGCCGAGGCGAGACGTATCGTCTCCGCCGCGTGGCTGGCGCGCGATCTCGTCAACACGCCGACCAACGACATGGGCCCCGAAGCGTTACACGCGGCCGCCGAAGGCGTCGCACGTGCGGGCGACGCGGATTTCACTGCGATCGTCGGCGATGCGTTGCTGGAACAGAATTATCCGCTGATCCACGCCGTTGGCCGCGCTTCGAAGGAAGCGCCGCGCTTTCTGCATATCGGCTGGGGCGATCCGGGGGGTCCGCGCTTGGCGATCATCGGCAAGGGCGTGACGTTCGATACGGGCGGGCTCGACATCAAGCCATCGTCCGGAATGCGGATGATGAAGAAGGATATGGGTGGTGCGGCGCACGCCTTGGCGCTGGCGCAGATGGTGATGGATGCGAAGCTACCGGTGCGGCTCGACGTATTCACGCCGGTTGTCGAAAATTCGATCTCTGGCGACGCATTCCGGCCAGGCGACGTCATCAAGAGCCGCAAAGGGCCGACCGTCGAGATCGACAACACCGACGCCGAAGGCCGCTTGATCCTGGCCGACGCGCTCGCGCGCGCGAGCGAGGACAGCCCTGCGCTGATGCTTGACTACGCGACGCTGACCGGCGCGGCGCGGGTCGCGCTCGGTCCGGATATTCCGCCCTTCTATACCGATGACGAAACGCTCGCGGCCGAGCTCGCGGCGGCGTCGCGCGAGATGTGCGATCCGATTTGGCGCATGCCCATGTGGGACGCGTACGACAGCGAAATGGATTCACCGATCGCCGATCTGAAAAACGCCGGCGACGGCGCGTTCGCCGGGTCGATCTATGGCGCGCTGTTCCTGCGCCGCTTCGTGACGACGCCGTCCTGGGCGCACTTCGACGTGTTCGCGTGGAGCCCGAAGGAGCGCCCGTCACGCCCTGCGGGCGGCGACGCGCAAGCGCTGCGTGCTTCGTGGAAGGTGCTCAAGCAGCGCTTTGCGAGTTGACACAATATGACCGCCGGCGTCTCGCCGGCCGGCTCCGGTGCGTGCCGGCGAGGACGCCGGCGGTCCATATTAGTTCGCCGAAACGTACTCGAACGGCGAGCGCGGCGTGAGCCCGAACGAGGCGCGTGGATTGTTGTAATCCCCCAACAGCACCTCGTAGTGCAGATGGATCGGAATCTGGTAGCTCGCGGTGTTGCCCATCAGGCCGAGACGCTGGCCCGCTGTGACTTGCGCGCCTTCAACGATGCCTTCGGCGAAGCTTGAGAGGTGTGCGTAGCGCGTATAGACGCCGCTGCCATGATCGATCAGCACCATGTTGCCGTAATCATCGCGATAGCGGCGTTCGATCACCGTGCCAGCGGCAGCGGCGAGGATCGGCCCGCCTTGGGCGGAATGAAAATCCAAGCCCTTGTGCGTACCGCGACCACGCGGACCGAACGCTGAAGACAAACACGCGCCGCCCTGCGTTGGGTTCACCGCGAGCCGCACGCCTTGCACATCGACAATGCTCGCATAGGTGCGCACGCGTCGTTGCGCATCGACAGCGGGTGCGTTCGACACCGTCATGCCGGGGCATGTGTAGAGCGCTGCATCGAATGACGTCGTTGCGCTCACTTGCGTTGGCGCGGGTTGTTGTTGCGCTTCCGGCAGAGCAGCGAGCGTCTCTTCCAACTCTTCCTTGTCGGTCTCAACGATGATCGCTTCGCCCGCCCGCGCGGCGAGCGCGGCCGCATCTTGACGCAGACGTTGCGCTTGTTCCGGCGACATCATCGCGCTCAAGCGTTCGAAGGTGACATCGCTGATGCCCAAGCGCGCGGCGAGATCGGGCGCGCGTCGCGCGATCGGCGCGGTGACCTCTTGAGGCGCTGGATAGATCGAGCCGCCGATCCAGCCGGCGGCAATCAACAACGCGCCCCACAACAGCCCGCGTACAAACCCAAACATGACGCCCTCCGCTCTCGGGCGGAGGCTAGTCCCGGTGGCAGGCTTACCGCCATCTCATTTCGAGATCGGTACAATCACAAGTGATTCCCATTCCGGATCGTTAACTATCCCTGGTGCTGTCTGGATACCTTCTGCACAAGATGTTGTGGTTTCGGGCTTGCAAGAACCCCCAAATCGGCGAATCCTCTCGTTATCGATTCAACCCGGAGGCGGCACATGGAACGCGTCGAAGCACTGGATTTATGGCGGCGAGTGACGGTTCAGACCGTTCGTTCGGAAGCCCCTGACCTCACCGCCCGCCAATTGGCGGTGCTCATGACGGTGGGCCTCGACCCCGCCCCGCAAACGGTGCGTGGCTTGGCGGCGACGCTGAATGTCGGCAAGCCGGCGATCACCCGCGCGCTCGACACGCTGTCGAAGCTGGGCTTCGTCCAGCGCCGCCGTGACCCGAAGGACGGCCGCAACGTGTTCATCGAACGCACCGAAAAGGGTGATGCGTTCCTCGGCCAGCTGAGCGAAGCGATCGTCGGCGATAACGTCGCAGTGCGTCCGCGCCTGGAGCTGGCCTCCTAAGCCAGCAACGGCCAACAGCCGAAACGAAAACGGCGTCTCCCCGCGGAGACGCCGTTTTTGTTTGCCGAAACGACGGGTATTTAGCCGGCTGCAGGCGTCGCGGCCGCGGGCGCGACTGCTTCGCCCTCAGCCGGGGCCGCGGCCGGCAATGGCGCGGGAAGCGGCACTTGGTTCGGCGAAATCGAGCGCAGATAGGCAATCACAGCCACGCGCGCTTCATCCCGACGAATACCGGCGAAAGCCATGCGGGTGCCAGGCGTCGCGCGCGCTGGCGACAGCAAGAAGTCGTTCAGCGCGAGATAATCCCAATTGCCGCCATGGGCGCGCATGCCATCGGAATAGCTGAAGCCGGCATGGCTCGCGACCGCACGGCCGAACACGTCATGGAGGTTCGGGCCGGTGCCGTTGGCGCCGCCAGCGTCGAACGTGTGGCAAGAACGGCAAGCGGCGATTTCACGTTCGCCGCGCGCAACGAGTTCAGCCAATTGAGCCGGGTCAGCGAATAGCGTGCCGAAATCCGGCGGGCCCGCAGGCGCGGCCGGACCGCCGCTGGCGGCAGTTTCTTCAACCACCGGAAGGAAACCAGCCTTTTCGGGATAGTTCGGGTGATAGATGGAATCGGCGAGGACGCCGATGCCCATCACGCCCAGCACCGAACCGATCACCGCACCGAGAATGGAATTGGCGCGCAAGTCGCTCATGGGAACCCTGCCCTTGAAATGTCGGCCCGGTTTATGACGCGCGTCGGGCGGCTCGCCAAGTGAGGCGGGTGCGGCTGCGGCGTCAGGGCCGGCTTGCGCGGCGAACCGCCGCACGGTTACGGGTCTCCCATGAACCCCATCGTCGTCATCCCCGCCCGCATGGCCTCCACGCGGCTGCCGAACAAGCCGCTCGCCGATATCCACGGCCGAGCGATGATCGCCTGGATGATCGAAATCGGCCTAGCCGCCAACGCCGGGCCGGTTTTGGTCGCGGCCGCGGAACCAGAAATCGCCGCCGCCGCCCACGCCGAAGGCGCGCACGCGATCATGACCGACCCGGCGCTGCCTTCCGGTTCGGACCGCGTGCACGTGGCGCTCGAATTGTTCGACCCAGAGCGCAAGCACGACGTGGTCGTGAACCTGCAGGGCGACATGCCGACCATGCGCGCCGCCGATATCGCCCGCGCCGTCGCCGCGCTCAGGCCCGGCGTCGATATCGCCACGCTCGTCTCGCCGTCGAACGATCCGACGGACCGGGACAATCCCAACGTCGTCAAGGCGATCCGCGCCGAGGACGGACGCTGCCTCGCCTTCACCCGCGCGCCGGCGCCTTGGGGCGATGGGCCAGTGATGCGCCATGTCGGCATTTATGTGTACCGGCGCGACGCGCTCGCTCGGTTCATTTCCGCGCTGCCCTCGCCGCTTGAGAAGCGCGAGAAGCTCGAACAGATGCGGGCGCTGGAAATGGGACTGGTGATCGCCGCCGACGTGGTGGCGGATTTCCCGAAAGGCGTCGACAGCCCGCCGGACCTGCAGGCCGCGCGCGACGCGCTCGCCAAACGCTGATTTTCCCGCTTGCGGGTTCGCGGGCGGAGAGTGAACGTGAATCCATGTTGTGGGGGAGTATCGCTATGCGCCGTGTGCTTTTTTCGGCCGCCGCCCTTGTTGCGCTCGCAGCGCCCGCGAGCGCGCAAGCGCCGCAATTGGCCGAACAATGGACGCGCTGCGTCAATGAGGGCGCCAGCTTCGAGATCGACATCGCCATCAATGCCTGCACGGCGATCATCGGCGCGCAGATCGAGACACAAGAGAACGTCGCTATCGCGCACTACAATCGCGGCAAAGAGCACGCGCGACGTTCTTCCTGGGCGGCGGCGATCGCCGATTACACGAGCGCCTGGAGCTTAGGCTACCAAGACGCTGGCCTCTATTACGCGCGCGCAACGGCAAACTACGAAAGCAATCAGTTCGACGCGGCGATCATCGATTACGACATGGCGATCGAGCGGGATCCGAACAATCTCGATGCGCTCGCTGGGCGCGCGGATGCGTATCAATACGGCCTGCGCAACTATGATCGCGCTATCGAAGACTACAACACCCTGCTCACGCGGCGTGAAACCGCCGCCGATCTCATTCGCCGCGGCAACGCTTATCAATACGGCAAGAACGATCTTGACCGGGCCATGGCGGACTATGATCGCGCCGTGTTGCTCGATGCGAACGCGGCGGTGCAGGTGGATCGCGGCAATATCTTCTACGCCCGCGGCGACTACGCGCAGGCGCTGGCGCAATACGATCTGGCGATCACGCGCGACGGCAATAGCGTCGCCGCCACCTTCAATCGCGGCAACGCCAAATGGTCGATGAACAACGTCACCGGCGCGATCGAGGATTGGACGCGCACGCTGGCGATCGATCCGAATTATGCCGACGCGCTCGGCAATCGCGGCGACGCCTATCGCTCGCAGGAGCGTTACGATCAGGCTTTGGTCGATCTCGACCGCGCGCTGGCGATCCGCGTCAACGCCATCGATCTGCACAATCGCGGGCTGACATACGAATACGGCCTGCGCGACCCGATCCGGGCGATCGCCGATTTCGATCAGGCGATTTCGCTCGACGCGGCAAACCCCGTGTACCGCAACAGCGCTTGCTGGACGCGCGCTGTTGCGGAGCGTGAGCTCGAGATCGCGCGCACGCATTGCGACGCCGCCATCGCTGCCGATCCCAACGCGGATTTTCTCGATAGCCGTGGGCTGCTGAACCTGCGCGAGAGCAAGTGGCAGGAAGCGTGGAACGATTACAACGCGGCTGTGCAGGCCAACGGCACGCACGCTCACGCGCGTTATGGCCGCGGCATCGCCGCGCTGCGGCTTGGACGCACCGCTGAAGGCCAAGCCGACCTCACCGCCGCGCGCGCAATGGACCGCGAGATCACCCGCACCTGGGAAGAGTACGGCTTTACGCCGTAATCAGCCCGGGAAACTCTGCACGCCGATCTTGGTGAGCTCGCCGTTCTCGTAAGCGAGGCACGCTAAGCTCTCCATGCCTTGCACATAGCAATAGAGCGGTGCGTTGCGGCCGCGCAGCGCCATGTATTGCGCGCGCGTCACGCCCTCTTCCGGATAGAACGGAAACTCGCCGTTCGGCGGAAATTGCTCGCCCTGCGGCCAATCCGGCAGCGCGCCGGAATTTGGGATCGTGGTGTTCTGGAAGCTGATCCATTCCGTCAGCGCGGTCTCCATCGCGGCGGGCGTGGTCGCGTCGGCAAGGCCCATCACGCGCGCGGTGGGATATTCCTGCGTCCACAACACGGCGCCTGACGCATTGCGGATGTTCAAGGTAGCATTCGCCAACGCGCAATCGGGGCCGGCGGTCGATGCTTCGACGCTCAGCGTGATGCCGCCTGCGTTCCAAGGATGAGTGGCGCGCACGCCGCATTCGCCGGCGGCGGTGATTTCTACTTTCGGCTCCTCGTTCGCGCCGTCTCCGCACGCGGCAAGCCCCAAGAGCAACCCCAACATCCATCCACGCATTCAACTCCTCCCCGAGTTTAGTTCTTGCCGCGCTGCTTCTCCGACATGCGTGAGCACGTCGCGCGCGGTTTTTGAGAACGCCGTAAAATTCAAGCCGCCGTGCATCAGCACGGGATATTTCTTCTCCACGACATGCACGCCAGCGCGCTGCAACGCGTCGGCGTACGCCTTTACATCGGCGCGCACCGGATCCATCGGGCCGCCGCCTGCGATGATGGTTGTCGGCGAATTTGCAAGCTCGTGCGCAAGCAGCGACGGCATCGGCTCGCCCAGACTGCGGGCGATGTAGAATGCCGCGAGCCGGCCGAGGAAACGGAAATTCCGCAGCTCCTCCTCCGCCCACAATCCGTCTTCGACGTGGATCAGCGGATAGAACAAGATTTGCAGCGGAATCGCGCCCGGCGTCGCCGTGTTGATCTCCAACGCGCACGTGGCCGCGAGATAGGCGCCGGCGCTATCGCCGCCGAGCACGAGCTGATTGGAGGACGCGCCGAAGCGATGCGCGTTCTGAAACGCCCATGCGCACGCCGCGCGCGTATCATCCAATTGGCTTGGAAAGCGCGCCTCGGGCGCCAGGCGATAGCTCACTGAAAGCAGCCGCGCGTTCGCGCCTTTCGCGAGCCAAGAGCAAACGGAATCGTGCGTGTCGATGTCGCAGCAAACGAAGCCGCCGCCATGGATATAAACGAACAACGGGTCGGCTAATGCGCCGTGTGGCTCGTAATAGCGCGCGCGCAACGGCCCTGCAGCGCCTGGAATTTCTAGGTCTTCGACTTTCGCTAGCCCGGGCGCCCGTGCAGCGGGCAACGCCAACATCGCGCGCAATGCGTTGCGCGTCTGGGTCAGCACTGCAGTCTCAACGGCGATCGCCATGGGTGAAGCCTCTACCCGTTTTGGCCGCCGCGCGCTAACGCTCTCGCCGCCATGACAGACCGCATCTCATTCCAGGGGGAACCTGGAGCCAACTCGCACATCGCGGCCAACGCCGCGTATCCGGAACTTGAAGCGATGGCGTGCCCGACGTTTGAGGATGCGTTCGCGGCGGTGAAGGACGGCCAGGCGCGCTACGCGATGATCCCGATCGAGAACTCGGTCGCCGGGCGCGTCGCCGACGTGCATCACCTGATTCCGGAATCCGACCTCTACGTCGTCGCCGAACGCTTCGTGCCGATCCGTCACCAATTGCTCGGCATCAAAGGCGCGACGCTCGCCGGCCTTAAAGCCGTGCGCAGTCATCCTCAAGCGTTGGGGCAGTGCCGCAAGGTGCTGCGCACGATGGGCGTGGAAGCTGTAAAGACAGCCGACACGGCCGGTGCGGCGCGCGAAATATTCGAGCTCGGCGATCCAAGCATTGGCGCGCTCGCCTCTTCGCTGGCGGCGGAGATTTACGGGCTCGACATTCTGAAGGCCGACGTCGCCGACGCCGCGCACAACACGACGCGCTTTCTGGTTTTCTCGAAAACACCGGAGGACGCCGAGCCAGAGGACGGGCCGTGCATGACGAGCTTCGTCTTCCGTGTCCGCAACGTGCCGGCAGCGCTCTACAAGGCGCTCGGCGGCTTCGCCACCAATGGCGTCAATATGACGAAGCTCGAGAGCTATCTCGAAGGCGGCAGCTTCTCGGCGGCGATGTTCTTCGCCGAGGTTGAGGGGCACCCGAACGATAGGAATTTGCGGTTGGCGTTGGAAGAGCTTGGCTTCTTCTCTACATATCTGAAAGTACTTGGTATTTATAAGGCCGACCCGTTCCGGCGCGCTGTGTAGTTGGAGATTGTACCAAATTTTGGTACGATCGCGTTATGGCCAAGAACACGTCGATTTCTCTCAGCGAGCACTTCGCTGATTTCATCGAAGGACAGGTCCAATCCGGCCGCTACGGCTCGGCAAGCGATGTGGTTCGCGCGGGCTTGAGATTGCTTGAGGATCAGGAGGCCAAGCTCGAGGCCTTGCGGAAGGCGATCCAGGAAGGCTTGGACAGCGGTGAACCCGAGCCATTCGACTTCGACGAGTTCCTGAAGGAGATGCACGCCAAAGACGATCGCAGCAATGCGTGAAGTCCGGCTGCGCCCCAAAGCGCGGCGCGACCTCGCGGGCATCTTTGCTTACACAAAATCGCGCTGGTCTCTGCAGCAAGCGGATCGCTACGTGGCTGCAATCCATAAGGACGTCCAGAACCTCCGGGCGAAACCCGAACTTGGACGCGCTGTGCGTGGCGTACAGGCACCCATCTTCATGCGCGCGTCCGGAAGCCATGTGGTCTTCTATCTCGTAGACGACGAACGGATAGATGTTGTGCGTATCCTGCACGAAAGCATGGATTTCGGCGCGCACCTCGCCAACGAAACGTAACCAACTCGACGGCGCACGCGTATCTGCCTTAAGCCGTCATGATGGCCGATGAGACGCAGCTGCGGGCGTATTTGCTCGCGGGCCTCCAGGGGGATGAGGCCGCCCACCGCGCTTTCCTGAGCGCGGCGGCCAGCCTCCTTCGCGCGTTTTTTCGCAACCGGCTGCGCGGCCAGAACGAGGACGCAGAGGATCTCGTGCAGGAAACGCTCGTGGCGCTGCACACGCGGCGCGACACGTATGATCCCGCCTACCCGCTGACGGCTTGGATGTACGCGATCGCCCGCTATCGGCTGATCGATCACCTCCGGCGCAACAAAAGGCGCGGCGTACATGACTCGATCGACGATCACGAGATCGGCGAAGCCGATCCGGATATCGAAGCCAGCGACGCCAAGCGCGATGTCGGCGTGCTGCTGCAGAAACTGCCGGCCAAACAACGCCGCGCGATCGAACTCGTGAAGCTCGAAGAAAAAAGCGTGCGCGAGGCGGCGGACCTCACAGGCCTCAGCGAGTCCGACATCAAAATCTCCATCCATCGCGGCATGAAGGCGCTGATGCGCCTCATGGGCCAGCAAAGCTCAGCGGAGCAAGAAGCGTGAAGACCGATCAACTCATCGACATGCTGGCGCGCGGGGTTGAACCCGCCGACCGCAAGAAATGGGTGTGGCGGCTTGTGGCCACGCTCATTGGCGGCTTGTTGATCGCGGCGCTGCTCGTGGTGATTTTCATTGGCGTGCGCGGCGACATGGCGGCCGCGCGCATGCCGGTGATGTGGAAATCCATGTTCTCGGCGATCGCCGCGGCTGTGGCGCTGCCGCTGGCGTTGCGGCTGATGAAACCGGGCCGGCCGCTTGGCTGGCGCGTGGCGGCGGTCGCGCTGTTCGTGCTGGCGGCGATTGGCGGGACGATCTTCGCGCTGATGGGCGAAGCGCCGGAAGATCGCATGAATGCGTGGATGGGCGGCGGCTTTCCGTGGTGCCTGGTGCTGGTGCCGCTGCTGGCGGCGCCGACGGCGGCGCTGCTGATCTGGCTGATCCGTGGCCTCGCGCCAACGCGGCTCGCGCTGACGGGCGCGGCGATCGGCGCGGTGTCGGGCGGCATCGGCGCAATGGCCTATTCGATGTATTGCCCGATCGATTCCGTGGCGTTCGTGACGACGTGGTACGTGGCGGCGATCGCGTTGTGCGCGGCGTTGGGAGCGCTGGCGGGCTCGAAGTTTTTGCGCTGGTAGCACCGTAGCGGACCGCCGGCTTCCAGCCGGCAACACTACCAAATGCTGCACAAACTGATGCAAGCTGAATCAAAGTGCCGGCTAGAAGCCGGGGTCCGCTGCCGAGCTTGTAACCGCGGCCAGCGCTCAAGCGATCTTCCTCGCATCAGCTCGAGGTTCACATGCTCGCTCACATCCGCCGCTACGGCCCGCCGGCGATTTCGGTGTTCGCCGCGATCGTCTTTCTGGACAGCCTGCGCTTCAAATTCACCGATCACCCCAACACCCAGGAAATCTTCGGCCGTCTCGACGGCTGGGCCGGCACGCTCGGCCTGCCTGGACTGTTCGGGCACACAGGGCTGTTCAGCCAATACGTGATCGGCTCGGCGGAGCTTGCGGCTTCCACGCTATTGCTCGTTGGCCTGCTGCCACGCTTCGTGCGCTTGAACGCACTCGGCGCAGCGATCGGCCTCGCGGTGATGACGGGCGCTGTGAGCTTTCATTTGTTCACGCCGCTCGGCATTGATCCGAACAATGACGGCGGCGGCTTGTTCGCGGCGGCGGTGACGATCTGGGTCACCTCGATCGTGCTGCTCTTCATCCGCCGCAACGAGATCGCCGCCCTGCTGGCCGACCTCGCTCGCGCTTTCGTCCCCCAATCCGCCGCCAACGCGCAAAGCGCGCCGATGGCGATCGCCAAACACGCCTGATCAGGAGCCTCCCCGATGCTTCGCAAATTGCTTCTCGCCGCCGCCATCGCCACGGCAATCATCGCGCCAGCCGCGCCGGCTTATGCGGAAAAGCCGCCGGTCTATACCGCCGCGTTCTCCAATGTCGGCGTCAACGGCTACGACGTGGTCGCCTATTTCACCGCCGGCCAGCCGACGCGCGGCAATGCTCAGTTCAAGACCACGCACAACGGCATCGAGTATCGCTTCGCCAACGCCGCCAATCTCGCCGCCTTCCGCGCGAGCCCGGCGCGCTACCTCCCCCAATATGGCGGCTATTGCGCCTGGGCGGTGAGCCAGGGCTACACGGCCTCAGCAGACCCGACCAATTGGCGCATCGTCGATGGCCGGCTCTACCTCAACTACAACGATGAAATTCAGCGCCGCTGGGAAGGCGACATCCCCGGCCATATCCGCTCGGCCAACACCAATTGGCCCGACGTATTGTCGCGGTGACCTGAAGGAAGCCTGTCCGGCGATTGACGGGCCGGAATCCCTAAAGCTAGTGTCCGCCCGCTTATTCATGCTGCGCTGCGGCGCGGGCGCTAGCCTCAAGGATTTACGATGAAAATCCTCGTCCCCGTCAAACGGGTGCTCGACTACAATTTGAAGGTCCGGGTGAAGCCGGATGGGTCGGGCGTCGATCTCTCGAACCTGAAGATGTCGATCAATCCTTTCTGCGAGATCGCGGTCGAAGAGGCTGTGCGCATGAAGGAAGGCGGCGGCGGGCACGCGGCCAATCCGGGCGCGGAGATCATCGCAGTGTCGATCGGTCCGGATCAGGCGCAGGAAACCATCCGCAACGCGCTCGCTATGGGCGCCGATCGCGGCATCCTGATCAAAGCCGAAGGCGAAGTTGAACCGCTGGCGGTGGCGAAGCTGCTGAAAGCGGTGATCGACGCCGAGAAGCCGAACCTCGTGATCCTCGGCAAGCAAGCCATCGACGATGACTCGAACCAGACCGGCCAGATGCTCGCGGCGCTGCTCGATTGGCCGCAAGCGACGTTCGCCTCGAAGATCGTGCTGCACGACGGCAAAGCCGCGGTGACGCGCGAAGTCGATGGCGGCCTGCAAACGATTGACGTCGAACTGCCGGCGATCATCACCACCGATCTTCGCCTGAACGAGCCGCGCTACGCCTCGCTGCCGAACATCATGAAGGCGAAGAAGAAGCCGATCGATATGAAGACTGCCGCCGATTACGGCGTCGACACCACGCCGCGCCTGAAAGCGGTGAAAACCGCCGAGCCGCCGAAGCGCTCGGGCGGCATCAAGGTGAAGACGGCCGAAGAACTCGTCGGCAAACTCAAAGAAGCTGGAGTGCTCTGAGATGGCCCTGCTCGTTATCGCAGAACACGACAATGCGTCGTTGAAGGACGCCACCCACAAGGTCGTTTCCGCCGCCAAGGCGATGGGCGGCGACGTGGACGTGCTCGTCGCTGGCTCGAACGCCGGCGGCGTTGCGGCGGAAGCGGCGAAGATCGACGGCGTGCGCAAAGTGCTGCACGCCGATGGCGCCACGCTCGCCAAGCAAATGGCCGAGCCGATGGAAGCTTTGATCGTGCCGCTCGCGGCGAACTATGACGCGATCCTGTTCCCCGCCTCCACCACCGGCAAGAATGCCGCGCCGCGTGTGGCGGCGAAGCTTGACGTGGCGCAGGTGTCTGGCGTGATCGGTGTTGAGGGCGCGGATACGTTCGTGCGCGGCATCTATGCCGGCAACGCGCTCACCACCGTGAAGGACAGCCAGCCGAAGAAAGTGCTCACCGTGCAGCCGACCGCGTTCAAGGCGGCGGGCACGGGCGGCAGCGCTTCGGTCGAAACGGTCGCGGCGCCTGGCGGGCCGTTCAAGTCTGCGTTCGTCGGCGAAGAGCTGGCCAAGTCGGATCGTCCGGAATTGGCAGCGGCGAAGCGCGTCGTCTCCGGCGGTCGCGCCATGGGCTCGAGCGAAGAATTCCAGAAGGTTATCGATCCGCTGGCCGACAAGCTCGGCGCAGCAGTCGGCGCCTCGCGCGCCGCGGTCGACGCAGGCTACGCGCCGAACGATTATCAAGTCGGCCAGACCGGCAAGATCGTCGCGCCGGAGCTCTACGTCGCCATCGGCATCTCGGGCGCCATCCAGCACCTCGCCGGCATGAAAGATTCGAAGGTCATCGTCGCCATCAACAAGGACGAAGAGGCCCCGATCTTCCAGATCGCCGATTACGGCCTGGTCGCGGACTACAAAGGCGCCGTGCCGGAGCTGATGGACGCGCTGACGAAGGCCGGCGTCTAAGCCCCTTCCGCCTGCGGGCAATCCACTTTAACCAAAGAGCCCGCGCCCGCTGTGGCGCGGGGTCGCGGCAGCGTGCCTGACCTATGCCGTTCGCATGAGCTTTCGGAACTTGCGTTCCAGGCGTTGGCGTAGGAAGGTTGCTGCACTGCAACATAAACGTTTGGACAAGTCCCGAGGGGTCGATGGCCGGGAAGACGAACATTCGCACAATTGGCGTGATCGGCGCCGGCCAGATGGGCAACGGTATTGCTCACGTCTGCGCGCTCGCCGGCTATGACGTGCTGCTCAATGACGCCGACGCCTCGCGCATCGACGCCGCCCTTGGCCTCATCCAGCAAAACCTCGCGCGACAAGTCCACAAGGACACCATCAAGCAAGCCGATGCCGACGCTGCGCTGAAGCGCATCAAGGGCGCGGCGAAGCTTTCGGATTTTGGCGCGTGCGACCTCGTGATTGAGTCCGTCGTCGAGCAGGAAGAACCGAAGCGCAAGATTTTCGCCGATCTGCGCGCTGTGCTGAAGCCGGAAGCGATCCTCGCCTCGAACACGTCCTCGATCTCGATCACACGCCTCGCGGCGACGACGGATCGGCCGGACAAGTTCATCGGCGTGCATTTCATGAACCCGGCGCCGGTGATGAAGCTCGTCGAGCTCATCCGCGGCCTGGCGACCAGCCAGGAGACCTACGATACCTCGCTCGCGTTCGTCGAAAGCCTCGGCAAGACGATCGCCAACGCCGAGGATTTCCCGGCCTTCATCGTCAACCGCGTGCTGGTGCCGATGATCAACGAGGCCGTCTACACGCTGTACGAGGGCGTCGGTTCGGTTGAGGCGATCGACAAGGCGATGAAGCTCGGCGCCAATCATCCGATGGGGCCGCTGGAGCTGGCGGATTTCATCGGCCTCGATACGTGCCTCTCGATCATGCAAGTGCTTTATGAAGGCCTTGCCGATCCGAAGTACCGTCCGTGTCCGCTGCTGGTGAAATACGTCGAAGCTGGCTGGCTCGGCCGCAAGACGCAGCGCGGCTTCTACGATTATCGCGGCGAGAAGCCGATGCCGACGCGGTAAGAGCGTCCCATGAGCATGATTTGCTACCTGCTGCGGGTTTCACCCGACTTGGCCCGGCAAATCAGCGAAGACAAAATTCTGTGTGATGGAGTCACCTCGCGCGCCACGACGGCATTGGGCGAAGCTGAGTTTGAGCGCTCGATAGCGCACATCCCAGAAGACGACAAAGCCGGTGCGCGTAAGAGACGCGAGGAAGCACTTGCCGCTGCCGACGAGCGACTTCGTAAGCAGTTCCGAGAGGTTCTCGAAGAGTCCGATCGCGCCAAGCAACGTGCAGCGCACGTGGCACTTGAGCCAGCGATCTGCCTTGAGAAGGCGTGGGATGTAATCGAGCACATCCTCACAAACGATGGACATAACGCGGTCGATGGACTTTTCGTGGGCGCGAATGTCGGAAGTAATCTCGGATATGGACCCGCCTTCCTCCGAGATGTGGTGCAGACGGCATCTCTTTCGGATCGCCTAAACCATCGAGCTACCGAAGATTTTATGTCCGGCGTGGACCTTTCAAGCGCCGACAAATTGTACGCGATGGAGAATGCGGACGCCGGCGCGATGAGAGAAGTGTTCGATACTTATTTCCCCGCGCTGCGCGCCTATGCTGCCGAGGCACGCGCCAATGGGAACTGCCTTTTGACTTGGATCTCCTAGGACTTCATTTCGGCCCGGCGTTTGCATGCTTAATGGCATGACGATCTCGCCGTTGGGCTTCGCCTCCTCAATTCTGCAGACTTTGGGCACGAAACGCGCCGATCAGGCCGCGCAAGCGTGGTTTGAGCAGAAGGTTGGCGAAACGAACGCGGCAAAAACTGCCGGCGCCGCGTCGATTTTGCCGGCCTCACAGGCCCAACCGCTGTCGTTCGAGACAGTATTGGAGCTGCAGCGCCTCGATCCGGAAGAGCCGACCGCGCTCAAGGCGCCCACGCCCACCGAGGTCTTCCTCGAAGAAGCGCAGAAATCGCCGATGGAGCGGATGCGCGAGCAGATCCTGGAGCAGCTGGGGATCACGGAAGAGGATCTGGCGCAGATGTCGCCGGAGGAACGCCGGGCGACGGAAGATCAAATTCGCCGCTTGATCGAAGAGAAATTCCGCCAGGCGATGGGCGGCGATGGCGAGCCGGCGGAAACCAACACTGAAGCGATGCTGCAGACGCTGAGCTGATACAAAGAAGGCGCCGCGAGATCGCGACGCCTTCGATTGAGTTGAATTCTAGAAGGCGACCCCCACCATCACTCTGGCGCCGTCGGCGACAATCGCACCGATGCCAAACACCAGAACTGAGCAGATCGCCACTTCCATTATTCTTACGGTCTTGCGCATGCGCGCTTCATCCTAACTCGCGCGAACGAAGCTGTGTTCGCGGCGCTGATATAGGCGTGTTCCGCGAAGCAAACATGGCGCGTGCATTAAACGTCGGAGAGATGCGCGCGAACTCCACAGGAGTTTCGCTGCGTTGAAACGAAAGCGGCCAGCAGCCCTGCGAAAGCGCTTTAGCGGGTAAAAATCACGCACAAATTGTTGGCAGGCATCTCTTCGATTTCCATCAGCGCGAAGCCCTTGCGCTGTGCTTCGCGCGCAACATCGGCAACATCGCGCACGCCCCAAGAAGGATCGCGCGATTTCAGCGATGCATCGAACGCTTCGTTCGACGGCGCCGTGTGTTCGCCATCGCGCTTGAACGGGCCGTAGAAAAACAGCAAGCCCTTCGGCTTCAGCAAACGCGACGCGCCCGCAACAAGCCCAAGCGCTGCTTCCCACGGCGCGATGTGGATCATGTTGAGCGAAACGACCGCGTCGAAACGCTCGCCTTCCACGCCCCAATCGCTTGTGCGCGTGTCGATCGCCAGCGGCGCGAGCACGTTCGCGAGCGCTTCCGCCTCGATCCACGCGGCTATGCTCGTGCGCGAAGCCGCGTCCGGATCAGATGTGCGCCATGTGAGCCCTGGCATCGCGTGGGCGAAGTGCACGGCATGCTCGCCGGTACCGGAAGCGATCTCCAGCACGCGCCCCTCTTGCGGCAGCACGCGCTGTAACACTGTGAGTATCAGCTCGCGATTGCGCGCTGCGGACGGCGAGCGCATGCGCACGTCCGTGCCGCGATCTTCCAAAGCTGTGGGTTTGTCGGCCATCGCCGCAGGCAACGCGGCTGCAGGCAACCTGTCAACCGCGTCATGCGTTTGTAACCTGGAGCCATGCGCGAAAGCGGTCGCATTGCGATTGCGCCGGCGCTGGGCGAGCGGGAGATTAGCGGCGTGAAGCGGCAACGCATCGTCATCATCGGCGGCGGTTTTTCCGGCGCGGCGCTTGCGCTGGAGCTGGTCAACACGACCGGTGCGCGCGTCACGGTGATTGATCGCTTCGGCGGCTTCGGGCGCGGCCTCGCCTATTCCACGCAGAACCCGGCGCACTTCCTCAACGTGCACGCCGAACGCATGAGCGTGCTGCCGGACGCGCCGGACGATTTCTGGAACTGGCTGCGCGAGCGCGGCCACAACGCCCCGCGCGACGCGTATGCGCCGCGCAAGCTCTATGGCGATTATCTCGGACAGCGCCTGAACGTCACCGGCCATTTCGCGGCGCCGGATTCGCTCAAACTGGTGCACGACGAAGCGGTGTCGTGCCGCGTCACGGCGAAGCTCGTGCGCATTGGGCTGGCTTCGGGCAAGGCGATCGTCGCGGACCGCGCCATCCTCGCGCTCGGCAATCTCGCGGCGGCTGCGCCATTCGATGCAAGCGCGCTCGATGCGTCGCACTATATCGCCAGCCCGTGGGACGCCGAGGCATTGGCGCAGATCGCGCCGACCGAAGACGTGCTGCTCGTCGGCGCCGGGCTCACCATGCTCGACACAGCGCTGGCGCTCACGCGTACGCCGCGCACCGGCAAACTGTTCGCGCTTTCACGGCGCGGGCTGATCCCGCGCTCGCAGGCGGAAGCGCACGGGGCGCCGATCGATCTCGAACGCTTGCCAGCGGAGCTCAGCGACCTCCTGCATCGGCTTCGCCGCGAAGCGCGCGACGCAATCGCACGTGGCGGGCAATGGCAGGACGTCATGAACGCCATGCGTCCGAAAACTCAGCCGCTGTGGCGGCGCTGGCCAGTCGAGACACGGATGCGCTTCCTCCGGCATGCGCGCATCTGGTGGGACGTGCACCGCCACCGCGCGCCGCCGTATGCCGCGGGTGAAATCGAAGCGCTGAAAACCTCGGGGGCGCTGAGCGTGCTGGCGGGTAAGATCATGTCCGCCGAACCCCGCGACGGCGGCGTGCGCGTGACTTGGCGGCCAAGAGGTTCGCACGAACCGCGCACGCTCGACGTCGCGCGGATCGTCAATTGCACGGGCTCCTCCGTGGACATCAATCGCAGCCAAGACGCGCTGATCAAACAATTGCTGGCCGACGGCGTCGCGCGCCCTCACGCCACCGGCTTGGGCTTCGACATCAACGCCGGCAGCGAGTTGATCAATTCCAAGGGCGTTCCCTCTTCGCGCCTGCACGCGATCGGTCCGCTGACGACCGGAGGCTTCTGGGAGATTACAGCCGTGCCAGAAATCCGCCGGCGCGCGCACGAAATCGCGCAATCCATCGTCCATGCCTCGGTGACGCCGCAGACTTAGGCGCTAAGCTTGCGCCATGGCGCGCACCGCACCACACGTTCCCGAACTGATACCGCCGCTCAAATGGCGCGGGCCGGCGATCATCTGGACGCCGCTCGCTTTGGCGTTGGCGATCGGCTGGCCGGCGCTGCTGCTGAGCAGCGACGGAACCATGGCGCGCGGCGTCGGCGCGGCGGGCGTGCTGACATTCGTGCTGGGGCTTGCGACGCTCGGCGTCGCTTGGGCGCGCGGGAAGCCGCCCTACACACATCGCGACGTGATCGTGCATCTGGTTGTCGCCGGCGCCTTGGTGTCGCTGGCCGCGCCGTTCGCGATGGTGTGGCTGATCGAGGCCGCCGCGGCGCAGCGCAATCCCGGCGCTGAAGAGGTCCAGCTGCCGATGAGCGCGTCGTTCTCGATGATCCCGCTGACGTTGCTCGTGGGCCTGCCGACGACCTTCATCTCGGCGTTCATCTTCGCGATCGTGGCGCTGGTGAAGCCACCGCGCGCCAAGCCTGCGCAAGCGAGCGATCGCGAGCTGTTTCCCTAGACCTGCGCCCACATGCGCAGCAGGTTCGAGATCGACTTATCCAGCCGCAGCACCTCTTCGCGCGACAAGCCTGCCTCCGCGAGGCGCGAGCGCGTGACGGAGAGATCGAACAGCAAATCGCGTTGCCCAGCATCGGCGATCACACTCTGCACCCAGCCCACCGCCGCAAGACGTACGCCGCCCGTCACCGGCGCAACTTGGTGGATCGAGCCAGCGGAATAGAGGATCGCGTCGCCAGCATCGAGGCGGATGGCCTGTTCGCCCAGGTTTGAATCGATTATCAGCGCGCCGCCTTCGTAGCTCGCGGGATCGGAGAGGAAGATTGTGAAGGCGAGATCAGTACGCACGCGCGCGTCGCCTTGGCCCATGAGCGCATCGTCAGTGTGCATCCCGTAGGTCATGCCCGGCTCGTAGCGGGAAAACAGCAGCCGCGTGAGCCGCGCCGGGCGGGCGGCGATCTCGAACAGCGGATGCCGGCGCAGCGCCTCGGCCATGAAGCGCTCAAGCGCCTGGGTGCGGCTGTCGGCTCCGTCGGCCTGGAGGTTTTCCTTTACCCCGCGCGCCGCCGCCCCCGCCGTCCGCTTGCCGGACTTCCAGGGCAGGTCGGCCAATTGCTGGCGCACGGTCTCCAGGTCTTCAGGCGACAAAACGGCGCGAAGGATGTGGGTCATGCTGCTTGCTTATTGCGAATGAATTGCAGTTGGTCCAGTGTCCGCGCCTCTTTCGGGCCCGGTACGGGGAGCCAGCATGATTACGTGGAAATACAAGCTTTGGCAGACTGCGGGCGCGGCTGCGGCGCTTTCACTCGCCGCCTGCGGCCAAAGCGAAGCGCCTGCCCCGGCTGAAAGCGGCGCACCGACCCCGGCCCCCGCCGAAGGCGCTGCATCGACTTTTGGCGAAGCTGGCGGCGAACAAGGCGAAGCCGGCGTCGCCACCGCTTATGCGGGGGTGACCGGCGACCAGCTGACGGCGCTGCGGCTGCAGCATCTCAAGGGCTTCCTGCTGATCGCCGAGCGCGTGGCGGCAGACGGCGCGGCGCCCGAGGCCGGCGTGCTGGTGCAGCAAGGCCTGCTCGAAGTGTACGATCCAGCGGCAGGCCAATTCGGCGCTCTGAACATCGAACCGGTGCGCGCGGCGGGCAACGCCGCCTCGGCGCAGAGCATCGATGCCGGTGAAGCCGCCATCAACGCGGCGCGGACGGGCCTCACGGTCGACAACGCCGCGCTCGCGGCGCGGATGCTCGATCTCTCCACCGGCCTCTATCAGCACGTGTTCCAGGCCGATTTCATCGACCCGATCGAGTACCAGCACAGCCTTGGCGCAGCACTGTCCGCGCGCGACGCGCTGACGGCCGGCGAAGCGACGCTGCGCGCCACCAATGCGCGCGCCTATGACAACGCGCTGGCTGAGGTGAACCGGTTCATCGAATTGTGGCCCGGCGCCACCGCGCCAGAGCGCCCGGCGACCTACGCGCAAGTGCTGGCGGCGTCCTCGCGCGTGCGCCTGGCGCTGTCGCCGTTTCTCTAACTAACGCGGCGCAGGCGGCGCGGCGCAACTGTCGTTGCGCTCCGCCAAGCGCGCGACCGTCATCAGCACGGGCGGCGTCTGGTTGACGCCGCCGATGCTGATGAAGGCGATGTCGTGCGGGCCCTCTTCCGGGCCGCACAGCAAAGTGCGGCTCGCAAACGCGCCGGGCGCGGGCGAGCGCGCTGACGGCGTCAGCGTGACGGGCCACGTCGCCATGCGCGTGGCGATAGCGGCGCGGTAGCGATCGGGATTGCCACTGCGGATGATGAACGTGCAGGCGCGGCCGTCGCGGGCTTCATCGAACGACACCATCACGTCTGCTTGGCCAACGAGGTAGGCGCGCCCGCCATTGGCCCAATCCTGCGCGCCGAACGCAGTTTCGAGATTGCGCTCACGCGCCAACGCGTCGCCGTTGGCGCCTTGCAGCAGGAACGGGAAGCAAAGCTCCGCGAGCACGAAATCCACATCGCCCTGGCCGAAGGCGCGCGGCGTGCGGTTGGGGTCGGGGCCTTCCCAGGTCTGGGCGCTCGCACTGGAAACAGCGGCGAACAGGCAAACCGCCGCTACAAAAGCTCGAAACATCAACGCAAATCCCCGCCCGAAAGCCCTCGGGGCAAGGTTTAGCGGCGCTCGGCGCCCGCCTCAATCGGCGCTGGCAGCTAGAGCGAGCGGCGGAAGAGGATGTTTTCCCCGCCCTTGAACTGATTGCGGCCGTATTCGCGGTAGCCGAGGCGTTCGGCCACCTTCAGCGAAGGCGCGTTTTCGGGCGCGATCATGCAGACGGCGTCGATTGCGCCAAAATGCGCGCGCGCCCAGGCGAGCGTCGCGAGGCCGGCTTCAGTCGCGTAGCCTTTGCCGTGAGACCATGGCGCCAGCGCCCAGCCATGCTCAGGCGCGCCATCGAAGTTCGGCGACATATCGCGCTTGAAATCGCCGAAGCCCACCTCGCCGACAAAGCGCCCGCTCGCCTTCTCCTCCACCAGCCAATAGCCGAAGCCCATCAGCGCCCAATGCCCGGCATAGCGCAGCATGCGCGACCAGCATTCCTCGCGCGTGGCTGTCTTCGTGCTGATGTAGCGGGCGACGTCGGAATCGGCCCACATGGCGAGGCTTGCATCGAGATCAGCGATCGTGTGGCCGCGCAGGATCAGGCGTTCTGTTTCAACGCTTGGCGCGCTCATTGCTCGGCCAAAGCCGCATCGATCAGCGCCATCGCTTCGGGGCTCGACCAATCAGCGCCGCCGACCAAGCGCGCAAGCTCGCGTCCGTCGCGGCCGTAGAGCACCGTCACCGGCATGCCGGCGGCGCGCATGGAGAACAGCACGCCGCGGCTGGGCTCGAGGTAGAAATCCAACGAGCTTTCGGTGAGCTCCGCGAGCTGCGTGCGGGCGTCAGCTTCCTTGGCGACGCCATCGACACTGACGGCGATCACGTTGAGCCGCCCCTCGTACGCGCGCGCCAAGGCGCCGATCGTCGGCATCTCGGTGATACAGGGCGCGCACCAGGTGGCCCAGAGGTTCACGAGCGTCACCTGGCCTTCGGCCAGCGCGGGCAAACTGGTCTCGGCGCCGGCGGCATCGCGCAGCGTCTCGATCGGCATCGGCGGGGCGTCCTCCAGCACCACCAGATTGGCCAAACCGCCCCTTGCATAAGCGCTGTAGAGCCCCGCTTGTTCAGGCTTTGAAGCGGCGGAGAAAAGCACGTAAAGGACCGCAGCGACGCCGAGCACGATCAGCGCCACGGCGGCGCGCAGCGCCCAGTTCGGGCGCTTGGAAGGCCCCACACTCGAACCGATGTCAGATCCCAAGTCCAAATCCTCCAGTTCCGGCCACGATATGTGGGGCGGACGGTTCGGCGCCAGCCCAGCCGAAGCGATGCAAGCGATTAACGCCTCCATCGACGTGGACAAGCGCCTGTGGCGCGAGGACATCGAGGGCTCGAAGGCGCATGCCGCGATGCTGGCGGCCCAAGGGATCATTACGGACGAGGACAATCGCGCGATACAGGCCGGCCTGGATCAAATCGCCGCGGAAATCGCCTCGGGCGAGTTCCAGTTCTCGCACGCGCTGGAGGACATCCACCTCAACATCGAAGCCCGGCTGACGGAGCGGATCGGCGAAGCCGGCAAGCGCCTGCACACGGGCCGCTCGCGCAACGATCAAGTGGCGACGGATTTCAAGCTCTGGACCATGCGCGCGGCGCGCGATGCGGGCGATGCGCTGCGGCGTTTACAGAAGGCGCTGGTGAAACGCGCCGACGAGCACGCCGATTGGGTGATGCCGGGTTTCACGCATTTGCAGACGGCGCAGCCGGTGACGCTTGGGCATCATCTGCTGGCTTACGTCTCAATGTTGGAGCGCGATCGCGTGCGGGTGATCGGCGCGGCGTTGGAAGCGGCATGGGAATGCCCGTTGGGCGCGGCGGCGCTTGCCGGAACGCCCTATCCGATCGATCGCGACGCGACGGCGAAGGCGCTTGGCTTTCACGCGCCGGCTTCGAACTCGCTCGACGCCGTTGGCTCGCGCGATTTCGCGCTCGCGACTTTGGCGAACCTCGCGATCTGCATGACGCATCTCTCGCGCCTCGCGGAAGAGATCGTGCTGTGGACGAGCCCGCAATTCGGCTTCGCGCGGCTGAGCGATCAATGGAGCACCGGCTCCTCGATCATGCCGCAAAAGCGCAATCCGGATGCGGCTGAGTTGATCCGCGCGAAGGCGGCGCGCGTTGGCGCGGATTTTCAGGCGCTGAACGCCATCGTGCAAAAGCTGCCGCTCGCTTACGCCAAGGATTTGCAGGACGATAAGGCGCTCACCTTCTCGGCGTTCGATGCGTTCGAGCTTTCGATCACCGCTATCACCGGCATGATCGAAACGGTTGCGTTCAACCGCGAGAACATGCGCGAGGCGGCCGCGCGCGGCTATTCGACGGCGACCGACCTCGCCGATTGGCTGGTGCGCAACCTCAAGACGCCGTTCCGCGAAGCCCATGACGTCACCGGCCGCATCGTCCGCCGGGCCGAGGAATTGGGCGTGAAAGAGCTCGCGAACCTGCCTCTTTCCGAGTTTCAGGCTGTGGAGCCGCGTATCACTGAAGAGGCGCGGGCGTCGCTGACGGTTGAAAAATCGGTAGAAGCCCGCGAAAGCTATGGCGGAACCGCGCCGGAGCGGGTGCGTGAGCAAGTCACGCGCTGGAAGGAGTCGTTTGAATGATGCGTCTCGTCGTCAGCGCGCTTGCGCTCTCGCTCTTGGCCGGCTGCGGCATCAAAGGCGGGCTCGAACGTCCCGGCCCGATGTGGAACAGCGACGATGCGATCGCCGCCGATTGCGCGCGCCAGCGTGCGGAGCATGAGCGTAACCCGCGCGTCGTTGTCGACGAGCGCTGCCAGCAAGGTTCGCAAAGCCCGCAATGAACCATTTCGAGTACCGCGACGGGACGCTCCATTGCGAAGGCGTGTCGCTCGCGGCGATCGCCGATGCTGTCGGCACGCCGGCTTACGTCTATTCCGCCGCGACGCTTGAGCGTCATTACGACGTGTTCAAGCAAGCCTTCGCCCCGCGCGATGTGAGCGTCGCGTTCGCGGTGAAATCGAACGCCAACATCGCCGTTATCGCCACGCTCGCCCGCAAAGGCGCGGGCGCGGATACGGTGAGCGAGGGCGAGATCAAGCGGGCGCTGAAGGCCGGCGTTCCGGCGGAGCGGATTATCTTTTCCGGCGTCGGCAAGACCGAGGACGAACTGGCGTTCGCGGTGAAAACCGGCGTGCATCAGATCAATGTCGAGAGCATCGCCGAAATGGCGGCGCTTTCGCACATCTCAGCGAGCTTAGGCAAGCGCGCGCCGCTGGCGATCCGCGTGAACCCCGACGTCGGCGCCGGCGGTCACGACAAGATTTCCACGGGCAAGAGCGACGCGAAGTTCGGCGTGTCGAATGATCAAGCGCTGCAGCTCTACGCGCGCGCACACGTCGACCCGCATCTGCACGCCATGGGCCTCGCCGTTCACATCGGCAGCCAGATCAAGGACCTCGCGCCGCTCGAAGCCGCGTTCAAAGTGATGCGCGGACTGGTCGAAAAGCTGCGCGCCGACGGCATGAGCATCGAACGCCTCGATCTCGGCGGCGGTTTGGGCGTGCCCTATTTCAACGAACCCGACCCGCCTTCGCCGGCGGAGTACGCGGCGATGGTGAACCGCGTCACTGACGGCCTCGATATCGCGCTGGCGTTCGAGCCGGGGCGCATGATCGCCGGCAATGCTGGCGTGCTGCTCTCGCGTGTGATCCGCATGCAGGAGCGTCCGCAGCGGCCGATCCTGGTGCTCGACGCCGGCATGAACGACCTGCTGCGCCCGGCGATGTACGAAGCGTTCCACGAAATCCGCGCCGTGCGTGCGCCGGGCGAAGCGCGCCACGTGTACGACGTCGTCGGCCCGATCTGCGAAACCGGTGATACCTTCGCGCGCAATCGCACACTGCCGACGCTCGCGGCAGGCGATCTAGTCGCGTTTTTGACGGCGGGCGCATACGGGGCGACGATGGCCTCCACTTACAACGCTCGTGAACTGGTGGCGGAAGTGTTGGTGCGCGGCGATCGCTTCGATGTCGTGCGGCGGCGCTGGACGGTTGAAGAGCAAATGGCGCTGGAGACGATACCGGAATGAAGCGCGCTTTGATGGGACTCGTTGTGGTGCTCACGGCGTGCGCGTCTCCAAGTGCCTCGCCGCAAGATGCGTTCTTCGCCAATCTCAGCGCGCTGTGCGGGCAAAGTTTCGCGGGCCGCGTCGTCACGACGGACGGCGCAGATGCGGCGTTCGCAAGCGAACAATTGGTGATGCACGTGCGCGATTGCAGCGCCGATGAAATCCGCATTCCGTTCAATGTCGGCGAGAACCGCTCGCGCACCTGGGTGGTGACGCGCACCGAGGCGGGCCTGCGATTGAAGCATGATCACCGCCACGAAGACGGCACCGAGGACGCGCTCACGCAATATGGCGGCGATACAATCGCAGCGGGAACAAGCGAACGGCAGGAATTCCCCGCCGACGAGTTCTCGAAGACGCTGTTCCGCGCCAACAACATCCCTGCCTCTGTGGATAATGTGTGGGCCATTGAAGCTCGTCCCGGCCAGCTTTTCGCCTACGAACTGCGTCGCCCGAATCGGCATTTCCGCGTCGAATTCGACACCACCCGCCCGATCGCCGCGCCCCCGCCCTCTTGGGGCGCCGATTAAGCGAAAGTTAGCGACGAAACGCTGCGCCAGCGCACCCTAGCGTCATGGTTTGGCCAGAAGCGGCCTGTTAGGGTCGGCCCCGCTTGAAGCATCAAGACGCCCTCGACCTGCTCGCCCGCGAGACAGAGCGCGCCCGCCGCGGCCTGACGCTGGAGCGCGCGCTGCGTGTTGGCTTGCCGTTGGCGCTGGCGATCGGCGTCTGGGCGGTGCTGGCGCTGTTTGGCGTGCATGAATTGCTCCCATGGATCGCGCAGAGCCTGACGGCGATCGCGGCGCTGCTGGTTTTTGCGTTCCTCGGCGTGCGTGCGCGGCGCAGATATCAGACGCCGACCGAAGCGGAAGCGCGTGCGCGGCTTGCCGTGGATTCGCGCCTCGATGTGGCCGCGTTCGATTCACTGCGTGACCGCCCATCGCGCTACGACGCGTTCTCCGTCGCGCTATGGTCGCGCGAGCGCGAGCAAGCGATCGCCCGCGCGGAACACGCGCGCGCAGGGCCCGTGCGGCCTGGGCTTGATCAGCTTGATCCGTATAAGCTGCGCTATGCGTTGGCAGTCGCGCTGATCGGCTCGCTGATCGTCGCCAATGTCGATGCGCCCGATCGCTTGGCGCGCGCCTTCCTGCCCGATCCCGGCCCGCTGCTCGGCGATCAGCCGATGCAGATCGAAGCGTGGGTGACGCCGGCGGAGTACACGCACGGCGCGCCGATCTCTCTGAGCGAGCGCTTGGGCGAGCGGATCGAAACACCGCCGACAGTCGAAGCCACAGTCCGCCTCACCGGACCGGTCGGTGCGCCGGTGCTCGTGTTCAACGGCCCGCGTGGCGAGCGGCGCGCCCGCTTCACGCTGGCTGCTGACGGCGCATGGGAAGCGCAGATGCACCTGCCGGGCCCCGGCAAGCTGCGGATCGTGCGCTTCCACACCCGCGCGCAATGGCGCATGGCGCCGATCGCCGACGACGCGCCTGAAGCAGCCTTCACCGCGCCGCTGGCGCAGATGGCGCGCGAGAACGTCGCCGTCGCCTGGCGCGCGGCGGACGATTTTGGCGTGACGCGCCTGGCTCTGCGCGTGCGCCCGCTCAATCCGCCCGAAAGCCTCGCGCAAGCGCCGGCGATCGACACCGCGGTTGAGTCCCCCGCTGGCGATCCGCGCAACGCCGAAGGCGAGAGCGAGATCGATCTCGCCGACCACCCGTATGCCGGCATGGAGGTCGAAGCGCAGATCGTTGCGTTCGACGCGTTGGGCCAGGAGGGCGCGAGCACTCCGCTGCGGTTTACGTTGCCGGAAAAAGTGTTCCTGCAGCCGCTGGCGCAAGCGGCGATCGAAATCCGCCGCCACGTGCTCACCGAGCGCCGGCCCTATCGCCGCGCCAGCGACCGCGATTGGCCCTCGATCCTTTCGGGCTCCATCCTCACCGGCAAAGAGCGCGAACAAGTGCGCGACTATGATCGCCGCCCTGCGCTGCGCCGCGCGCCCGAAGGCATCCGCACCGCCGCGCGCCTGCTCGATGCGCTGACGATGGAGCCACGTGACGGCTATTTCCGCGACATGGCTGTGTTCCTCGGCCTGCGCATGGCGCGCTCCGAGCTCGCCGCGGCGCAATCGATCGGCGAAACCGACGACGCCGCTGACATGCTGTGGCGCACGGCGCTGCGCGCGGAATATGGCAGCTCCGCCGATCTGCGCCGGGCGATGGAGGAAGCGCAGCGCGCGCTCGCCGAAGCGCTGGCCACCGGCGCGCCGCCCGAGCGCATCCGGCAATTGGTGGAAGCGCTGGAGCAAACCACTGAGCGCTACATGCAGGCGCTGATCCAGGAAGCGCTGCAGCGCGGCCAGCAAGAGAGCGCTGAGGACACCGAAGAGCAAACCAGCATCAGCGAACGCGACATCCAGCAGATGTTGCAAGAGGTGCAGCGTCTGAGCGAGCAAGGCCGCAACGCCGAAGCGCAGCAATTGCTGCAACAGCTCTCGCAAATCCTCAACAACATGGATGCGCAGCTCTCCGAGAGCGAGAACGGCGAAGGCCAGGAAGGCGAAGAGGGCCAGCCCGATCCGCAAATGCAGCAGAGCATGGATCAGCTCTCGCAAGCGATCGGCGAACAGCGCGCGCTCAATGACGAAACCCAGCGCCAAAACGATAGCGGCGGCGGCAGCGGTGGTGAGCAGGAAGGCGGCCAAGGCGGCGGCGAGCAACTGGCCGAGCAGCAAGCGCAAATCCGCGAAGGCCTTGAGCAAGCGCAGCAGCAAGCCAGCGAAGCGGGCGCTGCGCCAAGCGACGATCTCAATGCCGCGCAGCGGGCGATGCAGCAGGCCGAAAACGCGCTGGCGCGCGGCGATCTCGACGCGGCGGAATCCGCGCAAGCGGCGGCGCTAGAGAGCTTGCGCGAAGGCGCCGAGCAATTGGCCTCCTCCATGCGCGATCGCGGCCGCCGCGCCGAAAGCGGGCAGAGCCAGGAGGCCACAGGCCCGCGCGACCCGCTGGGGCGCCTATCGCCCACCGGCGGCATGGGCGACGGCGACGGCGCCATCCCCAATCAGATCGATCCGGTGCGCGCGCGCGAAATTCTCGACGAGATCCGCCGACGCGCGCAGGACGCGAGCCGGCCAGAGTCCGAGCGCGAATATCTGCGCCGCTTGCTCGATCGCTTCGGCGGCGATAGCTGACGCCCGATGACGGGGGGCGGTTCAACATTGTTGCTCACGGCCTTGGCGATGGTCGCGTTCGCGGCCAATTCGCTCTTGTGCCGCTTGGCGTTGGTCGATCCCACGATTGATCCCGCGAGCTTTACCGCCGTGCGTCTGGTTTCAGGCGCGATCACATTGGCGCTGCTCGTGGCGTTGCGCGGCGGCGGCAAGAATCTGATCGCCGCCGGCTCGTGGCGCTCCGGCGCCGCGTTGTTCGGCTACGCGATCGCGTTTTCGTTCGCGTACGTGACACTCGGCGCCAGCACAGGCGCGCTGATTCTGTTCGGCACGGTGCAGATGAAGATGATCGGCGTCGGGCTCGTGCGGGGCGAACGTCTCGGTGCGCTGCAATGGGTTGGTTTGTTCGTGGCGGTCGGCGGGCTTGCGTATTTGCTTGCGCCTGGCCTGCATTCGCCTTCGCCGATCGGCGCGGCTTTGATGGCGGGCGCGGGCGTCGCGTGGGGCGCATATTCGCTGTTCGGACGCAGCGCACGCAGCCAGCGCTTCGAACCCACAACAACGACCGCCGGCAATTTCCTGCGCGCTGCGCCGATGGCGCTGCTTGCCATCCCTTTCATGCCAGCGCTGACGCTGAGCGCACACGGCGCCGCGCTGGCGATCGCGTCAGGCGCCATCGCCAGCGGCTTGGGCTACGCCGTGTGGTACACAGCCCTCAAAGGCCTGCGCGCGAGCGAAGCGGCGATCGTGCAGCTCACCGTGCCCGTGATTGCCGCCGCAGGCGCGATCCTCTTCCTCAGCGAGGCGCTGACGTTGCGCTTCGTATTGGCGAGCATGGCGATCCTGGGCGGGGTGGCGCTGGTGCTATCGGCTCAGACTCGCACGAACGCTTCCAAACGATAACCGTCCGGATCGATCACGAACGCGGCGTAATAGCCGGGCGAATAATCCTTGCGGATGCCCGGCGCGCCATTGTCCTTGCCGCCATTTTCAAGCGCGGCTTTGTGGAAGGCGTCGACGGCCTTCTTGGTCGGCGCGTCGAAGCAGAAATGCAGATTGCTCTTCGGATCAGCTGGCACAGGCTTCGGCGTTTCGCCGATCCAAAGCACGACCGCGTCGCCGCCATAGCCGAGACTACCCTCGCTCTCGTCCAAGCAAGCATACCCCAGCGGCTTCAGCGCCGCGTCGTAAAACGCCTTGGTGCGGGCGATATCGCGGACGCCAATCGAAATGTGGTTCAGCATCAAAAAATCTCCAAAATGGAGCGCGTTTGAACCATCTTCCGCGCTCGCGCCGCTTGGGAAAAATTGATAGATTTGGCCGGTGAGCGAGCCCGGCCCGAACCATCCCTTGGCGGACGATTGGCGCATCCTGGCGCAAGGCGATGGCTGGCGCGTGATCGATGCGATCTGCCGCGCCGGCCCGGAAGACAAGCCGTTCGAGGAAGCGCACGAATATGTCTGCGTCGCAGCGGTGATGGACGGCACGTTCAATTATCGCACCCGCTCCGGCCGCGCCGCTTTGGCGCCAGGCGGCGTGCTGCTGGGCGAAAGCGGCGCTTGCTATCAGTGCGGCCACGAGCATGGGCGCGGCGATCGCTGCCTCGCCTTTCACTTTTCACCATCGCGCTTCGAAGCGATCCTCGCGACGACGCCGGGCGCGCGCGACATCGGCTTTGCGCACGCGAACCTTCCGCCGCTCACCGCGCTCGCGCCTTTGATGGCGGAAGCCGAGGCTGCGCGCGACGATGAGGATGGCGCCGCATTGCGCGAGATTGGATTGCGCCTTGGCAGCGCCGTCGCCTCGCTCCTCAACGAAGCGCTGCCAGCGCGGCGCTTCACCGCGCGCGATCACGCACGCGTTTCCGATGCGCTACGCCGCATCGAACGCGAAGCGCATGAGCCGCTTGCGCTGGACGATCTCGCCGCCGAAGCCGGCATGGATCCATTCGCATTCCTGCGCGCGTTCAAAACGATCATCGGCATGACGCCGCATCAATTCGTGCTGCGCACGCGCATGCATCGCGCGGCCGTGCGCTTGCGCCGTTCGAACGACGCGGTGTCCGATATCGCTTTCGATGCGGGCTTTGGCGATCTCTCGACCTTCAACCGCCGCTTCAAGCGCGTGATGGGCGCGAGCCCAACGGCGTTCCGCGCGCAGGCGCGGGCTTGATCGCACGAGGGCGCTTCGGCAGATTGCGCGCGGCGGGGAAATCAGGAGTTCGCATGCGCCTTATCCCGTTGCTCGCCCCATTGATGTTTGGCGCCGCGCTTGTTGCGTGCTCTCCGCCCTCGACGCAGGCGCCGGAGCCGCCCACCGCACCCGAAACGCCGCAGATCGCCGCGTGCAACGAGGTGCAGCCGGACGCAACGAAGCTGGTCGCGGTGCAGGAGCAGATCGTAACCGCCGCCGCCGCGCTCGCGGATCTAAGCGGCGGACGCATCACGCCCGGGCTTTATGATCTCACCTCCGCGCAGCGCATCGGCGGCGCGACAGGCTGGAGCGGGCAACGCGCGGTGTCGCTCGATGTCACCGAAACGAATGGCGCGGTTGTGTTCAACTGGGCTGGCGCCGCGCCAGGTGGCGAGCGCGATACGTGGACCGCGAGCTTCACCGACACACCCGCTGTGCAGCTCACCTATTCATGCGGCCGCGTCGGCACGGTTGGCGGCGATTTCACCGCTGAGGGCGACGCGCTGACGCTGCGCCTCACCGATGGCGCCAATGGCGCGCTGCTGCTGGCGTTCCAGAAGCGGAGCTGATCACTCCCAGCTGTTGCCCGCTTCGGCCAGCAACGCCGCGTACAATTCGATCCCACGGCGGAATTCGCGCATGCGCAAATTCTCGTTCGGCGCGTGCTGATTGTTGTCGGCGTTAACGATCGGCACGATTACGAACGGCGTGTTGAGCACGTCGCCAATCGGCGCGATCGGCAGGCTGCCGCCAAGCAGCGGCGGCACACGCACCTCGTTGTTGGTGGCCGCGCGCATCACATCAATCACGCGCGCGACGCCGGGATTGTCGGGCGGCGACATCGCCGAGACGTAACCGAGATCGCCCCATTCGAGGCGCGCGAGCTTTGGGTTGGCGAGGCGCTGGGCTTCGGTGGGCGTATCGTCCACGAGTTCGTAGCCCTGCGCGCGGACATGGGCGGCGATCAGGTCGCGCACCTCGTCCAGCGTCACGCCCGGCGCGACGCGGACGTCAAAGCCGGCGCTGGCTTCCGGTCCGATGGCGTTCCGCTGCGCGCCGACGCTGGAATATTGGAGCTGGGTGACGTTGAGCGCCGTGCGCAACACGGATTCGCCGTAGCTCAAGCCGGATTCCGTGGCCGGCAGCTGCGGCCCGCGCAGCATTTCCGCGTCGTCATACGCTTCCCGCGCCAGCGCACGGACTTCATCCGAGATCGGATCGGCGGCGGCGGCGAAGCCTTCGACGGTGATGCTTCCATCATCCGCGCGCATCGTCGCGATAAGATGCGCCAGTCGCGCTGCGGGGTTTGGCGCGACGTTGCCGTAATGGCCAGAGTGCAGGCTAATAGCGGGGCCGTACGTCGTCAGGCGGAAGCTGATGACGCCGCGCACGCCGAGGATCACGCGCGCGTCGCCGCCTGGATCGATCGGGCCGTCGCCGAAGATCCAAAGATCGGAGCCGAGCGCATCGCGATGCGTTTCGAGCGTGCGCGCGAGATTTGGCGAGCCTGCTTCTTCTTCGCCTTCGAGGAAGAATTTGATGTTGGCGCTCAGCGGAATGTTCGCGGCGCGCATCGCGTCGATGGCGGCGAGCATGGCGACGATCGGCGATTTGTCGTCGCTGGCGGAGCGCGCGTAGATACGGGCGTCGTCCGCGAGCGGATACGTCGCGCTGTTCCACGGAATGATCGCGGCGTTCTCCTCGGCGCGGCCCGCGCGAAGCGTTGGCGTGAAGGGCGGCGTGATCCAAGCTTCCGGATCGCCGACGGGCTGGCCGTCAAAGTGCGCGTAGAAGAGCAGCGTGCGCGTCGCGCCGGGGGTGTTGATCTCGCCGTACACGGAAGCTGGCGCGTTCGGTGTTTCAAGGATGCGCGCGGTTGCGCCGCGTTGCTCCAGCATGGTGACGAGCAGTTCGGCGTTGCGATGAATATCCGCAGGTTCGGAGGCGACGTTCGGCAGCGCCAGCAAAGTGCGGAGTTCGGTGACGATCGCCTGCTCGTTCGCGGCGACATGCGCGCGGGCGGCCTCCATCGCTTCGGCGACGCGCGGCGTAGGTTGCGGTTCGCGTTGTGCGGTCGTGGCGGGCTGGCCGCAGGCGGCAAGCAGCAAAGCGGCGGCAGCGATCGAGAAGCGAAACATGAGAAATCCCCCGCTCCTCAGTCGCCAGCGGAACGACTTCGCGCAATCAGAAAACGACAAACGCCGTAGCGGACCGCTCAATCGCCAACGGCGGCGATATAGGGCAGGCCGCGATAGCGGCCGCGATCGTCCATGCCGTAGCCGACGAGGAACTTATCCGGCGCGTCCCAGCCGACAGCATCTATCGGCAGCCCAGCGGCAAGCGGCTTGCGGGCGAATGCGCAGGTCAGCGCGCGCGTGGCGCCCTTGGCCAGCAGATGCGCTTGGGCGAAGGCCAGCGTGCGGCCGCTGTCGAATACATCGTCCAGAATGAGCGCAGTGCGGCCTTCGATCGGGCGCGAGATGTCGGCGCGCACCACGACTTTGCCGGAGCTCTCGCGCGCATCGCGATAGCTCTCAAGCCAGAGTGAATCGTAGATCGGGTGTTTGCCGCGCCGTTCGATGGCGCGCATCAAATCCGCCGCGAACGGCAGCGCGCCCTGCATGAGCGCGACCAAAGTCCAGTTGTCGTCGACTTGCGCGCCTATGCCTTCAGCAAGCGCCTCGATGCGCTCGGCGATTTCCTTCTCACTGAGCAGGACGCTGAGTTTGGCCTCAGCCATGGACGTTGGCAGGCGCCGTTTCGTTCCACGCCGACGGCTCGCCAATCGAATGGCCTTCTTCGTCGATCGCGTCGCGCAGTTCGAGCGGCTCTTCGTGCGCAGTCGGCGAGACGTGTGCGGCGCCGCCAGCCGTGTTCAGCTCGGCGAAGCTGGCGAACGTGGCTTCGAGATCGACAGCATCAGCCGGCGGGTTCTCGACGCGGATTTGGAACGGTGTCGCGCCGCCAGCGGCGAGCGGCGTCTCGGTGACCGCGTGCACGACTTCGAAAATCTCGCGCGATTGCGTGTCGCGCAGCGAAACACGGACCGGCGGCACGAGCTTGTCGTCGCGGCCGATATTGCGGACTTCGCCCGACACGAGAAGGATCGGCGTCGGGCCATCGAACGCGCGCTCAACGGCGAGGTCGTAGAATTCGAGGCCGTAGACGTTCACGTCGAGGCCGAGCGCGGCGAAGGCGCTGGCCGAACGCGGCCACATCTCGGCGACGTCCTGACGGAACACGACCATGCCCGCGGCGGAAGCGGCGAGCGCAGCGCCCGTGGCGCCCCAGGCGACCATGGCGGCGCGCGCGCGCTCACGGCGCATGCGCTCGGCCTGTTGGGCGCGGAATTTTGCAGCAGCTGACGGCGCCGGGCCCGGTTGTGATGCGGCCCGCCGCAATCTCTCCACACGCTCGCGCGTCAATGGCTCCTGACGGGGGGTTGAGTCGGCGGTCTCGGCCTTATCGCGCAAATCCAGGCGCGGTTCGGCGAACCAGGAATGGCCACATGCGGCGCAGCGGACCGTACGGCCAGCCGATCCGATCGCGTCGTCGTCCGCGTAGTAGCGGGTTGAGCAAGACGTGCAGGTCAAAATCATGGTAACAAAACGTTCAGCAGCCCCGGTGACTGTCCTCGGTGCATTGATTCTACTCGGCTTGTCCAGTCATGGCCCGTTCGAACAGCATTGATCTGGACCTGTTCGAGCGGGGCGTTCTGGCCCGCTTGTCGCAGGTTCACTCGAGCTACGACGAGGCCCCGGTCCTTGTTGGGATCGAGTTCGAGGTGCGCGTCGGTGAAGTCGCGTTGATCACCGGCCCCTCCGCCGCCGGCAAAACGAGTTTGATCCATCTGTTGCGGCTGGCAATGCCGGTAAGATCAGGCCGCGCCGTGATTTTGGGGGCTGACATCGCCCGAATCACCAACGATCAGCGCGCGCGCTTGAAGCGTCGCGTGGGCTATGTCGGTGAAAATCCTACGTTTGTTGAGCACCTATCGGCGTTCGAGAATGTCGCCATGCCGCTCAAATTGGCCGGCGTAAAACCGCGCGACTATGCGAACGACGTGCAAGATCTTGTGGAATTCGTGGGCATGGCGGACGCCGCCCGCCTGCCTGCTGAGCGTCTGTCCAACGCCGAGCGCCGCCGCACCGCGATCGCCCGCGCGCTGGCCGGAAAACCGGACCTGATCCTAGCTGACGACCCCACCGCCGGCATGTCCCCGGCGGACGGACGCCGGATCGTGCGGCTGCTCGCCGAGATGCGCCGCATCGGCGCGGGGATCGTCGTCACGTCCCAGGATGAAGGCCTGGTCGAGTGCGCGCCGACCCTGCACTCCCGCATCGATCGCGGCCGGCTGACGCCGGTGACTGAGCGCGAAGAGGCCGAGTTCTCATGAGGAACGCGCTGGCTGGGATCGAGAGATCGCTGTTCTGGACGCTTGCGTTCGCGGCTTTCGCGGCTGCTGCGGCGGGCTTTGGCGCCCGGGCCGCCGACCGCATGGCCGTTGGCTACGAAACCCAGCGCGGCGGCTACGCGATTGTTCGCGTGATCGCGCCGGAGGGGCCGGCTGGGATCAGCGCCGCCGAGGCGGCGCTGGCCAATTCCTCCCATGTTTCCAGCGCCGCACCGATGACAGCGGGCCGCGCGGCGGACTTGCTGGCGCAATGGGGCGGCTCGCCGGTCGCCGCTCAGGACATGCCGGAGCTACGGCTGATCGAGGTGGAGCTGACGCCGGAGGCATCACGCATCGATGTCTCGGGCGACATCAACGCCGCGCTCGCCGAAGGCGGCGTGACGGCGGAGTTTGTCCGCGCACCGGAGGGCGCGAGCGGCGGCGGGCTTGCAACCTTTGTTCGCAACGCCGCGCTCTGGGTGGCGATCGCGTTTGGTGCGGTCATGGCGGTGATCGTGGCGCTGGCGGCACGGAGCTTGGCGGCGCGGCGGCGCGAATTCATCGCCGTGATGGCCGACCTCGGCGCGACGCGGACACAAGCCGCTGGCCAGGTCGCGGATGAAGCAACGCTCATTGGCCTCTATGCTGGCGCCGTTGGTGCAGCGCTCGCTGCCGCGGTTGCGGTAATCGTCGTGCTCGTCTTGATCCCGGACGCGACCATCGAGACATTGCCCGACATGTTGAAGCCGATTGATTTGCTCCCCCTGGCTGCCGCGCCCATCGGCGCCGCACTCGCGGCGGGCATCGGCGCACGCGCGGCGGCGGGCATGTTCCACGCCAAGGCGGCGAGGCTCGCCTGATGCGCATTCTCGTCTGGGCGCTGATCCTCGGCGTCGTCTTGTTCGTCGCGGGCTTTTGGCAATTCGCTGAGCGTGTGCGCACGCCGGAGGAACAGCCCGAGCCGCCGCAGGCGCAAGCGATCGTCGCACTCACCGGCGGCTCGCTCGATCGCCTCTCGACGGGCGTGCGCCTGCTGGAAGAACAACGCGGCGAGCGCCTCCTGATCTCCGGCGTGAACGACATCGTCACCGACGAAGAACTCTTCCACGCGCTCAACATCGATCTGGCTGTCGCGCGCTGCTGCGTCGATCTTGGCCGCGATGCGGACGACACGATTGGCAACGCCGCTGAAACCGCGTCCTGGGCGCGCGATCACAATTATCGCCGCATCATTCTGGTGACTGACGATTATCACATGCCGCGTTCGCTGGCCGAACTCTCGGTCGCGCTGCCGGAAGCGGAAATTCATCCCTACCCGGTGCGCACGCGATACACTGATCCAAACGTGTGGCGCAGCGATCTTTCCGCCGCTGGCCGGCTCGCGGGCGAGTACGTGAAGTACCTCATCATCCGCGGCCGCGAGGGCCTGATCGATATGACCAAGAGCGAGGAAGAGAAGGCGGAAGAAGCCTCTGGCGCGGTGTCGCCGTGAGGTTCATCACATCCGCTCTCTTCGCGTTCTGGTTCTACATCTGCATGCTGGTGTGCGGCACGTTGATGTTGCCGTTCGTGCTGCTTGGACACGATCGCTACATCTGGGTGGCGATGCGCCTGTGGGGATCGTGCGCGATCTTCGGGCTGCGTTGGCTCTGCGGCGTGCGGATCAAGTTCGAAGGACTTGAGAATCTGCCGCCGCGCGGAACGGCGGCCCTGTTCGCGTCAAAACACCAGACGACGCTCGACACCGTGCTGCCGGCGCAATTCCTCCATCAGCCAGTCTTCGTGGTGAAGAAAGAGCTGATCAAAATGCCGGTGTTCGGCTTCTACATGAAGCACGGCATGATCCCGGTTGATCGCGAAGCGCACGCGAAGGCGCTGAAGGAAATGCTGCGCGCCGCACGCACGGTGATCGCCAAGAACCGGCAGATCGTGATTTATCCTGAGGGAACCCGCCAAGAAATCGGCGCACAGCCCGACTACAAGCCCGGCATCGCAGCGCTCTACAAAGATCTTGGCCTGCCGGTGACGCCCATCGCGCTCAACACCGGGCTTGTGTGGCGGCCGACCGGGATCATGCGGAACCCGGGGAACGTCACGATCAAGATTTTGCCGCCGATCCCGGCGGGGTTGCCGCGCGACGAATTCATGGCGCGCCTTCAAGACGCAATCGAAACCGAAAGCGAGGCCTTGCTGCCGCCCGATAGGCGCCGCACCGTGGCGCAATGAAACGTGCAGCTTGGCTTGTCATTCCGTGGCTCCTGTTCACCGCCGCGGCGTTGGGCTGGGTTGGCTATTGGTTCTACGTCGCCGGCCAGATAGAGACGCGGCTCGCCGATTGGGCGCAGGCCGAGCGCGAACGCGGCGCGCAAATTTCGTACGCCGCGCCGAAGCGGCACGGCTTTCCCACCTTGATGCGGCTTGAACTCAACGACGTGAGCTACGCGCCCCCGGATGAGCCATGGCGCGCGACGACCGCGCGCATCGATATCAATGTCAACGTGCTCAACCCCTACCATCTCATCGCTGAAGCAAAGGCGCCGATCGCGCTGTCGCGCTCCGACGGCGCGGTGACCAATATCGAAGCTGACGCGCTGCTCGCGAGCATTCGCATGAACGGCAATGCGCTAGCGCAGGCCGGCATCGAGGCTGACAATCTGCGGCTCGACGATCCGGCCAAAGAGGGCGTGTTCAGCGCCACGAAGCTCGTCGCCAATGTTCGCCCCGATCCGCGCGCGGCCGGCGAGTATCAGCTGGCGCTCGATATCACCGGCATGCATCTGCCGCGCGCCGTGCGCAGCTTCGAACAATTCGGGCTCGACGTGCCGCGCTTGAGCGCGGCGATTGTCGCCGAGCAAGGCGCGGCGTTGCTCAACAACACCGAAGGCGATCCGCTTGAGCCATGGCGCGAAGCAGGCGGACGGCTACGCTTTGAAGCGCTCACGCTGCATTGGGGGCCGCTTGAGGTGACAGGCACGGGACAAGGCGGGCTTGATGGCGAACGCCGCCTCCAAGGCGCGCTGACATTGCCGATCGAGCGCCCGGCGCCGATTTTCCGCGCCTTCGCGGAGGCGCCGGATGTTGACGACAGCACGCGCCAGGCGCTGACATTGCTGGCCATGGGCTACACCGTCAGCGGCGACGACATCACGCTCGATCTTGAAGCCAATAACGGCGTCATGAGGCTTGAGGGGCTCAGCGTGCGAACGCTGCCGCCAGTGTACTGATATGTTCGATCTCGCGATCGACCGACGCGGCGAAGCCGGCGGCGCGCGCGGCGAGATCGTGATTGGCGAATTTCGCGAAAGCTTCCTGGTCGATCTCAGCTATTGGGATTTTGACGATTACCGCGCCAGTTGGCTGCGCAGCGCCGCGCACGTGCTGGAGCACGGCTACGGGCGCTTTCTCGTGTCGGCCAGCATTCCGGGGCAGACGCTTTACATCAGCTGGGTCGTGCGCACGCGGGATGGCGAGGCGCGCTTTCACAAGAGCTTCCTGTTGCCGAGCTACACGCAGGATTTCTCTCAGCCCGAGGAAGCTGAAACACCGGTCGAGGATTACGCGACCCGCGATCAGGACGAAGGGCCGGAAACGCACGTGTATCGCTGCGCATTACGCGACATCGCCGAGTTCGAGACGCGGCTGCGCGGGACGGCTGTGAACTAACGCTTCGTCTCGTCGCGGCCCCAATTGGGCGCTGCGGAGTCCTGGCCCGCTTCGATGACCTCGCGGCGCATGCGGCGGGCGCGATCGAACAGATCATAGAGCTTCTGGCCGTCGCCCCAGCGGATCGCGCGCTGCAGAGCGGCGAGATCTTCGGAGAAGCGGCCAAGCACTTCGAGCACGGCGTCGCGATTGTTCAAAAACACGTCGCGCCACATGGTTGGATCGGAGGCGGCAATGCGGGTGAAGTCGCGAAAGCCGGAGGCGGAATATTTCACCACTTCGCTTTCGGTGACGCTTTCGAGATCCTCCGCCATCGCAACGATGTTGAAGGCGATCAAGTGCGGCAAATGGCTGACGACGGCGAGCACGACATCGTGGCGCTCCGGATCCATCGTCTCGACGTTTGCGCCCAGGGCACGCCAGAAATCCGCGAGCTTCGCCACCGCGGCGGCGTACTCGGGCCGCGCGTCGTCAAGCGGCGTGATGATGCTCCAGCGATCCTTAAACAGCGTTGCAAAACCCGACGCCGGCCCCGAGTGCTCGGTGCCCGCCAGCGGGTGACCGGGGACGAAGAATGCGTGTGTCGGCGTTTTAGCGCTGACAGCGTCAACGACGGCGCGCTTGGTGGAGCCGACATCGGTGACGATCGCGCCGGGCTTCAGCGCGGACGCAACGGCTTCCGCCGCATCCCCCATCACACCGACGGGCACGGCGAGGATCACGAGATCGGCGTTGGAAACCGCACTCGCGGGATCGTCAAACACTTCGCCGAGCTGCAATGCCCTCGCTTGCGCGCGGTGATCGGCGTTCGCGTCGTAAATCGAGATTGCGCTGGCTGCGCCGCCAAGGCGCGTCGCGTGCGCGATCGAGGAGCCGATCAGGCCGATGCCGATAATGGCGATGCGTTCGAAAACCGCGCTCAACGTTGCGCCATGAATTCACGCAGCGCGTCGAGCGCGCCGGAATTGTGCTCAGCCGGGCCGATCGTCATGCGCAGCGCGTCCGGGAGCTTGTAGCTCTTCATGGCGCGCAGGATGTAGCCCTTGGAGCGCAGAAACGCGTCCGCTTGCGCTGCTTGGCCGTGCGGGAAATGGATCAGCAGAAAATTGCAGGCGCTGGGCGTGACGCCGAGGCCCAAGGCTTCCACCGCCGCCGTAACGCGCGGCAGCTCGGCGCGTACGTGATTGGCGCTCTTGTCGGCGAAGTCCTGATCCTCAAGCGCGGCGATCGCTGCTTCCATCGCCGGGATCGAGACATTGAACGGTCCGCGCACGCGATTGATCGCGTCGATCACTGCCGGCGAGCCATAGCCCCAGCCGATGCGCAAAGCCGCGAGGCCGTAGATTTTCGAGAACGTGCGCGTGAGGAACACGTTGGGCGCATCCGCGAGTTCGATGCCCCACGAATAATCCGCGCGATCCACAAACTCCGCGTAGGCGCCGTCGAGCACCAGCAGAACATGCTCCGGCAAGCCGCGATGCAAGCGGGCGATCTCGGATTTCGGGAGATAGGTGCCAGTCGGGTTGTTGGGGTTGGCGAGGAAGAGGACTTTCGTCTTTGGCGTCACTGCTTGCAGCAACGCATCAACGCTCGCGTCGAGGCCCTGCGAGCCCGCATCCTTCGCTTCAACGATCTTGCCGCCGGATTGCAGCGTCGCGATCGGATAGACGCCGAAGGCGTGCTCGTTCGTCACCACCTCGTCGCCGACGCCAACAAAGGCGCGCGTCAGCAAGAAGAACAATTCGTCCGATCCCGCGCCGCAAACAATACGCGACGCATCGAGCCCATGCTTGCCCGCCAGCGCTTCACGCAGCTTCGCGGCTGAGCCTTCCGGGTAGATGTGCAGCTTCTGCGCGGCCTCGGCGAAGGCTTCGAGCGCCTTCGGGCTCGGCCCAAACGCGTTTTCGTTGGAGGCGAGCTTGATCGGCTTGGCGATGCCCGGAAGCGTCGCCTCGCCGCCTTTGTACGGCTCGATCTCCATGATCCAGGGGAGCGGTTTCAGCGTCATCTCGCGAGGCTTGTATTAGATGCGCGCGTAGGAGCCGAGCACGCGCACGCCGTCGAGCCCGTGACTCGTGAGCGCAGCCGCGCGGTTGTCGTTCGGCGCGATGAAGCCCTCGATGCGCACCAGCACACGCGGCTCGGCGCGGGAGATTTCCTTGCCGGAGAAGCCAATCTCGTTCAGCGCCCGCTGCAGGCGGTGATGGGGATCGAACGCCAGCAGCAGCGTGATATCGCGGCCCGCTTCTTCCGGCTGGGCGCCTGCAAAAACGGCAGCCTCAGGCGCCTCGTCCGCGCCGCCCAAGAGCGGCAGGCCGGCGATCAGGTGCAGCCCATGGAAACGGCGCTCGGAGAGCGCCGGCCACCAGGCGCCGACGCCGGGCGCGGCCAGCCACGGCACCACCGCAACGCAGCTGTCCGGATTTTCCGCCGCCCGCTGCAGCGCCATCTGCGGCTCGCCGACATGCTGAATGCGCGTGCGGGCGCCGAAATGGCGGCGGGCGATGTCGAACATGCGCGTCGGCTGGCTCAGGCCACCGCCAACTACGACATCCACCTTGCGTTGCCGGCGGAGGCTCGCGGCCACCAGGCCGCGCCACAGCTCAACCACCAATTCCGGCTCAACCGGCTGCGGCGCGCCTTCGATCAGCTTGCGCAGCAGCGTAATTTCGCGACCGGGACGAATAGGCAGCCCCGGGCCTTCGAGCTTCAGCGTCGCCAAGCTGTCGGCCAAACGGAGGCGTTCGCCGACGAGGGCGAGCAATTGCTCGTCCACGCGGTCGATCTCGCCACGTACGGCGTCGAGCCGTTCGCGCTCGGACCCACCCGGAGAGGAAGCGTCATCCATTCGTCGCGGACCATAGCGGGCTTTCCACAGCCGCGCCAAGCGCGCGCACCATTGCGCAATCGTCCGGACCCCACAGATTCTAGCGTCAGGCTTGCGGCCAATTAGGGATGCGCCTGCCGCGAGGCGCGTTATACATGCGCTCATGAATCAATCGACAGCAGCGCGTTTGCAGGCGGCGGGGGGTGTGCGCACCCTCACCTTCGACGCGTCCCAGCCGTTGCAGCTCTCGAACGGTCAGATGCTGTCGCCGTTAACGATCGCGTTCGAGACGTACGGCGCGCTGAACGCCGACAAAACCAACGCGGTTCTCGTCTGCCACGCGCTGACGGGCGATCAATTCGTGGCGAGCCCAAACCCGGTGACGGGCCGGCCCGCTTGGTGGCCGCGCATCGTCGGCCCGGGGCGGCCGATCGACACCAACCGTTTCTACGTGATCTGCGCCAACGTGCTCGGCGGCTGTATGGGCACAACGGGCCCGGCCTCGACCGCGCCGGACGGCCAGCCCTACGGCGTGCGCTTCCCGGTGATTACAGTTGCAGACATGGTGCGCGCGCAAGCGATGCTGGTGGAGGCGCTGGGCATCCAGTCGCTGTTCCTGGTCATCGGCGGCTCGATCGGCGGCATGCAGGCGCTGCAATGGGCGAGCGCGTACCCCAAGCGCGTGTTCGCCTGCGCCTCGATCGCCACCGCGGCGCGGCACTCGGCGCAGAACATCGCCTTCTACGAAGTTGGCCGCCAAGCCATCATGGCCGACCCGGACTGGCGCGCCGGCGAATATCTGACGCAAGGCACGAAGCCCTCGAAGGGCCTCGCGGTCGCGCGCATGGCCGCGCACATCACGTACCTCTCGGAAGAAGCGCTGCACCACAAGTTCGACCGCGCGCTGCAAGGCCGCGAGAAGGTGAGCTTCGGCTTCGACGCGGATTTCCAGGTGGAGAGCTATCTGCGCCACCAAGGCCAGAGCTTCGTCGATCGCTTCGACGCGAACTCGTATCTCTACATCACCCGCGCCGTGGACTATTTCGACCTCGCCGCCGATTTCGGCGGCAATCTCGCCAACGCCTTCCAAGGCGGGCAAACGCGCCATTGCGTGTTCGCGTTCTCGAGCGACTGGCACTATCCGCCTGAAGGCAATCGCGCGGTCGTGCGCGCTTTGATCGCCGCCGGCGCGGAGGCGAGCTTCGTCGAGGTCGAGACCGGCAAGGGCCACGACGCCTTCCTGCTGGAAGAGCCAGCGTTCGAAGGCGCGCTCACGGGCTTCATCGATAGCGCTGCCGCCGCGCGTGGCTTGGCGCTGCAGGGAGGCGCGTGATGGCGAACGTGGAGCCGATACGCCCGATGCCTGTGCTTGAACTCGGGGGCTCAGCGTCCGCGCGCTCGGATCACGAAGTGATCGCGCAGATGGTGCGGCCCAATTCCAAGGTGCTCGACATCGGCTGTGGCGATGGCGCGCTGCTGAACCTGCTCGCCCGCGAACGCGGCGTGAAGGGTCGCGGCATGGAGCTGAGCCAAGCTGGGGTGAACGCGTGCGTGTCGCGCGGGCTTTCCGTGGTGCAGGGCGACGCCGACCGCGACTTGCGCGATTATCCAAGCGCGGCGTTCGACTACGTGATCCTGTCAAAGACGATCCAAGCCGTGCGACATCCGCGTGTGGTGCTGAAGGAACTCGCGCGCATCGGCGAGCGGGTGATCGTGTCGTTCCCGAATTTCGGCCACTGGCGCGTGCGCACGTCGCTCCTGAGCGGCGGGCGCATGCCGGTGACCGGCAATCTGCCAGCGCGCTGGTACGAGACCGACAACCTCCATCTCTGCACCGTGCGCGATTTCGCCGAGATGGCGACGAGCCTCCACCTCACCATCGAGCGCGCCGTACCGCTGACGCGTGGTCAGCCCGGCGCGCCATTCGCCAAGAACATCTGGCGCGCGAACTGGTTCGCGGAAGAGGCCGTATTCCTGCTGGCGCAGAACTGAGGCGATGAAGCGGCTCGTCATCTGTTGTGACGGGACGTGGCAGCGGCTCTACGGCAATCTCACCAATGTCGCGCTCACCGCCCGCGCCGTCGCGCCGCGCGATACGAAGGGCGTGTCGCAGATCGTCTACTATTCCGCCGGTGTCGGCGTGGCGTTGGATCACCTCAGCGTCTGGCAAGGCATCACTGGCGCGGATTTGGATGAGCACCTGCTCAGCGCCTACCTCTTCCTCAATCTGAACTACGAGCCGGGCGACGAGCTTTACCTGTTCGGCTTTTCGCGCGGCGCATACACGGTGCGCAGCCTCGCGGGCCTCTTGCGCAAGTGCGGCGTGCTGCGACGTGAGAGCGTCGACAAGGCGCGGCAGGCGCTACAGCTCTATCGCGAGCGGCATCTGAGCGTGGACGATCAGGAAGCCGCCCGCTTCCGCGCCGCGCATGCGATCGCTTGGCCGCGCCTGGGCGAAACGCCGTTCGGCGCGCCACCTGTCGACCTGAGCATCCGCTTTTTGGGCGTGTGGGACACCGTCGGCTCGCTCGGCGTCCCGCACCTATTTCCCGTCTCGGCGCGGCTCAACAAACGCTACGAGTTTCACGACACGGCGCTTTCGCGCGCCGTTGAATATGCGCGCCACGCTGTGGCGATCGACGAACGCCGCGCGCCGTTTGCGCCGACTTTGTGGAGCAATGTCGGCAAGCTCAATCCACCGCACCGGCCGGCGCGCGTGCATCAGGAATGGTTCGCGGGCGATCATGGCGGCGTGGGCGGCGGCGGCGCGGCGCGTGGGCTGTCCAATTGCGCATTGCTCTGGGTGCTTGAGGGCGCGGAAGAAGCTGGCCTGTCGCTGATGCGCGAGCCGGGCTCGGTGCTGTCCGGCTGCATGGCCGATATCGATCCGATCGGCGCGCCGATCGGGCGCAAAGGCTTTTCGCCGCTTGGCGCATTTGGCGCGCGCTGGCGCAAAGGCTTGAGCCGGTTCGAAGATGTGAACGAAGCCGCCCGCTTGCGTTGGGCGGCGAACGAGAGCTACCGGCCGAAGCCGCTTGCCAGCTTCGCCGCGCGCATCGTCGAAACGATACGCGCGGCGGCCTGACGTTTAGATGTAGCTCAGCCACCAATCTTTGCGGCGCTTCTTCACGCCCGCAAACCAGACGCACACCGGATAGAGCAACGCCACCACAACGATCCAGGCGACGTAGACCCAGCCGATCGAGAAGCCCAGACCTTGAAGTTTCTCCGGCGCCAGAAACACGTTCATCAAATAATTGAACTGCCCGCTGACATCGCGGCCCAGCGCGGCGTTGGCGGCGATCGCCAGGCCGTGCACGAGATAGATGTGCAGCGCATAGAAGAAAAACGGCACCGCCCCGAATACGGCGAGCACATTGCGAGCGACCACCGGCAGGCGCGGCAGAACCGTGAGCAGAAGGAACGAGATGCCCAACGTGATCAGCAGGAATTGCAGCGACGGCGGATATTTCTGCACGTCGAAGAACACCATGATCTGCGCGCCGAGCGTCTCGCGCTGGCTCCACAATTCGCCGCCGCCAAACGGCCCGATGGCGGCGCCGTCGATCGGCGATGGATTGCCGTAGGCGTTGAAGAAACGCAGCACGAAGAACAGCGCGATCATGCTGAGCGCAAGCGGGATCAGGATGCGGTCGCGCTGCGCTGGCTGCATCGCGAACAAGCCGCCCATACCGTAGCCGGTCGCGATCACGCCGACCCACGGCACGATCGGATATGGCGTCACGCCGATCGGCGTATCGCCGATGAAGATCGGCCCGCCTTCGTGCAGAAACATCCAGAGCTGGCCGAACTGCCCCATCTGCTCTTGCGTGATTGGATCGAACGCGTTGTGGCCGAAGACGATGGCCAGACCGATGCCCAGCACCGCCATGCGCGGAAGCCACACAAGGCCCGCGAGCACGATCATGCCCCAGCCGATCGCCCAGATGACTTGCAGGAAGATCACCCACGGCACGCCGAACGACCAGCCGAACGAAAGCACCGTCGCTTCCAGGATGATCAGCCAAACGCCGCGCGTGAACAGCAGCCATGAGACCTGCTGCACGGATTTGCCGCGCGCGAGCTGAAGATGCGCGGAGACGCCGGCGAGGAAAACGAACGTCGGCGCACACAGGTGCGTGATCCAGCGCGTGAAATAGATGAGCGGTGTTGAGGTGTCGGGGTTGAGCGGGTCGCCACCGAAAGCCGTGTTGTGGAAGTAATCGCGCACGTGGTCGAGCGCCATCACCACCATCACCAGGCCACGCAGCAGATCGATGTCAGTCAGCCGTCCCGCCGCTTGCAGAGCGGAAGGCGCGGCTTGTGTGAATGCTTGTGTTGTCATGCGCGGGCAAAGTCCTGTGCGAACCCGCGCGGGACAGTGACCACCGTCACCGGACCTGACTAATGCGTACGCGCAACCCGCGACCTACACATTTGCATAGGCAAACACCATGCGCGCAAGAAAACCCTGAGGCCTGAGGCGGCCCTCGGTCGCGAACAGGCAGATGCATTCCTCATCGCCCTCCACGCGCGGCTGGTGGTTCAACTCGCCCTCGGCGGCGGCGAAATCGCCGGCGGCGAAGAGGCCGAGTTCATCGCGATAAGCGCCTTTGAGCACGGTGCAGAACTCGCGGCCCTCGTGCTCGTGGCGCGCAGTGAGCCCACCGGCGGCGACGGACAGCAGATAGACGCGATCATCCGCGGCGTGCGGAGTATCCACCGCCGCGACCCAAACGCCGGGCGCGACCCATTTCTTCGGTTTAAGCGGCAAGCGCTCAAGCAGCGGCCGCGTGTCGGCTTGCGGCTCAGCAGGCGCCGGCGCTTCGAGGCGCGCCATCACGCGCGCCAGTGCGTCGTCCGCCACCGCAGTCGGCGCAGCTTCCTGCAACGCCGCACCGGAGACGGCTTCGAACGTGCGGATGTGTGCGCGGCAAGTGGCGCAACTTTCAACGTGCGCGCCGACGACGAGGCCGAAGCCTGGCTCCAATGTCCCCGATGCGTAAGCGGCGAGGATGTCAGGCGAAGGATGATGACGCGGGCTCACGTATATTGCTCCCAATGCGCGCGCAGCTTGATGAGCGCAAGCCGCAGCCGTGATTTGACGGTGCCAAGCGGCAGCGTGAGCCGCTCGGCGATTTCGGAATGTGGACGATCCTCGAAGAAGGCGAGCCGCACGACTTGTTTTTGTTCCTCAGAGAGCACCTTCAGCGCCTCGGCCATCTGCTCTTCGGTTTGCACACGAACCGCCGCCTCATCCGGCGCTTCTTCGTGCTCGATCGGTTCGTCCGCGGTTTCGCGGTAGGCGAGTTCGACCTTCTCGCGGCGCAGCTTGTCGATCCAGGCGTTGCGGGCGATCACGAAGATCCAGGTGGACGCCTTCGCCTTGCCTGGATCGTAGCTGGCCGCGCGCCGCCACACTGAGACCATCGCATCCTGCGCCAGGTCCTCAGCCGCCGCCGCGGGCGCGCCGAGGCGGACCAGGTAACCTTTCACTCGCCCGGCATATTTGCCGAACAGAGACGCGAAGGCAGCGCGGTCGCCCTGGGCCACGCGCACCAAAAGCGCCTCGTCTTCCGCGCGACTATCGTCCACGGGCCTCGCCTTTCTTGGCGCGCGCGCCAAAGGCCGGGGCCGAAGCCCAGCCGAAAACCCGGTTTCGTCGAGAGCAAGCGCACGCATCGACGGTTCTACGGCGCTGGCGGCGGCTTGGATCAGCCTGATCCAGCAGCCCAGCGCGCCCGTATCCGATTGATCTCGTTACTTCGGAGCAGGCGGAGCTCATGCCCTTCACAACATCCCTGGAAGCCCCGCGCCAACGTATCGCCGTGATCGGCTCGGGCATAGCCGGAATGTCGGCGGCGTGGCTGCTCAGCAAGGCGCATGACGTGGTCGTGTACGAGAAGAACGACCGGATCGGCGGGCACTCGAACACGGTAAACGTCGAGACGGCGAGCGGAACGATCCCGGTCGACACCGGCTTCATCGTTTTTAACGACATCACTTACCCGAATCTCGTCGCGCTGTTCGAGCATCTGGGCGTCGCCAGCCAAGAGTCCGACATGAGCTTCGGCGTTTCGCTCGATGGCGGACGCGTTGAGTATTCGTCCGTTGGCGCTTCGGCGTTTCTGGCGGGCGGGCGCAATTTGTTGAGCCCACGCTTCTGGTCGATGACACTCGACCTGCTGCGCTTCTACAAGCACGCGCCGCGCGATCTGCCGGAGACACGCGCGGAGATGATCTCGCTCGGCGAATATCTGAAGCGCAACGGCTATGGCGACCCGTTCCAGCGCGACCACATCTTGCCGCAGGCGGCGGCTATCTGGTCTGCATCACTGGCCGACATCGCCCACTATCCGGCCTGCGCGTTCGTGCGCTTCTTTGAGAACCATGGGCTGTTGAAGCTGTCAGGGCGACCGCTATGGCGGACGGTGACGGGCGGTAGCCGCTCTTACGTCGAGAAGCTCACCGCGCCCTATGCGCACAATGTTCGCGTCGGCGCCGTTTCGGTACGGCGCGATCGGAATGGCGTTGTCGTCCGCGATGCATCGGGGAACGAGGATCGCTTCGATCAGATCGTCATCGGCGCGCACGCAAACGAGGCGTTGGCGATGCTGGCCGATCCAAGCGACGCCGAAGCCGCGCTGCTGGGCGCGTTCCGCTATTCCAAGAACCGCGCCGTGCTGCACACAGACCGCAGCCTGATGCCGCGCAACAAAGCCGCTTGGGCAAGCTGGAATTATGTGGGTGACAATCCGGACGGCGGCTGTGTCGTCTCGTATTGGATGAACCTGCTGCAGCGCCTGCCGTGCGAGGAAGACATCTTCCTCACCCTCAACCCACAGCGCATGCCGCGCGAGGACGCGATCCGCTACGCGGTCGAGTACGAGCACCCGATCTTCGACGCGCGGGCTTTGCGGGCACAACAGCGGATTTGGGAGCTTCAGGGCGAGCGCAGGACCTGGTTCTGCGGCGCGCATTTCGGCGCGGGCTTTCACGAGGATGGCTTGCAGGCCGGACTTGCGGTCGCGGAACAATTGGGCGGTGTTCGGCGGCCGTGGAGCGTCGAGAACGAGTCCGGCCGCATCTTCTTGCCGGCGCCGACGCCGCAGGTTTTAGCGGCGTGACCAACGCCATTTATTCCGGCCATGTCGCGCACGCGCGACCCGGCAAGCACCGGCTGCGCTATCGCGTCTTTATGCTCGCGCTCGATGTCGATGCGTTGCCGGTGCTTGGCCAATCCCTGCGTTGGTTCTCACACAATCGCGCCAATTTGATCTCGGTGCATGATCGCGACCACGCTGGCCGCGTACGAGCTGGCCTCCGCGCGCAGATCGAAACGAAATTGTATGAAGCCGGCATCGTCTGGGATGGCGGACCCATCACCCTGCTCGCTATGCCGCGCATCCTGAACTACGTGTTCAATCCGCTCAGCGTCTATTTCTGCCAACGCCGCGACGGCTCGCTGGCCGCCCTCGTGCACGAGGTCTCGAACACGTTCGGCGAGCGGCATTTCTACGTTCTCCCCCCCCGGAGAGCAGGCGAAGAGGGCTCTGTCGTCCAGGCTTGCGACAAGGCCTTCTTCGTCTCGCCATTCCTGGAAGCGAACCTGCGCTACGAATTCCGCGTAACGCCGCCCGGCGACGAGATGGCGCGCGTGGCGATGATCGTGAAACGCGGTGAAGAGATCGCGCTCACCGCGTCATTCTCCGGCAAGCGGAGCGACCTCACAGACGCCAATCTGCTGCGCGCATGGGCCGGCAATCCGGCGATGACGTTGGCCGTCATCGCCGGCATTCACTGGGAAGCATTGAAGATGTGGACGAAGGGCGTGCGCTACCTGGGCCGCCCACGCTCCGCGCCGCTTAGCCGTTCTGCGCCGGACCCGACACGCCAGCCGCCCATGTCTGGACGAGCTGCTCGCTCACCGTGAGCGGCGTTGCGCCGTTGGTGAGCAGCGTGTCGTGGAAGCCCTTGATGTCGAAGTTCGCACCCAGCGTGGTGCGCGCGCTTTCACGCATGCGCAGGATCGCCTGTTTGCCGACCATGTAGCTGCAAGCTTGGCCCGGCCACACGGCGTAGCGCTCGATCTCGGTGACGGTCGAGGTTTCGTCGTTGCCGGTGGCTTGCATCATCGACTGGATCGCTTGTTCGCGGCTCCAGCGCTTGGAATGCATGCCGGTATCGACGACGAGGCGCGAAGCGCGGAACGCCGCTGACTGCAGGTAGCCCAGTTTGTTGATCTGGTTGTTCGTGTAGACGCCCATCTCGTCGGCCAGCTGTTCGGCATAAAGGCCCCAGCCTTCAGCAAACGCGCCGAAGAACGACAGCGCCGTGCGGAAAAACGGCAGGCCTTGCGCTTCCTGCTGGATCGAGATCTGCCAGTGATGGCCCGGCACGCCTTCGTGATAGCTGAGCGTCGGCAGCGAGAATTTCGGCCATTCCGACGTGTCTCGCAGGTTGATGTAGTATTGGCCCGGGCGCGTGCCATCGAGCGAACCGTTCTGGTAGTAACCGCCCGGCGCGCCAGCTTGGATGTATTCCGGAACGCGGACGATCTCGAGCGGCGTACGCGCAAGCGTGCCGCACACTTCCGACATGCGCGCCTGGATTTCTTGCACTTGCGTGTTGAGATCGGCGAGCAACTGCGTGCGGCCGGCGTCGGTGTTCGGATAGAGCTGGTCCGGACGGCGCTGCAGCGCGGCCATGCGCTCGGCGACAGTGCCGCGCGTCATGCCTTCAGCCTTCAGGATCGTGTCCATTTCGGCGTTGATCGAGTTCACGAGCTCAACGCCCATGTTGTGAACTTCATCCGCCGTCATGTTCGTCGTCGTGTAGGCCTTCAGGCCAGAAGCGTAGATTTCCTCGCCCTGCGGACGCGACCAGATGCCGGCGTCGTGCGTGGCGCGCGGCAGGATTGCGTTGAGCGCTTCGATCTGGCGGCGATAGGCCGGCAGAACTTGATCACGCACGATCGTCTCGGCTTGCGTGGTCAGCGCCGTCTTGTCGGCGGCGGCGATGGCGTCAATGGCGCCGACGCGGCGCGCGAGCGATTGCACGAGCACGGTGTTGGCCGGCTGCAGGTTGGCGAACGAGGTCAGCTGCGCGATGCCGCCACGGACGCAGAAGTCCGGCGGGATCATGCCGTTGCCGGCGTCTTCTGCGATCATCGCCGATTCTTGGTCGAGCATCGTCGCGTAAGCGGTGAGGCGGGCGAGATAGGCGTCGGCTTCGTCGCGGTTCGTCACGGCGTGACGGCTATCGAGGAAGTCCGGGATCTGCGTGTAGGCGCCGATCAGCTGCGTGACGACGTATGGCGATTGCGAACCGCCGCCGAACTCGAAGCGGCCGGTGTCGATGCTGCTCTCAAGCGAAGCGATGGCGACGTCGTACGTCACCGGGTCCGTGCCCTGCAGCGTGTCGCGGCTGAGGCCCTGGAGTTCGGTGAGATAGGTGCGCGCGGCTTCGAGACGGCGACGCGCGGCGACACGCGACACATCGGTGAGGCGGTCAATGTAGCGCCCGCCCGCTTGCTCTTCGCTGACGCCCAGCGTCGACGCGAATTCCGGCGCTTCTTTCAGAATGTCGGTGGAAAGGCGGTTCAGGATGTCGTTGAGCTGCGCCGAGCCGTTGCCAGCGTTGGGCGTGCAGCCCGCGGCCATTGCGACGCCGACCGCGGTCGCGCCAAGAAGCGTGCGCCGATTCATAAGCATGTGTGCTGTCCCCTGGGTTCAGTTGGCTTGGCCGCTTCATACCGTCAGGCACAAAAACGCGCATCGCGCCGTGCGACGAACGACCAGCAATGACCCAGGGTTTTAGCCTTCGATGGCGGATTGACCAGTCTCGCCGGTGCGAATGCGCAGGACCGATGCAAGATCGCAGACCCAGACCTTGCCGTCTCCAATTTTGCCGGTATTCGCCGATTGGGCGATGGCGTCGACGATCTTCTCGACCACGTCATCGGCGGCCACGACCTCGATCTTCACCTTGGGCAGCAGCTTCACTTCGTACTCGGCGCCCCGATAGACCTCGGTCTTGCCCTTCTGGCGGCCGAAGCCGCGGACTTCCGAGACGGTAAGCCCCGCCACGCCCGCCTCTTTCAGCGCATCCAGCACCGGATCGAGGCGGCTGGGCTTGATGATGGCGGTGACGAGCTTCATGGCGTCCTCAGGCTTGCGTGCTGCACTGCAGCAATATCGTCACATCTCTCATTTCCGCAACCCATGTGGGGCTTCTGGGCGCGGGTTCTGTCGCGGACGGGTCACGGCTTTGGCCAAAAGGACACGCTGGCCGGGCTTGGCGGTCTCCGCGTATAGCCGCTTCACTGCTTCCATGAGCACGAGCCCGCCGAGCGCGGGCCAAATTGTCTCGCCCACACGCTCGAACGCTTCGGCTGCACGCACAGATGGTCCCCACGTCCACGGCGGCGCGTAAAGCGCGCGAGCGGAGGCGACGGGTTCGAACATCGCGTCGGCCAACAGCGCCGAAAGCTGCGCGCGCGAATAGGGCCGGCCGTGGCCGAAGGGCGTGGCGTCCGATTGCGCCCAAAAGCTCCAGCGATTGGCGACGATGACGACAAGCCGCCCCTCCGGCGCCATCACCCGCCACGCTTCGCGCAGCAAGCGCCGCAGATCGCCCGCTTCTTCGAGGCAATGGACCAACAGCACGCGATCGAAGATCGCGTCCATGAACGGCAGCCGCGTTTCATCGCCGAGCGCGATCAGTGAGCCGCCTTCGCCCGGCCAGCGTTCACCGCCTTGATCCGCCGGCATCATCGCCACGACACGGCGCGCGCCGGCGCGGTATTGTTCGAGATAGGGCGTGGCGTAACCCATGCCGAGCACGTCGAGCCCGTCGGCATGCGGCCACAGCGCGTCGAGCCTGCGGCACGCCATGCGCCGCACCGCCTCGCCCAAGGGCGAAGCGTAGAAACGCTGAAGCGCGAGAACGTCGACTCTCATCCGATCAAACCGCTAAGCTAGGCCATGCTGCAAATCCACCAATTCCCCTGCCTCAGCGACAATTACGGATTTCTTGTGCACGAGCCGAAATCCGGCGCGACAGCTGCGATCGATACGCCGGACGCGGACGCCTACCTGCTCGAAGCGGCCGCCAAAGGCTGGCGCATCACCGACATCTGGAACACCCACTGGCACCCCGATCACGCCGGCGGCAACGCGGCGATCAAGGCGGCGACCGGCGCCGTGGTGACGGGGCCTGCTGAGGTGGAGCGCATCGGCAAGGCGCCCGATCGCGTCGTCGATGAAGGCGATGTGGTGAAGCTGGGCGACGTCGGCGCACGGGTTCTCAATGTCGGCGGCCACACGCTTGGGCATATCGCTTACGTGTTCGTTGACGATAACGTCGCCTTCGTCGGCGATGCCTTGTTCGCCATGGGCTGCGGACGCTTGTTCGAAGGCACGCCGCAGCAAATGTGGGCGAGCCTGCAGAAGATCGCCGCGCTGCCGGACGATGCGACGCTTTATTGCGCGCACGAATACACGCAATCGAACGCCCGCTTCGCCATCCACATCGACCCAACGAACCGCAAGCTGCAAGCGCGCATCGCCGAAATCGACAAGCTCCGAGCCGAAGACAAGCCGACGGTGCCGATGACTTTGCGCGTCGAGAAGGAAACCAACCCGTTCCTGCGCGCGCCGGCGCTCAAAGGCGCGATTATGCTGCCGAACGCGGAAGACTGGGAAGCGTTCGCGGACCTGCGCAAGCGGAAGGACAATTTCAAAGGATGACGCAACGCGTCATCCCGGACACGCGTAGCGTGATCCGGGATCCAGGGGCCAAAGCCCCGCGATTTGTCACCCCCTGGGTTCCGGGTTCATCGCTACGCGATGCCCCGGAATGACGAGAGGAAATATGAAACCCGACGACATCATCACTCAGTTCAACATGAAGCCGCACCCAGAAGGCGGGCATTACGTCGTCACCTATAGCGACGACGTTGAAGGCGGCCGGGCGCGGTCCACGGTGATCTATTTCCTGCTGCGCGCCGGAGAGCGCTCGCACTGGCACCGCATCGACGCATCGGAGGTTTGGCTTTGGCACGCTGGCGCGCCTTTGGTGCTTGGCATCGCCGATCCGAAGCGGCGCGAGGTTCTTCTCGGCAACGATCTGGCGGCAGGCCAACTCCCGCAAGCGATCGTCCCGCCGCACGCATGGCAGGGCGCACGCAGCACGGGCGAGTGGACGCTGGTGTCATGCGTCGTCGCGCCTGGGTTTCGCTTTGAAGGATTTGAGTTGGCGGCGCCGGGCTGGCAGCCGGACTGAGCTTACTGCTCTGGCCCTTGCACTTGGCCCGTCATCACCACGTTGCGGATGGCGTTTGACGACGGCCGGCCCGCATAGCCCATTTGCGGCGCGACTTGGATCGTCAGCTGATCGCCGCGCAGCATCGCGCCAGGCGTCGGGCCGATCGTGATCACCACGCGACGCACGTTCGTCAGCGGCGCAGCCGCGAGGCCAGCTGCAGCGCGTTCCGCGGCATCGAGCACCACGCCCGCTTGCGGCGCCGACATTTGCGCTGGCACAACGAACGTCACCTGCTGGCCGACATTGCGCGCCGCGCGCGCCTGCAATTCGCGGAAGCGACGCTGCATGTCGGCGAAGGCCACAGCCTCAGGCGTCAACGGCGCGGCGCGGCCATCTTCGGAGGCCGGTGCGCCGCCGCGATTGGCGCGCGTGTAAACCGTGACGCTGCCGTGCGGCGTCACCCGCAGCATGAGGCTGCCGTCCTCGGTCCGGTAAATCTCACCACCGCCGGCGGCCATCACCGAGCGCAGCACATGCACCTCGGGATCGCCCTCGAAGCGCAGCAGCGCGATGCGGCCAAGCGAGCGGTCGAAGGTGAAGCGGACGGCGCCGTCGGGCGTCGAATAGCGGGAAGCCCCGCCGGCATTTGTGTAGAGCCCCTGGACCGGCGGCGGCGCCGGGCTGGTGGCCCCGCGCTGCTGGGCGGCGGCCTGGGCGTTGGCCAGGCCAGGCGCGGCAAGCGTCAGGGCGGCGGCGAACGCCGCTGCCCCCCGTGCACAAAAGCCGGACCCTGATCCCTGACTCATCCCCTCAGAGGAAGCCGTTTGACCTGGGCGCTTTTGCGGCGTGTTGCAGATGCTTTGCGCCAGTGTTGCGGCATTGCCGCAGTCAGACCGGCGCATCCGGCCTTAGGCCTTAAGTTCCGCTAACAAAACCGGGACGTCCTCCGGCTTGGCGGCGAGGTCCGGGTTTTCCTTCGGCGCCTCGCTGTAAGCTATGGCGATCGGCTTTTCCCGAGCGATTACAGGCTCAACCGGCGCCCGGACACGGCGCGGAGCGACATAAGCGATCGGTTCAGCGCGGGCGGACTCGGTTTGCAGCGGCGGCAGCGGGCCTGCGCGCGGCGTATCTGGGGGAATGGCCAGCACCACCGAAACGCCGGAGCGTGACGGTGGCGCCGCCGCCAAGTCCCCCGCGACGCCAGCGAAGAAACTGACCGCGCACAGTGCAAGGGCGGTCATCGCCACACGGACGGGGGCTTTCCGAGAACGCATCCGCCCACGTTAACCGAGTCGCCCCGGCGCGTCAGCCAATCGCTAGCGCAATGATTCCGTGTCCAAGTTGAGGTTATCCACAGGGATGCGCTCAGCGTTGCGGCGCTGGCGGCGGAGCTGATCCCAGAAAATCTGGGCGTCGCCCACCACCACGACATCCGCGCGCGCCGGATCGAAGTGCCTGTCCGCGAACGCGCGCACTTGGTCGGCGCTGATCGCGTTGACGTCCGCCACGTAGGTCGAGAGCCGGTCTAGCGGCAGCCCGAACAGCGCGAGCGCTGAAATCTCGCCAGCGACGCCGGCCGTCGTTTCAACACTGCGGCCGAACTCGCCGATGAGCGCCGCTTTCCGCGCGTTAAGTTCAGCGGGCGGCACGAGCGTATCGCCCATGCGGTTCAACTCGGCCTGCATCAGGTTCGCCACCTGCACTGTCGCGTCATTGCGCGTCTGGGCGCTGGCGAGGATCGGCGGCGGCGCCATGCGCGAGGACATGCCGGCGAACGCGCCATAGGAGAGGCCGCGACGAATGCGGATTTCGGCGTTGAGGCGCGAGGAATAACCACCGCCGAGCACGTCGGTGGCGAGCAAGCCCGGCAGATAGTCGGCGCTCGCACGCGGCACGCCGAGCATGCCAAACGCCACCGAGGCCTGGCCGGTTTGCGGCAAGTCGACAACGATCGTGCGCGTCGCCGGTGCGCCTACGCTGGCGTTCGGTTGCGCCGGCGCCGGCGCTGCGGGCCGCGCCCACGAACCAAAATGACGCTCCGCCAGCGCGAAGCCCTCTTCCGCCGTCACGTCGCCGCTGATGACCAGCACCGCCGCATCAGGTCGCCAATGCGCAGCGTGGAACGCCGCCGCGTCGTCGCGGGTGATGGCGCCGAGGCTGCGTTCGGAGGCAACGCCGCCATACGGACCAACGCCGAACAGCGCGCGCGACATGACGAAGCCGCCAATCGCACCCGGCTGACGCATGGCGACGGAAAGCCCATCGAGCACCTGCTGACGCGCGCGCTCGAGCTCTTCATCGGCGAAGGCTGGATTTTGAACGACATCGGAGAACACGGTGAACGCTTGGTCCACGCGATCGGAGCGCGTGGCGAGCGACGCAGCCGAACTGTCCGCGCCTGCGCCTGTGTCGAGCGCGGCGCCGAGCGATTCAATCTGGCGTGCGATCTCGGTGGCGCCGCGCGTCGTCGTTCCGCTCATCAGCAGATCCGCCGTCATACCAGCGACGCCTGCGCGTTCACGCGGATCGGCGCTTGAGCCGTAGGCGACACGCACCTCGGCGCTGACCAGCGGCAGCGCTTCATTGGTGGCGACAATCACGCGCAGGCCGTTGGCGAGCGTGCGTTGCTGCGTCGGCGGAATCCGCGC
>CAZZFE010000020.1:0-61205 GCA_964653495.1 uncultured Terricaulis sp. | reverse complement strand
GTCTGCACCGGAAGAGAGTGAATCGTTCTCGACGACGAGCGACAGCACGCCCTTCTCTTCCGCCGGGCGGTCGCGCGCGAGCGCGGCTTCGGGCGTCATCGCAGCGAGCAACGCCCAACCTGCCGCCCATTCCTTCATCCGCGAACGCTTCGTCACGCGATGATGTCGGGCGTCAGTCTGTCTTCGATCCATTGAATTTGGTCCTTCAGCACCAGCTTGCGCTTCTTCAAGCGCGCGAGCTGCAGGGCGTCGCCGCCGCTGTTCTGTGTTGCGAGCGCCATGATCGCACTATCGAGGGCACGATGCTCCTCACGCAGTTCGACCAGACGCGTCTTCAAAGCGCGCTTCTCGGGCGTGTCGTTGATGTCGAACGCGTCGAGGTCGCCGCCATCACCTTCGGCCATTGAGCGAAACGTCCCTCGCGCGGCCCTTCCCGGCCGCAATGTGAGCTAAGCCACGCGCCGCGCCCGCTGTAAAGCGTCAGCGGGGGAACCTGATTCTGTGGGCGAATTTTTGGCGCCTGCACGCCGATGCGGTGCAACCTGCGAAAGATTAATTTTGTAAAACGATGTAACGAGACAACACCCGATTTTGGCGCCATGGTTGGACTCGCCTAACTGCAAAAGGAGGCGCCTCCGATGGCTCTTGACCAACGGCTGCGTGAACTCGACGCGCGGCATCGGGAATTAGACTTCAACATTGAAAATGAGGCCAAAAGGCCGGCCGCTGATCCGATGCGGCTCTCGGCGATGAAACGCCAGAAGCTCAAACTCAAAGAAGAGATGGAAGAGCTTCGAACCCGGCTAAAGCCACACTAGACCCGCCCTGATCAGACCTGAGACAAACGCGGCGCGCGATGCGCTGGCCTGCGTATGCGTCTCGCGCTTGAGCGCCCAGCCGCGAAGCGGCTGGAGGTCTGGGGCGCACGCACGCCATTCAGATCAACGGGATTGCGCGCGGCGCAACTCCCACCTGATTTGGTACGGCGTTTCACCTTTCCACGCACCAATGTGGATGTGGGGACTGCGGCCGTAACCGTTGTTGCCGACGCGCGCGACGACTTGGCCAGCGCGCACCGTGGCGCCTTGCGCGACCTGCATATCCTGCACATGCGCGTAGAGCACACGCAGGCCGTCGCTGCGCTCGAACACGATGAAGCTCGCCGGCGGACGGCCAAGCTGGCCCGGCTGGTTCACCACCGGATTGAGCCGCGTCGTCACCACAACGCCATCGAACGGCGCGAGCACTTCCACGTTCCAGCCGTACCAATCCTCGTTGGCCGCACCATCCGTGCGAAACGCGCGAACGAAGCCACCTTCAACGCCGTCCTGCAGGCCAGCCTGAATCACGCAATCCGTGCCGAGCGCGTCGCCGAGATATTCAAGCTCGCCGTCAACATGCTCGCCGCAGGAATAGTATTCGGCGTGCAGGCGATGCAGCGTCACCGTCTCAATGGTCTCAGGCGTGACGGCCCGCCCCTGCGCGGCCGCAGGCGCCGCTGTTGCGGCCAACAAGGACAGTGAAATCAGGATCGAGCGCATCAACCGCCTCCATGCGAGCCGCCGCACTTGGAAACGTGGCGCGCCGGAACGCAAGCCAAGATCGTCGGACGGCCTTGCCTTTGCGCTTCGCGTCCCAGCGTTCACAGCCTAGGCTCGCGCCGCAAACGGAGCGCGGCCGATGAAGCTCTTGCGCAATATATTTCTCGCCCTGTTGGCAGTCGTCGTGCTCGCGGTCGCCGGCGGCGCTTGGTTTTTGCACCAAAGCGACAACGACCCGCGCTACGCCCATGTCGTCAGCATCGCGGAGGCGCCGGAATACCAAGACGCGGCGTTGCTGCAGCGCGCCTGGGCGCTGCCGGTGGCCGCGCTCTATCGCGCGGATGGCTACGAGTACCAAGGCAATCCAAGCTTCTGCGGCCCGACGAGTGCGGCGAACGTCGCGCAATCGATGGGAATCGCCGCCGATCAGCGCGCGGTGCTCACGGGCACATCGATCAAGCCGTTTCTCGGTTTCGTGCCTGGCGTGACACTCGATCAGGAAGCCGAGATCATACGCGTCGCCACCGCCCTTCCGGTCGAAGTGCTGCGCGGCCTCGATCTCGGAAGCTTCCGCGCGCATCTGCGGCAGAGCAATGACCCAACGCTCCGCTACGTGATCAATTTCAACCGCGCACCGCTTTGGGGTTCAGGCCACGGCCACATCTCGCCGATCCTTGGCTATCTTGAGGCGGAAGATCTGGTGTTCGTCGGCGACGTGAACGCGGATTTTCAGCCGTTCCTGGTCTCGTCAGCGCGCCTGCTCGAAGCGATGAACACCACCGACACCAGCACTGGCAATTTGCGCGGACTATTACGGATTCGGCGCGAAGCGCAGACTCAGTCGGCGCCCTGATAGCGAAGATCAAAGCGCGCGCCAAGCGGCGCGCCGATCCATTCCATCGCAAACGCTTCGATCTCCGCGCGGATCGCCAAAATCGCATCATCGGTCAGCTCGAATGACGGCACAAAGGACGCCGAACATCCGGCCGCGACCATGCCGCGAAAAGTCTCGCAATCCGCTGGTGCGCCCCACAAATCGGCTTCAAAGCACTCCACCAAGCGCTCGGCCTGGAGCAATTCGACGATCGACGGATCAGGTATCCGCGCGCGCGAAGCGCTGGCGTGGCCCGCAGCTTTGGCGATTTCCTGAATGTCGCCTGGATCAACGCCGTCCGCGACCATGCCCCAAAAGCCGCGCTTGAAACCAAGCCACTGCTCCACGATCAGATGCACGCTGTCGTGCGGGATCGGCCCTTTCTTTGGAAAAGAGAAGCGCACGACCTCGCCCGCCGGACGCAAGATCTCGATGTCGTCGGCATTGGCGCCTTTGATGATGGCGATGTTCAGCTGGGTCATGTCCGATATCTAAAGAAGTATGTGCGGCCTCGACATCGCCTAACGCCGCTGCTCTACATGTCTCGGAAGCGCGATGAAAGACGCTAACAGGGGGTGAGTATGCGATCGATCCTGACGCTGGTTGTTTTGGCTGGCGCGCTGGCTGCGTGCACGCCCGCCGCGGAAGCTCCACCCCGCACGTGGTCGATGGATGACGGCGCGCTCTTTCCAGCCGCGCGCGGTCTCGCCCGCGCCGAGGATGGCTTGGCGCTCGCCGATGGCAGGCTGGTCGTCATCGATCAAAGGCATGGGCTGGTTGAGATCGCCGCCGATGAAAGCGTGCGTCCATTCGGACGCTTCGCCGGGGCGGGCTACGTGCACGCACCGCCCGCGCAAGTCGCCGGCCCGAATGGCGTTTCACTTGAGCCCGATGGCGTGCATGCGCTGGTGGCGGACGTCTATACCGGCGCGATCTATCGCGTGAATCTGCAGACCGAAGCGGTGGAGCTGATCTACACGCACCCATTCGGCGTCAACACGGCCGTCGCCGACAGCACCGGCGCGATCTGGTTCACGCAATCCGCCGCCAACACCGGTGAGCACTCCGAAACCGAGCTGTTCGCTGCGTTGAACACCTACGCCACGGACGGCGCGCTTTTCCGCATCGGCCCGCCTAGCGCCGACGGCGCGCGGCCTGCGCCGCAGCAGCTGACGCAAGGCATGCTGTTCGCCAATGGCATCGTCGTCGATGAAACGCGCGGCCAGATCTATGTCGCGGAAACGATGGGCGATCGCATCAACGCGTTTCCACTCAATGTGCAAACCGGCGAACTTGGCGAAGGCCGTGTGCTCGCAAGCGTCGTCGGCCCCGACAATGTCGAGATCGACGATCAAGGCCAGCTCTGGGTCGCCTCGCCGGTCCAGAGCGCGGTGTTCGTGATCGATCCCGCCAATGGCGACACGCGCGCGGCGTTCCGCGAAAGCACGCCCGAAACCGATGCCATTCTCGCCGAATGGAGCCGCCGTTCCGCAGCGCACGAAGGCGCGCTCGAATTGTTCACGCCGGAATTGTGGGGACGTCTGCCGGGCGCGGTGACCGGCGTGATCCTCACGCCAGGCGATGGCCCGATCTACCTCAGCGGTCTGAGCGATGCGTTGGTGAAGGTCGAGCGCTAGCGCTCAGAACGCCGCGAACTTCTGCGCGGCTTCGCGGCGCGCGTATTTGTCGGCGTACATGGCTTCGTCGGCACGGGCGATCGCGAGCTCCGGATCTTCCGCGAACGCGATCGCGTGCACGCCGAGCGACACTGAAACACGATGCGACTGGCCCGCGTGCACGATCGGCGTGCGCGAGATCGCCTCGCTGAGCACCAGCGCCTTCGCGTGCGCTTCTTCAGCGCTGGCGTGGTTCATGATCACACCGAACTCGTCGCCGCCCAGGCGGCCGACGATATCGGACTCGCGCACCATGTCTGCGAGCAGCCGGCCGACATGGCAGAGCGCGGCGTCGCCGGCGGAATGGCCGAAGCCATCGTTCAGGGCCTTCAGCCCATCGAGGTCAACATAGATCACAGCGGCCGGCGTCCGGTAGCGCTCGAAGGCGCTCATGGTCCGGTGCAGTTCGCGAATGAAGGCGCGGCGGTTGAAGGCCGGTGTCAGCGTATCGCGGTCGGCCATGTCCTCGGCGACGGCCAGCTTTTCCGCCAGATCGTCCCGCTCAGCCGCCAGTTCGGCGAAAGCGCGCAGGGCCGAGTCGCTCAAGTCGCGCGGCTTTAGCCCGTAACGCTCAAGCAGCGCACGGGTCGTTCCGGGTGCGGATTTGCCGAAACCGAGAGCCATTGCGGACTCAGTGAAGCGCCGGGAGGTAAAAGGGTGCTTAACTGCCGTTTCGGCCCTGGACGGAACGCGCGGGCGCCTATATCCCCCTCGCCTTTTCCCAAAGACCTTTGGGGGTATCCCGATGGCGTCTCCGCTGGTCGGCCTGATCATGGGCTCGCAATCCGATTGGGAGACGATGAAGCTCGCCGCCGAGACGCTCGACGGCTTGGGCGTGGCTTATGAAGCCAAGATCGTTTCCGCCCACCGCACCCCGAAGCGCCTCTACGATTACGCCACCAGCGCCAAGTCGCGCGGGCTGAAGGTCGTGATCGCCGCGGCTGGCGGGGCCGCGCACCTGCCCGGCATGGCCGCCTCGATGACCCCGCTGCCGGTGCTCGGCGTGCCGATCAAGAGCCGCGATCTGAAAGGGCTCGATAGCTTGCTTTCCATCGTGCAGATGCCGAAGGGCGTGCCTGTCGGGACGCTGGCGATCGGCGAAGCTGGCGCTGTGAATGCGGCTTTGATGGCGGCGTCGATCTTGGCGCTGAACGATGCCGCGCTCGCCGCCAAGCTGGATGAGTACCGCGCCAAGCAAACCGCTGCCGTGGGCGAAGACCCGCGATGAGCGCGCTGCCTCCGGGGAGCACGATCGGCATCCTGGGCGGAGGTCAGCTTGGGCGCATGCTGGCGAACGCTGCGGCGGAGCTTGGCTTCGACGTCGCCATCTATTCGCCGGAAGCTGACAGCCCCGCATCACGCGTCGCCGCGCACACGATCGTTGGCGACTATCTCGATCAAGCCAAGCTCGCGGATTTCGCCAAGCGCGTCGACGTGGTGACGAGCGAGTTTGAAAACGTACCCGCCGAAACCGCCGCCGCCTTGATCGCCGCCGGCGTGCGCGTCGCGCCGAACCCGCGCGCGCTCGCCGTCGCGCAGGATCGCGTGGAAGAAAAGCGCTTCTTCAACGCAAACGGCATCGCCACCGCGCCGTTCGCGGAAGTGAACAGCCAAGCCGAGCTTGAAGCTGCACTCGTGACGATCGGCATACCTTCGATCCTGAAAACCCGCCGCATGGGCTATGACGGCCAAGGCCAAGCGCGGATCATGTCCGCCGCGGACGCCGCCGGCGCATTCGAAAAAATCGGCGCGAAGCCAGCGATCCTCGAAGGCTTCTGCAAATTCGAGATCGAGGTGTCGATCATCGCCGCGCGCGCGCTTGATGGCGGCTTCGAAGCCTATGCGCTCTGCGAAAACACCCACAAGGGCGGCATCCTCGATCGCACCATTGCACCGGCGCGATGCTCCGATCTCACCGTGCAAAGCGCGCGCGATGAAATTCGCCGCATCATGGATGCGCTCGATTATGTCGGCGTGCTGACGATCGAGTTTTTCCTGATGCCGGACGGCGCGCTTGTCGCCAACGAGATGGCGCCGCGCGTCCACAATTCCGGGCACTGGACCATCGAAGGCGCGGCGACCTCACAGTTCGAGCAACACATCCGCGCCATCGCCGGCTGGCCGCTCGGCGCGACGACGCAGCTTGCGTCCGTCGAGATGATCAATCTCATCGGCGCGGACGTCGAAGATTGGCGCAATTACGCACTCGACGCGGATGCGCACTTGCACCTCTACGGCAAACGCGACGTCCGCCCCGGCCGCAAGATGGGCCACGTAACCCGACTCAAGCGCTAGCAAATACAAGTCCTCTTGGCGCCGGCCCGCGCGCTGCTAGTCTCCACCTTGGGTGGAGGGATGACATGCGTTGCTTGAAAAGCGGCCTGGCTTGGGCGTTCGTGTTGTTCTTCGCGGCGGCAGCGCCCGCGTTCGCCAATGACGGCCGCTGGCGGCGCGCCGAGAGCGAACATTTCGTCGTCTTCTCCGATGGCTCGGAAAATGGTCTCCGCGAAGCAACGCAAATCTTGGAAGACTTCCATGTTGCATTGGAATCGCTGACCAACACTGCCGGCACGGAAGATTCTACCTTCAAGCTTGAAGTATACCTCCTTGAGGACAGCTCTGGCCTGCGCGTCGTGCGCCCGGGCACCGGTCCGAACGTCGGCGGATTCTACAGCACCAGCGCCGAGCACATGGCCGCGTTTCTCGTCTACAACAACAATTTCAGCGTCGATGCGCGCGAAATTCTGATGCACGAGTACGCGCACCATTTCATGTTGCACCGTTTCCCAGCGGCCTATCCGCGTTGGTACACGGAAGGCTGGGCTGAACTCGTTTCCACCACGGAAATCAGAGACCGCCGCGCGATTGTCGGCACCCCAAGCGATCGCTTGGCCAGCTTGGTGCAAGTGAATGGCGGCGGCATCGCTATGCGCACGCCGCGCACGCAATTCACCGTCACTCTGCTGCCGATCGAACAACTCCTCGCGCCCGAGCGGTCCGAGCGCATCAATGTTGATCTTTTCTATTCGACGTCGTGGCTCGCGGCTTCAATCATCGCCAACCGCCCGGAACTTGCCCGCGGCCTCACCAACTACGTCCGCGCGCTCGGTGAAGGCGGCGATCCTATCGAGAGCTTCCAGCCGGCGTTCGGCATGACCCCGGACCAATTCCAGGAAACCATGCGCGAATACATCCGCGGCTCGACGCGCGCGGTTGGCGTTACGCTGCCACCCTCGCCCGCCGCCGTGCAAATCACGCGGCTGCCTGCTTCCATGGACGATCTGCTTCTGCGCGTGGCGCGGATTAAGCTTCAGGCGGGGCTTGACGAGGAGCGTGCCGAGCTCGTTGAGGTCGTGAACCGCGTCGCAGCGCGTTATCCCAACGACCCATCCGCCATCAAAGCAGCAGCGCGTGTCGCGCTGTTGTCGGATGATACGGCGCGCGCGCGCACACTGCTCGAACCGCTCACCGGCGCTGAGAGCACGGACGCTGAAGCGCTTTTGTTGCTGGGCCAAAGCTATTATTCGGAGGCCGCGCGCGAGGGCCAAGATCCAGCTGTCGTCTCGGAAGCAGTTCGCAACGCACGCCGCCACTGGGCGCGCGGCTTCCGCGCCAACCCTGACTACTTCCCTATCCTCTTTCTCTACGCCAACAGCTTCAACGGCGGCGGCGCGCCGATGACGCCGGACCAATTGGACGTGATGGCGCGCGCGCTCTATCTGGCGCCGCAAGCGGACGCCATTCGCTTCGCCTACGCGGAAGCAACGCTGCGCGCTGGCCGCCGCGAGGAAGCCGCCGAAACGCTGCGGCCGCTGCTGCATTCGCCGCACGACGAAGAAGCGCAGACGCGCGCGCGCACGCTGTTCGAGCAGGCGCGGCAGCCAGCTAACTAGAAGCTGGCTTCAACGCGGATAGCGCTCGTCGCGCATGGAATAGAGCCAGAAGCCGATCACGTAGAGCACTGGCACGATGAACCAGAGCACGTCGATCGCCACTTGCGGCCCGCGCGTCCACACCCTCGCAACGTCGTCGCCGTCGGCCACGATCTGGATCATGCGCGTGCCGTAAAAAATCATCGAGACCAAGCCGATGAGCCCGATCCAAAATCCGATCGCAGTGGCGACAATAGGCGATGTGCGTTCGACGTAATCGTCGGCGGGGTGCTCCTCGAGATGCGTCAGGCTGGCCCAGATCGTCAGCGGCCAAAGCGCGGCGCCGAGGAAGCGTACAGGAGCTGCCCGCATAAAGGACCTCCGTAGGCTTCGTGGTTCACACAGGCGAGATATAGAGCGAAACCCGCGCCGCCGCATCCGCATTGCGAAAAATTGCGCGCATTTCACCAGTCTCTTGCGCCTTTGCAGCTTCGTCCTAATCTCGGCGACGGAGGTGCGGGGATGAGAGCGCTTGGAGCGGCCGCAGTGGCGTTGGCGTCGCTGTGCCTGTGGTGCATTGCGCCTGCGTACGCGCAGGAGCCTGGGCGTTGGATCCGCGCGGAAAGTGAGCATTTCATCGTCTACGCGGACCGCAGCGAGCGCGAGGTCCGCGCCGCCGTCCAATCGCTTGAGGATCTCGATTATACGCTGCGCGTGCTCACCGCCGTCGGCGATCGGCCTGCCCCAAACAAGCTCGAAATCTTCCTGCTCCGCAGCAGCATCCCGTTTCGCCGCATCGTCCCGAGGTCTGATGCGCTGGGCATCTATTTGTCGACCACCGAAGGCATTGCGGCCATCTTGACGTATCGCGACAGCAGCAACGACATGTTCGCAGTCACCCGCGAGCAAGTGCTATCGCACGAATACGCGCACCATTTCATGCTCAACTATTTCAGCGTCGCGTACCCGCGCTGGTACGTCGAAGGCTGGGCGGAATACGTTTCGACGATCACCGTCGAAGATCGCGTGGCCCGCATCGGCGCGCGCAACGATGCGCGCGGCCTATCGATCATCGCCGCCGGCCTGTTGCCGGTAAATCGCCTGCTCGCGCCGGAACGCGTGAGCAACCGCGACGACACGTTCACGGAACGCTTCTACGCCACGTCCTGGGTCGCGGCGTCCTACATCGCCAACACAGCTGAACGTCAGGAAGGCCTGCGCCGCTACGTTCGCGCGCTTAACGACGGCGCCGATCCCATTGATTCCTTCGAACCGGCGTTCGGCATTCCGCCGCGCGTGTTCTTTGACGAACTCATTGATCACGTGAACGGCCGCACGCAGATCGTCGGCATTCCGCTCGGCGAAGCGAGCGCGGAGATGACGATCACGCGTCTGCCGCGGGTCTATGACGACCTTCTGCTCGACACGACGCGCATGCGCCTGCTGCCGCGCTCCGCGGACGAGGATTTGATCTCAGACGTCAACGAACGCGTCGCGCAATTTCCCAATGAGCCCTACGCGATCCGCGCCCGCGCGCGGGCCACTCTACTCGCAGGAGATCGCGCCGGCGGCCGGGCTCAGCTGGAAAGCATCATCGCCGCGACGCCGGACGACGCCGAAGCGCGCTTCCTGTTGGGGCGGAGCTATCTGGCCGAGGCGGAGGAAACGCCTGATCAAGGCGACGCATTGGTGGCGCAAGCGCGCCGTCACTTCGCCCAGGGCTTCCGCGCCCATCCCGATCACTACCCGACCCTGTTTGCGTATGCCTCGACCTTCTCGGGCGGCGCGACGCCCATGACGGAGGATCAGCTCAACGTCATGATGCGCGCGCTTGAACTCGCGCCGCAGCAAAGCGCGATCCGTGTCATGCTGGCCGAGGAATTGATCGAAGCATCGTTCTACGACAACGCCTTGGCCGTGCTGCGCCCGCTGATGTATGCGCCGCACGGCGGCGCGCGATCCGAGCGCGCACGGGTGCTGGCGGAGGCAGCGCGTGAACGCCGCCAGCCGCCGCCAGTAGCGGCTTCTGAAGATGACTGACTAATTGCCGCCGTAGCGGAAGCGCGCGGCGATGCCGACGGCGCTTTGCACGCCTTCGCTGACGGGCTTTAGCCCAGCTTTGAATTTCTCGAACTGCATCACGTTTTCGATGCGTGCGTCGAGAAAGGCCCAGGTGTATTCGTGATCTTCGCTCGTGTCCGAGAACCAGTGCGCATAGGTCGAGGCCAGCACGCCTGAGAGGATGGCGCGCTTGGAGTAGAAATTCTCGTCCGTCGAAACATCGCCGAGCGCGCGCCAGATGTGATCGGCGGTGCGCCACAACAGCCGCGCGGCTTCAGGCGCACGTGTGGGCCGCGTCAGCGCGCGCGTCATGGCGCGGGCGGCCTCTTTGTAAGGCGCTTGCGCTTCGAGCCGCACTTGGATCGCCGCCTTCACGCGCTGACGGATTTTCATGGCCGGCAGATCGAGCTCCTCGAGTCGATCCAGCATCGCCCGGTCCGCGCGCTCCGCGAACGCGTCGAACAGATCGAACACGCCCTTCGGGCACGCCAGCGCCACCTCGCCTTCGCTGAGGCCAGCGTCCGCCGCCGCCGCTTTCAGCGCGGCATCGGTCCAGCCCAAACGCGCCGCATGCGGCGTGAACGCCTCCAAGAGGCGCGCGCGGAAGCGATCCGAAGGCAAGCTCATGAACGGGAGCCTAGCACCCTTTCCAGGGCGCGCTTATGGCGCCTTACGCCTCAGCCAGCGCGGCGCGCGGCTTCACCAGGCTCCAGCCGCCGGCGAAGACCGCCAAATAGACCCCGGCATGCACAGCAACGGCGAACAGGAGCGCGATCCAGGCCGTGAGGCGGACGCTCCAGCCCTGCTCCCCCACCACTTCCAGCATGGAAAGCCCAAGCGCCATTGTGAGGCCGACGCCGATGCCCGCCGCCAGCAAGGAGGCCAGCAGGGCCAGCGCCACCATGCCCCAGAGCCGCATGGCGTCCGGCCGCTGCGGGGCGGGGGTAACGGCGTAGACCGTGGCGCCCATGAGGGCGATCATGGCGGCCACGTCGGCATGACCGGAAAGCCCGGCGAAGGCCGTCAGCCATGGCCCAAGCATGGCCACAGCGCCGGTCGCGGTCGCGTAGAGCCAGAATCCAGGGCGATTTTCCATAAGCCCCAGGGCTAGCAGATCAGCCTTAAGGGCCGGTTCCCAGGCGGCGTTTCATGGGCAAATCTGTCCATTCCGGGCATGGACAGGCGAACGGGCTTGGGCTATTTCCCCGCCTTCGCCAACGGACCGGGTTTCGAAGCCGGCCCGACGGCGTGCGTTCATGCCCCACAATTGGAGGACGGGTCCTGGTTCAGATTTTCGTGCGCGACAACAACGTCGATCAGGCGTTGAAGGCGCTGAAGAAGAAGATGCAGCGGGAAGGCACTTTCCGCGAAATGAAGCGTCGCAATCACTATGAAAAGCCGTCCGAGAAGCGGGCGCGCGAAGAAGCTGAAGCCGTGCGCCGTGCGCGCAAGCTGGCCCGCAAGCGGGCGCAGCGCGAAGGGCTTCTCCCGCGTCCAGTGAGCAAGCGCTAACACCAGCGCTTAGGCACGAACGCACGTAACCGCCGCCGCGCGAACCGCCGGCGGCGTTTGCATGTCTGGAACCAAGACGACGCGGCGGGCGTAAAAACTTGTGTTCTCGCCGCTGAACCTCGTTGATGTGGCCAAATGAGCGATGTGCTCGAAAGCATCCGACGCTGGTTGCCGCACGTTGCGAGCGCGCAGGCCTATTTTCTGGCGCTTGTGCTTGTTGGTGTCGGCATCCTGATCCGGTTCCCGCTCGACGCCGTCGCCCAGAACCCGCTGCCGCCTTACATCACGCTCTATCCTGTCATCGTCCTCTCCGCGTTCGCGGGCGGCATCCGTGTCGGCTTCTTCGCGGCGTTCATCAGCGCGATTGCGGCCTGGTTTCTCTGGATGGCGCCGCAGGGGGGCGCCCCGACGGTGCAAGCCACCGCCATCGTCTATTTGTTCACCGCCTCGCTCACTGTGACGATCTCCGGCATGGCGCGTCTGCTGCTGAACGAGGTCGACGCGGCGATCAGGGAGCGCGAAAGCGCGGCGCGCGAATCCGTACACCGCATCAAGAACCTGCTGGCGGTGATCCAGTCGATCTCCAACAAGATCGCTGGCGACGCGGCCGATGTCGTCGCGTATCGCCAGCGCCTTGATGCGCGCCTCAAGGCGCTCGCTGTGGCGCAAGACGTGCTCATCCGCCGCGATCACGCCGACGTGCCCCTGCCCGACCTCGTTCAAACGACGCTTGGCCCGTTCGTTCCCAATCCGCGGCTCGATGTCCGCACCGACGTGTCCACACTCGTCCCCAGCGCCGCCGTCACCCAACTCAGCATGGCGCTTTATGAACTGGCGACGAACTCGCTCAAATACGGCGCGCTCGGCAGCCCCGAGGGTTACGTGCGGCTTGAATCGCGCGTTGACGGCGGGTCCTGCTCGCTCGAATGGCGCGAGATAGGTCTGGCGCACGTGGCGGTCGGCGAGAGCGCCGGCCTTGGCTCTCGCCTCATCCGCTCAGCGCTGCAATCCATCGACGGCGGCATCGTGCGCTACGACGTCAGCCCACAAGCCGTGACGTGTCTGTTCGAATGGCCCTGCGTGGCGCCCTAGCCAAACACGCGCGGCTCGACCTCAGAGTGCCATTTCCACGCATCGGCGATAATGGTGTCGATGTCGTGCTTCGGCGTCCAGCCCAGTTCGCGGCGCGCCAACTCATTGTTCGCCAACAGCGCCGGTGAATCGCCGTCGCGGCGCGGCGCGGGCGCGGCGGGCACGGCTTTGCCGGTGACGCGGGCGATCGCGTCGAGCAATTCGCGCACGGTGACGCCGTCGCCCGTGCCCAGGTTCGCGGCGATGCTGTGACCGCCGCCGATCAGACGCTCGACCGCACGCACGTGCGCGTCGGCCAGATCGCGGGTGTGGACGTAGTCACGAAGGCAAGTGCCATCGCGCGTTTCGTAGTCCGAGCCGAAAATCTTGAAGCCCTCGCGCCGGCCGAGCAGCGTGAACAGCGCCAACGGAATGGCGTGGCTTTCTGGGTTGTGGCGTTCGCCAATGCCCTCGCTCACGGCCGCGCCGGCGGCGTTGAAATAGCGCAGATGCGCGAACTTGATGCCGTACGCGGTGGCATAGTCCCGGCTCGCCGCTTCGATGGCGAGCTTCGACCAGCCATAGGGGCTCAGCGGGTTTTGCGGATGCATCTCGTCCAGCGGCAGCCGGATCGGCGCGCCATAGGTGGCGCAGGTGGAGGAGAACACGAACGCGCGGCAGCCGGTATCGCGCATGACGTTCAGCAGGTTCAGCGCGCCATTGACGTTGACGTCCCAGAAGCGCGCTGGGTCCTTCACGGACTCGCCGACCTCGATCAAAGCCGCGCAATGCACGACCGCGTCCGGCTTGTACTCCGCGAACGCCGCGGCGAGCGCGGCCTGGTCGCGGATATCGCCCTCAATCAGCGGCCCCCATTTGACGAATTGGCGATGGCCGTTGGAGAGGTTGTCATACGCAACCACGCGATGCCCCGCGGCGGTCAGCGCCATCGAACAATGGGAACCTACGTACCCCGCCCCGCCAGTCACAAGAATTGTCGCCATCAATTGCTGCTGATAAAGCGATGCGCACATGAACGCCATTGATTTTCCAAGCTGGACCAAAGTCGAAGCAGAAGCCGCGCGCTTGAAGCGCGAGACGCTGCTTAATCTTTTCGCAGCCGATGCGGCGCGGGTGGAGAAGCTCACCTTCAAAGCCCCGCATCTGCTTGCCGATTTCTCAAAGCAGCGCATCGACGCCGGCGCACTTGCGGCGCTCGAAAGCTTAGCGCGCGACGCGGACTTTGACGGCTGGCGCACGAAATTGTTCGGCGGCGAGATCGTCAACAACACCGAAGGCCGCGCCGCCAAGCATTGGGCGTTGCGCATGGCCGACGCGCCGGGAACCGGCGACGATGAAGTCAGCGCCGTTCTCCACAAAATGCATGATTTCGCGCACGAGGTTGTCGATCACGGCAACATCAACGCGATCGTGCATCTCGGCATCGGCGGCTCCGATCTCGGCCCGCGCCTGGTGCTCGATGCTCTCAAAAGTTACCGCCGGCCTGGTCTGCAGGTTCGCTTTGCCGCGAACGTCGATGGCGCCGACGTGGCGGATTCGATCGAAGGCCTCGATCCGAAGCGCACATTGCTGATCGTCGTGTCGAAGACGTTCACAACGCAGGAGACCCTCGCCAACGCCGAGTTCGTGCGCGCCTGGGGCCCAGCGCGGATCGCTGCGTCCACGGCGGCGCCCGCGAAAGCGGTGCAATGGGGCGTGGCGGAGAGCGACGTGTTCCCGTTCTGGGATTGGGTCGGCGGGCGCTATTCGTTGTGGTCCTCGGTGTCGCTGGTCTGCGAGCTGGCGCTTGGCCACGGCGCGTTCCACGGCCTGCTGCGCGGCGCCGCCGGCATGGACGCACATTTCCGGCACACGCCGTTCGCGCAGAATTTGCCTGCGCTAAGCGCGGCGCTGCAGATGTGGAACCGCGAGGCGCTCGGCCACGGCTCCTACGCGATGATCCCCTATTCGGAGCGCCTGCGGCTATTGCCGGCCTATCTGCAGCAGCTCGAGATGGAATCGAACGGCAAGCGCGTGACACGTGACGGCGCGGCGCTCTCACGTTCGGCCTGCGGCGTTACTTGGGGCGCGGCCGGCACCAATGCCCAGCACTCGTTCTTCCAATTGCTGCACCAAGGCGTTGAGGAAATCCCGGTCGAGTTCATCGTCAACGCCGGGGCGCACGAAGGCCCGCAATCGCACCGCGCCAAACTGTTCGCCAACGCGCTGGCGCAAACGCGCGCTCTGATGGTGGGCAAAACCGCCGACGCCGCACGCGCCGAGATGCGCGCCAAGGGCATGAGCGATGCGGAAGCCGATCGCCTCGCGCCGCACCGCGCGTTTCCGGGAAACCGCGCTTCAACTCTGATGGCGATCGACGCGCTGACGCCCGAAGCGCTCGGCGCGCTGCTAGCGTTCTACGAACATCGCACGTTCACGCAAGCCGTGCTCACCGGCATCAACCCGTTCGATCAATGGGGCGTTGAGCTGGGTAAGGAAATGGCGAACGCGCTGCTGCCCGCTCTGGAAGGCGGCGCGGGGCCCGAGGTGGATGCAAGCACAGCGGCTTGGCTGAAGCGGCTGGGTTAGTGCGCGAAACTCGGCGGAGATTGTGACACCAAGCATCGCATAAACATTTGTTTGTAATCAATGCGTAGAACGGTAGGCGTAACGCCACCGAGGGGCGTTGATCTACGTATTTATACGTAGGAAGTTCGCGCAGTGCGTGCAGACTTTTCTTTACCGCTGCGGCTCAAAATTATACCCGCTTGCACTTTCAAAGCGGGGCATGACTGAGATGTTGAACTGGATTCACCGCCGCATGAGCATTGGCGCGCGGCTCGGACTAATCGCTGCGCTGCTGATGGTGCCGACGCTGGTGTTCGCCGGCCTGTTCGTGCGCGCCAACCTCTCCGACATCGCCTTTGCCGAGCGTGAAATGGCAGGCGCGGACTACATCCAGGCGGTCTGGCCTGCTTTCGACAATCAGCACGCACCCGCCGCGCCGATCATTGCGGCGCGTGAGCGTTTCGATGCGACGCTCGGGACAGCTGATGATGCGGATGCGTATCTGAACCAAACCGATCCGGCTTTGCGTCGCGAGGCGGGCGCGGCGCTCTTCGTCGCTATCGCCGACGCCTCGGGGCTCACTTTGGATCCCGATTTGGATTCCTTCTACCTGATGGATGCGGCTGTGTTGCGGCTGCCAGCGCTACATGATTCCGTTGGCGACGTTGCCGCCGCCGCCACGGCCAACGACCAAATCGCGCTGGCAATCGCGCTCGACCATCTTCGCATCGCTGATCAGCAATTGCAGTCGTCGATCCGCTCCGCGATCGCCGGCAATAATGACGGCGGCACGCGCATGGCGCTTGAAGGCCCGGCCAGCGCCACAACACAGGCGATTGCCGACTTCCGCACTCAGATCACGTCAGGACAAGGCGCGTCTGAGGAAGCGTTCGACAGCGCGGCTGACGACCTCTGGAACGCGGCTGCGCTTGAGCTTGATCGCGTTATCGCCAACCGCATCACAGCGCTGCAAATGAGCCTCGTCACCTGGTTGGGCATGGCCGTTGCGATTCTGGTCATCGCGGTGACGCTCATGTGGCTTATCAGCCGGGCGATGTCGTCGCGCATCAATACGCTCGTCGCTTCGATGGAACGACTTGCGGCTGATGACGAAAGCACCGACATCCCCTGCCAAGAAGACCGCAACGAGACCGGCCAAATCGCCCAGTCCTTGGTCATCTTCAAGGACAGTCTGATCGAACGTCAGCGCCTGCGCGCCGAAACCGCGACTATGCATGAACGCACAGCGCAACGCCTGAAAGAGATGGAGGATAAGCACGCGGAAGCCACACGCGATCTGGCCAGCGTGATCGCCTACACCAAGGAGGGCCTCGCGAAGCTCTACGAAGGCGACCTTACCTTCCGCCTCAAGGAATTCTTCCCGGTCGACTTCAAGTCGATCCGTATGGACTTCAATCAGACCGCTCAACGGCTCGAAGACACGATGCGTTCGATCCTGCACGCCTCAGATTCGATGGGCGGCACAGCAAGTGAGATCGCCACTGCGGCGGACGACCTTTCTCAGCGAACCGAACAACAAGCGGCGGGCCTCGAAGAGACAGCGGCGGCGTTGGAGGAAATCACCGTCACGGTGAAGCGCAACGCCGACAACGCCAGCCGCATGCGCGATGTGGCCACCGAGGCAGGCTCCGACGCCAAGGTCAGCGGCGAAGTGCTGAAACGGACTGTCGAGGCGATGGACAAGATCGAGCGTTCGTCCACGGAAATCGCCCGCATCCTCAGCGTTATCGACGAGATTTCCTTCCAGACGAACCTGCTGGCGCTCAACGCCGGCGTCGAAGCCGCGCGCGCCGGCGAAGCGGGCCGAGGTTTCGCGGTTGTCGCGAGCGAAGTCCGCGCGCTTGCGCAGCGCTCCGCCGAAGCCGCCAAGGAAATCAAATCGATTATCAGCACGAGTTCGTCGGATGTCGAAGTTGGTGTGAAGCTTGTTGGCCAAACCGCTACCGCACTAGAGCGCATCGCCGGTCGTGTTGGCGAAATCCACGATCTGGTCAGCGTCGTCGCGTCCGCGTCTGATGAAGAAGCGCGCGGCGTCTCCGAGGTGAGCGCCGCAGTGAACCAGATGGATCAAATCACACAGCAGAATGCGGCGATGGTCGAGCAATCCACAGCTGCCAGCCACAATTTGGCGCAAGAGGCGCAGGGTTTGGCCGACATGGTGCGAAAGTTCAAGGTTGGCGGCAGCGCAGGCGCACAACTACGCCTCGCCAGCTAGCCCGCGTAGCCGGGCGCGGTTCCCTCCCCCGCGCCCGCGCTATCGCGCAACGCAGCGGCCAAGTCCCGCAAATACACATCTGCGATGTCCGCATGCTTCGGCGACAACATCAGATGCAGCGCGGACGGATCGACCAACGCAGCGGTGATCCAGCCGCGCCGATGCAAGCCGCGCAACACGTCGAAGCAATTCGCGCTTTCATGCGCGAAGCTGACAATGCCAAGCTGCGGTGCGCCGAGCACGCGGAAGCCGAGCTTCGCGACGCCTGCCTCGATTTTCTCGCGCGCTTCGACGACGAGCTTTTGCTTTGCGCGATAGCCCTCGACGCCAAGATAATTCATCACCGCCCAAGCCGCCGCGATCGCGCCGCCGGGCCGGGTGCCCGCGAGTGTGGGTGTGTGCATGCGCCCCAGCGGCCAGGGGCCGGCATCGAAATCCATGTGGCCACGCAGCTTCTGCGAGCGGAACAGCACGACCGACGCGCCCTTGGCGCAATAGCCGTACTTGTGCAAATCCGCCGACATCGACGACACGCCCGGCGCGCTAAAATCGAACACCGGCAGCGCCGCGCCATTCATACGCACAAACGGCGCAAGGAAACCGCCGACGCAGGCGTCGACGTGCAGCCACAGCCCACGCCGCTCCGCCAACGCGCTCAAACGTTCAATCGGATCGATCAGCCCGAACGGAAAGCACGGCGCGGAGCCGACGATCATGATCGTCGCATCGTCCACCGCCGCTTCGATCGCCTCGGGATCGGCAAGCAAATCCTTCAGCGGCGTGCGTCGAACCTCGATCTCCATCAGCGCGCAGGCCTTGTCGAACGCCGGATGCCCCGAATAGGGCAGCACGATATTCGCCTGCCCCTTTAGCCCACGCGCCCGCGCCGCATCACGCGCGGCTTTGATCGCCATATTGATCGAGTCGGTGCCGCCGCTGGTCATCGCCCCATCGGCGCCCTCCGGCGCGTTCAGCAGATTGAGCGCGTAGCCGACGACCTCCCGCTCCATTCGCGCCAAGCTGGGAAACGCGCCCGGGCCGAGGCCGTTTTCCTCCGCGAACGCTGCGTAAGCGGCCTTCTTGAACCGCTCCACATCCTCGCCGGCGTTGAAAATGTAGATCGCTGTCTTGCCGTCGCGCCATTTCACGTCGCCGGAGGCCATCTCGGCCATACGGGCCTCAACTGCCGGCCAGGGCGTCCCGGCCGCGGGCAAAGCGCTGTTCATGCTTAAGCTTGCGCGCCGGGCGGGAGGCGATCAAGCAGGCCTCCCCAAGTGCGCGGGTCGTTTCCGCTCTGGCGAGGGACCTGCTATAGCAGCCGCCGAGGGCCTTTTACCGGGGACGTTGGCGCATGCGGGCCATTCTTATTGCTGGACTTTTGACCGTCGCGGCCATCGCCGGCGGCGACGCGATCGCGCAAGGCAATCGCGAAAAAGGCAAGGCACCGCCGCGTCCTCCCGCGCCGATCGCGCGCTGCGCCGATTTGGCGATCGGCGATTACGCTGTTGGCGCTATCGCCCCGAATGGCGCGCCACTCACGGCCGAGGAAGTCGGCATCCGCTACGAAATCCGCAACGCCGGTGGCGCCGCCTATCTCGCCTCGGACGCCGCTCAGCAATGGGTGGCGATCGAGTACACGACGCCAGGCGGAGCGCAGCAGGTGGTGCAGATGCCGCTGCCGCCGCCAGCCGAACTGGCCGCCGCTGCTTCAGCTACGACGGACGCAGGCCGCCCGGGCACCGTGAGCCTTTCGCCGGGCGCAAGCTGGCGTGGCTATCTGCGCGCGACCGTGCCTCCGGAAGCCGCGCGCCGTCCGCTGCGCTTGCGCTTGGGCTACGCGCCGCGCCGTGGTCCAGTGCAGGATTGCGACTTGGACAACAACACCGCGCCGATCTATCGCCGCTAGAATCCGCGACGTAGCGCAACGTCGATGGCGGCGATGAGCGCATCGCAGAGCGGCCTCATGGTCCGCGCCAAAACGTCGATGACGCCAACACGCGCTTGGTTCCCGGCGCTAGCGCCGCGCCCAAACTGGGCGCATGCTCGCCGCATCCGGGGAGGATCACATGAACCTGAAGCACGTCGCGGCCGTCGTGGTGTTGGCTCTCTGCACGCTCGCCCCACCTGCCGCCCACGCCGCGCCCGCGGCCACGGTCGATGTCTGCATCACCGATTTCCGCGTGCTGACAGGCAATCCGCGCCACGCGCTGTTTGGCTATGGCCGCGTGCGCGATGGGCGCGGCATCCAGTTTTATATGAATGCGACCGACATGTACGGGCAGCTCTACACGGGCTCGTTCACACCCTCCTCGCCCGGCCCCGGCACTGGCTACATCGCCGGCCAAGAGCCAGAACTCGTCCGCTTCCTCGAACGCGCTGCAAACGAAGGCGCGTGGATCCGCGTGAGCCTAGAAGCCTCCACCGGCGCGATGCAAAAGGTAAGCTTCGTCGCCCGCACCTATCCGCGCGGAGCGGCGTGCGCTTAAGGCGACGCCTGCACGAAATCTCCTGAAAATCTGCGGTCGCGATTTGGCGCTGCCGCACGCACGCTCGCGCGCATGATTTGGGAGCGCGCGATGCCGTCGAGAATTCCGTTCTATGCGTTGGGCTTCGGGCTCGTATTGATGGCGTCGCTGATGCTGTTTTGGCTGATGGGCGCGGTCGGCGTGCTCGCGGTCGAAGGCGATCCGGCGGACCGCATGTATCTTGCTGTCTTCGCGATTGGCGTCGTCGGCGCATTGCTGGCGGGCTTCAAAGCACGCGGCATGTCACGCGCCGCGCTGGCTATGGCGTTCGCGATCATCGGCATCGCCGTGATCGCGCTGGCGATGGGCATGCACCGCTCGCCGATCAGCTCGGTCTACGAGGTCGTCGGCGTAAACGCGATCTTCGCAACGATCTACGCCGTGGCATCCTGGCTGTTCGCACAGGCAGAGCGTATTCGCGGCTTGGCGGACGCGCGGCTCTTACTAAGCTGCCCGCTCGAGGAACACCTTCCGCGCGAGTAATGGCCACTTCAGATTGCAATTTTCTCCACGGCCGGTTATTAACCATTCGTAAACTTCGTCGAGGAGGGTGCGATGGCGGATGGAACGGCGTTCTTTGGCAGCCAAGTGTCGCCGGAGCCTCGAAAGCCCTTCGATATTGGCAAGTTCTTCACGACGGTCATCAAGCAAGAAGACCCCTGGACGCCCGCTCAGGCCTTCCTGTGCATCATCGTCGGCGCTGCATCATGCGACGGCAACATCAGCCCTGAAGAGAATGGGCAAATCCTCGCAACAATTCACCGCTCGCTTTTGTTCAAGGAAGCCAAGGGTGAGGACCTACGCGCAATCAACAACGTAGTTCTTGATCGCATCAGCAAGCGTGGACGGCGGGCGATCGCCGATGCTTGTACCGCGTTGCCACCAGACTATGCGCGCGCCGCGTTCGCGCACGCAGTGGACGTCGTTTTGGCAGATGGCGGGTTCGTGCGCGCCGAGGCCGACTATCTCGACGACCTCATGCGCATGCTTGGCATCACTGAACCGGACGCAGCAAAGATCGCGGAAGTGCTGAGCATCAAAAACGCTTGCTGATAGCACGCCGGAAGATCGGGGGACCGGGCAGTGGATCCAACGCAGATCAAGCCTTACGTGGACCTGCTCACTTGGCAGGTCGTCGCCACCTTGGGCGGCGCGCTCTTTCTTCCGGCGATCTATCTGTTTGTCTTCCGTCTCAGCTCTGTCGCGATCGGCGACATGAAGGCCGAGCTCACGCAGAAGCAGGCCAAGCAAATTGACAACGAAGTGGCGCAAGACGCGGCGGACGACGAGGCCGAAGGTGTCGCAAAGCCGGAGAAAGTCGCTGAGAGCATCGAGGTGCTGGCGGACGAAGAAGCCGAGAACAAGAAAGAAATGTACAAAAATATAGTCCAAGCATGGACGAACTTATCGATCATCCTCCAGGCGCTTGCGCTGCCGCATGGCGGCGCGAAAAACCTCAAGAGCTTCTTGAAAAATGTGGAGTTGCTTCGCCAGAAGAACATCATCCCGCGCGAAGAGTGCACGCGACTTCAATACCTCCACGAGCAGCGCTTTCACTTGCGCGACCACCCGGCCGAACTCACGCAGGAATCGTATCGCTCTTACATTCGGCGCGCGAGCCGACTGGCAAATCGTCTCACGAAGGGCACGGCGGGGCTAAAGTCTTTCGGCACACTGCCACAGAGCGCGCCAGCGCCAGAGGCACGACCGAACTAAGCCGCCCGCGCCGCCGCTTTCACGGCTTCGCACACATCGCTCACCGCGCCGCGCACCAGGGCTTCGTCGTCGCCTTCGGCCATGACGCGCACCAGCGGTTCGGTGCCGCTCTTGCGCACCAGCAAGCGGCCTTTGCCACTCAGGCGCGCTTCGGCGGCTTTGATGGCTTCTTTCACGCTGGCGGCGTTGAGTGGGTCGGGCGCGTTCTTTTCGTAGCGCACGTTTTCCAGCACTTGTGGCGCGGGCTCGAACAGGCGGCACACTTCGCTCGCCGGCTTGCCGCTTTCGACGATCACCGCCAGCACCTGCAGCGCCGCCAACAGGCCGTCACCAGTCGTGGAGAAATCCGACAGGATGATGTGGCCAGATTGTTCGCCGCCGACATTATAGCCCTTCTCGCGCATCGCTTCGACGACGTAGCGGTCGCCGACTTTCGTGCGTTCAAGCTTCAGCGACAGGCTCTTCAGAAACCGCTCCAGCCCGAGGTTCGACATCACCGTCGCGGCGATGCCGTTCTTCTTCAGCGTGCCCTGTTCTTTCCAGGACTTGGCAATCAGCGCCATCAGCTGATCGCCGTCGATCGTCTGGCCCTTCTCGTCCACCAGCGCCACGCGATCGGCGTCGCCATCAAGCGCGATGCCGATATCGGCGCGATACTTGAGCACGGCTTCCTTGAGCGCTCGCGTGTCGGTGGAGCCGACTTCATGATTGATGTTGAAGCCGTTCGGCTCGACGCCGATCGAGATCACTTCGGCGCCCAATTCGTAGAGCGCCACGGGCGCGACGCGATAGCCGGCGCCATTGGCGGCGTCGATGACGACGCGCAGACCCTTCAGCGTCGACTTCTTCGGGAACGTCGCCTTGACGATCTCGACATAGCGCGCCTGCGCATCGTCGATGCGCTTGGCGCGGCCGAGGCGGTCCGGCTCGGTCAAGTGCTGATCGAGCGGGCTGTCCATCAGCTGCTCGATCTCAAGCTCGGCGTCGTCGGAGAGCTTGTAGCCATCCGGGCCGAACAGCTTGATGCCGTTATCGACGTATTTGTTGTGCGAAGCCGAGAGCATCACGCCGAGATCAGCGCGGAGCGAGCGCGTGAGCATGGCGACAGCCGGCGTCGGCAGCGGGCCAAACAGCACGACATCCATGCCAGCGGCGGTGAAGCCCGCCGTCAAAGCCGGCTCCAGCATGTAGCCGGAGAGGCGCGTATCCTTGCCGATGACCACGAGGTGTCGGCGGTCGTCGGCGGACATAAAGCGCTTACCGGCGGCCAAGCCCACCCGGAGGGCGACTTCCGGGGTCATGGGGAAACGGTTGGCCGTCCCGCGAATGCCGTCCGTGCCAAAATACGCCCTAGTCATGCGGCTTTACTCCGTACCCGCCCGCAATGAGTTGAAAGACTAATTGAGGTGCAAATCAATGCCGGCTAACGCATGAGAACGCGGGGCCGGCAAGTAGGGACGCGAGCTACACCATGTGCGGGATTATTGGAATCCTGGGCGGCGAAGCAGCCGCACCCAGGCTGGTCGAGGCTTTGAAACGCCTGGAGTATCGCGGCTACGATTCCGCGGGCGTGGCGACGCTGGAGGGCGGCAAGATCGACCGCCGCCGCGCCGCCGGCAAGATCAAGAATTTGGAAGCCGAGCTCGCCAAATCGCCGCTCGCCGGCTTCACCGGCATCGGCCACACGCGCTGGGCCACGCACGGCGCACCGACCGAAGCCAACGCCCACCCGCACGCGACGCCGAAGGTCGCCATCGTTCACAACGGCATCATCGAGAATTTCCGCGCCCTGCGCGAGGAGCTGATCAAGGCCGGCCGCAAGTTCGAGTCCGAGACCGATTCCGAGGTGATCGCCCACCTCATCAGCGCCGGACTTGATAAAGGTTTGTCTCCGCACGCCGCCGCCACCGAAGCCGTGAACCGGCTCGACGGAGCGTTCGCGATCGCTTGCCTCTTTGCGGGCGAGGACGACGTGCTGATCGGCGCGCGCAAGGGCAGCCCGCTGGTCGTCGGCCTTGGCAATGGCGAGAATTATCTGGGCTCGGACGCGCTCGCGGTCGCACCGTTCACGACGCGCGTTGTGTATCTGGATGAAGGCGATCTCGCCGTTCTCTCACGCAAAAGCGTGGAAATCTACGACACGCGCGGCAAGCGCGTGGAACGGCCGACCCATGTGTTCTCGGGCGGCGCGGCGGCGGTGGAGAAAGGCAATCACCGCCACTTCATGCAGAAGGAAATCTACGAGCAGCCGGAAACCACCGGCCGCACGATCGGCCGCTACGTCGACGCCTTCAAAGAGCAGGTCGAGATGCCTGATCTCGACGGCGTCGATCTCGCCGCCGACAGCGCGCTCGTGATCGCCTGCGGCACCGCCCACTATGCTGGCCGCGTCGCCGAATATTGGCTTGAGCAAAACGCCGGCATCTCGGTCGAGTGCGATATCGCCTCGGAATTCCGCTATCGCAAACCGGCGTTCGCGAAGAAGAGCTTCGCGGTGTTCGTCTCGCAATCCGGCGAAACCGCCGACACGTTGGCGGCGCTGCGTTATTGCAAAGAGCAAGGGCTAAAGACGCTCGCCGTCGTCAACGTACCGGAAAGCTCGATCTGGCGTGAAGCCGATGCGCGCTTGCCGACGCTCGCAGGCCCGGAAATCGGCGTCGCGTCCACGAAAGCATTCACGGCGCAACTCTCAGCGCTCGCCGCGCTGACCATCGCCGTTGGCCGCGCCAAGGGCGCGCTCTCCAGCCAAGAAGAAGCCCGCCTCGCGCATGCTTTGATGGAAACGCCGCGCCTCATCGCCGAAGCGCTCAAATCCGAAGCCTCGATCGAACCGATCGCGCACGATCTGAGCCACGCGCGTGACGTGCTCTATCTCGGCCGCGGCGTGCATTATCCGCTGGCGCTCGAAGGCGCGCTGAAGCTGAAGGAAATCTCCTACATCCACGCTGAGGGTTATGCCGCCGGCGAACTGAAGCACGGCCCGATTGCATTGATCGACGAGGACACGCCCGTCGTCGTCGTCGCGCCGCATGATGCATTGTTTGAGAAAACCTTATCAAACATGCAGGAGGTGGCCGCGCGCGGGGCCAAATTGATCCTGATTTCCGACGCCGCCGGCCATGCCGCGGCCGGCGATATCGTCACCCACCGCATCATGGCGCCAGCCTGCGACCCGTTCGTGGCGCCAATCGTTTACTCTGTTCCGATACAATTGCTCGCGTATCTTACGGCAGTGCAAAAAGGCACTGACGTGGATCAACCGCGCAATCTGGCGAAATCGGTGACGGTGGAATGACGAAGCTGAAGGCCGGAGTGATCGGCGCGGGCGTGTTTGGCGCTCATCACGCAACCAAGTATCGCACCGACCCGCGCGTCGAGCTCGTAGGCATCTACGACCTCGATTCCGAGCGCACCGAAGCGCTCGCCGACGCGCTGCAAGTGCGCAAGTTCAACAACATGGATGACATGCTCGACCTGCTCGACATCGTCACCATCGCCTGCCCGCCGGTGACGCACGCCAGCGCCGCCGCCGCCGCGCTCGAATATCACAAGCACGTTCTGATCGAAAAACCGATCACCACCTCCGCGTTCGAAGCCGATCTGCTGATCGCCGTCGCTGAGCAAAACAAGCGCGTGCTCGCCTGCGGACACCAAGAGCGCCTGGTGTTCAACGCCATGGGCCTGTTCGATGCGCCGGAACAGCCGACCTATATCGAGAGCGTCCGCAACGGCCCATGGACGGGCCGCAGCGCTGATGTTTCCGTGACGCTCGATCTGATGGTCCACGACCTCGATCTGGCGCTCGAAATCCTGAAGCAACAGCCGACCAACATCGCCGCCACCGCGCGTCACGAAAAGAGCGTCACCGCTGACGACATCGAAGCGCGCCTCCAATTCGCCGGCACCGAAGCCGTGTTCCGCTCAAGCCGCATCGCCGAGCAGCGCGCGCGTTCGATGCGGATCGTTTATCCGTCCGGCGAAGTGCGCATTGATTTCATGGCGCGCACGTTCGAGAACACGACCGCGTTCAAGCTCAATCCCGATTTCGCGCAAACGCCGGACGGCGCCGATCCGCTCGGCGCCAATGTGCGCCGTTTCATCTCCGCCGTGCTCGGCGAAGCGCCGCGCCCGGCGGTGACGGGGCAGGAAGCGAAAGCGGTGCTGGAGCTGGGCCTGGCGATCGATAAGGCTGCGGGGCTGCCGTCCGTCGGCTAGACTTTGCGCGGGGCCTACATGACCGCCGACATCTACGAAATCGAATGCCTAGTGATCGGCGCGGGCGCCGTGGGCCTGGCGTGCGCCGCTGAGCTGGCGCGGCGCGGGCGCGAGGTGTTGGTTGCCGAAGCCGCCGGGGCGATCGGCACGGGTGTTTCGGCACGCAACAGCGAAGTGATCCACGCTGGCCTCTACTACCCGACGGGCAGCTTGAAGCACCTGCTCTGCGTGCGCGGTCGCCGCGCGCTCTATCAATATCTGGGCGAGCGCAACATCGCCCACCGCCGCTTCGGCAAGCTTGTCGTCGCCACCAGCGAAGCGGAAGAACAGCAGATCGCCGCGCTCTATCAGCGCGCGCAAGCCAACGAGGTTGAGGGCATTTCCCTGCTCACCGGCGCCGAGGCGCGCGCGCTGGAGCCGAACCTCAATTGCGTCAGCGCACTGCTCTCCGCCGAGACCGGCATTATCGATGCGCACGGCTACATGCTTGCTCTGCGGGGCGAAATCGAAGCCGCGGGCGGCGCTGTGGTGCTGAACGCGCCGGCTTTGCGTGGACGCGTGCTGCAAGGCGGCGGCTTTGAGGTTGAGGTCGGCGGCGAGACGCCCGCGCTTGTGCGTTGCCGCGCGCTGGTCAACTCAGCATCGCTCGCCGCGCAGAGCGTTGCGTCGTCGATCGAAGGCGTCCCAACGCCGCCAAAACTGGTGCTAGCTAAAGGCTCGTATTTCAGCTGCGTCGGCAAACCAGCGTTCACGCACCTCATTTATCCCGCGCCTGTCGATGGCGGGCTTGGCGTGCACCTCACGCTCGACCTTGGCGGCCGCATGCGCTTCGGCCCAGACGTTGAATGGCTCGACCACGCCGATCCCGCGCGCGTGGACTATGCGGTTGATCCCAAGCGCGGCGACAGCTTCTATGCCGCCATCCGCCGCTATTGGCCTGGCCTGCCCGATGGCGCGCTGACGCCCGACTATTCCGGCTGCCGCCCGAAGCTCTCAGGCCCCGGCCAACCTGCCGCCGATTTCCGCATCGATGGCCCGCCTTCGCATCAAATCGAGGGCTTGGTGCAACTCTTCGGCATCGAAAGCCCCGGCCTTACCTCTTCGCCCGCCATCGCGTTGGAGGTTGCGGACTTGCTGCGCTAGGTTTGCGGCCGATTCATCGGGAGCAAAGCGCATGGCCAAGACCGTGCTGGGCGTCATCGGCGGCAGCGGCCTTTACAGCATTCCGCTCGAAAACGTGCGCGAAGAGCGCGTGACGACGCCTTGGGGCGAGCCGAGCGACGCATTGCGCATGGGCACGCTCGCGGGTGTCGATCTCGTGTTCATCGCGCGCCACGGACGCGGCCACCGCCATTCGCCGAGCGAGATCAATTACCGCGCCAATATCGATGCGCTGAAGCGCGTCGGCTGCACGGACCTCATCACCTTTTCCGCCTGCGGCTCGCTGCGCGAGGATCTGCCGCCCGGGCATTTTATGATCATCGATCAGCTGATGGACCGCACCATCAATCGCACCACCAGCTTCTTCGGTACGGGCTGCGTTGCGCACGTCTCGATGGCCGATCCGGTGTGCCCGAAGCTTGCTGATGCATTGGAATCCGCGGCGAAGGCGGAGAAGCTCAACTACAAGCGTGGCGGTACTTTGCTGGTAATCGAAGGCCCGCAATTCAGCTCCTACGCGGAATCGCAGCTGTATCGGCAATGGAAATGCGATGTCATCGGCATGACGGCGATGCCGGAATCCAAGCTCGCGCGCGAAGCCGAGCTGCCTTACGCCAGCGTGGCGATGGTGACGGATTTCGATTGCTGGCATCCAGATCACGCGCATGTCGATGTCGCCGAGGTCGTCAAAGTGATGCACGACAACGCCGACAAGGCCGCCGCCCTCCTCACCCGCGTCGCGCCGCTGCTTGGCCCCGAGCGCAAGCCTTCGCCGGCCTTCATTGAGCACGCGCTTGAAACCGCAATCATGACCGCGCCGGACGCGCGCGACCCGAAACTCCTCGCCAAACTCGACGCCGTCGCCGGCCGCGTCCTCAGGAAAGCCCAATGAACGTCAAAGACGCGATCCGCACCATTCCGGACTATCCCAAGCCCGGGATCATGTTCCGCGACATCACCACCCTGCTCGGCAATGCGCGCGCGTTCCGCACCGTGGTGGATCAACTTGTGCAGCCGTACGCGGGCGTGCGCATCGATAAAGTCGCCGGCATTGAAGCGCGCGGCTTCATCCTTGGCGGCGCCGTCGCGCACCAGCTTTCGTGCGGCTTTGTGCCGGTGCGGAAGAAGGGCAAGCTGCCCTGGAACACGGTCGCGCAGGAATACGCGCTCGAATACGGCACGGACGTTGTTGAGGTTCACTCCGACGCGGTGAAGGCCGGCGAGCACGTCCTGATCGTGGATGATCTCATCGCCACCGGCGGCACCGCCGAAGCCGCGGTGAAGCTGGTGAAACGCCTAGACGCCAGCGTGATCGGCGCAAGCTTCGTGGTCGACCTGCCGGAACTCGGCGGCGCGGAGAAGCTGCGCGGCATGGGCATCAACGTGCAGGCGTTGTGTGCATTTGAAGGGCACTAGTTCGCGAGACCATCCACCGTTCGGAACATTCTGCACGCGCCGTCAAAGCAAACTAGCGTTTCCAGATGGTCGAGAACGGTCACTCGCCCAAACCTACGCAGCTCTCCACTTTCCTGAATTCTCTCGAATATCTCGTCGTTTAGGTTCTGTGCGACGCTCTGCAGCGTTACGTACGTGCCGGCGTTGTTGTTCACGTATATCAAGAGATCGAGCGAATGACACTTGAGGAAATATTCGCCAGCCTTTGACAACTTACGGTCCAGGCCTTCGAGGATTTGGGCCACATAGTCCCCGCGAAGGTCTTCTTCTGAGGTCGCTGTGTAGCGCCGACCGCCGAAATCGCCCTCAGAATACTGCCCTTTGCCGTGACGATCGCTGAGGGTCATTTCGCGCGAATCTTCTGGATTAGTGGCCTCGGTAACCTCAAGCCCACTTGCTCCCCGCAAAGTGGGGTAGGTCAAAAGAAAATCTGGACCGGCCTCCGTCGGTCGCGTCACCACGAACGGATAAAAGAGGAGGTCGTTCGTTCCAAGTGTCAGCAGCCATCTACGGAAACACCACCAATCTCGATCATCCGCAGTTCGTCTGTCGGGACCCGTTCTTCGGCGGACCGTTTCCCCGACATGGCCAATCGCCTCTAAGATTTGCTCCTTCGAGCCAACTGTCAGCTCACTCGGAAAGATCACAGTATCTGCCTCACTTCACGGCGTCACAACCCGTAAGCCGCCTTCATCTCCGGCTCTTTCTCCGCGACCAGCTTCGCCAGATCGACAATCACCTTCGCCTGCTTCCAGGTCGCGTCGTCCTGCATCTTGCCGTCGAGCATGGCGACGCCTGTGCCGTCCGGCATCGCTTCCAAAATCCGCAACGCGAATTTCACTTCGTCGATCGGCGGCGTGAACACGCGCTTGGCGATGGCGATTTGCGACGGGTGCAGGCTCCACGCGCCGACGCAGCCCATCAGAAACGCGTTCTTGAATTGCTGCTCGCAGGCGTCTGCATCGTCGATGGCGCCGAACGGGCCGTAGAACGGCTTGATGCCGTGCATGCCGCACGCGTCCACCATTTTCGCGAATGTGTAGTGCCACAAATCCTGCTGCGCGCTCTCGCGCGCGCCCTCGCTCGGATCGCCGAGCACGCGATAACCAGGATGACCGCCGCCGACGCGCGTGGTTTTCATCTTGCGCGACGCCGCGAGGTCCGCAGGTCCAAGCGAGATGCCCTGCATACGCGGGCTCGCGCCGGCGATGGCTTCGACATTCGCCACGCCCTGCGCCGTTTCCAAAATCGCGTGCAGCAGGATCGGCTTCGTCACGCCGTGCTTGGCTTCGAGCAGCGCCACGAACTGATCCATGTAATGGATGTCCCACGGCCCTTCGACTTTCGGGACCATGATCACATCGAGCCGATCGCCCAAGCCGGCGATCAACGCCGTCACGTCTTCCAGATGCCACGGCGAATTGAGCGAATTGATCCGCACCCAATAGCCCGCGCCCTTCAGATCCATGCGGCCGATCTCAATTGCGCCGGCGCGCGCGGAATCCTTGGCGTCGGCGGGGATGGCGTCTTCGAGATTGCCGAGGATCACGTCCACCTGCGCGGCGGTCTCCGGCACTTTGGCCCGCACCTTCTCCAGGTGCGGCGGCACGAAATGGATCATCCGCTCCAGCCGCGTCGGCAACTCCCTCAGCGGCGCGGGCGCGCCGGTCGCCAAAGGAGAGAAAAACTGACGCGGCGGCTTCGTAACCATGGTCGATCCCGTTCTGTTCGCATCCGCAGCATGAAGCGAGCCGGGGCGGCGTGCAATCGGGGGTGCTTTATCGGCGCTTTGCCTTGATGCCGCCCGTCCCGGGGGTATTGTCCGCGCCCATTGGGGCCAGCGGGGGCTGGCCTGGCGGACGACACGCTTTGCGCACCTATCTCGATTTCGAAAAATCCATCGCCGAGGTCGAAGCCAAGATCGAGGAGCTGTCGGCCCTCGCCGAGGCGTCGGGCTCCGAGGCGATCTCGATGGGCGCTGAGCTGTCGCGGCTGAAGGCCAAATCCGAGAAGCAGCTCGCGGACCTCTATCAGAAGCTCGACCCGTGGCAGAAAACCCAGGTCGCGCGTCACCAGGACCGTCCGCGCTTCCGCGACTACGTCGCCGCCCTCGTCACCGATTTCATCGAACTCTCCGGCGACCGCAAATACGGCGAAGACGCCGCGATCCTTGGCGGCACCGGCAAATTCCTGGGCCGACCTGTGCTCGTCATCGGCCACGAAAAGGGCCGCACGACGCAAGATCGCCTCAAGCACAATTTCGGCATGGCGCGGCCCGAGGGCTATCGCAAAGCCGTGCGGCTGATGGATCTCGCCGACAAGTTCGGCCTGCCGGTTGTGAGCTTCGTCGACACCGCCGGCGCCTACCCCGGCATCGGCGCGGAAGAACGCGGCCAAGCCGAAGCGATCGCGCGCAGCACCGAACGGTGCCTCACGCTCGGCGTGCCAATGGTGTCGGTGATCGTCGGTGAAGGCGGCTCGGGCGGCGCTATCGCCATCGCCTCCGGAAATAAGGTGTTCATGCTGGAGCATGCGATCTATTCGGTGATCAGCCCCGAAGGCGCGGCCTCGATCCTCTGGAAGGACAGCGCCCGCGCGAAGGACGCCGCCGTGGCAATGAAAATCACCGCGCAGGATCTGCTCGGCCTTGGCGTGATCGACGCGATCATCCGCGAACCCGTCGGCGGCGCGCATCGGGAACCTGGCGCGGCGATGGCGATTGTAGGGGCAGCGGTGTCGGAGGCGCTCGACGAACTGGGCGCGCTTTCCCCTCCTGAGATCAAAGCCCAAAGGCGCGACAGATTCCTGGCGATTGGCCGCTTTGAGGCCGAAAACAGCGCCGGGCTCGCCCCTTAAAGGTCATCTTTGGGGGTCCTACATTGCGGTAAGAGGCGATGAATTCCCAAAGGACCGGCCCCCATGTCTGACCAAACCCCTGACCAAATCTCCAAACAGCGTCGCGCCTTTGCCCTTGGCCTCGGCGCTGCAGCGGCGTCTTCGCTCATTCTCCCCGGCACGCCCGCTTTCGCGCAGGACGACACCTATTCCGAAGACGAGGTGATCGCCGCCGCGCAACGCGCCTTCGGCGGCGCCGCTGAAGGCTTGGCGGACGTGATCCATCACGTGTTCGCCGAACAAGGACGCCCTGTCGGCTACATTGAAGGCCGCGAAGGCGCCGGCGCTGTTGGCGTCGGCCTGCGCTACGGCGACGGCTACATGCGTCTGCGCAATCGCAACAACCGCAACCGCGTATATTGGCGCGGCCCCTCAATCGGCTTCGACACCGGCGGCGATGGCGCACGCGTGTTCACGCTCATCTACGGCATGACTGAGCCACGGCAAATCTTCCGCCGCTTCCCCGGCGTTGAAGGCTCGGCCTATTTCGTTGGCGGCGTTGGCGTGAACTATCAGCGCGCTGACGGCATCACGCTTGCGCCTGTGCGCGCCGGCGTTGGCCTGCGGCTTGGCGCCAATATCGGCTACCTCGCCTACTCGTCGCGGCGGATTTACAACCCGTTCTGACGCGCGCACCAAGACTCGATCACGCCTTCGTAATTCACACGTTCGTGCGGAGACACATCTCGCGCTGGTGTTAGCGTCACCAGCGCGGGAGAGTTCATGCACACCTTACGCGCCATCGCCATCGTTGCAGTCTTTGCGTTTCAAGGCTGCTCCACCCCGGCGGCGAATGGACCCCTTGCCGCAACGGCGCGCACGAGCTCTCCCGCGTGGCCACATCTCGAACGCTTCAACAGCGAGACTGAATTCCGCGCCTATCTGCGCGATGTCGATCGCGCGCGCGCGCGCAAGGATCGACTGCACACCAGCAAGCAAAGCGTCAGCGAACCTGCCGAAGAATGCCCGCCCGAAGCGGGATGTCTTGAAGACGAAGCGCTCGGCGCTGTCATCGTCACCGGTTCGCGCATCGCGCGCGCGCCAACCGCCTCGCCCAATATCACCAATGTGCAAAACGCCGCCGTCGATGAGGGCGATATCGTCAAGCTCGTCGCCGGGCGCTTCCTCGTCGTGCTGCAGGACGGGCGCTTGTTCTCCGTTGATACGCAAAACGGCATGTCGCTGGCGGATCGCACCAACGTCTATCGCTCAACCGGGCGGCAATACAGCTACGCCTGGTACGATGAGATGCTGGCGCACGGCAATCGCGTCGTCGTCACCGCCTATTCCTACGCCGCGCAGGCGACGGAGTTCTCGGTGTTTTCGCTCGACGATGCCGGGCGCATCACGCGCGAAGGCGTCTATTACATCTCGTCCGACGATTATTATGACGGCGACAATTACGCGACGCGGCTCGTCGACGGCAATCTCGTCATCTACACGCCGATCTTCTTGACCGAGTACGGCGAAGGCGAGCAGCCGGATTGGCCGCTGGTGCGCCGCTGGGTGCGCGATACGCCGGCCGATGTCGAGCTGAGCGAAGGCCGGCCGCTGTTCAACGCGCGCGCCATTTATCGGCCGCTGCGCGACACGCTGCGGCCGACGATCCACACCTTCTCCGTTTGCCCGCTCGGCCAAGCGCGCGCCGGCGATGAACTCGATTGCCGCACCACCGCGCTCGTCAGCGATCCGGGCCGCGAATTTTTCGTGAATGACCGCTACATCTATCTCTGGACGTGGCGCGCGTTCGATTACGATTACGGCGACGAAATCGAAGGCGCGTGCCCGAACGGTGCGTTCGCGGATTCCGTCGAATCCACGCTCTACCAAATCCCGCTGCGCGGCGGCCAAGTTCAAGCCATGTTCACGCGCGGCCGCCCGACCGACCAGCTTGGCATGGACGCCGATGATCGCGAGTTTCGCGCGCTCGCCGTGTGGGGCGCGGAAGGTTGCGCTGAGCGGCCCGACCAAATCGCGCTGCGCTATTTCCACACGCCGCTCTACAATTTCTCCGAAACCCCGCAGCCGGCTGTCGAAGCGCATTACACGCCAACGCCCAGCGTCGGCGCGGGCGCGATCGAAAATCGTTTCACCGCGACGCATCTTGTCTATGGCGGCCGCGATTCATGGGGCTCCTACCCGCCCGCGAAGCCACAAGCCGGCCGCGTCGTCGCCGTTCCGCTGAACGCGCCGCGTGACGCGACCGCCATGTCAGCCGGGCACAACATCATCCGCGTCGAAGCCATCGGTGGCAACGCCATCGTCACGGGCTATCGCGATCAGAGCGGCTTGAGCCTCTCCGTCGTCAATCTCAGCGCCACGCCACGCATCTCGAGCACGGCCACGCTCGCCAATCGCTACGAAAGCGAAGGCCGCTCGCACGCCTTCAACAGCATGATCGATGAGAACAATGCGGGCCTACTCGGCCTGCCGACCGTCGAGCGTACCGTGGAAAGCGGCCGCTGGTGGTGGCGCAGTGAAAGCTCCGACGTGAGCTTTCTGCGCGTGGACGCCACCGGCGGCCTGCGCTCGATCGGCCCGCTGGAAATGCACGAGGACGCGACGCACCCGACCTATAGCTGCGAGATTTCCTGCGTCGATTGGTACGGCAATTCGCGCCCGATCTTCATCGGCGACCGCGTATTCGCGCTGATGGGCACGGAACTTGTCGAAGGCGACGCCACCGGCGATCAGATCGCCGAACGCCGCCGCCTCAACCTCACGACGCCGCTTGAGCGCGCTGTCGCATCAAGCAAGTAGCAGCTCAAGAAACTCGCGATCGCTCCACGCCGCGCCACGGCGCCGGCCGCGCATCGCCTGCAATATCCCTGTCGCTTGCCGCGCGATCACCAGATCGCGTTCCGGCACAAGATAGAGCCGCTGATCACCGGCGCCCGCCGCCATACGCACATCCGCACGCGCGCTGACGCCGCTCGTATCGACGCCAGAGCGAGGGCTTGGCGGCACAAGGCCCGGACGCAGCAGCCACCACGTCAGCCCATAGCCCGGATTGGCGCGCGTACCTTCGAAGCAATCCGCGAGCGTCGCGCGATCGAGCGGTGGGCCATCGTCGTGGCCCTGGTTCGCGCGCATCACGAAATGCCCGAACCGCGCCCAGTCGCGCGCCGTCAACGCGGCGCCAGACGGCAGATGCGGATCGCCGTTCGGCGTGCGGCGCCAGCGTTGCGGCCGAATATTGAGCGGATCGAAAACGCGGCGCTGCAGATACGCCAAAGGATCGCCGCCGGTCTTACGCTGCAGGATCGCGCCGAACACCTGAAACGGCGCCGGCCCATAGATGAAGCGCGCGCCCGGCTCGGCTTGGATGGGCGAGGCGACTGCTTGATCAAAGGGCGGCGGGCGGCCGATGCTGCCGGAGGCAAGGCCGCTGGTCAGCGTCAGCAATTGGCGGATGGTGACACGCGCTTTGCGCGCGTCGCTCCGCCATTCGGGCAGCGTGTCAGCGCAGCGTTCGTCGATATCGAGCAAGCGATCGTGCGCGGCGGCGGCGGCCATGATGCCGCAAAAGCTCTTCGTGCCGCTCGCCAGCTCCCAGCCGCGCTCGGCGCCGCCTTCGTTCGGATAATCCTCGAACACCACCTGCCCGCGCTCGACCACGAGCAGCGACACGCCGCGCCGTTCCGCCGAATAGCGCGCGGCGGCGGCGAAGTTCGGCGCGGCGCGCGCCGGCATTGGCGTGAGCAAAGGCGCGGCGGCAAGCGCGCCCAGCATGAGGCGGCGGGTCAGCATGTTCATTTCACGCGCGAGTGCGTGCGATCCGTCGCTCAGGGCTGCTTCTTCTTGGCGTCCTGCTTGGCGCGTTCCTGCGCTTCGTGGCGCTCACGGAACTCCTCCGCGAACGCCGAGGCCAGGATGCCTGTCGGCATCGCCACGATGCCAATGCCAGCGACCGCCACCAGACCAGCGGCGATGCGGCCGACGACGGTCTCCGGATACACATCGCCATAGCCGACAGTCGTCAGCGTCACGATCGACCACCAAAGCGCGCGTGTGATGGAGCCAAACGCCTCCGGCTTCTCTTCGCCCTCGATAAAGTACAGCAACAGCGCCGCGACATAGACTTGCGCCGCCGCCACGCAGAGCGCCGCAAACAATGGCGCACCCGCGCGGCGCACAGCGGCGCCGACGATCGCGAACGCCGGCACATAGCGCGCCAGCTTGAACAGGCGGAACAGCCGCAGCGCGCGCAGCGCCGCCAGCCAGCCGCCGTGCAAATCCGGAAACGCGATCACCACGATCAGCTCCGGCAGGAACGCCAGCACGTCAGCGATCGCGAGCGGCGAACTCAAGAAGCGCAAGCGGCCAGCAAAACCGGCATGCTTCGGGTTCTCGCCTTCGGACCAGAGCCGCAAGCCAAACTCGATCGCAAACAGCACCACCACGATCAGATTGATCGCCGCCACCCACGGCCCTACCTCCGGCGGCAAGCCGCTATCGTCGCGGATCGCTTCGGTTTCAAGCGCGAGCGCGACGAGGCTCATCAGCACCAGCACGACAATGAACGCGCTGAACGCGTTGAAGCCGCCGGGCTCGTCGGGCTCCAGCCAATCATGGATGTAGGCGCGCGCTGTGGCGTGCTTGCGCTTGATGATGGGCAAGGTGATCCCCTCGGCTGCGCGCCTCTCTTAGCGCGCGCCGAGGCTTACGAAAACGGCTTCACGCCGGGGTGGCGAGTTTCAATCCAATCACGCCCGCAACGATCAGCCCGACGCAGGCGAGCCGCTGGAACGTCGCCGGTTCCGCAAACAGGAAAAGCCCCAAGATCGCCGCACCGGCCGCGCCGATGCCGGTCCACACCGCATAGGCCGTTCCGATCGGCAGCGTTTTCGCCGCCAGCGCGAGCAGGAACATGCTCGCCGCCATCGCCGCGATGGTGAGCACGCTCGGAACCAGCTTGGTGAAGCCCTCGGTGTATTTGAGGCCAATCGCCCAGCCGATTTCGAGGATGCCGGCGAGACCGAGGAGGAACCAGGCTTGCATGTGCGACTCCGCTAACGCGCTCACGCGCGTTCTACGGGGCCGTCCCCAATGTTGGAAGCACGCGGGCCATCCCGCGTGACGCTGACTTAGGGCAGAAGGTGTTCGGATTCAACCAGGGCGAAGCAAGTCCAACAACTCGCGTACATCCGCCATGCGACAACCGCTCGCGCGTTCAAACTCTTTGTCCCTGCCGTGGGGATAGCCGAGAACGTTACCCAGCCCGACAATCGCGACACTCCGCACTTCGTCGGACAGTTGAGCCGGCAACGGCAAGCGCGCGACGTACTCCGCCTTGGTGTCGCCGATGATCGTCTGGAACTCCCACTCCTCGATGAGATCAAGATCCACGAACGCGCGCAGCGCCGCGTTGAGCTTGGCAAGGCTCTCGTCAGAAAGCTCGACGCTCACTGCTCATCCTCTCAACGTCCCGCCCGTCGCCTTCATCACCGCGGCGACGATCTTCGCGCTCACGGCTTCGATCTCAGCGTCCGTGAGCGTTTTCTCGCGCGGCTGTAGCGTGACTTCGATGGCGAGGCTCTTCTTGCCGGCGGCCATGCGCTCTCCGCGATAGACGTCGAACAGCGACACATCAGCGATCAGCGCTTTGTCCGCGCCCAACGCCGCGCGCACGACATCCGCCGCGGGCTTTGCATCATCGACGATGAACGCGAAATCGCGCGTCAGTGGCATTTGCTCAAACTTTTCGAGCGCGGGCTTGGCGCGCGTGCCTTTGGCGCGCGGCGCGGGGATGGCGTCGACGAATATTTCGAAAGCCAAAGCTGGCTCTTCAACATCGAGCGCCTTCAGCGCGCGCGGATGCACCTCGCCGAAAATCGCCATCACCTTGTTGCCGAGCTTCAGCACGCCGCTTTTGCCCGGATGCCACCAAGCGGGCGCGTCCGCGCCTGTCTGCAGCGACGCGACCGGCGCGCCGAGCGCTTCGAGGATCGTCAGCACGTCGCGCTTCACGTCGAAAATGTCCGGCTGCGGCGCGGCGCGCCAGTGGCGCGGCGGACGCGCGCGCCAGGCGGCTGCGATCACGCGCTCTTGGCCCGCATCGCTATCGTCGCGATAGACCGGGCCCGCTTCAAACAAACGCGCATCGTCAAAGCCGCGATTAGCGTTCTGTTGCGCCGCTACCAGCAAGTTCGGCAGCGACGACGGCCGCATGCAATCGAGTTCAGCATTGATCGGATTGGCGAGCATCATGCGCTCCGCCCCGCCGCCGAACGCCTGCGCATGCGCGCGCGGGCAGAAGCTCCAGGTGATGGCTTCGAGATAGCCCAGCGCCGCAGCAGCACGGCGGCCAACGCGCAAGCGGCTTTCGCCAACGCTCGCGGCCGGCGCGCGATAGCCCGCGGCGCGCGGCGCTTCGTTCAGCGGCAACTTGTCGAAACCCTCGATGCGCGCGACCTCTTCCACCAGATCGGCTGAGCCCTCGACATCGCGACGCCAAGTCGGCGGCTCGACGATCAGCTTCTTGCCCTGCCCCTCGGCGCTCGTCTCAAAGCCGAGCGCTTTCAGGATCGCGCGTGTGCGCGTGGCGCTGACATCGATGCCGGCGAGCGTGCGCACGCGATCGGGATCGAACGTCACCGCCTTCGGCGCCGGCAATTCATCGCCCGACACCATCACCTCACTCGGCTCGCCGCCGCAGAGATCGAGGATCATGCGCGTCGCGAGTTCAAGCCCCGGCACGACGAAGCCGCTATCGACGCCGCGCGCGAAGCGATATTGCGCGTCGGAGCTGATGCCGGTCGCACGGCCGGTTTGGTGCGTGAGCGTCGGATCGAAATACGCACTCTCGAGCAGCACATCGACAGTCGCTTCGCTCGAACCGGATTCCTCACCGCCAATGATGCCCCCGAACCCGAGCACCGCTTGATCGTCCGCGATCACGCATTGCTCCGGCGTCACGTCATAGGCGTTACCATCGAGCGCCTTGAAGCTCTCGCCAGCCTTGCCCATGCGCGCGCGAACCACGCCCTTGAGCTTCGACGCGTCATAGACATGCAGCGGGCGGCCGCGGTCGTAAGCGATGTAATTGGTGATATCGACCAGCGCACTGCGCGGACGCAGGCCAATCGCGCGCAGGCGGCGCTGCAGCCATTCCGGCGACGGGCCGTTCTTCACGCCACGAATGAGCCGCGCCGAGAACATTGGGCAGGCAGCCGGCGCTTCAGTCGCCACCTTTTGCGGCGAAGCGAAACGCCCCGGCACCGGCAGAATGGATTTCGTGACGAGCTTGCCGACGCCCGTCGCCGCAAGATCGCGCGCAATGCCGACGACGCCCAGCCAATCGGGCCGGTTCGGCGTCACCTCGATATCGATCACCGGATCGGCGAGATGCAGCGCATCCACCAAGGGCGTGCCGACGGCGAGCGATGCATCAAGCTCCATGATACCGTCCGCATCGGTATCGAGCTCAAGCTCCGCGCCCGAGCACAGCATGCCGTTCGACACCACGCCGCGCACCGGCCGCGCTTCGAGCGTGATGCCTGAGCCAGGAATATACGTGCCGATCGGTGCGAACACGGTGACGAGGCCTGCACGCGCGTTCGGCGCGCCGCAGACGACCTCAAGCTGGCCGAGCTTCGTCTCGACTTGGCAGACCTGCAGCTTGTCGGCGTTCGGATGCTTCGCGGCGCTGATGATGCGCGCGACGGAAAACGCACCGAGCTTGCTGCTCGGATCGTCAACATCCTCGACCTCGATGCCGATCATGGTCATGCGCTCGACGAGTTCGTCGATCGACGCGTCCGTCTGAAGGTGTTCCTTCAGCCAAGAGAGGGTGAATTTCATCGCCGCGCCCCTTCGCGCTTCGTGCGCTTCAAGCGCTCGAACAGCCAATTGATATCTTGCAGCGTCGCGCCCCATTCAGGGTCGGCGAGCGCTTCGCGCTTCTCGCAGAGCAATTCGCTCCACCAGCGCGCATATTGTCCGAAGAAGCGCCGCAGCAGCTTTTCGTTCAGCGCGCCGATCTTCAGCAATTGCGCCACCTTCTCCCAGAAATGGACGATGGTGGAGAGCGCCGCGCGATGCTCGCCTTCAGCGCTCGCATACGCCGCTGGCACCGCGCCACCCGCTGCAAGCGCTTCATGCGCGACGATGCGCAGACGATTGAACTCCGGCGAGTGGAACTCGGAATAGAGATCAAGCGTCAGCCGCAAGCGCCGCTCGCGACGCGACGCGCTCCAGCGCGCAAGTCCGCCGAACAACGCGCCCAACAGCGCGCCGACGAACGCCAGCATCAGCTGGCTTGAAAGCTGCGGATCGAGGCCCACTAGCCGACCCCTTGCGCCAATCCGGGCAACAGGAACGGGCTGAAGCCGTAGTGCTTCATCCAGCGCGTGTCGGCGTCGAAGAACGGGCGCAGATCGGGCATGCCGTATTTCAGCATCGCCATGCGGTCGATGCCGAAGCCCCAGGCGTAGCCTTGGTATTCTTCCGGATCGATGCCGCAATTGCGCAGCACGTTCGGGTGCACGACGCCGCAGCCGCCAAGCTCGAGCCAATCGCTGCCTTGGCCAATCAGCATCTGATCGCCGCGGCGATCGCATTGCACGTCCATCTCCGCGCTCGGCTCGGTGAACGGGAAGAAGTGCGGGCGGAAACGCAGCTCGACGTTATCGACCTCGAAATACGCCTTCACGAACGCCGTCAGCACGCTCTTCAGATCGGCGAGCGTTGACGTTTTGTCGATCACCAAGCCTTCGACCTGATGGAACATCGGCGTGTGCGTCGCATCCCAGTCGCGGCGATACGTGCGGCCCATGCAGATCATGCGGATCGGCGGCTTCTGCTTCAGCATCGTGCGAATCTGCACCGGCGAGGTGTGCGTGCGCAGCACTTTGCGCTCGCCCTTCTCGTCGGTGGCATTCAGGAAGAACGTGTCCTGCAGATCACGCGCCGGGTGCTTCGCGGGAAAATTGAGCGCCGTGAAATTGTTGAAATCGGTCTCGATGTCTGGACCTTCTTCAACTGTGAAGCCCATCTCACCGAAAATCTGCGCCAGCTCTTCCATCACCCGCGACACCGGATGGATCGCGCCGATGCGCGGGCGGATCGGCGGCAGCGTGACGTCCACGGCATCGCCTTTCAGCTTCGCTTCAAGCGTCGCTTCGGCGAGGCCCGCCTTCTTCGTCACGATCGCCTCTGTGATCGCATCCTTGATAACGTTGAGCCGCGCGCCAAATTCCTTGCGCTCATCCGGGCTCATGGCGCCCAGCGTTTTCATGAGCGCCGAGACCGCGCCCTGCTTGCCGAGCACCTCCACGCGCACAGCCTCAAGCGCGTTCTCATCATTCGCCGCCGCCACGCGCGCGAGCACGTCGCGCTCCAGGGCTTCGAGATTTGCCTTGTCGGTCATCGTTGTGCGTCCTCACGCAGAAGCGCGTGCGTATCGAATAAATTTGGCGAGTCGAGTTCAGATTTCGCCGCTCACCCGCCCCGATCGAAGACCGAGCACAGGCGGCGCGCACCTCAGGTGCGCGCGCGCGTAAATCGGCGCGCTTTGAAGCGCACGATCGCCGTCAGCGGCGGGCAAAGGATTTGCGTGCCCATGGTGTGGGTGTCTTAGCCGAGAGCGGCGCGCGAAGGCAATTTCGGGCCAGCCACACGCTCTGCTTGTTTTCGTCGTTTCGGCTGGTTAGGGTTCCCTGGTGGGGGGAGCCATGCAGTTTGTCCGCAGGACATTGACCGCGCTTGCTTTTTTGACGGCAGCTGGAGCAGGTGCCGTTGCGCAAGAGCCAGCGGCGCCGGCCGCGGCGACCGCGACCTCGGTCCGCATTCCCGCTGGTACAATCCTGCAAGTCGAACTCACCGAGGAGCTGAGTTCACAAACGAGCCAGCAAGGCCAGCTTTTCGGCCTGCGCTTGGCCGAGCCAATCATCATCGACGGACGTGAAATCGTGTCCACTGGCGCGCTTGGCGGCGGCGAAGTGATCGACGTCCACCCGCGCGCCTTTGGCGGCCGGCAAGGCCGGTTAATCGTGTCGGGGCGCTTTGTTGAAATCGGCGGACAGCGCGTCCGCGTCCGCGGCATGCAGATGACCGCCGCCGGCTCTGATCGCGCCAACGCGTCGCTTTGGGCAGGCGGTTTCGTTCAAGGCGGCGCAGTCGTAATGCCCGTCGGCGCGCGCGCCACAGCCATACTGGCGGTGGACGTCGATGTTCCAGTTGAGCAGGCAGCAGCAGGGGAAAACCAATGATGAAATCGGGACTAGGAGCGCTCGCCATTGTGGCCGCGCTGAGCATCGCAAGCATCGCGCACGCACAAGACGCAAGCGCGCCGCCGGCCGAACAGGCGCCCGCCACCGAAGCAGCGCCAGCCGAGCCGGCGCCTGCCGCTGAGCCAGCGCCTGCCGCTGAACCTGCGCCGCCAGCCGCGCCTGAAGTCGTGTTGCCGGCCGGCATTAGCGCGCCGCCCGAAGGCAAAGGCCAAATCGTGTTCTTCCGCCCGAGCCGCTTCGTAGGTAGCGCCTTGACGTTCACGGTCCGCGAAGGCGAACAAGATCTCGGCCGCCTGCCGAACGCGCGCTATTTCGTGCACGTCGCCGAGCCGGGCATCCATGAATACGAGATCGGCCGCAACGACACGATGCGCATGGAGATCGAGCCGGGCGTGACCTATTACGCGATGCAATCCACGCAGATCGGCGTCGTCGCCGGCCGCGCCGTGCTCTCGCCGTCCGACCAAGCCGCGTTCGAAGAAGCGCTGCCGCGCATCCGCTTGTGGGAGCCGCGCAACTAAGCGCGACGCGTCACGCAAAAGATAAGGGGCGAAGCGGTGATCCCGCCTCGCCCCTTTTTTCTTGTTCGCTTCGCTGAAGCCTACTTCAGCGCCGCTTGCGCTTGGGCGACGAGGCCCTTGAACGCTTCCGGCTGGTGCATGGCGATGTCGGCCATGACCTTGCGGTCGAGTTCGATGCCGGCCTTCGTGAGACCCGCGATAAATCGGGAATACGTCAGGCCTTCCTCGCGGACGGCGGCGTTGATGCGCTGGATCCAGAGCGCGCGGAATTCGCGCTTCTTTACCTTGCGGTCGCGGTACGAATAGAGCGCGGCCTTTTCGACAGCGGCGTTCGCGGCGCGGAACGTGTTCTTGCGGCGACCGTAGAAGCCCTTGGCCTTCTTCAGCACCTTCTTGTGGCGGGCGTGGGCGGTGACGCCCCCTTTGACGCGTGCCATTGGAAATTCTCCGTCAGATTATCTGGTTAAATCAGTCGAGGCCGTACGGGGCCCAAGCCTTGACGCGCTTGGCGTCCGGCTCGTTGATCGCGTCGGTGCCGCGGTTCTGACGGATGTATTTGCCATTGTGGCTGGAGAGGCGGTGACGCTTGCCCGCCGCGCCGGCCTTAACCTTGCCGGTCGCGGTGATTTTAAAGCGTTTTTTGACGCCGCTCTTGGTCTTCAACTTCGGCATTTTTCCCTCCTGGGATATGCGTTCCGGAGAACGCCAAAAGGGTCGCCACGGCATGCCGTTTTAGCCGGGCCACCCAAGAAGGCGGGGCGTGTAGCATGGGGGCCCATCCCGGGCAAGGCGGGGCCGGCAAGGCGGGCCCCCGGAGCCAAGTCCGGGACCAGGGAAGGGTTCGCCGGCGTTCCGCCGATTGGCTGTATCAAATGACCCGGCCCAAAAGGCCTGCCACGCGCTGACAGCACTTCATCGACGGCGTGTTTGACCTGCGTGAGGCCGGCGACACGAGCAGGCAAGGAGTCCAGCACGTGGCTTGACGCTTGAGGCTCAGTCCGCGCGCCGATTGCGACGAAATTGGGACAAGAGGACCTCGTTGAAGGCCAGGCCCGGCTCGGTCAGAATGGCCGCCCAAGCGGAAGGCAGCCCATGGACCTCGCAGAAGCGAAAGCCCGCGTGATCGCGGAGAAGAACAAGGTCACCGGCTCGCTGTCGGCGATTGTTGGCTCGCGGGTGCTGATGGCGGTCTTGGCGACGCTCTGCATCGCCTTCGCCGCCAACCTGCTCTACTCGCCCGCCGAACTGCCGCGCGTCGGCGGTCTTTCGCTCGCTTCGGCGGGCCTGCCGCCGAATGTGGATTTCGGCGTCGTTGGAGAGCAAGCCGGCCAAGCCGCCGCCGCTGCGCAGCGCGAGGACGCGCAAGGCTTCGTGCAGGGCTTCCTCGAAGAACGCCCTCAGCTCATTCCGATTTTGAACTGGGTGGGCTTGGGCCTCAGCTTCCTGCTGCTGATGGTCAACATGACAATCATGACCCAACGCCGCCGCATCTCGCGCGGCTAGCGCCTCATCCTCGCCCTAGATGGGCGAGGTGGCCGCGAACGCAGTTCGCGGACGGAGTGGGTGGAGGCTGCGTCCGAGGACTCACCCACTCAGTCATTCCGCCTCCTTACGGCTTCGGCGGACTGACAGCTCGCCCATCAAGGGCGAGCATGAACTTAGTTCACAATGTAATACGGGTTCGGCACGAGGAACGTGCGTTCGGCGTGGCCACCATCAAGGTCACTTTGCTGATCGCCGATATTGGCGATGATCGTGTAGCCCATCGCTTCAATGCGCGCGCGCTCGCCGCTTTTGTAAGCTGAAGCTTGGCCGCGCTGACCGTCGATCGGACGCAGCACCACCTCGCCCCATTCCGCGAAGCCCGCCTCGCGTAGATTGCGCTCCGTGCCGGCGCGACGCGGCTCGCGGCGGCCGGTGATGAAGAACACGGTGACGCCTGCACCGCGCGCGGCTTGATATGTCGCCAGCATCGGCGCGATCGGCGTGCCCAGCGCGGCGTCTTCGTACGCATACGCGCCGCACGGTCCGCGCGGCAGCTGATCGCAGGGGCCGTCGGTGAAATAGCCGTAGTCGTTGGCGACGTTCCGCGTCCAATTCGAGAGCACGGTTTCGTCGATATCGAACACCACAGCCGGCCGCTGCACCTGCGGCGCGCGCTGCACGATCCATGCGCGCGCCTCCTCCGCGACAACACCGATATCGCGCTCATACGCGCCGCTATCGTGATAGACGCGAAGCTGATCCTTCAGCGTCTGCAGGTTCATCAACGCGCCGGCGGATTGATCCGCGGCGGGCGCCGTCGCGCAGGCGGCGACGAACATGAGGGCGGCCAGGAATGAGCGCTTGAGCATGGGCGCGGAGTTCACGCCCGGCGCCGCGCACTGTCAACAAAACGTCGTCGAAGCGTCGCGCTCAGGCGCGCTTGAAGCCGAAGCGATACGGCGTGCGCTGCTCTTGCGGCCATTCTGTCCACGGCCCTGGCGACACCGCGACAAGCTCAAACGCGCCGCGCGGCGTCTGCGCTTGGCCTTCGCCGGCGATGATCTCGTGTTCGCCCGCGCCTTCCACAGCGACACGCAAACGCAAGCGCCCCGCCCACACGCAACGTGCGTTTTGCGGGCAGCGGCTATCTTCAAGCACCTCAAGCGGGCGCACGCGCAAGCCGCCGCCAAGGTCCGCGGTTTCACCAATCGCGGCGGCCACAACACCAGGCTCACGCAGAGCAGCGTCGCGCTGAGCGAGATCCTCGCGGATGTGCTGCGGCAGCGCGGAAGCATCCGGCACAGGCGCGCTCGCCGGCGCCGAGGCGCAAGCGGTGAGCAAGAAAGCGGCAAAGATAAAAGCGCGCATGAAAGCTCCTGATGAAAAGAGTGTAGCGCGCATGGATGCTGAACGGGGCCTGAGCGCCCTCTCCCTCAGGAGAGGGCGGCCGGTTCCTTATCCGCCAGCACGCGGCGCCATCACCATGACGACCTGGCGGCCTTCAAAGCGCGGCTCGTGCTCGACCTTGGCGATCGGCTCCAACTCGGTGCGCATGCGCTCGAGCAGATCCATGCCGAGATTGGTGTGCTGCAATTCGCGGCCACGGAAGCGCAGGGTGACCTTCACCTTGTCGCCTTCTTCGAAGAAGCGATGGATGGCTTTCATCTTCACTTCGTAATCGTGGTCGTCGATGTTCGGGCGAACCTTGATCTCTTTCAGTTCGATCCGCTTGGCCTTCTTGCGCGTTTCGGCCTTCTTCTTCTGCTCCTCGAAACGGAACTTGCCGTAGTCGAGAATTTTGCAGACGGGCGGAATCGAGTTCGGGGACACCTCGACCAAGTCGAGCTGCGCTTCGCGTGCAGCTTCGAGCGCTGCAGCGATTGGCATTTCCCCCTGCTTTTCCCCGTTTTCATCGATGAGGAGGACACGCGGCGTTCCGCGGATATCCTCGTTGACGCGCGGGCCGTCTTTGGACGGCGGCGGCGCTGCATATGGACGTCTGGCTATCGGGCCTTCTCCTGTCGCTGTTAAGCCAAATACACCAAAGCGCGCTCCCCTCGTGGGGAACGCGACTTCGGCTCACGTCTCTATATCGCTTGGCAAAGCGGCGGCATCAAGCCGTCGCGGCGTGGGGGCGAAAGACACCGCAATTGCGCAATTGCCGCTCAACCTGCTCAACCGGCAGGTCGCCGACCACGGCTGCGGTAAGCGCCACCACCCCGCCCCGGCCCCGGGGCGTCGCCTTGTGCGGGTCGGCGCTGGAGGACAGGAGCGCCAGACAGGGCGCGCCGGCGGCGGCGGCCACGTGCAGCAGGTCCACGTCATCGCCCACCACGAACGCAGCGCGCTCGAACAGGCCAATGCATTGGAACAGCTCCGCCCGGGTCACCAGATTCTTCGATTGCGGAACCTTTGATGCGATGGCGGCGCCCAGATTGCGCTCCTCCGAGCCGCCCAGGATCACCGGCGTGACGCCATTGCTGGCCAAGCGGCGGGCCAAATCCTCATACTTTTCCGGGGCCCAGCGCCGAGCCGGCGCGGAATCCGAGCCGCGCGGCAACAGCACCACGTAGGCGCCGCGGATGCCGAAATAGTCCGGCTTGAGACGCGGCGGATCGCGCAACGACGCACGCAGCCAAGAAAGATCAGGCGGCGGCAGCACGCCATCGCCAATGCCCGCCACCGCCAACTGCGCGCCGAGGCGGTCAAGCTGGTGCATGTGCTGACGTTCTTTGTCCGTATACGCATAGGACGCGCCGGACACCGGGCCCGACCAACGCGGCGGCCAGGGGCGCAGCGCGCGGAAATAATTCGCCGTCCGCGACGAGCCTTCGAGATCGTAGATGATGTCGTACTTGGCCTGCCGGATGCGGGCGATCGTCTTCACGACGGCCGGCTGCTCCGCCACCTGCACCTGCCCGGCCGACGCCACCGTCGCGGCGGCGGCGCCCGCCGCGCCGGCGGTTGCGGCCATCGTGCTGGCGACGTTCGCGGATTGCGGCACGTCGGTTTCGATCACGTCGAAATACGGGCACTTCTCGGCAAGCGTGCGCATGCTCTCGCGCGCGAGCAGCGTGATGCGCGCGCCCATGTGATGCTCGCGAATAAGCTTCGCCGCGGCCAGAGCCGGAACGAATTCGCCCACATCGCCGAGCTGGATCACCAGCACGGTGTCAGCCGGCTTGCCTTCAGTCTTGTTCGTCTTGCGCCACGGAATCATGGCCTCTCCCCAAGGAGCTGATCATACACCTTTAGCGTCGAGGACTGGAGCGTCGTCTTGGCATAAAGAAGGCGAGCTCTGTCCTTTCCTGTTTGTCCCATCGCCGCACGCGCTTGCGCGCCTGCATCGATGAGACGTTCGATCGCGGCGGCGAGCGCCGACACATCGCCGTGCGCGACCAGCAAGCCAGTCTCGCCATCAACGATCGTCTCGGTGTAACCGCCGAGTTTGGAAGCGATCACGGGAAGGCCCATGACCTGCGCTTCCACCGCGCCGCGTCCGAACGCTTCCGGCTCAATCACCGGAAACACCGCGAAATCCGCGGCCGCGAACGCCACGTTGATGTGCCCGAGATGGCCAACCAAGGCCACCGTTTCGCGCAGTGAATGGCGCTCAATTGCTTCATTTAAATCTTGCACATAGGTCATGCGGCCCTGTGCATCGCCGGCGAGAATGACGCGGAGCGCGTTTGGCTTTCGCTTTTGTAATTGCGCCAACGCTTCGATCAGCACCAGCTGACCTTTCCATCGCGTAAGCCGCGCCGGCGCAATCAGCACGAGGCGATTGTCGTCGCGCTTCATGCCCCATGAGTCGCGCATCGCCGCGATCTCATCGTCGCTGATGCGCGCGCGATCGAAACGATCGAGATCGACGCCACGCGGAATAGCCATCACGCGCGCGGGATCGACATGATGTTCGGCGATGACGTGGCGGCGGGTGTATTCCGAATTGGCGATAACGATATCGCCTTTCGCCATAACCGAATTGTACATGCGCTTGAGCGGCGAGCGCGCATTGTAGATGCCGTGATAGGTCGTCACGAACGGCAGCTTCAAATCGCGCGCGGCCCAATATGCGCTCCAACCTGGCATGCGCGAGCGCGCGTGAATCAGGTTCACCCGCCGCGCTTCGGCGACACGCGCCAAGCGGCGCGCGTTGAGCACGACCTCGATCGGATTTTTGGATTGCAGGGGGAGCCGGATCAGCTCGCCGCCGGCCGCCTTGAGGTCTCCCTCCAGGCGGCCGCCGGCGCTGGCGATCAAGGCGAGCCCCCCGGCGCGGCTGATCGCTTCGGCCATTTCAATCGTGGTACGCTCAACACCGCCAGCGTTAAGCTCAGGGGTCACTTGCAGAACCCGGTACATGTGTCCTTCTTGCAATGATTTGGTGACACGCCCAAACCTTGCGTCGCGCTGTGAGCAGCGCGAAATCTCGCGCCAGAACAAATCTCTATCCGGCTTGATGGCTGGATTTTCTTAAGAACGCGCCAAGATTCATGAACTAGGCGTTCGGGGCCGCTCCACGGAAAAGTGGGTCCCGGTTTTCCGTTCCGGGAGCGGCCAATTTGGAAACCGACGCGTTTTCCATGAAAACGCGTTGGCCGACTGGCGAAGGTGGTCATGGCCATGGGCGAAATCGAGACGCTGCAGCACGAGGGTGTGAAGATCGCCTACCAGCGCATGGTTGGCGCGGCGCCGACCTTCGTCTGGCTCTCAGGCTTCAAGTCCGACATGGCCGGCACGAAGGCAGAGCGCCTCGCGCAATGGGCCGAGGAGCGCGGCCAAGCGTTTCTGCGTCTCGATTATTCCGGACATGGAAAATCTGGCGGCAAGTTCGAGGACGGCTCGATCTCGCGCTGGCTCGGCGACGCCCTCGCGGTGATCGACGCCAAGACGTTCGGGCCGATCGTGCTGGTTGGTTCATCCATGGGCGGCTGGATCGCGTTGCTGGCGGCGCGCGCGCGGCCCGATCGCGTCAAAGGCCTGCTGCTGATCGCGCCGGCGCCGGATTTCACTGAGCGGCTGATGCTGCCCGGCCTCTCCGAGGACGCGCGCCGCTCGCTGGAAACCGAAGGCCAATGGGCGATGCCGTCGGCCTATTCGGAGGAGCCGACGATCATCACCCAGCTGATGATCGAGGATGGCCGCAATCATCTTTTGATGGACGAGCCCTACCCGTTCGCCGGCCCCGTCCGCATTCTGCAGGGCGAACAGGACCCGGACGTCCCCGCTACCCACGCTCTGGCGCTGGCGGGGATCATGCGCACGGACGACCTGGTCATCGACATGATCCCGGACGGTGACCACCGCCTGTCCCGCCCGGAGGACCTCGACCGCCTCGTCCGCACCGCTGACCGCCTGGCCGAGACGCTCGCGCGCTGAGCGAACGCCTTGGATTCGCCCGCCCGTTCGGGCATGCGATGCCCCGATACGGGGAGACGCATCATCCATGAGAAACGCCGCCGCCCTTCTGCTGCCGTTCGTGCTGTTCAGCGCCGGCGCCGCCGCTGCTCAGGCCAACGGGCCTGAGCGCTTCCAGCAATGCGTCGCCCAGATCGATCAGGACGCCGCCGCCGCTTACGAAGAAGCGATGGCCTGGGCCGCCGACGGCAATTCCATGTTCGCCTATCGCTGCGCGGCGATGGCGATGGTGGGCCAGAACCGTTACGCCGAAGGCGCGCGCCGGTTCGAGCAACTCGCCACCGCGCTCGGCACCCATGACGGCGCACTGCGCGCCGAGCTCTTCTCGCAAGCCGGCAACGCCTGGCTGCTCGACCGCGACCCTGCCCGCGCCCGTAGCGCACTCACGCGCGCGATCGTGTTGATGGAAGGCGACCGGGTTTACATGCCGGACCTGCTGATCGACCGCGCCCGCGCCTATGCGCAGGAAGGCGATTATCGCCACGCCGAGGAAGATCTCTCCACCGCACTCGATCTGCGCGCCAATGATTCGCTCGCGCTGCGCCTGCGCGCCTCGGCCCGCATGCATCAGAATTCGTTCGACTTGGCGCTTGCAGATGCCGAGGCTGCCGTCGCCGCCGATCCGAGCAATGTCGACGCCCTGCTCATGCGCGGCCACGCCATCGAAGCCAAGCGCACCGGCACGGCGGTGCAAGAGCAATAGCGACGGAAACGCCGCGCCCGCGCGTTTGACCCTCTGCGAGGCGAACGCGCGGAGGCGCTCTTATGAAGATCAAAGCAATCGCTCTGTGTGCGGCGTTGGCCTTGGCCGGCGCGGCGGGACCCGCCTGGGCGGAATGGCATCAGGTGGGCACAAAGGAAGTGTCGGACCACGCCGAGACCGACACCGTGCACATGGACGGCCATCGCCTCGCCAACCGCATGCGCGTGTGCGTCTACCGCAACCCGGTGCATTTCATCGATATGGACATCCGCTTCCGCAATGGCGGCCACCAAGACGTGCCGGTGCGCAACCGCGTCAATGCCGGCCAGTGCACGCGCGTGATCGACCTCGAAGGCGGCCAGCGCGACATCGAGCACATCATCTTCCGCTACGAGGAAACCAGCCGCCGCCGCGCCCGCGCCGTGGTGCGCGTGTTCGTGGAATAGATCAGGCGGCGATCGCGGAAGCGGCGGCGGCCTGCAAAGTGGCGGCCGTCTCTTCCGGCACGCGCGCACGCTGGCCGTCGGCGAACGTGAGCGTGGTCGGCAAGCCTATCGGCGCGCGCTGGGTAAGCACAGAAAAGATCACCAACGCGGCGAGATAGGAACCATATACAGTCGCGTGCAAACCATCCGGCGCGTAAAGATCCGGACGCGGCTCCGCGCGCAGCGCAATGCGCCACGCCTCTGCCACCGGGCACAGCAAGCCCGCCGCATCGTCCGCTACCAGTGCATATGATTCCGACGCGCGCTCAAAATCCTCGCGCCGGTCACGCGTTGGCCAAACCGAATAGAAGGCCGGCCGCGCGCGCACGTCGATTATGGCGTTCGCGAAGCGCACGCCATAATCGCGCAAATTCGAGCGGCTGTCGGCGCGCGATGACGGCCCCTGCTGCAACACCACGTGAGACCAGCCGCCACGGCGGATCTCGCGTTGCGCTTCGCCGTCGCCCCAATGATCTTCAAGGCTGAAATTCGGCTTGGCGACCATGGCGATGTCACACGCAAGACCAACGCTCGCGCACGTCGCCTGCATGAGCGCTGGAACGTTGTTGATGTAGGTCTGGCTATTGCCGACGAACAGCACGTTCAGCGGCGCCGCTTGCGCCCTCGCGGGCGACGCAGCCAACGCCAGAGGCGCGGCCAGCAGCAATCGGCGCGTCGCGTGCGTCATCGTTTATGGCTGCCGGCCGGCGACTTCGCGCAGATCGAAGCCATCGCCGCGGATGTTATCGACTCGCCAGCCATTGTCTTCCCACACCATGTCGAACACGACTTCGCGCGGCTGATCGATGTTCACAAAACGCGCGCGCACAACGGCGTGGCTGTTAGCGACGACGGATTCCGTCGACACCGCCACGGCGGAAATTTGCCAATCCTGCGCCATCACGAACGGGTCCGCGTCGAGGATCGGTTCGTTCGCCGCCTGCGAGCGCGCCATCATATCGATGAGCGACTGGCGCATGGAAGCAGACCACGGCGCCTGTTCCTCCAACACAGGGAACGTCGTCGCCGCCGGATCGGTCATGTAGCGCTCATAGAGCGGACGAATGATCTCCGCCGGATCAGGCGCCGTCGTCGCCACTTCCTGCTTGGCCTGCTGCGGCGGCGTGCAGGACGCCAGAACCGCGCCCGCGGCCACGCTCAAGAACCAACGCCGATCCATGTCGTCTCCTCTTGCCTATTGCCGCGGCGGCTCGCCAGACCCGGAGCTATCACCTTCAATGCGGAATGTGAACGGAATGACGATCGCCGCACCGTCGACGGGCTGACCATTGAGGCTCGCGGGATCGTAGCGCAACGCCGCCGCAACCCGCAGCGCCAATTCGGCGACGCCCTCGTTGCGCGGCGTTTCAGAACGCACACGGCATTGATCGAGTTTGCCATCCAGCCGAACCAGGCATTCAACGACAGCCCGCCCACGCATCGGTTCGTTGATCCCGAAATGCTTGTAGGCTTCGTCAAACACCTCTTGCGTCGGGCTCGCGCGCAAAGCCGGCGGCGTGTCGTTTGCCGCGCCGACGGTGGACAGGAATTCCGGCGCCACTGGCGCGGCGGGCAGTTCCGGCGCGGGGAGGCCGCGCTCAACGAAATAGGTCCGCACCGTGGGATCAAGCGCCAGCGCCGCCGACATCGCCGCATCCGCTTCCGCGTTTGGAAAGAACCGTCCCTGCAACGTCGCCAAGCCAACGCCGAACATCGCCACGGAATCCAGCGGGCTCGTTTCCAGCACCGCCAGGAAATGCCGGCGCGCCTGCGCGTAATTGCCCAGGCGCAATTCCGCAAGGCCCGCGTACTGCCGCATCATCAGCGAGTCCGGCATGATATCGAGCGCATCGCTACACGCGTCGCGTATCCGCGACGCCTGATCCGGTGATATCGAAGAGGCGGGCCCAGGCGCTGCGATTTCAGCGCAGCGATCGCGCGCGAACACCTCCGTCGAGTTCTCGGACACCGACGTGAGCAGCGCTATGATGATCAAGCCGAAAACACCGGCGCGCAGCGCCCAAGCCAGCCAACCCAACGGCTTGCGCCATCTGCGCAGGCGGCCACGCCACCAATCGCTGGCCTCGTAGTTCAGCTGATAGAGCGCCAGCGGCGCCTTGCCTTGCGCATAGTTGAGCATGCGCTCGACGACATTGATCCGCCGCAGCGACCAGACGCGCGAGAACCAGTTGCGCTGTTTCGGATCTTGGCTCAGTTCGCGATAGGCAGCGTGAAACTCATGGCGCTTGTCGCGCACGCGCGCGAGGAAGCCGTTGGCGACCTTCTCGTTGGCGATCTGCCCGCGCAGCGCCACGACATCGGCCGGGCCATAGCGCCTCAAATCACGCGACGCGGCGGCTTCCCATTGGAAGAACGCGATCGCGCGCTCCACCAGCACGTCCGATGCCGGGCGCGAGCGCAGCAGCAATTCCGCCAGCCACGCTTCGGTGCGCGCGAATACGTCCACGCGCTCCATCGCCGCGCACTTGAGTAACGTCTCCAGCGCCTCAAGCCGCACCCACGGCGTCTCCTCCCCGCGCAGCGACGCAACCAGACGCGACCATGCCTCGCGATGCGCCTGAATGTCCGGATCAGGCTCAACATGCGGCGCAACCGGCGGCGGCAACGGCAGATTGTCGGTGCTGTTTTGCAGGTCGAGGTCGAGATCAAGCAGATCGACCGTGCCGTCAAAATTCGACGCGTCGTCTACATCCTCGTCCGTTGCGTCTTCGGGATAGCGCTTGCGATAGCGCGCATAATTTAGCGCTTGCTCATAAGCGCTGCGCAGCGCCTTAAAGCCTTCTGCATTGTCTTCGGGATTGGTCGTCCGCAACCGCTCGGCATAAGCTTTGCGGATCGCGGCTTCGTCGTCTGTCGCCGCAATGCCAAGCTCATCCCAGATCGGCCTCACAAGAAGGCCTGCCCTTCGATGCGGTCGAGAATGGCGCTGAGTTCAACGCGCGCCGCCTCGCACGCGCGCGGGTCCTGGCGCGCCAGCACGCTTTCGAACTGGCCGATCAGGCGCCCGATCGCTTCGCGCTCTTCGCCGATGGCGTTTTCATAGCAGCGCCCCGCGCGCCCGAGCGTCGCGGCAATCGCTTCGGTATCGCGCGGATGCACTTTGAGCTTCGCCAGCTCCTTGCGCCGCTGCTCGATCTGGTCAGCGCTGACGCCTTCCTTGTCGACGATCACCAGCTGACGCCGCTCACCGGTTTCCGGCACGTGCAGATCAACTTCGAGCAGGCCGTTGATGTCGTAGCTGAAGCGGCAGCGGATCTGCGTCATGCCGGCCTTCGCACGCGGCACCGGAATGCGGACATTGCCGAGAAAGACGTTGTCCTTCACCCAGCGGCTCTCGCCCTGATAGATCGGAAAGTCGACCTCGGGCTGGTTGTCGTCCATCGTCGTGAAGCTCTCTTCACGGCTTGCCGGCACGACGCAATTGCGTTCCAGGATCGGCGTGAACACGCCGGAGATGACGCTGTTCGGCCCATGCCGCTCGGACGAGGCGACGCCCAACGTGTACGGGCACACATCGGTGACGACGACCTCCTTGAGATCGGAATTGCGCGCTTTGAGCGCGCCCTGGATCGCCGCACCGCGCGCCACCGCTTCGTCAGGATTGACGCTCGCTGCCGGGAAGCGGCCGAACATGCGCGTCACCGCTTTGCGCACCAGCGGCATGCGCGTCGCGCCGCCAACGAGGATCACTTCGCCCAGGCTTTCAACGGCGATGTTGCTGTCGCGCAGCGAACGCAGCACCGGCTCGCGCAAGCGGCCGAGCAGCTTTTCGCATTCCGTCTCATACTCGCCGGCATTGATATCGAGCGTGTAGGTCTTGTCTTTCCAGACGACGGAGAATTGTGTGTCGGTGGAATCGGTCAGCGCCCGGCGCGTGCGCTCGGCACTTTCGCGCAGACGCTGATAGAAGGCGCGATTGTCGCGCGCGCTTGGCCCCCATTCGGCGCCGAATTTCTTGCGCGCCATTTCGATCAGGACTTCATTGAAATCCTCGCCGCCCAGGCGATTGTCGCCGGCGGAGGCGCGCACCTCGATGATGCCCTCGAAGATCTCCAGGATCGACACGTCGAACGTGCCGCCGCCGAGATCGAACACCAGGAAGCGCGTTTCCTTGTCGCGCTGATGGATGCCGTAAGCGAGCGCCGCCGCCGTCGGCTCGTTGATCAGCCGCTCGACCTTCAACCCCGCCAGTTCGCCGGCGCGGCGCGTGGCTTTGCGTTGCTTGTCGTTGAAATAGGCAGGAACGGTGACGATCGCCTCTTCCACCGTCTCGCCCAGATACGCCTCGGCGTCCGCTTTCAAGCTGCGCAGCATCAGCGCGGAGAGATCCTCCGGCGTGAACGACAGCTTGCCGAGCTGCGTCACGTGCTGCGTGCCCATGTAGCGCTTGAACGCCGTCACCGTGCGGTCGGCATGCGTGGATTGGCGCTCGCGCGCCGCAAGGCCGGTGATGATGCGCTGCTGGTCATCGACGCTGACGGCTGACGGCGTCAGCATCTGGCCAAGCGCGTTCGGGATCATTTCCACCGCGCCGTTGCGGAACACCGCACACGCGCAATTGGTCGTCCCCAGATCAATCCCGACGATCACGCCGCCCCCAGAAGCGTTGCGTCAAACCGATAGCGAAGCCAGCGCTGCATGGCTAAAGTCCGCGCGCACGCCAAGCGGGGGCGACCATGACGGGGAAAGTTCAGGGACACAAGGGGCCGCACCCGCGCTCGTTCAAGGGCCGCGCCAGCCGTGGCGAATGGTGGGGCGCGATGGCGTGGACGACGATTATCGGCGCCGTCGTCGGCACAATTCCGACCTTCGGACCCCTGCTTTCAATTCCGTTCCTCATCGGCGGCCTCGCGGTCACGGCGCGCCGCCTGCATGACCTCAAACAGACCGCCTGGCTGCAAGTTCTGCCGATGCCGTTCTACGCGGCTGGCATCGCTGTGCCGGCCTTCAACGGCGCGACCGATGTCGACGCTGCACTCAGCGGTCCGCTTGATCCGATCAGCATGAGCTTTCTTGGCATCGGCGCATTCTTGAGCTTGGCGCTTTATGCATGGCTCGGCCTGTTTCCCGGCGTGAACGGGCCGAATTGCTACGGCGAGGCCGACGTGGATTTCCGCCGCGGCGCTTAGCCGGCGGTCGACACCCAACGCACAGCAGGGTCGTTGAAGTTCACGACGTCCGCCAGTTCATAGACGTTGCGATAGCCGTAACCGTAGAGATTGATGAACGTCTGGATGTTGAGCGCGAGTTCAATGCGCTTCAGCATTACCGGCGCGGCGTTGTTCTCGAAATTGTTGTTGCAATAGATGAGAATGCGCGTGTTCGGATCGGGCACGGCAAGGCCGAGGCTCGCGTCGGTGAAATCCGTGAACGGCAGATTGATCGCGCCGTCGATGTGGCCCATCGCGAAAGCGTCAGCCGAGCGTGCATCGAGGATGATCGTGTTCGGCTCGCGCGCCATGCGCTGAAAATCCGCGAGCGAAACCAAACGCTGTTCGCGATACGCATCCACCTCACCAGCGAGGCTAGTGAAGCCGGCATAATTGATCTGCGCGTTGCGGGCTTCGCTCTTAGCCTGCGCCATCGCCAGAGGCGCCGCCGCTACGCCCGCCAAAGCAATCGCCGCCAACGCCGCACGCCACATGAAAACCTCCCGCGATCGCACGAAAGGTGCGCGCGCCCTGCGGCGGGATTGCGGCGTTACCGTAGCGGCTCGTTGGCGGCGAAGCGCAGTTCGGCAGTTTCGCGTGCGCTCGGGCAATCGGACGCCTCGCGCCGCGCGCGCCGCGCTTCGGTACAGCGCGCATACTGATCGGCGGTGCTGAACACGATCTCGCCCCGCGCGCCATAACGCCAAAGCCGCAGCCCAAGGCCGATATCGCTCGCCTCCTCGCCGCGCGCATCGGACCCGAGATCCGCGCTGATGGCCTCGCGCTCCACTGGCCGCACCGGCGCATCCGGCTGTTCGAGCGCGACATGCACCGCCTGCACGATCCCCGCGCCGGGCGCGGCGCTCTGTTCCTGCAAGGCGGGCGAAACGGCAAGCAGCATCAGCACCGCAAGCGCGCCCAGCGCGCCGGCGGCGAGCCGCGACCAGAGCCGCACAATTGCGAACTCGCTCTGCATTCCGCCTCGCGCAAGAAGCCGAGCACAAGGTCGTGACCCGATTGCGGCGGTTCAAGGCAGGGCAGATGATGCCGCCATGAAGCGCCTGCGCGCCATTCTTGGCTCAGCTCTGTTTCTGTTCGCGGCGCCGGGCGTGGTCGCGGGGCTGATCCCCTATTGGATCACCGGCTGGCGCGCCGCGCCTTGGCTGTTCGCCTGGCTTGGCGTGCCGCTCATTTTTCTTGGGCTCGCGATCCTGCTCGACAGCTTCGCGCGCTTTGCCTGGCAGGGCCGCGGCACGCCCGCGCCGATCGCGCCAACTGAGACGCTCATTGTCAGCGGCTGGTATCGGCGCGTGCGCAATCCGATGTACGTCGCGGTCACGACGCTCAATCTCGGCCAAGCTTTGCTGTTCGCGAGCGTCGCGCAAGCGCTCTACGCGGCGCTGATCTGGCTCGCGTTTCACAGCTTCGTCTATTTCTACGAAGAGCCGACTTTGCGCGGCCAATTCGGCGCGCGCTACGAAGCGTACAGAAACGCGGCGCCGCGTTGGCTGCCGCGCCTTCGGCCGTGGCGTGATTAGGCCGTCGTGCGGATCGCGGCGTCGATCTGCGGCCAGATGTAATGATAGAGCGCCCCGCCGAGGATGCCGATCGGCAGACCCATCAGCGCGCCGGCGAACGCATTGCCCAGCCGCTCGCTCATATCGAGCCCGCGCCCGCCAAGCCGCAACACAAAGCCGATCGCGCCGCCAATCAGCCCGCCCGCGCCGCCGACATCAAACAGAATGATGCTGAGCACGACCATGCCGGCGAACGCGGCGAAGATGAAAATCCACTTCAGCCCTTCGCCGCCCACCCTGGCCTCGTTTGCTGGTCCAACCATGCCCCATCCATGGCGCAAGAGACCGCCCCGGGACAAGCCGGGGTCGGCAGTTTGGGGAGCGGGTTCACCGGTTTTCCGGGCGGTCGATCAGCAAAACGCAAGCGGCGGTGCGCTCGTTGCGGACGACGCGGGCGCGTTCGACGATCCGGGCGGACTGCCGGCGGACATACGGGCCCGGGCTGTCGGCCCTGTAACGATTGGGCGACGGCAGCACCGAGGCGAGGCGCGCGGCCTGCAGCGGCGTCAGCTCTTCGGCGGACACGCCGAAGCGCGCTTGCGCGGCCGCCTCGACGCCGAAGATCCCATCGCCGAACTCGGCGACGTTGAGATACGCCTCCATGATCCGCCGCTTCGGCCACATGAACTCGATCAGCGCCGTGAAATATGTCTCGAGCCCTTTGCGCAGCCACGAGCGCTCCGGCCACAGGAACAAATTCTTCGCCGTCTGCTGGCTGACGGTCGAGGCGCCACGCACGCGCCCGCCGCGTGAGTTCGACTCCATCGCGTCTTGAATGGCTTCGACATCAAAGCCGTCATGCGTGCAGAAGCGTGAATCCTCCGCCGCGACCACGGCGCGCACGATGTGCGGCGACATGCGCGAGATCGGCACGGGCCGATAGCGGATCGTCTCGCCTTCGGCCGCGCGCTGCATCATCAGCATAGTGCCCGGCGGATCGATTACGCGATACACCGCCACCCACGTCACCGGCGCCAACACGAACGCCACGAACACGACGCTGAACAGCGTCATCACGATGCCGTAGCGCTTGCGGCGTTTGATCCTGCCTAGATCGAGATCGAGATTGGCGCGCGCATCGCGCGCCTTGCGGCGGCTGGCGCGATCCTCGCCGGGAAACACGACATCCGGTTCGCCAAATTCCGCGAACGCGTCGCGGCCATCGTGGCGCGAACGCGGCGGCAATTCCGGCGGCTCCGCTGGCGGACCCGGCGGCTGTTCGGGCGGCGTATCTTGTGGATCGTCGTCCGGCCTCATGGCCCCCATTCCTCCCGCACGTCCGGGTCCCGCTCCCGGTCTTGGCGCGCCGATTTGAGGCGGTCGAACGCCGGCCCGTCAAGCAGCCGGCTGAGCGCCCATACCGCCATACCACGCACCAACGGCGATGCATCGTCCAACAGGGTTTCCGCCGCCGGCGCAAGCGCGGGATCGCCGGAATTGCCGATCGCGCACACTACATTCCGCACGAAACGGTCACGTCCGGTGCGTTTCACGGGTGTTCCGGCGAAACGGAGCCGAAATTGCGCATCGTCGAGCGCCGCAAGCTCACCCAGCGGCGCCAGGCGTAGCTCCTGCTTCATCGCCAGACGCTGCTCACGCGACACCTGCGCGAACTTGTTCCAGGGACACGCCGCGAGACAATCGTCGCAGCCGAACACGCGATTGCCGAGCGGCTCGCGAAATTCGCGTGCGATCTGCCCCTTGTGCTCGATCGTCAGGTACGCGAGGCAGCGGCGCGCATCGAGTTTGTACGGCGCGGGAAATGCGTTGGTCGGGCAGATATCGAGGCACGCGCGGCACGAGCCGCAATGATCGTCATGCGGTGTATCTGTTTCGATCTCCGCCGCACTGAGGATCGCGCCAAGAAACAGCCACGAGCCATGCTCGCGCGACACGAGGTTCGTGTGCTTGCCCTGCCAGCCAAGCCCGGCGCGCGCGGCCAGCGGCTTTTCCATCAAAGGCGCGGTGTCGACAAACACCTTGACCTCTTGCCCGCTCTCGCGCGCCAGCCATTGCGCCAGCTGCTTCAGCTTGCCTTTGACCACGTCATGATAATCCCGCCGTGCTGCGTAAGCGGAAACGAGGCCGCTGTCGGTTTCGTTCAGCAGCGCCAGCGCGTCATCGCCAGACGCGTAACTCTGGCCGACAAGGATCGCGCTCCTCGCATCCGCCCACAGATTGTTGGGATGCGAGCGCCGCGTTGCGTCGCCGAGCCAACCCATGTCGCCATGCCGGCCTTCGCGCAGAAACTCCGCCAGCCAATCCCCCGCCGCCCATTCCGCGCGCGCGTCAGCGACGCCAATGGCGTCAAAGCCTAAAGCTTGCGCGTGCGCGAGAAGCTGGTCACGCACCTTGCGACCGCGGTTCGAAATCTTCGTGGCCGTGCGGTTCGGCTTTATCTTTTGGGTCTGGGTGGATGATCACATCCGCCGTCGGAAATACCGCCCGGATGCGGTTCTCTGCTTCGACGACGATCGCGTGCGCCTCCACCAGAGCCAGATACGGATCGAGCTCGGCGTGGAATTGAATGTGGATGTACGGCCCGCTGGCGCGTGTGCGCAATTCGTGGACTGTCAGGATGCGCGGGTCGGCTTCAGCTAACGCGCGGATGCGCGCGCGGTCAGCGTCCGGCAATTCGCGATCCAGCAAATGGTCAGCGGAATCGCGGGCGATCTTGAGCGAACCGTAGGTCAGCCAAAGCGCAACGAGCAAGCCAGCGACAGCGTCGGCCCACGGCATGTTCAAGAACGCGCCAGCGGCGATCCCGGCCATCACCACGACATTCGCCGCCAGATCGCTCGCATAGTGCAAGCGATCGCCGCGCGTGGCGATGGAATCTGTTTTCTCGATCGTGCGCGTCTGCGCGCCGATCAGAAACGCCGTCAGCGCGATCGAAAGCCCCATCACCGCAAGCCCGGCGAAGCCGTGCGTGATCGGTTCGGGGTTGATCAGCCGGCGCACCGCCTCGATGCCGATCAAAGCCGCAGACAAAACCACCAGCGCGCTCTGCATCAGCCCGGCGAACGCCTCCGCCTTACCATGCCCGAAGCGATGCTCGCGATCCGGCGGCGCGGCGGCGTAGCGCACGGCGAAGAAGGTGAAGAGCGAAGCCGCAAGATCGAGCGTCGAATCCGCCAGCGACGACAACATCGCCACCGAGCCGGACGCAAACCACGCCCAAGCCTTGAAGCCGATCAGCACGAAGGCCACGCCGACGGACAATGCCGCCGCACGCGCGGTCAATCGCACGTGTTCTTGCGAGGAAATCGCGGGGGCTGTCTCGGTCGTCACGCCGCCTTGATATAGGCGGGCGGCCGCGTGGCGTCGACAGTTCTACTCCGCCGCCACGGCCTCCGGCGCGTCGGAAAGCGGGTGCGTGAGCCGCGACAGCATTTCCTTCGGGCAGATTTGCCAGAAATGGCCGCGGGCGATGTCCCAATCCTTCAGCAATTCTTCCGCCAGGAGAGAGTCCGTACGCCGCGCGTGCTCGCTGATGAGTTGCTTCAGCACCTCTTCCCAATGCGCTGACGCCAGGCGCCGCCAGATGATCGTGTCGGGGTTGGCCATCTTCTCGAAGCGGTTGGCCGCATCGAAGACGAAGGCCATGCCACCGGTCATGCCCGCGCCGAAATTGTCACCCACCGGGCCGAGGATCACGACACGGCCGCCGGTCATGTATTCGCACGCATTGGCGCCCGCGCCTTCGATCACCGCGCGCGCGCCGGAATTGCGCACCGCGAAGCGTTCGCCCGCTTGGCCGGCCGCGAACAGCTTGCCGGCGGTCGCGCCGTAGAGGCAGGTGTTGCCGATGATGGCGTCGTGGCGCGCGCGCTCACGGCTATCGGCCGCCGGCTTCAGCGAGATGAGGCCGCCGGACAAGCCCTTGCCGACATAATCGTTCGAGTCGCCCGTCACCTCGATCGAGATGCCCTGCACCAGGAACGCGCCGAGGCTTTGCCCACACGAGCCGGTGAGGCGCAAATTCAAGCGCCCCTCCGGCAACGTCGTCATGCCGAACTTGCGCGTGACGTGCGAAGCCGCACGCGTGCCGATGGCGCGCTGCGTGTTGCGCACCGTGAAATCGAGCTGCCGCTTGTCGCCGCGCTCGAAGAACGCCTGCGCGTTGCGCAGGAATTCCGCGTCGAGCGAATCCGGCGGCTCGTTGCGGCCCTCGCGCGTGCAATAGGCCGGGTACGGGCTATCGACGCGCACCAGCAGCGGGTTGAGATCGA
>CAZZFE010000019.1:0-61625 GCA_964653495.1 uncultured Terricaulis sp. | reverse complement strand
TTCGAGAGGCTGAAGTCCGGCACGATGCCGCTGAAGAACGGATATTCCGCAGCGTTCGAGGCGTAATACTTCAAGTCTTCCGTGTAGGCGGCGAACAGCACCAGAGCGCCGAGACCGGCGGAGCCGATCGCATAGCCCTTGGTGACGGCCTTCGTCGTGTTGCCGACAGCGTCGAGCGCGTCCGTCGTCTTACGCACTTCCGGCGGCAGTTCAGCCATTTCGGCGATGCCGCCGGCGTTGTCCGTAACCGGGCCGAACGCGTCGAGCGCGACGACGATGCCAGCGACCGAAAGCATGGTCGTGACGGCGATGGCGATGCCGAAGAGGCCCGCGAGCGTGTAGCAAGCGACGATGCCGATGACGATCGTCAGCGCCGGGAGCGCCGTCGATTCCATCGAGACCGCGAGGCCTTGGATGACGTTGGTGCCGTGCCCCGAAACCGAGGCTTGGGCCACCGAACGCACCGGGCGGAAGTTGGTGCCCGTGTAGTATTCCGTGATCCACACGATCGCGCCGGTGACGGCGAGACCGATGACGCCGCAAATGAACAGGTCTTGGCCCGAGATGCCGCCCAGGTCCGATGTCGGTCCGAGGCTCGGCGCAACCGAACCCCAACCCGTCGTCACTTGGATCGCAGCGGCGAGGCCGCCGATCGCAAGAACGCCAGCGGCGATGAGGCCCTTGTAGAGCGCGCCCATGATGTTGTTGGACGGGCCGAGCTTCACAAAATACGTGCCGATGATCGAAGCGATGATCGCCGTGCCGCCAATGGCGAGCGGCAGCAGCATGAGCGCCGACACTTCCGCGGCTTCGCGGAACAGGATCGAGCCCAGCACCATCGTCGCGACCGCCGTCACCGCATAGGTTTCGAACAAGTCAGCGGCCATGCCGGCGCAATCGCCGACGTTGTCGCCGACGTTGTCGGCGATCGTGGCGGGGTTGCGCGGATCGTCTTCCGGGATGCCGGCTTCAACCTTGCCGACCATGTCGCCGCCGACGTCCGCACCCTTGGTGAAGATGCCGCCACCGAGACGGGCGAAGATCGAAATCAACGAAGCGCCGAAGCCCAGAGCAACGAGCGAGTCGACAACCGTGCGGCTGGTCGGCTCGAGGTTCATGAACTCGACGAGGATGAGATAGTACGCAGCAACGCCGAACAGCGCGCCGCCGGCGACGAGCATGCCCGTCACCGCGCCCGCGTCGAACGCCATCTTCAGGCCGCCCGCGAGCGAGGTGCGCGACGCTTCCGCCGTGCGGACGTTCGCTTGCACCGAAACGTTCATGCCAATGAAGCCAGCCGCGCCCGAGAGAATGGCGCCGATCAGAAAGCCCACCGGGATCTGCCACGTCGGCCAGAACGCGATAGCCAGCACGATCACGACGCCGACGCCAACCCAGCCGATCGTCGTGTATTGGCGGTTGAGATACGCGCGCGCGCCTTCTTGAATGGCTGCGGCGATTTCTTTCATCCGGTCAGAACCGGCGCTTGCCTTGGTGATGGCTTGCGTTTGCAGCCAGCCGTAAATCGCGGCGAGGACGCCGCTGGCTACGACTAGCCAAAGGATCAATTCTTGGCTCATTGGACACCTTATCCTGGGCGCGGGAACGCCGGTTGGGGAATGGGTTGGCCGCCCCGCGACAGTCCGTCAGCGGCGACGCTTCCCCCAAAGGTGGCCGCTTACTGCCAAAAGCCGCATGCGGAAGCAATGCGTTAGCTTTAAATCTGGCGCCTCAGTACAGGTTAGCTGGCCTGCCCTCGGCTCGAATGGGTGGAAACAATCGTCACCCGGCCGACGTATCGCTCGCCCAGAGCCTGAACGGCGGCGGCCCGGAACACCTGTGCGGCGAGCGTCTCGTTGAGGCGGTTCGGGTCGTTTGCGTCCGCCAGTTGATTCGCGTGCCCCGCGCGCACGAGCGCGTCGCGCAGGAAATGCGCCTTCTCGCGCGTCTGCCAGAGGTCGACGCCTTGGGGAACCTCGATGCGGATCGACACGAAAAGGTAGTTCACGAGCTGCCCGTCGCGCAGCACGGGAACCGCGAGATACGGCGCATCCATTGAGCGGCCGGACTCGGTCGCGCCCGCCTCCCCGCCCTTCTCCTTGGACTTGCCGTGCGAGGATGGCTGCGCCGCCGCGAGCCCCGCGAGCAATGTCGAGGCGATCAACGCCATGGCGATCGCGCGCTTCATCCGAGCTTCCTCCGAGCAGAACCCGGAGAATCCGCGCGATTGGTTACTTAGGCCTTACCGGCCCAGCCTGTGGCTATGGCCGGCGTTGGCGATGGGAAGCTCCGCCCCGCCCGCGCCGATGACACGCACGCCCGCGCCCTCGGAGACGTCGCCGATCAGCACCACATTCGTTCCGCTCTCACGGCCTGCCCGCAGAATTGCGCCACGCGCTTCGGGCGGGGCGGTGAAGAGCGCCTGATAATCGTCTCCGCCGGTGATGAGATCGATCAAGCCGCCGGCGCCCCGCGCGGCGACGTGCGCATGGCCCGCGGCGCTCAGTGGGATGGCCTCGGCGTCGATGCGGATGGCGACGCTCGATGCCTGCGCGAGCTTGTTCGCGTCGATCACGAGCCCATCGGAAACATCCATTGAGCCAGACGCGTGTTTGGCGATGGCTTCCGCGAACGCGAGCGGGGGCGACGGCGTACGATACGCCTCCCGCACCGCGCGGGCGTGGGCGTCGGTTTGCGCATCAGCGTCAGCGCCGATGATGTCGTGCGCCTTCGTAAGCGATTGCAGGCCAAGCCACGCGTCGCCAATCGCGCCGGTGACCCATAGGTGTTCCCCTGCTTTCGCGTCGGCGCGAGACGGAACGCGGGCGCCGTACGGCTTACCGAACGCGGTGATCGAAATCGTCAGCGGCCCCGGCGTCGAGGTCGTGTCGCCGCCGAGCAGCGGGACGTCGAACGCGCGCAGATCTTCACCGAGACCGCGCGTGAACCTCGCGATCTCGCCTGCGTCGCGATGCTTGGGCCAGATCAGCGTCAGCAACACGCCGACTGGTTTTGCCCCTTTGGCCGCGATGTCCGACAGGTTCACGCGCAGCGCCTTCTTGGCGACAGTGTCGATCGGATCGGACGCGAGGAAATGTACGCCTTCGACAATCGCGTCGGTCGTGACAATCAGATCGCCCAAAGTCGCGACATCATCGACCAACGCGCGCGCGCCCTCTCCCGCAAGCGGCGCGAACAACGTTCGGATCGTATCGAACTCGTCAGCGGACATCTTATGGACCGACGGCGCCCTCGCCGGCCAACGCCAGCGCATGCCGGCGAGGCGCCGGCGGTCCATAATCGGTGCTACGCATCCGGCGGTCGCAAATCCTTGGCGCAGGCGTCGAGCGTGGCGTTGACGAAGCCGGGCTCCGGGCCATCGAAGAAGGCCTTGGCGATCTCGACATATTCATCGATCACGACCGCGGTCGGAATGTCCTTGCGCTGCTCCAGCTCAACTGCGCCCGAGCGCAGGATCGCGCGCGCAACGGCGTCGAGCCGCTCAAGCTTCCAACCCTTGTTGAGATGGCGGGCGATGGCGCGGTCGATGGTGCGTTGGCGATCGACCGCGTTCTCGGTCAGCGTCTTGAACAACTCCATATCGCCTTCGCTATCGAGGCGAGGCGCTTCTTCCATACGCGGCAGTTTGCCGGCGTCGAAATCGGCGGCGACGTCCGCCGTCGAAGCGCCCGAGACCTCCATCTGGTAAAGCGCCTGCACCGCCGCCATGCGGGCGGCGCGTCGGAGCGAGAAATCCGTCACGGCTTTACTTCCGCGAAGCGGCGCTTGAGCGCGACGACGGAAAGGCAAGCGCGCGTTGCTTCACCGCCCTTATCGCCACGGCGCGTGTCGGCGCGCTCTTCGGCTTGGGCGAGCGTGTTGACGGTGAGGATGCCGTAGCCAATGGCGAGGCCGTCGCGGATCGACAAATCCATCAGCCCGCGCGCGCTCTCGCCGCAGACATAATCGTAATGGCTCGTCTCGCCACGCACGACGCAGCCGAGGCCGATATAGCCGTCATACGCGCCGGTTTTCGATGCGTGATAGATCGCCGCCGGAATTTCGAACGCGCCCGGCACGATCACGCGATCGAGCGTCGCTTCGGCTTCGGTGGCGGCCGCTTCCGCGCCGCGCTGCATGTAATCGGTGACGGACTTGTAGTACGGCGCGACCACGAGCAGCAGGCGCGCGCCAGGAACTTTGGCGACCGGAGATTTCTCAGCGTCCTTCACGATGTAAACCCGCGCCAGCCGTCAACTTTCAAACCGTAACCCTCCAGGCCGACGAGCTTCGCCGGCGTGTTCGCCAGCACGATCATGCGCCGCACGCCAAGCTCACGCAGGATTTGCGAACCGACGCCGATCACGCGCTGCGCATTCTGAGCCGCGAGCACGGGATCGACCTCCGCGCCGATGAGGCGACGCGACAACCAATCCTGCGAGAACTCGCGCAACAGCACGAGCACGCCGCTGCCAGCCTTGTCGATCTCGGCGATCGATTTATCGACAATGCCCGCGCGATCACCCAATCCCCCAAGCACATCGGCCGCGAAATCGACGCGGTGCACGCGCACGAGCGTTGGCTTGTTGGGATCGATCTCGCCCTTCACCAGCGCGACGTGCTCGACGCCGTCAAGCTGATTGCGGAACAGCACAAGCTTGAAGCCCGAGCCGGCGCGCATCTCGAACGGCGTTTCGTAAACGCGATCGATGAAGCTCTCATTGTGGCGGCGATAGGAGATCAGATCCTCGATCGTGCCGATCCTGAGATTGTGCAGCTGCGCGAACGCCACCAGCTCCGGCAGGCGCGCCATGGTGCCGTCGTCGTTCATGATCTCGCAGATCACCGCCGCCGGGTTGAGGCCAGCAAGGCGCGAGATATCGACGCTCGCTTCGGTGTGCCCCGCCCGCACAAGCGAACCGCCTTCGCGCGCCGTGAGCGGAAACACGTGGCCCGGCGAAACGATGTCGTCCGCGGCTTTATTGGAGTCGATCGCCACCGCGATGGTCAGCGCGCGATCATGGGCGGAGATGCCGGTGGAAATGCCTTCCTTGGCTTCAATGGAAACCGTGAACGCCGTGCGCATGCGCGCGCCGTTGCGCGGCGCCATCGGCTCGAGGCCCAGTTCTCGCGTTCGTTCTTGCGTGAGCGCCAAGCAGATGAGGCCGCGGCCGTGCTTGGCCATGAAGTTCACTTGCGCCGGAGTCGCGAATTGCGCCGGGATCACCAGATCGCCCTCGTTCTCGCGATCTTCCGCGTCAACGAGGATGAACATGCGCCCTTCGCGCGCTTCTTCGATGATCTCCTCGGTCGAGGAGATCGCGCGCTTGAAATCTTCGAGGGGCGAAACTTGCGCCGCCATTATGCATTTCTCCGGGCGTCGAGGATGCGCGCCACGTAGCGCGCCATCATGTCGGCTTCGATGTTCACTTTAGCGCCTGGCTTCAGTTTGGACAAAGTCGTCACCGCCCAGGTGTGCGGAATGATCAGTACTCCGAAACCTTCGGCGTCGACTTCGTTAATTGTCAGAGAGACGCCCGCCACCGCAATCGAGCCTTTCGACGCAACCAGTTCGGCGATCTGACGCGGCGGCTTGATGCGGACGCGCCAGCCTTCGCCGTCCTGCGTTACGGAAAGCACCTCGCCCAGGCCATCGACATGGCCCTGCACGAAATGGCCGCCAAACTCGTCGCCAGCGCGAAGCGAGCGTTCGAGATTCACCTTATCGCCGGTGTTGAGTGCGCCAAGCGTCGTCAGCGCGAGGCTCTCTGCAGCGACCTCGACGACGTGGCTCATGGTGTCGCGATGCGCCGTGGTTTCGACCACAGTGAGGCAGCACCCGTCATGACTGATGCTCGCGCCAATCTCCACGGAGGCGTGCTCGTAGGGGCTCTCGACGGTGAGGCGCGTCAGCCCTTCCCGGCGCTCCACCGCTTTCACCTCGCCCAGCGCGGTGATGATGCCTGTAAACATGAACTTGCTGCCGCCTTTCAGGCCCGCTCGTAGCTTTCCCAGAGATCGGGGCCAAGCTCTCGCACCGCAACCCGCCGCCAAGTGGGGGCTTCGGCGAGCTTGGCGAGCGCCAGAGCCGCCACGGCAGGCCGGCCCTCGGCGCCCAACAGTATGGGCGCGCGGAACCATTCGAGGCGATCGACAGCCCCGGCCGCAACCAGCGAGGCGGCAAGCTTGCCGCCGCCTTCCACCAGCACGCTCTCCACGTCCAAGGAGCCAAGTCGCTCAAGCACGGCGCCCATATCGAGCCCGCTAGCGCCTGCCGGGACCTGCTCCACGCGCGCGCCCGCTGCTTCGAGGATCGCGTGCTTAGCCGGGTTCGCGCGCTCGGCGGAGAACACCACCAGAGGCGAAGCGCCGTCGAGGAGCTTGCCCTCAAGCGGAATATCCAGCCGCGAAGTGACGACCACGCGCAGTGGCTGGCGCGTTGCTGGCGGATCGGTGCGCGCCAGCAGCGAGGGATTGTCCGCGCGCGCGGTCTCGGCGCCGATCATCACTGCGTCGTGCGCGGCGCGCATCGCGTGCACCATGGCGCGCGACGCTTCGCTCGTGATCCATTGGCTTTCGCCGGATGCGGTCGCGATACGCCCGTCGAGCGAAGTGGCGAGTTTGAGCGTGACCTTAGGTCGGGCCATCACCCTTCTTTGCGCTTCTTGCCCGCTTCTTCAATGAAATCGGCGAAGTCCGAGGTTTCCTTGAAGTCTCGATAGACCGAGGCGTAGCGCACGTAGCCAACCGGATCGACGAGGCCGAGCGCGTCCATCACCAGTTCGCCGATCTGCTCGGACGTGATCTCGCTCTCGCCCTGGCTCTCGAGCCGGCGGACTATGCCGGAGATCATTTGCTCGACCTGATCGTCCTCAATCGGGCGCTTACGCAGCGCGATGGTGATCGAGCGGGCAAGCTTGTCACGGTCGAACGGCACACGCCGGCCGGAGCGTTTCAGCACCGTGAGTTCGCGCAATTGCACGCGTTCAAACGTGGTGAAACGCGAGCCGCACTTGTCGCACTGGCGGCGGCGGCGAATGCAGGCGCCGTCCTCGGTCGGGCGGCTGTCCTTCACCTGCGTATCTTCGTTCTGACAGAATGGGCAGCGCATGGGCTCGCTCCGCTTCGCCGGGCAATAGGGCAATAAGGCAATCGGCAATAGGAACGTTAGCGGGAGTCGCGGGCGCCGCGACCACTGCCCTACTGCCCTATTCCCTTACTGCCTCAGTAAATGGGGAACCGCGCCGTCAGCTGCTCGACCTTCGCCGCCACGGCCGTCTCAATCGCCGTGTTGTCGCCGTTCGACTTTGACAGGCCATCCACCACTTCGCAGATGAGATCGGCGATCTGCTGGAACTCGGCCGGGCCGAAGCCGCGGGTGGTGCAGGCTGGCGAGCCAAGGCGGACGCCCGACGTGATCATCGGCTTTTCGGTGTCAAATGGGACGCCGTTCTTGTTGCAGGTGATGAGCGCGCGTTCGAGACTTTGCTCGGCGGCTTTGCCGGTGGTGCGCTTGGGGCGCATGTCGACCAGCATCAAATGGCTGTCAGTGCCGCCGGAGACGACGGCGAGGCCGTTCTGGATCAGGCGGTCCGCAAGCGCGCGGGCGTTTTCGAGCGTGCGCTTGGCGTAGAGCTTGAACTCCGGCTGCAGCGCCTCGCCAAAGCTGACCGCCTTCGCGGCGATGACGTGCATCAGCGGGCCGCCCTGGAGGCCAGGGAACACCGCCGAATTGATCTTTTTGCCAATCTCTTCGCTGTTCGAGAGGATCATGCCGCCGCGCGGGCCGCGCAGCGTCTTGTGCGTGGTCGTGGTGACGACGTGGGCGTGCGGCAGCGGTGACGGATAGACTCCGCCAGCGATCAGGCCCGCATAATGGGCCATATCCACCATCAGGATCGCGCCAATCTCGTCGGCGATCTCGCGGAAGCGCTTGAAATCGATCTGACGCGAATAGGCGCTGGCGCCGGCGAGGATCAGCTTCGGCCGTTCGCGGCGGGCGATCTCGGCGACCTGGTCATAGTCGATCAGGTGATCGTCCTCGCGGACACCGTACGCCACCGGCTGGAACCACTTGCCCGACACGTTCACGGGCGAGCCGTGCGTGAGGTGACCGCCGCAGGCGAGGTCCATCCCGAGGAATTTGTCGCCGGGTTGGAGCAGCGCGAAGAACACGGCTTGGTTTGCGTTGGCGCCGGAGTGCGGCTGCACGTTCACGAAGCTGCAGTCGAACAGGCGCTTGGCGCGGTCGATGGCGATGCGCTCGACCTCGTCCACGAACTCGCAGCCGCCATAATAGCGGCGGCCCGGATAGCCCTCGGCGTATTTGTTGGTCAGGACCGAGCCCTGCGCCTCCAACACCGCCCGCGAGACGATGTTCTCCGAGGCGATGAGTTCGATTTGGCGTTTTTGACGGCCGAGTTCGGCTGTGATCGCATCGTGAATGTCTCGATCGGCGCGATCCAGCGGCGCCTCGAAAAAGCGATCTCGTTCGGCTGCGCGTCCTGCGGCTTCCGTCATTTGTTTTTAACCGGCCTTTTTTGCTCGAATCCGAGGGCGCAACATAGGGCCTGGAGGCGCATAAGCAAAGTTGCCGGCTTCACCTACAAAGCGAACAGTATATCCTTTAGGGCAACTGTACTTTGATCTCGTCTATACTTGCCAAGCAGGGACTCACCGGATTAAATCGAGGCGCGAGCGGGCTGTATTCAAAACAATAAAGGCGTCGAGGATGCGCGACGACGAAGACCAGCGGGGCGACGAAACCCTGCGAATGACGGCGGACATCGTCGCGTCATTCGTCACCAACAATAAAGTTACGCCGGAACAACTGACTGACCTGATCCGCTCGATCCATCGCACGATGGACGCGCTCACCACCGGTCAAGACGAACGCTCGCCTGAAAAGCTAAAACCGGCAGTGCCGATCAATAAGTCAATCAACAACGATTACATCGTCTGCTTGGAAGACGGAAAGAAGTTGAAGATGTTGAAGCGCTATTTGCGCTCAACCTACAACATGTCTCCGGACGATTACCGTCGTAAGTGGGGTTTGCCCGCGGATTACCCGATGGTGGCGCCCAACTACGCCGCGCGTCGCTCGGAGTTCGCCAAGCGCATTGGCCTCGGCCGCGGCGTCAGACGCAAAGAGTGATCACACTCGCGCGCGCCTAGGCGAGCACGCCCTTATCACGCGAACCCGGTTTTCCATTACCGTTCAACGCACGCTCAAGCTTGCGCAACGCGAGCGCGCGCACATCCGCGAGTGCGGCGTTCGCCGGCGCCTGCACGACGACCTCGGTGCCGGTGGCGACATCGATTGCGGCGACGCGCTGGGCGTCCCCTATCCGGGTGATTTCGAAGATGACGTCGGTTGGTGTTTCGCCGCTCACGCGGTGACGTGCACCGGGCAGCGCGCCCAGACCGCCTTCAACACGGCGACGAGGTTTTCCATTAGATCGTCGTCATGGAACGGGCTCGGCGTGATGCGCAGCCGCTCGGTGCCACGCGGCACCGTCGGATAATTGATCGGCTGCACGTAGATACCGTGATCGAACAGCAGAATGTCCGAGATCTTCTTGCAGCGCGCCGCATCGCCCACGAGCACCGGCACGATGTGCGTGGTGCTCTCCGACATCACCGGAATTCCGGCTTCGCGGAGCATGATTTTCAGACGGTCCGAGCGTTCCTGCAGACGATCGCGCAGATGCGGGCATTCCTTGACCATCCGCACGCTTTCGAGCGCGGCAGCCGCGATCGAAGGCGCGAGCGAGGTGGTGAAGATGAAGCCCGCCGCCGTTGAGCGGATGGCGTCGATCGCCGCCGCCGGACCGGTGACGTAACCGCCCATCGTGCCGAAGGCTTTCGCCAGTGTGCCTTCGATGAAATCGACGCGGTGCATCACGCCGTCGCGCTCGGCGACGCCGCCGCCCGTGGGCCCATAGAGGCCGACGCCGTGGACCTCATCGAGATAAGTCATTGCGCCATATTGTTGCGCTATGTCGCAAATCGCTTCGATGGGCGCTGTGTCGCCGTCCATCGAATAGACGCTCTCGAACGCGATCAGCTTCGGCGCGTCAGCTGGCGCTTCGTTGATTAGAGCTTCGAGGTGCTGAATGTCGTTATGGCGGAAGACGCGCTTCTCGCATTTCGCGCGCTTGATGCCTTCGATCATCGAGGCGTGGTTCTGCGCGTCAGAAAAAATCCACAGATCGGGGAAGAGCTTCGCCAGTGTGGCGAGCGTCGCGTCGTTCGACACGTAGCCGGACGTGAAGAGGAGTGCTGCTTCCTTGCCATGCAGATCGGCAAGCTCGCGCTCAAGATCGACGTGATAGCTCGTGGTGCCGGAGATGTTGCGCGTGCCGCCGGCGCCGGCGCCGACTTTGTCGAGCGCGGCGTGCGCGGCGTCGAGCACTTCAGGCGATTGGCCTTGGCCGAGATAATCGTTCGAGCACCAGACGACGATGTCCTTGTAGGAGCCGTCCTCTTGGCGCAAGCGCGCGTGGGGAAAACGGCCGCGCTCGCGCATGATATCGGCGAACACACGATAGCGCCCCTCCTCCTGGATGGAGGCGACGGCGTTTTTGAAAACCTGTTCGTCTTCGGCCCGCATGTTCGCTACTTAGCTCGTTTCTGAAGGTGGCTTATACAAGCATTCGTCCCCATTAAGAACTGGGGCGTGTGCGCACACGTTTTCTGCGAAAGGTTCGCAAGAGAGATGCAGTTTCCGGCGCGTTTTCCTGCTTCACGCCCACGGCGCTTGCGCCAGAGCGATTGGGTGCGCCGGCTCGTGCGCGAGACGGTGCTGACGCCGGACGATCTGATCTGGTCGATGGTGGTGCACGAGGGCAAGGACGCGGAAATTCCTGTCGCGGCCATGCCCGGCGTTTCGCGCTTGTCGGTTGCCGCTGCGGCGGACGCGGCGCGCAAGGCCAAGGCGCTTGGGATTCCTGCGATCGCGGTGTTTCCATTTATCGACGCCTCGAAGAAGGATGCCGCTGGGCGCGAGGCGCTTAACCCGAACGGCCTCGTCTGCAACGCCGTGCGCGCGATGAAGGACGCGGCGCCCGAAGTTGGCATCATGGTCGATGTGGCGCTCGATCCTTTCACGGACCACGGCCACGACGGATTGCTGGAAGACGGGCGCATCTTGAACGACGAGACCGTAGCGGTGCTCGTCGAGCAGGCGTTGATCCAGGTCAACGCAGGCGCCGACATTGTCGCGCCGTCGGACATGATGGACGGCCGCGTCGGCGCGATCCGCGCTGGGCTAGACAAAGCCGGCAAGCAAGACACTTTGATTATGTCCTACGCCGCGAAATACGCGTCGGCGTTCTACGGCCCGTACCGCGAGGCCATCGGCTCAGGAAAGCTCGGCTCTGGTTCAGTGAAGAACCCCGGCGACAAGCGCACCTACCAAATGGATCTCGCCAACACCGACGAAGCGTTGCGCGAGGTCGCGCTCGATGTCGCCGAAGGCGCGGACATGCTGCTGGTGAAGCCCGGCATGCCCTATCTCGACATCGTGCGGCGCGTGAAGGACGCGTTCGCGCTGCCGACTTACGCGTTCCAGGTGTCGGGCGAGTACGCGATGATTAAAGCCGCCGCGCAGAATGGTTGGCTCGACGAAGATCGTGCGATTTTGGAATCACTGAGCGCGTTCAAACGCGCCGGCGGCGACGGCATTGTCACGTATTTCGCACCGAAGGCAGCCGAGCTGCTCGGCGCTTAAGCTGCGCGCAGCGCAGCGGCTTTCGCGACCGCCTGACGCACGTTCTCCGCCATCGCGTCGCGGCGTTCAGTTTCTTCAACCGACGTCGCCGCAAGTTCGGTGATGCCGGCCATGCACGCCTCAAGCGCGGTCTTGGCTGCATCTGGGCGCAAGCCCTTCGCGGAAAGCTGCAAGCCAAACGCGGCGCAAGCGCGCATGAGCGGACCATCGCCGGTGTTGACGGCGTAGCCCTGCACCTTCTTGAGCGCGGCTTGGCAGACGCCAATCTCAACCGCGCCAGCGATGTGGCCGTTGACCGCCTTCGACATTGACGCCACCGCGCCGATCAGCGTGCTCGCTTCGGCTTCCGCGAGCGCGGCTTCGTCGATCTTGCGACGCTTCTGCGTTGCGCCCGCGGTGACGATGCCGGCGCGACGGCACGGGCCGACATAGCCCGCCGCGTCGACGAACTCGCGCGGATTGGTCATTACTTTGGTCAGCGTCGCGATCAGGATTTTGCCGGAGACTGGCTTGCCGATGAGTGCGTTGACTCCAGCGTGGCGGCACTCTTCGGCCATCGAGCGTGAGAACGCGTGCGATGTCAGAAAAATCGCCGCTTTGCGGTTCACGACTTTCGCGCTGCGTCGGAACGTCTTCGTCCAAGTGATGCCGTCGATCGGCTGCGACTCCACCGACGCGATGATGATGTTCGCCGCCACGACCTCGAGCGCATCCAGCGCCGACGCGCTGTCGGCGACCACCTTCACGCGTTCGCAGCCAGCGTTTCGCAACAGATCGACCATGATCTGCGCCTCATACTTGTTGGCTTCGATGAGACAGATGTTCCAGTCGCGAGGCTGCATGGCGGCTCCACCGCGCCCCGTCGAGCGCTCATGTCATACCTAAGACATGGGCCTTAAAAATCCTTTTATCATAAGGCGTAACGTTAGTTACGTCGGGTCTCGAGCCGCGCGATCAAACTCGACGTATCCCAGCGTTTGCCGCCCATGTTCTGGATTTCGGCATAATAGCCGTCGATCAGCTTGGTTAGCTCAAGCTTAGCGCCGTTGCGCTCGGCTTCATCGAGCACGAGGCCAAGATCCTTGCGCATCCAATCGATGGCGAAGCCAAACTCGAACTTTCCTTCGACCATCGTCTTCCAGCGGTTCTCCATCTGCCAGCTCTGCGCGGCGCCCTTGGAGATTGCAGCGATCACTTTCTCAACGTCGAGGTTGGAGCGCTTGGCGAAGTGCAAGCCTTCTGCGAGCCCCTGCACGACGCCGGCGATACAGATTTGGTTCACCATCTTCGCGAGCTGGCCTGAGCCTGCGGGGCCGATGAGCGTGGTGTTCGCGGCGTAAGCACGCATCACCGGATCAACTTCGGCGAACACGCCGGGCTCGCCGCCGGCCATCACCGTCAAGCGCCCTGCCTCAGCGCCCGCTTGCCCGCCCGAAACTGGCGCATCGAGAAAACCGATGCCGCGCTCTTCTGCTTTCGCCGCGAGTTCGCGCGCCAACTCGGCAGACGCCGTGGTGTGGTCGACGAAGATCGCGCCAGGGCGCATCGCTTCGGAGGCGCTCTCGAACACCTCGCGCACGTCGCGATCAGCGCCGACGCACGCGAACACGATGTCACGCTCCGCTGCGGCGGCTGGGATGCTTGAGTAGGTGCGGCCCTTGTGACGCTCCACCCAAGCGCGCGCCCTCTCCTCGCTGCGATTGTAGACGGCGACATCGTGACCAGCCTTGGCGAGGTGGCCGGCCATCGGCGCACCCATCACGCCCAGGCCAATGAAAGCTACCTTCGCCATAGTCACGCTTCCTCCGCTGCAGCGCGGCCGTAACGGCCGCGGAAGAACGTGAGCGCATCGCCAGCCTGGATGCGAAACTCACGGACTTCGCCGATGATTATGAGATGGTCGCCCGCGATGCGTTTGTCATGGGTGACGCATGCAAGCTGTGCGACGCCGACGCCTTTAGGAACCGGCGCGCCGCCAAACATCTCGATCTCCGGCAGCGCCAGGCTTTCCAGCGCTGAGTTGGAGAACCGGCGCGCAACCTCGCGCTCGCCGGCGCCGAGGATGGTCACCCCCCAAGCGTTCGCCTCGGCGAAATGGTCATAGCGCTCCGATTGATCACCCAAGCACCAGAGCACCAGACGCGGGTTCAGCGACACTGACGTGAACGAGTTGGCGGTGATGCCGGAAAAGCCGCCATTCGGGCGCGCGGTGGAGATCACCGTCACCCCGGTCGCGAACGCGCCCATGGCGCGGCGAAACGCCTGATCCTGTTCCAGCTCCACGTCGCTCACGTCCCCGATCCACTCAACACGATCTTAACGCTGTTCGGCCAAGGTCGTCGCCTCCGAAACCCAAGAAATGGGCAACGCATACGCATGGCCGGCGCAGCAAATACACGCCCGATTATTATCAAAAAGATCAAAAAGGGCGGCGGCGGCGGTCACCATGGCGGCGCCTGGAAGGTCGCGTACGCGGACTTCGTGACCGCCATGATGGCGTTCTTCCTGCTCATGTGGCTGATCAACACGACAAGCCCGGAGCAACGGCGTGGTATCGCCGAATTCTTCGCCCCGGCCAGCGTGAGCCGCGTGTCCTCGGGCGCCGGCGGCTTGTTGGAGGGCACCAGCTTCGCTGAGGAAGGCGTTCGGCACGGACACTCCGCACCCGTCGCGGCGGCCTCCGATCCGCAATACACCTCGAACGCCCAGGCCGAGAACCAGGAGGCGGATGAAACCGCGCCGGGCCAAGCGACGCCCTCCGAGGACTCGCTCTCGCGTGCCCGCACATTGCGCGAAAACGCTGAGTTTAGCCGCGCTGAGCTCGCCATCCGCCAAGCCATGGCGGACATGCCGGACATCGCTGAATTGTCCCGCCAGGTGATCGTTGAGCAGACGCCGGAAGGCCTGCGCATTCAGATCGTCGACCAAGAAGGCCGCTCGATGTTCTCGCCGGGCGAGGCGCAACCTAACGAACGGGCGCGCCGGCTGCTTACGGCGATCTCTGGCGTACTGGCGGCATTGCCGAACCGCGTGACCATCTCCGGCCACACCGACGCATCCGGTTCGGGCCGCTATGCCTCGAACTTTGAACTGAGCGCCGAGCGCGCCAACGCCGCCCGCCGCATCCTGCAATCCAACGGTCTGCCGGCCGAACGCATCTACCAGGTGGCCGGCCGGGCCGATTCCGAGCCCCTATTTCCGGACGACCCCACCCTCCCGGGCAATCGCCGCATCACTATCACCCTGCTGCGCGAAGCTCCGCCCCTCCCAGCCAACCACGACCTTTAAGGCTCAAATTCCGCCCTTGCTGGAGTTGACAACCTTGGCAGGCCTATCTACCTTGCCATTACAAGGTAGCTTTATATGCCTCCACAGGATGAAAAATTTGGAGGCGTTCGGAAGGGGCTCCTGGAGTTCGCGCTGCTGACGATCATCTCGGTCGAGAAGGTCTATGTCGCCGACATCCTGGAGATGCTCGCCGAAACGCCGTTCACCACCCAGGAAGGGACACTCTACCCCCTCCTCTCCAAGCTCCGTCGCGAGGAGCTGGTTGATTACGAATGGGTCGAAAGCGGGGCGGGTCCACCGCGCAAATATTACAGCCTGACCGACAAGGGCCGGGCTCACCTCGAAGATCTTTCCGCCTACTGGCGGCTTCTCAATTCCACTCTCGACAGCTTGGGGCGCTGAACCATGGAACGCGTCGTCACCATCAATCTCAATGGCAACCCGTACCAGATGGACGAAAGCGCTTATGACGCGCTGCGCGCCTATCTCGAGGGCGCGGAAGCCTCGCTTACCGAAAATCCCGATCGCGCGGAAATCCTGCGCGATCTGGAACAAGCGATCGCGGATAAGTGCGGCGCGTATCTCACCGCGCACAAAACCGTCGTCGCGCAAGGCGAGATGCAGCGCATCCTCAGCGAGATGGGCCCGGTTGGCGACGCCAGCGGCGAACAGCCAAGCAGCGAGCAGCCGCGCACCGGTGAACGGCCGACGCGGCGCCTTTACCGGATTGCCGAAGGCTCGAACATCGCTGGCGTTTGCACGGGCGTGGCGGCGTTCTTCGACCTCGACGTGAACATCATCCGCTTGCTGTTCATCGTCGCGGCGATCTTCACGTCTGGCGCGTTCGTCTTTGTGTACGTGGCGATGATGTTCTTCATCCCCTCGGCGCAGACGAGCGAACAATGGGCCGCGGCCCACGGCGCGCCTTTCAATGCGCAGGAAGTGATCGACCGCGCCAAGCGCGAGTACGGCAAGTTTTCGAGCGAAGCCGCCCGCAACTGGCGCAAGGAAGAGCGACGATGGCAGCGCTCGATGAAGGACCAGGCGCGCGCGTGGCGCCATAGCTGGGGCGGCTTCGAACCGCCGCCTGCAGCGGCCGCACCGGCGCAGCCGGTTGGCTACGCGACGCGCGTGTTCGCCGGCCTGCTGGCGTTCGTGCTCTCGATCGTGACGGCCGCGCTGCTGATCGCTTTCTTGGTCGCGCTGTTCTCGTTGCTGACGACTGGCGCCGTTGTCGGCTGGCTGCCGCCGCTCGACGTGCCGTTCTGGCTGGCGATCGTTATCCTCTGCATCGCTTACGCTGCGATCTCGACCCCGCTTGGGCATCTGCGCCGCAGCTCGTACGCCACCGCCAGCGGTCATCGCTATTACCAAGGCGGTGCGGACGGGTTCGTGACGTTCATCGCCGTGATCGCCGGCGGCGTGATCGCCTATCACCTGATCCCGGAATTCCACGATTGGTTTGACGGCGTGCGCGCCACGTTCGGAATGCTCGCGCTGGACTTCGTGTGATGCGCTAGGGCCGCGGGTAGAGCCCCAACTCCTACCCCCACGGTCCTTGCGGGCCCGGTCGGTGAGCCGGGCCCGCGTCCGTTTGAGGGATCTCTTCAACCGGCTGCGCGATACGGCCGCCCGCGAACTTCGCCAAAGCTTCAATGCGCTTCTCGATCGGCGGATGCGTCGCGAAAATGCTGGTGAAATCGGAGTGCGGGTTCTCGATGAACATCTCGCGCACCTCCGACGGCGCGTTCACCACCGGGTTGCCGGAGATCTTCTGCAGCGCAGAGATCATGGCGTCCGGGTTTTTCGTCAGCTCCACCGCGCCAGCGTCGGCGAGATATTCCCGCCGCCGCGAGAGCGAGAAACGGATGACGATCGCCAGAGCGTAGGCCAGTGCGATGATCGCCAAAGCCGCGAGGATGGCGATGATGGCGCCGCCGCCGGAGCTCCGATCTGAGGATGAGGACGAACGGCGCGAGGAACCGCCAGAGAAAGTCGCGTGCCGCAAACCACGAAACGCCATCTCGCCGACGAACGAGAAGATGCCGACGAAAATCACCGCGACGATCAGCAAGCGCACGTCCGCGTTACGGATGTGCGTCAGCTCATGCGCCAGCACCGCTTCAAGTTCCTGATCGTTCAGCGTGTTCATCAGCCCGCGCGTCACGGTCACGGAATATTGGCCCTCGTGCAGACCTGTCGCGAACGCGTTGAGCGCGTCGGTTTCCATGATGCGCAGCGCCGGCGTTTTCATGCCGCGCGAGATGCAGAGGTTTTCGAGCAGATTGTAGAGCTTGGGCTCTTCGATGCGCGTCACCGGTTTCGCGCCGGTCGCTGCGTCGATGATGTTTTGGTAGAAGGCGTAGGCGATGCCAAACCACAGGATCGCGCCCGCCAGCGCCCATGGCCAAGATTCCGCCAGCGCCTTCGCCGCCCACACGAACGGGCCGATATTCGGGTCAACGCCAGCCGCGCCTAGCCCCATGAAGCCCGCGTAGAGCAGGAACAGCGCGTAGGTGAGCAGCAGCAACAGAACGGGAAACCCGGCCAGAAGCAGCACGGATTTCCCGTTATTGTTCCAGATATGCGTCTGCAGGCCGTAGGCGGCGGCCATGCGCGCGGCCTCCGCTTAGTTGAACTTCACTTGCGGAGGCGCGGCGTCCATCGACGCGCGGCTGTCTTCGCCCACGTCGAAGAACTCGCGCGGACCGAAGCCGAACATGCCTGCGAAAATCACCGCCGGGAATTGCTCGCGGGCCGTGTTGTACTCGCCGACAGCGTTGTTGAAGAAGCGGCGCGCGGCGGCGAGCTTGTTCTCGATGTCGGTCAGCTCAGCTTGGAGCTGCTGGAAGTTCGTGTTGGCCTTGAGGTCCGGGTAGGCTTCGCTCAACGCGATGAGGCGGCCGAGCGCTGCGCCGAGCACGCCTTCGGCTTGGCCCATGGCTTTCGGATCGCCGGTGCGCTCGGCGCTGACGGCGGCGTTGCGCGCCTGGATGACGGCTTCAAGCGTGCCCTTCTCGTGGGCGGCGTAGCCCTTCACGGTCTCGACCAGGTTCGGGATCAGGTCGTGCCGCTGCTTCAGCTGCACGTCGATATCGGCGAAAGCCTGGTTGCAGTTTTGCCGAAGCGCGACGAGGCGATTGTAGATGCCGATCAACAGCACCGCGACGACGACGGCGACAATCAGCAGAATAAGACCGAGGCTCATGAGCGCTCCCCTTGGCACGTAACTCACACGAGTCACGGCGTTACATATAGGAAATGCTTGGCCTGAGCACGCACCTTCTCGCGTGTGACCTCGGTCGCTGCGCGATGCGGGGATTTGCGCATCGAGCGCCGCTCTAGGACCGCCGGCGTCCCCGCCGGCATTCTTCGCGTAAACCTGCCACCAACATGGGAAGCGGAACCACCGTGCCGGCGAGGACGCCGGCGGTCCCTAGAAAGCGCTAGCCGATCACGTCGCTGAATCGCCCGGAACGCGAGAAGCCCTTCGGCGCTACACGGCCGGCGCTGCCGCGCTTGCCCTTGTAGTCCTTCCACTCCGCAACTTGGCGGACGCGGCCGGCGCTGTCTTCCCAGGTGAGGCCCTCGTCCTTCGAGAACACCTTGGCGTCGGCGAGGCCCTTGTCGTGATAGCTCTGCAGCTTCACGCCTTTGCCGCGCGCCATCTCCGGCAGCTCGGTGACCGGGAAAACCAACAGCTTGCGGTTCTGGCCGATGACAGCGACCTGCTCGCCGTTCACGGGCGCCGCGGCCATTGCGCGGCCGGTCAGCACCTGTTTGCCTGAGCGCTTCGAGGCCAACATCTCGGTCTCGCCGACGATAAAGCCGTAGCCCTCATTCGACGCCACGAAACGCTTGGCGCCTTCGGTGTAGACGAACAGCGCCACCGCCTCGTCGATGTCGCCGAGTTCGATCTGCAGACGGATCGGCTCGCCGTGCCCGCGCCCACCCGGCAGCTTGTGCGCGTCGAGCGTGAAGGCGCGGCCGTCGGAGGCGAACAACAGGAGTTTGTCCGTGGTTTGGCACTGGACGATGTGCTGAGCGTGATCGCCCTCTTTGAACTTGAGTTCGCCGAGATCCTGCACGTGGCCCTTAAGCGCGCGGATCCAGCCCTTCTCTGACAGCACCACCGTCACCGGCTCACGCGTCACGAACGCTTCGAGGCTGATCTCGGTGTTCACCACCTCGGCTTTGCCAAGCTCGCTGCGACGCTTGCCCCAGGCCGTGCCCGGGCCGAACAGCTTGCGCGTCTCTTTCAGCTCGCCGGCGATTTTGCGCCATTGCTTGCGCGTGTCTTCGAGCAGCGCTTCGAGACCCGCCTTCTCTTCGCGCAACGCCGCATCCTCGCGACGGATTTCCATCTCTTCGAGTTTGCGCAATTGGCGCAAACGCGTGTTGAGGATGGCTTCGGCCTGCGTGTCGTTCAGCTTGAAGCGCTTGATCAGCTTCTCTTTCGGATCATCCTCATTGCGGATGATGCGGATCACCTCGTCGAGGTTGAGATAGACGATCAGCAAACCCGCCAACACGTCCAAGCGGGCTTCGATCTTCTTCAGCCGATGCGCTGACCGCCGCTGCAGCACTTCGCGGCGGTGATCGAGGAACGCGCGCAGCACGTCCTTCAAGCTCATCACCCGCGGCGCGCCATCGGCGTCGAGCACGTTCATGTTGAGCGAGATGCGCGTTTCGAGCGCGGTGAGCTTAAACAAGCTCTCCATCAGCACGGCTGGCTCAACCGTGCGGGCCTTCGGCTCCAGCACCAGGCGAATATCTTCAGCGCTTTCGTCGCGGACATCGCCAAGCAGCGGCGCCTTCTTGTCCTCGATCATCGCCGCCAGCTGTTCGACCAGCTTCGACTTTTGCACCTGATACGGAATTTCCGTGACGATGACCCGCCACATGCCGCGCCCGACGTCTTCGGTGTGCCAACGCGCGCGCAAGCGGAAACCGCCGCGACCAGTTTCGTAAGCTTCGCGGATGCTTTCCTTCGGCTCAACGACGATGCCGCCGGTGGGGAAGTCCGGCCCTGGCATCACCGCGAGCAGCTCGTCCGTCGTCGCCTTGGAATTTTCAACAAGGATCAGAGCTGCGTCGATCAGTTCGGCCACGTTGTGCGGCGGAATGTTTGTCGCCATGCCGACGGCGATGCCGGCTGAACCATTGGCGAGCAGGTTCGGGAACGCCGCCGGCAACACTACCGGTTCGTCGTTCGAGCCGTCATAGCTGGGGCGGAAATCGACAGCGTCGTCTTCCAAGCCATCGAGCAAAGCTTCGGCCGCGACCGTGAGCTTGCTTTCGGTGTAGCGCATCGCGGCTGGGTTATCGCCGTCGATATTGCCGAAATTGCCTTGGCCTTCGACCAGCGGGTAGCGCGAGTTGAAATCCTGCGCGAGGCGCACGAGCGCGTCATAGATGGATTGATCGCCGTGCGGGTGGAAATCACCCATCACATCGCCGACAACCTTCGCCGATTTGCGCGGCATCGAATCCGGCGAAAGCCGCAAGCGGCGCATCGCGTAAAGCACGCGGCGGTGAACCGGCTTCAATCCATCGCGCACATCCGGCAGCGCGCGGCTGGTGATGGTCGAGAGCGCGTAGGCGAGATAGCGCTTGGCCAGCGCTTCGCCGATCGGCTCCTCAACAATTCGGCCGCCCTCCTCGGAAGGCGGTGTCTTGATGTCGTCAGCCATTCTTGGCTCTTCTCCGAAACAACCGAGAACGATTGTCGTTCGTTCTCGGACGATTCTCGTTCGATATTGACGCTTCCATGACCCGCATTCGCGCGGAAGTGCAGTCTTTTCACGGTCGCATCCCCACGTTTGATCGCACGCGACGCAATCTCGCCTCTTGAACTTACTCCTCGCGCGTGCAACCTACGGGTGTATTCGCGGGGAGAAGCAGATGTCGCGTTCGTTAGCGGAGGCGGAAGGTGAGGCGCGCGGAAAGGTCAATCGCTGGGTCGCAGCGAACGGCCTACTCGGCATGGCGCCGGGCTCATCTTTGGTTTTGGCGGCGACCGATCTCAAGATGATAGCCGAGGTGGCGGAAACCTTCGGCGTTGAGCATTACGACGCGCAGGCAGTGCTGGGCACGATTGCCGCCTCTGCTGCCGGCAAGACGACCGCAGACGCAGCGCTGAGTTTCATCCCGATCGCAGGCTGGATCATCAAGGGCGGCGTCGCTGCTGGCATTACAAAGACCGCGGGGGAACTCGTCATCAGCTATTTCAAGGAACGTTCCCCGTATCACTAGGGCGCGTTCAAAGCCTTCCGGCAAATCCTAGTCGTTCGATGAGACGTCTGCGTGCGTCGGGCGGGCTTTCGCCCTTTTGGTCGAAGAGGCGACGTTCGAGGAAATAGCCCGCCAATGCAAACGCATCGGCGACATCGCCTTCCTTTAACTCCGCGTCCGCATCTAGCAGGAACGGCGGCAAACGCAGCAAAAGATCCGCGTGCGGCGCGCCAGCATCATAAGTGGCGGCCCGCCCGGTGCGTGGGCTGACCCAGGCGAGCCCCTCGGTCTCCCCAGTCACCGCGCAGCGCGTGAGATCAAGGCCGTAGCCGAGCGCCGAAAGCAGACCCAGCTCAAATCGCGTGTAGAGCGCCGGCCAAATCTCGTTCTCCGGCATAGCTTCGAGCAGCACCAGCAGCGCGTCATAAAGCTGGGGATAAGCCTGCCGCTCAGGCGCCGCGCCTCGGATGAGAGCAACCGCGGAGGTTAGCCCGGCGAGCGCGAGTGCGTCATCGAGCAGCTTCGTGGCGTAGGGTTCGACAAGTTCGATCGGCTGGAAGAAGCCGAGCTGATCCGCGAGCCGCGCTTTCCAACCGGCGTGGACGATGTTTCCGGACTGCGCGATCGGCAGCGTCTTGCGCCCCGCATGCACAACGCCGCCAAAGCGGCCATGCTCACGCGAGAACACCTCGACGAGGAGCTTGCCTTCGCCGAAATGCTTCGCGCCCAGCACGATCGCTGAGTCCGTCCATTCCATCCGTCAGCGCACTTCCACCATAGCGTCGCCCGCCAGCAACGCCGCCTCGATCTCACCCCAGTGCAAGTCCAACCATGCCATGAGGTCAGGAGTTGTGACGTTACCAATGCGCAGCCACACAATCTTCGGCCCAGTCGCCGCACGTGATCGCATCGACACGAAGTCTACGTCCTTCGTTACGACAATTGCGGCCATTTCTTCCGCGCGGCGCCAGATCGTTACGTCATCGGCCTCTCGCAGGCCAATATTGCGAACGTGTGTCGCTTTGTATCCTCGCGTCCGCAGCCACCCTTCCAAAGCAGGCGGAAGCTGCTGATCGATGAGAAAATTCATTCGGCGGCGAGAATGACGGGGTGATTGAGTTGGACCGCCGCATAGGCGATTGAGGCGCGAATATCCTCGACTTCGAGGTCCGGAAAATCCTTCAGAATCTGCTCTTGAGTGGCGCCGCCGGCCAACATTTCGAGCACGTCGGTAACGCGCATGCGCATCCCGCGAATGCAGGGGCGACCACCCATTTTTCCGGGCTCAATCGTGATGCGATCCAAAAGGCTCATTGCGACATGCTAGCCTAGCCGGCTCGCCACGTCACGCTTCGTAATCCAGCCCCAGACGCTGGTACAGCGCGCGCTCTTCGCTCCAGTTTTCGCGCACTTTCACGTGCAGGAACAAATGCACGCGGCGATCGAAGGCGGCTTCGAGTTCCTTGCGCGCTTGTTCGCCGATCATCTTGATCGTCGCGCCCTTGGCGCCGATGGCGATTTTGCGCTGGCCCTCACGGGCGACGAAGATCGTCTGATCGATCTTCACCGAGCCGTCCTTGCGCTCTTCCCACGCTTCGGTCTCAACGATGAGATCGTACGGGAGTTCGTCGTGCAGGCGCATGAACGCCTTTTCGCGCGTGATCTCCGCCGCTAGCACGCGCGCGGGCGCGTCCATGATTTGATCTTCCGGAAAAAGCCACGGGCCCTCCGGCGCGCGTTCGGTGAGCGTGCGCATCAGATCCTTGATGCCGTCGTTCTTCAACGCGGCGATCATGAACACGTCAGTGTAGAGCCCCTGCTCGACCAGCTTTGTCGTCATCTCGAGCAGCGCCGGCCGCGACACGAGGTCGATCTTGTTGAGCGCCAGGATCGCGGGGCGATCCATTTGCTTCAGCTTCTCGGCGATGCGGTCGCTGTCGCCGCGTGCGAGAGTATCCTTGCCGGCATTGGCGCCATCGAGGAACGAGGTAGCGTCCACCACATGCACGATCGCGTCGGCGCCTTCGAGCGCACTCCAAGCCGCGGCCACCATCGCACGATCAAGCCGACGGCGCGGCGCGAACACGCCGGGCGTATCGATCAAAACGATCTGCGTTTCGTCGCGCATTGCCACGCCGCGCACCATGGTGCGCGTCGTTTGCACCTTGTTCGTAACGGCGGCGACCTTCGCGCCGACAAGTGCGTTCACGAGCGTCGACTTGCCCGCGTTCGGCGCACCCAGCACCGCAACGACCGCGCAACGTTGATCAGCCACCGCCATATTCCTTCATGAACGCCGCCGCGGCCGCCCGCTGCGCGTCGCGCTTTGATCCGCCCTCGCCGCGCACCGGCGGAAAGCCCTGCACATGCGCTTCCACCACGAACACGGGCTCATGCTCCGGGCCCGTGCGCTCCAATGTTTCGTATTGCAGCGTGCGACGCTTGGCGGCCGCCCATTCCTGCAGCGAGGTCTTGGCGTCACGCGGTGCGCTGGCGACGGCGTCGAACTCGCCTTCCCAGAACTTCACGACAAACGCCTTCGCGACGTCCATGCCACCATCGAGGAAAAGCGCCGCGAGCGTGGATTCGCAGATGTCGGCGAGGATCGCTTCCTTGCGACGGCCGCCTTGTTGTTCTTCGGAACTCGAGAGGATCACCGCATCGCCGAGATCGGCACGCCGCGCGGCGCGGGCGCAAGCGGAGCGGTTCACCAGCGCATTGAAGCGCGGCGCAAGCCCGTCTTCTTCGGCCTCGCGGTGATCGCCGAACAGACGCTCGGCGACGATGATGCCGAGCACGCGGTCGCCCAGGAACTCCAAGCGGTCATAGCTGCGCGCGCGCTTCTTGCCGTCGATGGCGCTGGCGTGCGTCATCGCTTCGCGGAGCAGCGCGCGATCCTTGAAAGCGTAGCCGATCCGTTCTTCCAGCGCTTCGAAGCGGGCGTCTGGCCCTGGCTTCGTCATTGCAGCCTCAATTCACTGCCTTCAAGAAACGCTCGCCGCGGAAACCGCTGAACAAGGTCCATGGCTGCAGCAGCGATGTCGAACCATCGAACGATACGACGACGAATTGCGCCGGGCCAACGAGATTGTCGTACGGCACAAAGCCCACCACAGACGGCACGCGGCTGTCAGCGGAATTGTCGCGATTGTCGCCCATCATGAAATAATGTCCTTCCGGCACGACGAACACGCGGGTGTTGTCGAGCTCACTGCCGGTGACGCGATCGAACGTCACGTAGCTCACCCCATTCGGCAGCGTCTCACGGAACGCTGGCACGCGATCGACGAAGCCGCTCGATTCCTCGAACTCAACCTCGCCCAGCGATTCACGCTGAACGGCGACGCCATTGATGTGAAGGACGCCGTCGATGATCTGAATGCGATCGCCAGGCAGGCCAACGACGCGCTTGATAAAATCGCGCTCCGGCTCCGGCGGTGGGCGGAACACGACGACATCGCCTTGCTCGGGCTCACGGCCAAACAAACGGCCTTGCGGCAGCAAGCCTTCCAACGGCGCGAACGAGAAGCGGCCATAGCCGTAGGACCATTTGGTCACGACGATGTAGTCGCCAACTTCCAGCGTCGGCTCCATCGAGCCCGACGGAATCCGGAACGGCTGCACGATGGTGAACCGCAGCACCATGGCCAAAGCCAGCGCGTAAAGGATGATGCGGACGTTCTCCCAGAACCCGCTCATCAAGTCAGTTTCGCTGGAACTCGAACTCATACTGCTCATAAATTTCTCGCTCAGGGCGAAAGCGTCCCGGACCGTTCAGCCCTGCACGCCCGGCGCCGCACATACCCGGCGCCTGCCTCTCGCGCCCCGAAAACGGGTCCAGCCCGTCGAATTGGCCCTAACCGGGCTCGTTCGAGCCTAACTCCGCCGAAATAATGACGAAGCTCTGGGCGAGCGGGTAGTCGTCCGTCAAGGAGACATGCACCCTGGCGATCATGCCGGGCGGGGTTATCGCCTTGAGCCGTTCCGCCGCCCCGCCGGTTAACACCATGGTCGGCTGGCCGCTGGGCAGGTTGGCGACCCCCATGTCCCGCCAAAAAACCCCTTGTTTCAAGCCAGTACCCAGCGCCTTCGAGCACGCTTCCTTGGCCGCGAAGCGCTTGGCGTAGCTGGCGGCGCGCTGGTGCGCGCGGCGCTCGGCCCGGCGCTGCTCGAGGTCTGTGTAAATTCTCTGCACGAACCGGTCGCCGAACCGCTCCAGCGAGCGCTCGATCCGGCGGATGTCGATGATGTCTGAGCCGATGCCGAGGATCATTGGCGGGCCGTGTCCATGAGCTGGCGCATCTGCCGGATGGCGGGGCCGAGGCCAATGAAGATCGCCTCGCCGACCAGGAAGTGTCCGATATTGAGCTCCACCACCTCGGGGATGGCGGCGATCGGCGCAACCGTCTCGAAATCAATGCCGTGGCCGGCGTGGACCTCGAGCCCCAGTGAGGCCGCCTGTTTGGCCGCGGCTTGGAGCGCCTTCAGCACCTCCGTCGCTTCCTCGGCTTTGCCTTCGCGCACGGCGTCGCAATAGGCGCCGGTGTGCAACTCAACCACCTGCGCGCCGGTACGGCTCGCGGCTTCGATCTGCAGCGGATCGGCGCCGATGAACAACGAAACGCGGCTGCCGGCGTCGCGCAGCTTCTGCACGAACGGCGCGATCCAATTGTGTCCGCCGGCGACATCGAGGCCGCCCTCCGTCGTGCGTTCTTCGCGACGCTCCGGCACCAGGCACACGGCGTGCGGGCTGTGCTTCAGCGCGATCGCCAACATCTCTGACGTCACTGCCATTTCGAGGTTCAACGGCTTGGCGCGCTCGCGCAGCATGTTGGTGAGACCGTCGATGTCGGCGTCCGAGATGTGGCGGCGGTCTTCGCGCAAATGCGCGGTGACGCCATCCGCGCCCGCTTCGAGCGCGACAATCGCCGCCCGTATCGGATCGGGATAAGCGCCGCCGCGCGCATTTCTGATGGTGGCGACGTGATCGATGTTCACGCCGAGCCGCAGCTTCGTCATGCCGCGAGCCCTCTGCTGCCAGGCTTGATCGCTGGCAACGCTGCAAGCTCGGGCGGCAGTGCGTCAGCGGCATAGGCTGGCGCTTGCACCGAAGCGAGCGACACGAGCTTCGCGCCGATGTCAGCGGTTCCGCCGGAGCGATCGATCAGGCACGCGGCGCCGACGAGTTCGCCGGGATGACCGCGGATCGCGTCGAGGCACTCGCGCGATGAGAGGCCTGTGGTGACGACATCCTCGACCATCAACACGCGCTCGCCCGGCTTGATCTCGAAGCCGCGACGCAACGCGAACTTGCCGCCTTCACGCTCCACGAACATTGCCCGCGCGCCGAGATGGCGCGCGGTTTCGTAACCGGGAATGATGGCGCCGACTGCGGGCGAAACGACCGCGTCGATTTTGCCGAACACGGCGCGAGCCTTTTCCGCCAACGCGCAGCACAGCCGCTCCGTCCGCGCCGGGTCCATGAACACCGCATTCTTCTGGAAGAACACCGGGCTATGCAGGCCGGAGGACAGGATGAAGTGCCCTTCCAGCAAAGCGCCAGCGGCGCGGAATTCGTCGAGCACTTCGTCTTGAGTCATGGGCCGTCTCTAGCACCCCGCGCGCGGCGGTAAAACAGGCGGAACCTAGGGAAATGACGCGCTCTTAGCGCCGCGCCGGGAACCAACGCCCCCGCCCATTCCTTTCCCACGCGAATAGTCCCGAGGTGCGCCTGATGAGTTTGCTTGAGTTCGTATTTGGCCGCCGCCCCTCGATCGGCAAGAAGCAACAGCTTGAAACGATCGCGGCCCCGCCAGCGAACGCGGATTGGCGGAGCGTAAAGCCGCGCCGGCTTGGCAGCGTGCAAGCGGAGCTTGCGCGCGAGGACGGCAGCATCGATGGCGGTCACGGCGAACTGAACTACGAAGCCGAACAGCACTACATCGTGACGTCAAAGGATGGCGCCACGTCCGTCGTGCGTCGCGACATCTTCGAGCAGACGTACCGCAAGCGCATTCTCGGCGGATACGAAAAGCGACCGGACGTGATCTACCGCTATTTCACGCTCGACTATCCGGCGATGGTGCAAACCGCGGAAGGCCCGCAACGCGCGGAGGCCGGCGATTGGATCATGCAAGGCGTCGTCGGCGAACTTTGGCCGATCGCGGCAGACGAGGCCGAGCGCAAATACGCGCCGGCCTAGCGCTTCTTCTGCGCTGCCAACGCGAACTCAACGGTGGCGTTGAGCAACTCCGCCGCCGCGAGCAAAACAGGGCCGCCGAGTGGATCGCGCGACAATTGCTCCATTGGCCCATTGCCGAAATAGAGGCCGTCGCTCACCAGGAATGACAGGCGTACGTTGCCTTTCGTCGGCGGCGGCAAGCGATCCTTGTCCCAAGGCCCGATGCGCGCGACGAGCGGCTTGGCTGCATCGAACAGCTTGGTGATCTTGTCGATCAACTCAGGGACTTGGCCTTCGATGATCGACATTTTGCCGGTCTGGTTGATGTAGCGCACGCGACCATCGGCATAAGCCGCGAGCGTGTCGAGGCCGCCGTCGAGCGCCACCTCCGCAACAATTCCGTGCAATTGCTTCGGCCCGGTATCGCGGCCCTCGGCGCGTAGGCGATTGACGGCGAGCAAGCGCAAGCGGCTCTCAACGCCCACGTCATCGGCTAGCGCGCGTAGCTTCGCTTCATCGAACCTCGGCGCGAACAACGGCGCGAAGCGGTCATTTGGGCTTTCGGAAACGGCGCGAAACGCATCGGCATCGTCGCAAAACAAGATGTGGTACATCTTGTTGATCGCTTCATCCTGGTACGGGCGGTGAAACGGAGCGCTCACCCGCGCACCCGTTCGACATCCTTCACCGCCTTAGACGTGCGCATGCCGGCGATGAGGTTGGTGAGGTGGCGCGCGTCGGCGACCTCGATGTCGAACTGCATGTCAAAGAAATCCGTGGTGCGGCGCAGAAGCTTGAGATTTATGATGTCGCCCTCGTTCTCGGCAATGATGCGGCAGAGATCGGCGAGTGCACCGCGCGCATTCTCAACCGTTGCCACCACGCGACCGACGCTGAGGGTTCGATCGAGCGCGGTTTTCGTCCACTCGAGATCGATCCACGTCGTGTCGGGCGCTTCCTCGAGCGCTTCGAGCCGTTCGCAATCGATCGTGTGGATCACGAGGCCCTTGCCGGGCTCCTGCACGCCGATGATGCGATCGCCCGGGATCGGCGAACAGCATTCGGCGAAATGCAGGCCGATGCCGGGCGTGAGCGAGCTACCTTTGACGTAAATCTTGGCCTTCTCGCGCTCCATCGGCCGACGCGCTTCATCTTTGCGCACACGTTCTTCAAGGCCCGGAAACGCCGCAACGGCGACGGCCGTCGCCTTCAAGCTGCCCTCGCCGACCGAGATATAGAGTTCTTCTTCGCTCTGCTTCCCAAGCCGCTGCGCGGCTTTGTGCAGCGAGGTGTCCGACAAGTCGTGGCCGTAGCGGTGCAGCGCGTGCGTGACGAGATCGCGGCCGAGCTTGATGAATTCCTCTTGCCGCGCGTGACGCTCCAAGCGTCTCTGCGCGGACTTGGCGCGTCCGGTTTTCGTCAGCGCCGCCCAGCCAGGCACGGGCGCGGCGCGATCGGAGGTCATAATCTCCACGACATCACCGTTGCGCAGCGCCGAACGCAGCGGCCGCTCAACGCCGTTGATCTTCGCGCCGATGCAGCGGTCGCCAATGCCGGAATGTACGGCGTAGGCAAAATCGAGCGACGTCGCGCCTTGCGGCAGCGCGATCAGGAGCCCCTTCGGCGTGAACGCGAAGACGTGGTCCTGATACATTTCGAGCTTCGCGTGCTCGATAAATTCGTCCAGATCGCCGCCATGTTCGGCGATTTCCAGCAACGAACGCGTCGCTTCGCGCGCATCGAGGCCTGCGGACGCTGCTTGCTCTTCGTCGAAGCCGTAGGCTTCGTTCTTGTAGCGCCAATGCGCCGCAACGCCGACTTCCGCGAGCTGATCCATCTCCTCGGTGCGAATTTGCACCTCAACCCGCACATTGCCCGGCCCGATCACCACGGTGTGGATCGAGCGATAGCCGTTCGGCTTCGGGTTGGAGATGTAATCTTCCACCTGATCGGGCACGCAGCGCCAAGTCTGGTGCACGACGCCGAGCGCGCGGTAGCAATCCTCCGGCGTCGGCACGATGATGCGGAACGCGTAGACGTCAGCGAGATCGGAGAATTCAACGCTCTTGCGCTGTAGCTTACGCCAGATCGAGTAGACCTGCTTCTCGCGGCCAAACACACGCGCATGGATGCCGGAAAATTCCAGCACCTCGGAGATCGTCTGAATGACGATGGCGACGTTGGCGCCCTTCTCGACGCGCAATTGCTCAAGCCGCGCATTGATCGCGGTTTCCGCTTCCGGAAATGCTTCGTGGAAAGCGAGGCTCTCCAATTCGCGCGCCATCCGCTCCATGCCGATGCGGCGCGCGAGCGGCCCGTAGATTTCCAACGTCTCAAGCGCGATCCGCCGCCGCTTCTCCGGCTTGGGGATGTGCTTCAGCGTGCGCATGTTATGCAGGCGATCGGCCAGCTTCACGAGCAGCACGCGCACGTCGCGCGACATGGCGAGGATGAATTTCTGCAGGTTCTGCGCCTGCTTGTTCTCCTCCGACTGCATCCCAAGCTGAGAGAGCTTGGTGACGCCTTCGACCAGATCGGCGATCTGGCCGCCGAACATCTTGGTGATCTCGGCCTTCGTCGCGTCGGTATCTTCGATCGTGTCGTGCAGCAGGCCGGCGACGATCGTCGCTTGATCGAGTTTGTACTCAGTGAGCAAACCCGCCACTTCGATCGGGTGCGCGAAATACGGGTCGCCGGAATGGCGCTTCTGGCTGCCGTGTTTCGACGTCGCGTAGATGTAGGCGCGATTGATCAGGTTCTCGTCGACCTGCGGGTCGTACGAGCGGATGCGTTCGAGTAATTCGAACTGGCGCAGATAGCGCGTGCGCGGCGGCGCATCGCCCGTACCGGTTGGCGCGGACGCTGGTCTGGCGGCGACTGCGTCACCGCCGGACATGGGCCTAGAACCGTTCGTCCCGCTGCGCTTCGGCTTCCTGCTGGAGCGCGCGGAGGACGTCCTCTTCGCTGGACTGGACCGGGGCGACGAGCGCCAGGCGGTCCTGCTCGTCTTCGGCCTGCGCCGTCGGCTGCACGTCCTGGTAGAGCATCACGAGGCCGTCGCGGAGGTCTTCCGGGAGGACGGCGCCATCGGCGATTTCGCGGAGGGCCACGACCGGGTCTTTATCGCGGTCACGGTCGATCAGAGGCTCGGCGCCTGAGGAAATGCCGCGCGCCCGGTGGGCGGCCAGCAGCACCAGCGAGAACCGGTTGGGGATTTTTTCTACGCAATCTTCGACGGTTACGCGGGCCAAGGCGTCTCTTCCTCTAAGCTCAGATGCAGGAATGAACAGCTAAAGTAATGGGGTGCGACGAATTCCGCAATGCAAACCGGCGCCGCAGCCGCGAAAGGCTCAGCCGGCGTCCGGAAACGGCCCCCAGAGCCTGACGCCCTGATCCTCGCCCAAGGCGCGGAGCAGCTCCGCCGGGGACGCTACCAGAACGGGGTGCCGCCAGTCCGGGGCGGCTTCGGCCAGCGGCGCGAGCACGAACGCCCGCTCCTGGAGACGGGGGTGAGGCAACCGGATCTCCCCCTCTGGACCCTCAAAAACTCCGACCGCGCCGTCTAACGCCAGCAGATCGAGGTCCAGCGTCCGCGGTCCCCAGCGGTTACGCCGCTCGCGGCCGAACTCGATCTCTATCCCGCGGAGCAACGTGTAGAGCGCTTGCGGGCTTCGGCCCGCAGGGTCTACCTCCACCACCGCGTTGAAGAAGGATTGCTGGCCCTCCTCGCGTAAGCGCGGTGGCCAGGGTTCCGTCTCCCATATTCCGGAGACGTTTTGCGGGGTGAGCCCTGCGCGCTTCAACGCTTCAACGGCCTGCGCCAACAGCGCCGGCCCTGACCAGCCTCGGTACGGCAGATTAGTGCCGAGCGCGATGATTGCGGAGTTCTCCATTGGCGCAGACCACTACCCTACTCGATCGCCTCATTCATCCTGATGAGCGTGTCGCGATCTTTATCGATGGCGCAAACCTCTATTCGGCGGCGCGGGCGCTGCAGTTCGACATGGACTACAAGAAGCTGCTGGAAGAATTCCGCCAGCACGGCCGCTTCATCCGCGCGTCCTATTACACGGCTTTGGTGGAAGATCAGGATTTCTCGCCGATCCGGCCGCTGGTCGATTGGCTCGACTATAACGGCTATCGCATCGTCACGAAGCCGGCGCGCGAATATCTCGACGCCAATGGCCGCCGCCGCTTCAAGGGCGACATGGATCTCGAGATCGCCGTCGACATGCTGGAGACAGCGCCATTTATGGATCACGCCTTCCTGTTTTCAGGCGATGGCGATTTCGCGCCGCTCGCGGGCGCGCTGCAGCGTAAAGGCGTGAAGCTGAGCGTTGTTTCGACGATCAAGTCCAATCCGCCGATGGCGGGCGACGATCTCCGTCGCGCCGCCGACAATTTCATCGATCTCACCGACATGATGCCATTGATCGGCCGGCCACCGCGCGAGCGTGCGCCGTCGGATTATCACAACGACGACGAAGGCGGCCGATGAGCAAGACGCCGCCCGAAGCGCCGCGCGGCTGCCCGCTCTGCCCGCGCCTCGTTGAATATCGCGCGGACAATCGCCGCGCCGAGCCCGATTGGTTCAACGATCCAGCGCCATCGTTCGGTGACGCGAACGCACGTTTGCTTGTTGTGGGGCTTGCGCCAGGACGCCGCGGCGCGAACCGCACGGGCCGGCCGTTCACCGGCGACTACGCCGGCGAATTGCTCTACGCGACGCTTGGCAAATTTGGCTTCGCCAAAGGTGTATACCGCGCCGACCCGGAGGACGGCGTCACGCTCAAGGGCGCGATGATCACCAACGCGGTGCGCTGCGCGCCGCCGGAGAACAAGCCGACGCCAGAAGAAATCCGCACCTGCCGGCCGTTTCTCAGCGCGCGGCTCGATGCGCTGCCAAAGCTCAAAGTGATCTTCGCGCTAGGCTCGATCGCGCATGAAAGCGTGCTGCGCGCGCATGGACTGAAACCGAGTTTCGCCAAGTTCGGCCACGCCGCCGAAGCGGAGCTTCCAGGCGGCCGCATGCTTGTCTCAAGCTATCATTGCTCACGCTACAACACGCAGACTCGGCGCCTGACGACGGAAATGTTCGAAAGCGTCTTCGAGCGCGCCGCCGAACTGGCGCGCGCTTAGGATCACGCAGCGCGAATGTGCTGAACGGCCGGCGCGCTACCCGAAGCGCCGTCATCGACGACCGCGTCAAGCAAGCCGAGGAGACGTTGCGCGGACGCCAGAATACGCTCCGCTTCCGCGTGCGTATGCTTGGAGCCGTCCCGCAGCGCGTGCGAACCAGCGACAATCTCGTTCAGCGGCGCACGCAGCTCCTGGTCCATGCCAGCGAAGAATTGTGATCGCGCGGCGTCGGCGCGTTCGGTTCGGCGGCGCGCACTGATGTCGCGCACACAGGACACATAAAGCACATCGCTCAGCACGCGGCGATAAACCTCGACCTCCAGGAGCCCCTGCGCATTCACCAACGTCGCCTGGACTGGATACGGCCGCTCACCACGCGCGGCGGCCTGCAGCGCTGGGATTGCGTCGGGTCCCATGAAGCTGCGCATGGTTTGCCCTATGAGATCGCCCACCTTCACGCCGAGCATCTCCGCCAACGCGGAATTGGCGTCGAGAATGACATCGCCATCGTGGATCGCGAGGCCTTCGAACGCGGCTTCCGCAAGCCGCGACGCGCGTGCGCCATTGGCCAATCGCACCGCGGACATGCGGCGGTCTGCAAAGGAAAACGTCGCGGCTGCGATCAGCAGAGCTGCCGCGCCGACAACAATCATCGTCGCAAGCCCGGCATGATCGAGTGCTTCCGCGGGCGGCTTCACCAATTGATGCGGCGTCAGCGTCAGCGCCGCCACGCCGGTAAAGTGCAGCAGCAGCATCCCCGTCACGAACAGCGCGCCGGCGAGCGCGCGACCGGAAACGCCCTTGGCCTGCGCGAGGGTCCAGAAACCAAGCACGGAGAATGTCGGTGCGAACAGGGTCGCGGCGATGACGAGGTCCTTCGCCCACACACGTTCGGCCGCGGCTTCCATGCCGCTCATCCCGACATGGTGCACGGCCGCCATCGTCACGCCCATAGTCAAACCGGCGAAGACGGCGCCCCAACTTGTGCTCCAGCGCGCGAAAATCGCGAGCGCCGCAAACGCGCCGACGATCCCGATCGGCGCGGTCAATATCGAGGTGCTGAAGACGAAGGACGTCGGAACGCCGGGATCGTAAGCGAGCATGCCGACAAAGTGCGTCGCCCACGCGCCGCCGCCCGCGGCCAGCGCAGCCAAGAACAGCCAACCGTTGCGATTGCTTTCCTCGACGCCGCGAACGCGGTCCATGACCAGCAGCGCACCGGCCCAGCACAGCGCGCTGACGATTACGGCGACGCCGACAAGCCACAAATTGTGCTGTTCGACGATCGAGCCAAAAACACGAACCATACCCGCGCCCCGGAGTTCTTCCCGTTTGTCTGAAGCAATTCTTACGCGAGCATGATTAATACGCGTTGAGGCGAACTGTGTTTAATTGATCTTTACGCCTCGGCGCGTGGTTCGATCAGATCCCAGAGATTGCCATAGAGATCGAGAAACACCACGACGCGCCCGTAAGCCTCGTCGCGCGGCTCTGCCACGAAGCGCACATTTGCGGTCTGCATGCGCGCGTAATCGCCGGCGAAATCGTCCGTGTGCAGGAAGAAACCGACGCGGCCTCCGGTTTGGTCGCCGATGCGCGCGCTCTGTTCGGCGTTGCCCGCCTTCGCGAGCAGCAAGCCGCCACCCTCTTCCGGCGCGACGACCACCCAGCGTTTGCCTCCGCCCATGTCGGTGTCTTCAAGTAGACGCAGGCCGACAACGTTGGTGAAGAACGCGATCGCCTCGTCGTACTCGCGGACGACCAATGTCGTGAGCGTGAATTTCTTCACGGCTTCTTCACCTCGTCCGCCGGCGTCACGGGCGCTTCGGGCGGCGTGACGCCATATGCGGCGTAGGTTTCGGCGATGTCGCTCTCAAGCTCGGCGGCGCGGACGAGGTCCGCATTACCTTCGTCGCCCAATCCGAGTTCCAGCCGCGCAATGCCACGCCCGTAAACAAAGTGCGCGTTCTCTTCGAGCCGGACAGCAGCCTCGTAATCCGCCAGCGCAGCGCGCGGATTGTTGAGCTTCAGATAGACAAGGCCACGACTGTCAAACACGTTCGGATCATTTGGTTCGAGGCCGAGCGACCGATTGCAGTCCGCCAGCGCCGCTTCAAGCTCCACACCCTCCACCGCGCGAATCCAACAACGATTGTTCCAGGCCGCCGCATTGCGTGGATTTGCTTCAATGAGCGAGTTCGCCTGAACCAGCAGCGTGGCGAAATCGTCGATCCGCGAGGTCAGCGCCAGCGCGCGGCGATAGGCGGCGTTCTCAAGCGTCGGATCGATCGCCAGTGCGCGATCATAGTCCGCCACGGCGCTATCGAACGCGCCACGCGAATGGTGGATCGCCGCGCGCTCAAAATAGGCAAAGGCGAGGTTCGGATCGAGCCGCAGCGCGCGGCCGAAATCGGCGACAGCGCGCGCCTGTTCGCCAACGCTGGCGCGGGCGACGCCGCGTTGCGCAAAGGCGGTTGCGCGCTGATGCGCGCTTGCGCCCTCCGCCCGGGTCACCGCCGTGCAGGCGGCCACGCGCCGGGTGACGTCCACGTCGATCTGGCAATTCGCGAGCTGCGCTGGAACATCCACCGGACCGGTGTCGCAACCAGCGACAACAAAGAGCAGCGCTCCGGCGGCGATCAGCTTTCTCATCCGCGATCCTTCAAGAGCCGCGCTTGCTGGCGTTTCCAGTCACGATCCTTGGTGGCTTCGCGCTTGTCATGCGCCTTCTTGCCTCTGGCGAGGGCGATCTCGATCTTGGCGATGCCGCGATCGTTGAAATAGAGGCGAAGCGGCGCAAGCGTGCGGCCTTCGCGCTCCACCGCGGCGGCGAGCTTGCCCAGTTCGCGCGAACGCACCAACAGCTTACGCGGCCGGCGCGGCTCGTGATTGAACTGGCCCGCCGGCGGATATTCGGGGATCGTTGCGTTGATCAACCAGAGTTCGCCGCGCTCTGTCGATGCGTAGCTCTCGGCGATGTTCGCGCGCCCTGAACGCAGCGATTTCACCTCGGTGCCGACAAGCTGAATGCCGGCCTCGATCGTGTCCTCGATCATGAAATCGAAGCGCGCACGCCGGTTCTCGGCGACAAGCTTTCGCGGTGGCTCGGGCTTTTTGGCCATCAGAGCAAACCCGCTTCCGTCATCGCCGCGCGCACTTGTGCCTTGGCGGCGTCGGTGAGCGTGAGGATCGGGAGGCGCACCTCGTCGGTGCAATGGCCGAGCAGCGACGCCGCATACTTGGCTGGACCCGGCGACGGTTCGACAAACATCACCTTGTGCAGGTTCGCGAGCTTCGCATCGATTGCGGCGGCGGCGGCGAAATCGCCCTTGGCGCATGCCGCATGCATCTGCGCGCAGAGCTTCGGCGCGACGTTGGCCGTCACCGAGATGCAGCCCTTGCCGCCATAAGCATTGAACCCAAGCGCACTGCCATCGTCGCCCGAGAGCTGCACGAACTTGTCGCCGCACACAGCCTGTTGGCGCGCCACGCGCGACAGATCGCCAGTCGCGTCTTTGATGCCGATGACATTCTTCAGCTTGGCGATGCGGCCCATGATGTCGACGCCGATGTCGACGATGGTGCGGCCCGGCACGTTGTAGATCACGATCGGAATGTCGACCGCGTCATTGATCGCCTTGAAGTGCGCGTAGAGCCCCTCTTGGCTGGGCTTGTTGTAGTACGGCGCAACAACGAGCACCGCGTCCGCTTTCGCGACCTTGGCGTCGCGCGCCAATTCGATCGAGTGCGCGGTTGAGTTTGAGCCGGCGCCCGCGATCACTGGAGCGCGGCCGGCGGCGGCTTCGACGCACATTTCGACGACGCGTTTGTGCTCAGCATGGCTGAGCGTGACGCTCTCGCCGGTTGTACCGCAGGGCACCAAGCCGCCCGATCCCTCGGTGATTTGGCGTTCGACCAATTCCTGAAAAGCCCGTTCATCCACAGTTCCATTTCGGAACGGCGTAATAAGCGCCGGGATGGAGCCCTGAATTCGCGTCTCAATCATGGAAAATTGTGTCTCGTCAGCATCATAATACCCCGGCGCACGCAGCGATGGCCGCTCCCGGGCTGGCTTTGGCGCGATTCCTGCCACATGCTTGGGTTACGTTAAATAGCGCGTCGGCGTCGAGGCCGTTCCGGCATCGCGACGACGGAGCTTTTTGAGTGACGCGGGCAAAACCACCAACGGAGCAGCTTATGCCGCCCAGGCTGATACGGATTGGCGTGGTTTCGATCGCCGCGAGCCTCGCGCTCGTGGCGTCGAGCGCTGGTCAACAATCCGCCACGCCCGGCCCCTCCGCCGTCGAGGCGGCGGCCGCGCTCGCGCCGCCCCCGCCGCCGGTTTCCGCCGCGGAGCGGCAGCGCCTGGTCCAAGGCATGAGCGCCGCGGACGCCAACGATTGGTCCGGCCTCGCCCAATTGCGCGACGGCGCGAGCGATCCTCTCGTCCGTCACATGCTGCAATGGCGCTGGGCGGCAAGCACCGCCGCGCCGCTCTATTTCGACGATCTCTCGCGCGCGCTGACCGACCTCCAGGGCTGGCCAGGGCGCACGATCATGCGAACGCGCGCCGAGCAAGCAATTCTCAATAGCTCAGTCTCCGCGTCGGACCGCGTCACGTTCCTCCGCCAGGAAGGCGGGCCGATCAGTGGCGACGGCCGCATTGCACTGGCGCTCGCGCTGCGTGAAACCGGCCAGCGCCAAGAAGCCAACGAAATCGCCCGCGCCGCCTGGCGGGAAGACACGCTGTCCGACGCTGCCTCCGCCCGTGCACGCGCTGTGTTCGATTTCAGCGCCGAAGACTACGCCGCTCGCGTCGATGTGTTGCTGTGGCGCGGCCAGCGCACCGATGCGCGGGCGCTGCTGCCGAACGTTTCCTCCGCTGACCGCCTGCTCGCCAATGCGCGCATCGCCTTGCAGTCGCGCCAACGTCGCGGCCTGCAAGCGGCGGTGGACGCTGTGCCCGCCTCGCGCCGCGATCATCCGGGGTTGCTTTACGACCGCACGCAATACATCCGCCGCTCGGGCCGCCCGGAAGACGCGATGCCCGTAGCCGCGCGCATCGACGCGCGTGAAGCGCCGCTGGTGGCGCGGGACGATATCTTCCGCGAGAAGCGCCTCTACGTGCCTCGCGCGCTGCGCGCCGGTAATCAGCGGCTCGCATATAACCTCGTCAGCAATCACGGCATGACGTCCGGCGAGGAATTCGCCGACGCCGAATGGCTGTCCGGCTGGCTGCAATTGCGCTTCCTCGACAATGCCGCCGCCGCCGAGGAGCATTTCCGGCACCTGAGCGACAATGTCTCGGCGCCTGTGTCCAGTTCACGCGCTTTCTACTGGCGCGCTGAGGCAACGCGTGCGCTCGGCCGCACGTCGGAAGCGAACGATTTGCTCGCGAACGCTGCGCGCTATCCGTTCACCTATTACGGCCAACTCGCCGCCCAACGCCGCGCCGGCAACGGTCAAGCCATGCTCGACCTGCCCGACACGGCGCGGATCGACGACGCAACGCGCGCGCGCTTTGAGTCGCGCGAATTGGTGCGGGCGTTGCGGCTGATGGCGGAAGTTGGCGATCGCTCGGACTTTGAGAGCATCGCATTCTATCTCGACGACACGCTGGAGGACCCGCGCGAAGTCGAGCTGCTGGCGCAGCTCGCGTCGGAGCAGTCCTACACGCGCACGGCTCTGCGCAACGCCAAGGCTGGCCTCTTCCGAAACGTTGTGGCCGTCAACGCCGCGTACCCGATGTTGCCGCTGCCGTCGCGCGTCGAGACGAGCGGCCGGCCCGAACCGGCGCTCGTCTACGCGATCATCCGCCAAGAGAGCGAGTTCGAGGTCAGCGCCATCTCCAGCGCCAACGCGCGCGGCCTGATGCAGCTCATCCCCTCCACCGCGCAAGCGCAGGCGCGCCGCGAGGGCATGTCCTATGATCGCGCCGCGCTCACCACCGATGGCTCGTACAACATGACGCTTGGCGCCGCGCATTTGGGCGACCTCGTCGACAATTTCGGCGGTTCATACGTTCTCGCGATCGCCAGCTACAATGCGGGCTCGCATCGCGCGCGTGAATGGATCGCCGATTGGGGCGATCCGCGCTCATCCTCCGTCGATGTCGTGGATTGGGTGGAACTCATCCCGTTCGCTGAGACGCGCAATTACGTGCAGCGCGTGACGGAGAATCTGCAGGTCTATCGCCACCGCATCGAGGGCCGCCCGGTGCCGATCCGACTTCGGCAGGATCTGGAGCGGGGCCGCTAGGCGAAGGCCAAAGCGCGCTGGAAGGTTTCCGCATCCACGTTGCCGCCGCTGGCGACGAGCGCGACGGTTTTGCCTTTGAGATCGACCTTGCCCTCGAGCGCCGCCGCGAGGGACGCCGCGCCCGAGGGCTCGAGCACGATCTTCAAATGCCGGAACGCGAACGCCATCGCCCGCAGCACTTGCTCGTCCGACACGGCGACCGCACCCGCGAACCGCTCGCGCGCGATCGGGAATGTGATGTCGCCCATCTGCTCGGTGAGCAGGCCGTCGCAGATCGAGCGAATGCCGGGCGGGTTTCTCTGGATCACACCGGTCGCCAACGTTTGTGCGATATCGGCGTGGCCCTCGGGCTCAACGGCGTAAATCGTGGCGTTCGGAAGCCCCAGCGCAACACCGGTCGCCAACCCGCCGCCACTTGCCGGCACGAGCGCGATATCCGGCGCGATCTCCTCACCAATCTCCAAACCGCACGTGCCCTGGCCGGCGATGACGTTTACATCGTCAAACGGCTTGATCATGGACAAGCCGCGTTCGCTGCCGAGCTTCGCGCCGATCGCTTCGCGGCTTTCCTTGACGCGATCATAAGTGACGACCTCCGCGCCATTGGCGCGCGTCGTCTCCAGTTTGATGCGCGGCGCATCGGACGGCATCACGATCACCGCCGGGATGCCGAACATACGCGCAGCGGTCGAAACTGCGATCGCGTGATTGCCGGACGAAAAGGCCACGACACCGCGCTTACGTGTTTCCGGATCAAGCGCGGTTATGGCGCTCGCCGCGCCGCGAAACTTGAAGGCGCCGCCGCGCTGCAGGTTCTCCGCTTTCACAAACACGCGCGCGCCGATCGCGGCGTCGAGCGCATCGTTGCGCAACAGCGGCGTGCGCACGGCGTACGGACGGATGCGCTCGGCGGCGGCGTGCAGATCGGCGATGGTGACGCTCATCATGTTCCTTTCGGCTTCGCCCGGCGCGTCGGCGGCGCGCTCAGCGGATCTTCCGGCCACGGATGCTTCGGATAACGTCCGCGCATGTCGCTCCGCACCGCCGCATACGACCCGCGCCAGAAGCCTGGCAAGTCTTTCGTGGTTTGAACTGGCCTGTGGGCCGGTGAAAGCAGGCGGAGCGTCAGCGGCACGCGCCCGCCGCCGACGCTCGGGTGCTTGTCCAAGCCGAACAGCTCCTGCAGCCGCACGTCGAGCGCCGGGCCGCCTTCGGCTGCGTAATCGATCCGCAGCGATGAACCCGCCGGCGTTTCGAAGTGCGTTGGCGCCTCGTTGTCCAGCTTGCGGCGCAGATCGTACGGCAGGGCGTTCAGCAGCGCGTTGGCGACGCCGACATCCTTGAGGCGTTTCACGCCATCAAGCGCCGGCTCCAGCCATTCACTGAGCGAAGCAAGCAAAGCCTCGTCGCTCCAATCAGGCCAAGTCTCACCTTCCACCGAACGCATAAGCGCCGCGCGTGCGCGCACTTGGTTCGCGGCTTCGGTCCAATCGAGCAACGCGAGGCCATCATCGCGCACAGCTTCAAGCAGCGCGTCGCGCAGATCTTCCGCGCTCAGCTTTTCGAGCGGCGCTTCGCTGAGCACGATGCGGCCAAGCCGCCGCGTGCGCCTGCCGCGCAACGCGCCCGTGGCTGCATCGATCGTCACGGCCGCGTGTGTCTCGATCTCCTTGGCGAACATCGCTTCGATGTCCGCCGCGTCGATCGGCGCGGCCAGCAACACCTGCGAACGCCCGGCGGCGCCCGCGATATCGGCGATTACCAGATACGGCGATTGCGAGAGCGGCTCGGCTACGTCCATAGACGCCGCGCGGCCATTGGCCATCAAGAACGCTTCGCCACGCCGCTTGGCCACGCGATCGGGAAACGCGTGCGCGAGCACGATGCCAGCGCTCGCTTCGTCAACCCCTTCGCCGCCGCCGGCTTGTCGCGCGATACGATCGGCCAAGCGCCGCGCGGCTTCCGCACGCTGGCCACGTTCGCTGCTGAAGCGGTGCAAGCGATCGCGCAGGTCGACGCCGCGCCCGCCCAGTCCTTGCTCCGTCAGCAGTACGGCGATGCGTGCTGCCAGCAATTTGTCCTCGCCCGCGGCCAGCACCATGTGCGCCAAACGCGGCGGCAGCGGCATGCGTGCGAGCCGCGCGCCGTATTCGGTGAGCGCGCCGTCGTTCAATGCGCCGATGCGCGTCAGCAAAGACTGCGCTTCGCTCCAGGCCGGCTTCGGCGGCGGATCGAGCCACGCAAGCGTCGCCGGATCGCGCACGCCCCAGGAGGCAAGATCGAGCGCGAGGCTCGACAGGTCCGCGTCCATGATCTCTGGGCGGTCGAAATCCGGCAGCGACCGCGTTTCGCCCTCGCTCCACAAACGCCAGCACACGCCCGGCTCCAGCCGGCCTGCGCGGCCCGCGCGTTGCGTGACGGAAGCTTTGCTCGCACGCGCGGTTTCAAGGCGCGTGAGGCCAAGGCCTGGCTCATAACGCGGCCGGCGCGCGAGGCCGCTATCGATGACGATGCGAACGCCATCGATGGTGAGACTGGTTTCCGCGATCGAGGTTGCGAGCACCACTTTGCGCCGGCCGGGCGGGGACGGCGAGATCGCCGCATCCTGATCGCCTGGGTTCATCGCGCCGAAGAGCGGGCGGACGTCGACGCTCGGATCGTTCAAAGATGCGCGCAACGCTTCCGCTGTGCGTTCGATCTCGCGCGCGCCAGGCAGAAAGACGAGCGCGCTCCCCTGCTCCGCGCGCAGCGCCGCGCGTGTGGCGGCGGCGACCTCCTCCTCGATCCGCGCACGCGGATCGCGAGGTCGATAGGTCATCGCAACCGGGAACATCCGGCCTTCGCTGACGATCACCGGCGCCTCGCCCAACAACGCCGCGACACGCGACGCGTCGAGCGTGGCCGACATCACCAATATCCGGAGGTCGGGCCGCAGCCCCGCTTGAGCATCGCGCGCCAGTGCTAAGCCCAGGTCGCCCTCAAGCGAACGCTCATGGAATTCGTCGAACAGCACCGCGGCGACGCCGGAGAGCTCCGGATCGTCGAGGATCATCCGCGTGAACACGCCCTCGGTGACGACCTCGATGCGCGTGCGGGCGCTGATCTTCGCATCCAAGCGCACGCGATAACCGACAGTGTCGCCAACGCGCTCGCCCATCTCGAACGCCATCCGCGCCGCCGCCGCGCGTGCCGCGATCCGCCGCGGCGAGAGCAGAATAATCTTGCCGGTCCGCGCCCAGTTTGCGCCCAGCAAAGCCGGCGGCACGCGCGTCGTCTTGCCGGCGCCGGGCGGCGCGACGAGCACGGCTTCGGACCGCGCCTCCAGCGCAGCCTTCAATTCAGGCAGAACCTCCTCAACCGGCAACATCGCTAAGCGCTTGGCCTCATTCGGAATTGTTGTCCATGCTTGCGCCGCATTGGCGGGCCAGAATGGCGCCTGTATAGCAATACCGGGCACGAGGATGGAGTGGGCGATGCGCTATTGGCGGGAGCTGGTCGCGGTTTTGTTGGTGGCGACCATCGCGGCATGTTCGTCCGGACGCACCGCCGACACGCGCCGCGGCGCCGTCGAAGCCGCGCAAACCCCGCTCCGAGATTTGAACCTGATGCGTCAGGAAATCCCGATGATGCTGCGGAATTTGCAATACCCGTACAACACCGGTTCGCTCGCGCCCGGGTGCTCAGCGATCAACGCGGAAATTGGTCAGCTGGATTCCATCCTGGGCCCGGAGAGCTTCCAGCCAGGGCCAGGCCGCAACATCTGGGACCGCAGCGGCGACTTTGTTGAGGAACAAGCCATCGACGCTGTGCAAGGCACGGCGCGTGACCTGATCCCGTTCCGCTATTGGGTGCGCCGCTTGACCGGCGCCAGCCGCGCTGAGCGCGATGCGCTGCGTGCGTTCGCGAACGGCCAACAGCGGCGGACGTTCTTGCGTGGCTATGGCGCGGCGCTCGGCTGCCCGAACGCAGTGCCGACACCGCCCCCCTCGACGCACCAATCGCGCTCGCGCGACGATCGGCCGGTGAACTAGTCAGTGAACTAATTCAGTTGCCGCGCGAGCGCTTGGCCGACGCGCTCCGGCAATTCTGGAACATTGCCCGTGACGATGACGGTCCAGTGGCCGTCTGACACCATGATGTTGCTCGCGCCGCCGCCACCGCCGGCGATACCGAGCGAAGCGTGATTGCGCCCAGCGCTAGCCTCACCGCCAAGCACCCAGGCCGTCATTTCCGGATTGAGCAAGCGCCCATCACGCAAGGCGTTATCGAAGGCGAGCAGATCGCCAACCGTCGAGTACGCGCCGCCCGCGCCACTGCCGGCAACGCCGTGATGATCCTGGTTGTTGCGATAGGCGCTGCCCGGCCCTGCGGCGCGAACATAGGGGAGCGCGCTGTTGGCCGGCAGATCGGTCACGTTGAAATAGCCTGAGCGCATCATGCGCGCGGGCGTGAAGACGACACGCTGCACGTAATCCTCAAAGCGCATGCCGGAGAGCCGTTCGATGATCTCGCCAAGGACCACGTAGCAGCCATTGCAGTACTCGGTCCGCGAACCCGGCGCGAAGCGCTGCGGCAGGCGCGAGACGTATTCGTAATAGGCGTGGTTCGAGTTGAAACGCGATTTGGGCTGAGTGTTGAAGTCTTCGCCGAAAAAGTCCGAGATTCCGCCCTGCATGCCGACGAGCTGCGCGATGGTCGCGCTGTGCGCCTCGGCGTTCGGATAGTCCGGCAGCAATTCACCGATGGTGGAATTGCGCGTCAGGCGGCCTTCTTGGATCAGGCGCGCGATCGCGGTTTGCGTGAACTTCTTGCCGATCGAGGCGATGTTGTAGCGCGTGGCCTCGGTTGCGGCGCGATTGCGCTCGCGATCCGCCAGACCATAGGTGCGCGTAAGGAACGGCTGCCCTTCGCGCGCGACCATGAGGACACCGGCGAAATCGTCGCGTGCGAGGTACGGCGCCAGCCACGCATCGATCGCGCTCGCCATCTGCGTCGCGGTCATTGAACCGTCCATCGGCGGCGGTGGAACCACAGGCCCGCCTGGCCCGCCCCGGCGCGGGCCGGCGCCGGCTTCGGCTTGGACGTCGATGCGCGCGATGCGCTGCTCTGCGCCGTCTTCAAACGTGAACACGAACGCGCCGCTCATCGGACCGCTCGCAGCGCGGACGTTCAGCGTAAGCGTGCCCGCTTCGGCTCTTATCTCTTCAATCCGCATCGCCCCGAAATCACCGCCGATGGCGCGCGCGAACTGTGCCCGTTCCTCAGGCGTGCGTCGCGCCAGCAGAGCCGGCGAATAATTGGCCTGCGCGGCGCGTTCAAAGACGGCCGGATCACCGCTCGCCAACGCTTCGATCATTGCACGGGCACGGCCTTCGCGAACGCCGTCCGCTTGGGCGCTGGCCTGCGGAAACGGCGCACCGACGGCGAGCCAAAGAACGAGTGTGAAAAGCGCAGCGAGCCTGTGCATGAGATCCTCCGCCGCTTCGCCTAAGAGCGCCCCATTTCAGCAATGTTGCGGGCGCTGACACAATTGCGAAACGTTGCGCACGTCGCGACGCGGCTGCACGCTTCTGCGACGAATAACCCCGCTGGCGCGCAAGTTTCCCGTACCGAAAGCCGGCGCGTCTCCGTAGATTGGCGCGAAATCTGGAGTCGTCTCAGCATGATCCGAGCCTTCGCCGCCCTGTTCGCGCTTGTCGCGGTGTTTGCCTTGCCTGCCGTTGCGCAGCCCGCGCCGAGTGCTGCGCCTTTGGTGATCGGCGAAAGCTTCGCGTTTCCGTCGGCGATCATGGGCGAAGCGCGCGAGATCAATGTTTGGGTTCCGCCGAGCTATGCCGAGGGCGATCGGCGCTATCCGGTGCTCTATCTGATCGACGGCGCGCGCGATCAGGATTTCCACCACATCAGCGGACTCGCGCAGGTGGCCACCATCAATGGCGCTTATCGCGAGATGATCGTCGTCGGCATCGGCACCAAGGTGCGCATCAGCGAGCTGACGCCGACGCCGACCGATCCGCGCTTCGTGCGCGGCTTCCCGACGTCCGGCCAGGCCGAGCGCTTCCGCAATCACATCGCCAACGAGGTGATCCCGTTCATCGAGGCGCGCTATCGCGTGGACGAACAACGCGCAGTGATCGGTGAATCACTGGCCGGCTTATTCGTGATCGACACCTATCTCAAAGCGCCGAACCTGTTCGACGATTATGTCGCTGTGAGCCCGAGCGTGTGGTGGGATGGCGAACGCCTCGCTGCCGCTGCGCCACGATTGCTCGCGCGCCACGATGCGACGCCGCATCGGCTCTATATGACGATCGGTGACGAAGGCGGCACGATGCGCACGGCGATGGACACGCTGCTGCTGGCGCTGAGCGAGCATCCGCCGGCGGGTCTTTCGCTCACGTGGGTGGATCGCAGCACCAGCGAAAGCCATTCCACGATCTTCCATGGCGCGGCGGCTGACGCGCTGGAGCGCTATTTCGCTTATGCGGAGCCCTACGAGCCCGGCCCGTATCCGTGGTGGATGACGTCCAACGGTCAGCCGCCTGCGCCATAATGTGGACCGCCGGCGCCCTCGCCGGCATGCGCCATATCATGAAGGTGTCGAGCCGGCCGGCGAGACGCCGGCGGTCCATATTACCGAGCCATCCCAGCTTTGAACGTCGCGACGAAATCCGCGTAGCGATCCTCTGCGATCGCCGCGCGAATGCGCGCCATCAGGCCCTGATAGTAGGCGACGTTGTGCCAAGAGAGCAGAACTTGGCCGAGCAATTCGCCGGCTTTGAAGAGATGATGCAGATAGGCCTTCGAATAGTCGCGGCTCGCCGGGCAATCGAGCGAGGCGTCGAGCGGCGTCAGATCTTCGGCAAAGCGCGCATTGGTGATGGTGATCGGACCGGCGTCGCCCCAGGCTTGGCCGTGACGGCCCGAACGCGTCGGCAGCACGCAATCGAACATGTCGATGCCACGCGCCACCGCTTCGACGATATCGATCGGCTTGCCGACGCCCATCAGATAGCGCGGCCGCGCCGCCGGCAGGATTGGCAGCGTGTAGTCCAGCACCGCGAGCATTTCTTCGTGGCTTTCGCCAACGGCCAGACCGCCGACCGCGTAGCCGTCAAAGCCCTCTGCAACCAGCGACGCCGCTGATTGCTCACGCAAGCGCTCGTTCACACCGCCTTGCACGATCGCGAACAAATTCTGTTTCTCGCGCGCGCCGAACGCCTGCTTGCAGCGCACGGCCCAACGCAGTGAAAGCTCCATCGCTTTGCGCACGTCGGCTTCCGGCGCCGGCAGTGCGGGGCATTCGTCCAGCTGCATGACAATGTCAGCGCCGATCTGATCGGCTTGGATTTCCATCGCGCGTTCAGGCGTGAGGCGATGCATCGAGCCATCGATGTGGCTCTTGAAGGTCACGCCCTCTTCGTCGAGCGTCCGCAATTGCGACAGCGACATCACCTGATAGCCGCCGCTATCGGTGAGGATCGGTCCGTCCCAATGCATGAAAGAATGAAGCCCGCCGAGGCGGGCTAGACGTTCGCCGCCGGGGCGAAGCATCAGGTGGTAGGTGTTGCCAAGCAGGATATCGGTTCCTGCTTGGCGCACCTGATCGACACTGAGCCCCTTCACCGTTCCCGCCGTGCCCACCGGCATGAATGCCGGCGTGCGGATGGCGCCTCTGGTCGTCTCAAGAACGCCAGTGCGCGCCGCGCCGCTGGCGGCGGAAACGTGGAAGGGAAATCCCATCGATCACGCGAGCGGCGTGATGCTGGCGATTTTGTAGCCGATCACTTCGTCCTCGAACGTCACCGTGACGGGCGAACCTGGCGTCAGGCTCGATGTCAGCAGATTGGTTTCATAAAACTGGTCTTCGTCCTCGTAGCCTGGGCCGTAATCGAGCTGACCTGAGCCGTTGAGAATGAACGGGCATTGCGTGCCTTCGGTCTTGTCGTACCAAACGCCGAAATAATCCGTACCTTTTTTGACCTGCGCGCCATTCAGCACGATGTCGATGTGCATCCCTTCATTCGCGTCGTCGTCGCGTTGAAAGGTGATCCGCACAGCGCTCATGTTCCATCTCCCTCTTCTGGGTTCCGTTCGATCAGACACGCGTCGCCGTACGAATAGAAGCGATAGCCCCCACGGATCGCGTGCGCATAAGCCACCCTCATCCGGGCAAGCCCGGCGAAAGCGGAGACCAACATGAACAGAGTCGAGCGCGGAAGGTGGAAATTTGTCCAAAGCCGATCGACGATTTTGAACCGGTAGCCTGGGGTGATGAAAATATCGGTCGGGCCGCTGGCGGCTGTGAGTCGGCCGTTGAAATCCGCTGCGGATTCAAGGCTTCTGAGCGCCGTTGTGCCGATGGCGATGATCCGTCTGCCTTCGGATTTGGCGCGATTTACCGCTTCGGCCGTTTCCACAGGGATTTCCCGCCACTCGCTGTGCATGTGGTGCTCGGCGGTATCGTCCGCCTTCACCGGCAAGAACGTTCCGGCGCCGACATGGAGCGTGACCCGGTGGCGCTCAACACCGCGCGCATCGAGCGCGGCGATCAGTTCATCGGTGAAATGCAGCCCTGCCGTCGGCGCGGCGACGGCGCCGTCACGCGCGGCGAACATGGTCTGATAGTCGCTACGGTCCTGATCATCTTCGGCGCGCTTGCTGGCGATGTAGGGCGGCAGCGGCATGATGCCGTGCGTGGCGATCGCCGCGTCGAGATCGGCGCCTGAGAGATCAAACGCGAGCGTGACCTCGCCGGTTTCCGCTTTCGCGCTCACCGTCGCATCGAGCGCGTTGAGCATGCAGACACTGGACTCGTTCGCTTCCCCGAAGCGGATGCGATCGCCTTCCTTCAGCCGCTTCCCCGGCCGTGCGAACGCAATCCACGTTGAGCCGGAAACGCGCTGATGCAGCGTCACCTCGACGCCAACGGAGTTCTCGCCGCGCGTCCGCACGCCGTTGAGGCGCGCCGGGATGACGCGCGTATCGTTGAAGATGATGACGTCGCCCGGCTGGAACAGAGCCGGTGCGTCGCGGACGATGCAATCATGGAGCGCGCCATCCGCGCCCACATGCAGCAGGCGCGCGCTATCGCGGGGCCGCGCGGGGCGCAGCGCAATCCTCTCTTCCGGCAGTTCAAAGTCGAACAGATCGACCTTCATCACATCCTCTTGATCGACCAGCGGTCGCATCCATGCTGCATGCCGCGCGCATCCTCGTTAGCGGAAATGAGCTTATGGGGGAGCACATGGCGCTGGAAGGCATCGAACCACCGGAACCGAAGAAAACCGGCCACCGCTGGGTCGACATGATTGTGGCGCTGTTGGCGCTGTTCATGTCGGTTCTGTCCATCTTCGTCGCCCAGCACACGAGCGAGACGATGGAGCGCCTCGTTCACGCGAATTCCTGGCCATTCCTGCAAATGGGATCGAGCAATTCGAACGAGGAGGGTGAGTACGAGCTTGGCTTCCACGTGAGCAATGTCGGCACTGGCCCGGCGCGCATCCACACATTCGAGCTCCTGATTGATGATCAGCCTGTCGAGATCAGAAGCAACGTCACGTATACGATGATCGAAAATTGCTGCGGCGAGGATTTCTCCGCCGCTATCGAACGCGCCGGCGGCAACCCATTAGCGGCGGTCGAGATGGAATCGACGGCCCCGATCGCGCGACGCTTTCTCGCGCCGAATGACACGATCTCCGCCTTGCGTTGGCCGCGCACCGAAAACAACGCCACACTCTGGACCGCCGTCGATCAGGCGCGTCAGCGCGGCCGTGTCGGTATGCGCGCTTGTTATTGCTCGGTGTTCGATGAGTGCTGGATCGCGCAAACGAACGTGTTTCCGCCGACGCCCGTTGCAAGCTGTGAACCGGGCGCGCCGGTGCGCGCCGAAAGCGGCGGCCACTAGCCCTTGACCATCCGCCCGCGGCGCATCTCTTCAAGCTCCCAGCTGAGATTTGCCCGCGCGGTGGCGGCGAGTTCGGTCTCGTAAATGTCAGTGCGGAACAGGCGCGGATAAGCGAGCTGCTTCTCCAGCCAATTCCACCGCCCTGCCGCGAATGCACCGTCAGAGTACGCGGAGAATTCTCGCCTCACACCGGCAGCGTAAGCGCAGTACGCCTCCCACGGCGCGCCGATGATGGCCATGTCCAGATCGAGAAAGAGCGCGGCATCGCCTTCCGCATCGCCCTCTTGGTGCTTCTTGGTCATCTCGATCACGTGCGCGACTCGTTCAGCGAGATCGCTCTTTTCGGCCAACGCATCACGCGCCCACGCCGCGCTGCGCGCTTCGTTGTCAGGCTCGCCAGGCTGGTAGATCGCGTCGTGAAACCAGATCGCGTAGCCCACGAAAGCGCGATCGCGGATCAGCGTTTGGCGCCGATCTGCTTCCTTGAGCAGCCATTCCAGATGGCTCGTACTGTGATAGTGCCGCTGCGGCTCGCTCCACGCGGCGATCAGCGCCTCGCCCAACTCATCCGCGCCCTCGCCCGCAAGCGCGCGCCAATGTTTGAGGAGGCGCTGCGCGCTCACTCCGCGACGGCGATGACGATCTTGCCAGGATTGCGCGGCGGCTCGCCCTTCGGCAGCGCGTCGATCGCGTCCATACCGTCCGTGACTTCGCCCCAGACCGTGTATTGGCGGTCGAGGAAGGTCGCGTCGCCGAAGCAGACGAAGAATTGGCTGTTGGCCGAGTTCGGATCGGACGTGCGCGCCATCGAGCACACGCCGCGCACGTGCGGCTCGGCCGAGAATTCCTGCTTCAGGTTCGGCTTCGAGGAGCCGCCGGTGCCGTTGTGGTTTCCGCCGTCGCCGCCTTGCGCCATGAAGCCGGCGATCACGCGGTGGAACGGCACGCCATTGTAGAAGCCCTCGTTCGCGAGCTCTCCAATGCGCTGAACATGGTTCGGCGCAAGATCCGGTCGGAACTTGATCGTCACTTCGCCCGTATCGAGCGTCAGCTTCAGGGTATGAAAGGTATGATCGACCACCAGCGTCTCTCTCTTTGTTCGTCACGCGGCACGCGCGCAGGAATTTGAACGTCACACACCGAGAAATCGGCGCCGCGCTGACGACGCGTGTCGTCAATCAGCTCACGGAAATCGGGGCCATCGGTGCGCAGCACATAGATGGGCGCGCGCTCGCTGTCCGGCAAATCAGCGGCGATGCGCGCCGCCAGCATGCGGTCCGGGTTCGGCGGCGGATTGCCGACCGCGAGCGCCATTACGGCAGGCATGCCCCACACGACGCGGCCGAAGATCGAGTAGCTCTTGTCCAGCGCCGTGTTTGGCTGGCGCATGATGAAGAACTGGCTGTTGGCGCTGTTGACCTGATCGGTTCCGCGCTGATCGCGGCCAGCGCGCGCCATCGAGACGACGCCCTGGCAATGGATCGCGTTCGAGGCGACGCGGCCATCAGCCGTCACCATCATTTGCTGATCCGGCTGCGTTTCGATCGGCAGCGTCTTGTAGAAGCCGAGGCGCGCACGGTTCTGCACCGCCGCTTCGATGAACGGCATGTCGGCGCCACGGCGGAAGGTGAATTCCTCCCGCAGGTCAGGAAGGCTCGACGCGCCCTCGCCGGTGCCGAGCGGATCGCCCGTCTGCGCCATGAAATCATCGACGACGCGGTGGAACAGCACGCCGTCATAGAAGCCGCCGCGCGTCAGCGTCTTGATGCGCTCGACGTGGCGGGGCGCCGCTTCCGGATAGAGCTCGATGACGATGCGGCCGTGGACCGTATCGATGTAGAGCGTGTTCTCTGGATCGAGCTGACGCCAATTCGTCGGGTCCGGCGCGCGCTGCGCCGACGCTTCGGGCGCTGCCGCGCCCAACGCCAGCGCGACGGCCGCAGCCGCCGCCGCCGCTAAAACTCCAAACCGCATCTCAAGACACCCCGAGTTTCGCCTTCAGACGCCGTTCTACTTCCGGAGGCACGAAGCGCGCGACACTTCCTTGCAGTCGCGCGATCTCTTTCACCAGTCTGGACGCCACCGCTTGGTGGGTGGGGTCGGCCATCAAAAAAACCGTTTCAATTTCAGCATTAAGGTTCTGGTTCATGCCCGCCATCGCGAACTCATAATCAAAGTCCGACACGGCCCGGAGGCCGCGGACGATAATGCTTGCGCCCTGCTCTTCAGCGAACTTCATCAGCAATGTGTCGAAAGGACGGACAACGATCTCGGTCGTCACCCCCATCCGGGCGCATTCCTGCTCGACCATGTCCACCCGCTCCTCGAGCGTGAACAGCGGACCTTTGTCCTGATTGATGGCGACGCCGATCACCAGGCGGTCCACCAGCTTGCAGGACCGTTTGATGATGTCGACGTGACCGTTGGTGACCGGATCGAACGTCCCAGGATAGAGGCCCACGCGGAGCTTGCTCGTCGTCATTTTCGCACCCCCGCGCGTCTCGCGCCCTATTCCTCGCCGGCGCTCTCTCCGCCCAACGCTTCGAGCCGCTCGGCGGCGACGACGTGTTCGTCCTCGCCGACGTCGATCAGGATCACGCCTTGCGTCGCGCGTCCAGCGATCCGGATCTGGTCGATGCCGGTTCGGATCAACTGGCCCTTGTCCGTCACCAGCAATAATTCCTCGTCCTCATGAACGGGGAATGAAGCGGTGAGGCGCGCGTCGCCCGTCAGGCGGTGCGCGATCAGGCCTTTGCCGCCACGGCCCGTGACCCGGTACTCGTAGGACGAAGCGCGCTTGCCGAGGCCTCCGGACGTGACGGTCAGGATGAATTGCTCCTGCGTCTTCAGCCAGGTGAGCCGCTCAAACGGCGTCTCATCGCCTTCCGCGCTCGCCTCCTCGCCCTCCTCGACCTCGGGCGCCTCCGCTTCGGCGCCACGGTTCTTGGCGTCCCATTTGAAGAAGTCCGACGCTTCTTTCGAGGTGACGTCGATGTGCTTCAGCACGCCCATGCCGATGACGCTGTCGTCGGCCTTCAGATCGATGCCGCGCACGCCAGTGGAATCGCGGCCCTTAAACACACGCACGTCGGTCACGCGGAAGCGGATGCACATGCCGTTCTTGGTGGTGAGCAGCACGTCGTCATCGGCCGAGCAGATTTGAACGTCGACGATGCCGTCGCCCTCGTCGGGCTTCATGGCGATCTTGCCGTTGCGGTTCACCTGCACGAAATCGCTAAGCTTGTTGCGCCGCACGCTACCTGAGCGCGTGGCGAACATCACATCGAGCTTATCCCAGGCGTTTTCATCCTCCGGCAGCGCCATCACCGAGGTGATGCTCTCTTCCGGCCCGAGCGGCAGCATGTTGACGAGCGCGCGGCCCTTGGTGCGCGGATCGCCTGCGGGCAAGCGCCACACCTTCATCTTGTAGACCATACCGGCCGACGAGAAGAACAGGATCGGCGTGTGCGTGTTGGCGACGAACAGACGCGTAACGACGTCTTCGTCCTTCGTCTGCATGCCGGCGCGGCCTTTGCCGCCACGGCGCTGCGTGCGGTAGGCGGCCAAAGGCGTGCGCTTCACGTAGCCGCCATGCGTGACGGTGACGACCATGTCCTCGCGCGGAATCAACGCTTCGTCGTCGATGTCGCCATCGGCTTCGGAGAACGTCGTGCGGCGATCGACTCCGAACGCATCGCGGACCGCGATCATCTCGGTGCGGATTATGTCGAGGATGCGCTCGCGGCTCGCCAGGATGGAGAGCAATTCCTTGATCTCTTCAGCAATCTCGTTCGCGGCCTTGGCGATGTCGTCGCGGCCGAGGCCGGTGAGACGCGAGAGCTGCAGCGCCAGGATTGCGCGTGCTTGTTCGTCGGAGAGACGGACAGTGTTTCCGTCGCTTACCACCGTGCGCGGATCGGCGATCAGTTCGATCAGCGGCAGCATGTCCATCGCCGGCCAGTCGCGCGTTTGCAGACGTTCGCGCGCTGTCGCGGGATCGGGGCTTTCGCGGATGGTGCGGATCACTTCGTCGATATTGGCGACAGCGATCGCGAGACCAACAGTTTCGTGGCCACGCTTGCGGGCCTTCGCCAAGCGATGCTTGGTGCGGCGTGTGATCACCTGCTCGCGGAACGAGAGGAACGCCGTCAGCATCTGACGCAGGTTCATCTGCTCAGGCTTGCCGGCGTTCAACGCCAGCATGTTTACGCCGAACGAGCTTTGCAGCTGCGAGTAGCGATAAAGCTGGTTCAGCACGACATCGAGCACGGCGTCGCGCTTCAGTTCAATCACCAAGCGAATGCCGAGGCGGTTCGATTCATCGCGGATTTCGGCGATGCCCTCGATGCGCTTCTCGCGCACCTGCTCGCCGATACGATCGACCATCTCCGCCTTGTTCACCTGATAGGGAATTTCGGTGAACACGAGCGCTTCACGGCCGCGGATGGTCTCGGTGTGGTGCTTGGCGCGGATCACGACGGAGCCACGCCCCGTCATCAGCGCCAGGCGCGCGCCGCCACGGCCGAGAATTTCGCCGCCGGTGGGGAAATCGGGCCCCGGCACGATCTCAAGCAATTCGATGTCCGTGGTTTCCGGCTTGTCGATCAACGTCACCGCGGCGGTGATCACTTCGGACAGATTGTGCGGCGGAATGTTCGTCGCCATGCCGACGGCGATACCGCCCGCGCCATTGACCAGCAGGTTCGGATACCTCGCCGGCAGCACCGACGGTTCCTTCATCGAGCCATCGTAATTGTCGACGAAATCGACGGTGTCTTCATCGATGTCATCGAGCAGCGCGCGCGACACCTTCGCCAGCCGGCTTTCGGTGTAGCGCATGGCCGCCGGCATATCGCCGTCGATCGAGCCGAAATTGCCTTGGCCATCGATGAGCGGCACGCTCATCGCGAAATCTTGCGCCATGCGCACCAGCGACATGTAGATCGCGAGGTCGCCGTGCGGGTGATAATTGCCCATCACGTCGCCGACGCTCTTGGCGCTCTTACGATAGGATTTGTCGTGCGTGTTGCCGGCTTCATCCATCGCGTAGAGGATGCGTCGATGCACCGGCTTCAGGCCGTCACGCACATCGGGCAGCGCGCGCGACACGATCACGCTCATCGCGTAATCGAGATACGAGCGCTTCAGCTCTTGCTCGATGGTGACGGGCGAAACGCCCTTCGGAAGGGGAGTGCTGCCGCCGTTCTCGGCGGGATCGGACGTGTCTGACACGGATCGCCGGCTTTGCTTCTAAAGGTGCTGGAAAACACTGCGAAAAGGGGCGGAAAATCCGCCCCCGAATCCGCTGGAAATCTAACATCGTGACGCCCCTGTCGCAAACCAAGGGGGCGCGGCGAAAACGCCCGATTTTCCACAGTTAAAACAGGTGCTTGGACGGGCTTAAATCCGCCATCTCTGCGGGTCATCCAGGACCGATGCGCTGGACTGCTTTTTCACCCCTCGCCGCCCTCTTCGTTTTGGCCGCTTGCGCCAGTGCGCCGGAGGTTCCGGCCTTCACGCCGTCGCCGCCGAAGACGGCCTGGATCGTTGCCGCTGACGGCGGGCCGATCGGCCAAGCGCAGTTCCTGGAAGCGCCGCGCGGCGTGATGATCCGGCTTGAGTTTCAGGCTGGCGCGCTGCCGCCCGGCTGGCATGGCCTCCACCTGCACCAGGTCGGCAATTGCAGCGATTTCGCCGAAGGCTTTCAGGCGTCGGGCGCGCATCTCGGGCACGGCGAAGGCGTGCAGCATGGGCTGTTGAACCCGGCCGGCCCGGAATCCGGCGACCTGCCGAACCTGCTGGCAGCGCCCGCCGGCCCGTTCGGCGCGGAATTCTATTCAAGCGCAATCACGCTCACGGGCGCTGAAGGCCGCGCGAACTTGTTGGACGCGGACGGCGCAGCTTTGGTGATCCACGCCGCGCCTGATGATCAGACAAGCCAGCCGATTGGCGGCGCGGGCGCGCGCCTCGCCTGCGCGGCTTTGACCAACCTGCCCTAAGCTTGCGACGAACGATGCGGACGGCTTGGCGCTCGCGCGCTAGCATCCCCGCATGATCACGCGCCGCGCTTTCGCGACCTCCGCCGCCGCTCTGCCGCTCATGAGCGCTTGCCAAGCATCATCCATGTCCGCACCGGCGGCCACGCTGCCCACTTGGCGCGCGGGCCCAGAAGCGCCTTACGCGGTGCAGGAAATCTATCCGGCGCTGCATCGCGGCGGCATCTGGATCGCTGGAGGCTTCTCACCCGCAGCGCGCGGTGCGACTGAGCGCGTGATCGTGCTCGACATCGCGACGCAGCAATGGCGCGATGGCCCCGCGCTGCCCACACCGTCGCACCACGTGCAGCTCGCCTCGCTCAATGACGAGCTCTACGCCATCGGCGGCTTCCTCGGCGGGCCGACGCGCGTGCAATGGAATTGCACCGCGCGCGTGCTGAAGCGCTCCGGCGACAGCTGGATTGAAGCGCCCTCGCTGCCGAAGCCAATCGCCGAAGGCATGCCGCTGGTGCATGGCGGACGCATTCACCTCATTGGCGGCCGCTCACCGCGCGGGACGAACAACGTCGACTGGAATGATCAAGTCGATGTCGATGATCATTTCGTGTTTGCGAACGGCGCCTGGTCACGTGCGGCGGCGTTGCCCATGGCGCGCAATTCTCATGGCGGCGCGGTGGTCAGCGGTCTGATCCACATCGTCTCCGGGCGCACTGTCGCGAGCGGCCAAACACCGGCGCATCACATCTACGATCCGCGCACGGATGCGTGGCGCGAGGGCGCGGCGTTTCCCGAGCCACGCGGCGGCGTCGCGGCGGCGGCCTGGCGCGGCAAGCTCGTCGCCGGTGGTGGCGAGATTTTTGAGCCAGGTTCGGTCGGCTCCACGCTCTATGCGTATGAGAACGATGCCTGGGCGCCCATCAGCACCATGCCGACGCCGCGCCACGGCCACGGCTTCACGGTTTCTGGCGATGCGCTCTACGCCACCGGCGGCGCACCGCGCCCGAGCGCTAGCAGCACGCTGGCAAGCGTGGATATTCTCAGCTGAGTTCGTCGCGCACTTGCGCGGTGATCTCGTACGAGCGCACGCGCGCGGCGTGAACATAGATGTGTGAGGCGATGATCAGCTCATCGGCCTTGGTGCGTTCGATGAACGCCGCGATGCCCTGCTTCACGGTTTCCGGTGAACCGACCGCCGAACATTGGCGCACAAAAGCGATCTGCGCGCGCTCGGCTTCGCTGAGTGTTTCCTCGTAGCCCGCACGCGGCGGCTTCAGCTTCGAAGGAACGCCACGGCGTAGCGCGACGAAGGATTGCATCATCGATGTCGCCAGCAAGCGCGCATCTTCGTCCGTGTCCGCGGCGAAGACGTTAAATCCCAGCATCACGTAAGGTTCGGCGAGGGTTTCGGACGGCTTAAAGCGTTCGCGATAGATCGCGATCGCGTCCATCATCTGCCCCGGTGCGAAATGAGAAGCGAACGCGAACGGCAAGCCAAGCGCTGCTGCAAGCTGCGCGCCGAACAAGGAAGAACCGAGAATCCAGATCGGCACATTGGTATTCTCGCCCGGCACGGCGCGCACGGACTGACCGTGTTCGCTCGGGCCAAGCAACGCCATCAACTCCAGCACCTCTTGCGGAAAGCGATCCTCGCCGCCGACCAGCGTGCGCCGCAACGCCCGCGCGGTCGCCATGTCGCCACCCGGCGCGCGGCCAAGGCCGAGATCGATGCGGCCGGGATAGAGCGCCTCGAGCGTACCGAACTGCTCGGCGATCAGCATCGGTGCGTGGTTCGGCAGCATGATGCCGCCGGCGCCGACACGGATTGTCTTGGTGGCTTCGGCGGCGTTGGCGATGGTGAGCGAGGTCGCGGCGCTCGCAATGCCCGGCATGTTGTGGTGCTCAGCCAGCCAGAAGCGCTTGTAGCCCAACCGCTCCGCGTGTTGCGCAAGATCGCGGCTGTGCTGCAGCGCCTGGCGGACATCGCCGCCCTCAACAATCGGCGCGAGATCGAGGACCGAAAACGGAATCATTCCCGCCATATGGGCGCTCACGCCAGCGCCTTAAAGCGCCGTTCCGCTAAAGCGACGAGCAACACACCCGACATCGTCAGCGCCGCACCGAGAATAAGTCGCCAGGTGATGACGTCGCCCAGCACAAACGCCGCGAGCGCGAAGGAGATCACCGGCGTTGTCAGCAGGTACGGCGTCGTGCGCGACACTTCGTATTTCTGCACGAGGCGGAACATCAAAGCGTTGGCGAGCACGCCCGACAACAGCGCGCCAAAGCCGATACACGCCCACGACAACAACGTGGCGTCTTGCGCGTGGCGCAGCGGATCGCCTTCGAACAGCACTGAGCCCAGCAACAGCACCGGCGCGGACGCCAAAGCCAGCCAAGCTTGCATGGCCCATGCATCAACGCTCGGCCCCATCAAGCGCACCATCACTGTGCCGAGGCCGTACGAGCACGCCGCACTCGCCACCATCAGCAGCGCGCCGCCCTGCGCGAACACGACGGGATCAAACGCCAGCGCCGTCGTCCCGAGAAACGCAATCGCAACGCCCGCCACGCGTAAGGCGCCCGCACTCTCTTTCAGCAAGAGGATCGCGAACACCACCGATGCAGGCGCCCAAAGCTGCATCGCCACGATCATCGGCGCGAGATCGTGCGCCAGCGACAGGCCCACATACTGAATGCCGAAATGGATCGGGCCGACCAAAGCCAGCATCGCCACGAACAGACCGACTTTGCCGCGCGGCACCGGTTTCAAGCGCCAACCGAGCACCAGCAAAACCAGCAAGAACCGCATCGCCACCGCGAACATCGGCGGCATGTCGATCAGCGCAACCTTCACGGCGACATTGTTCACGCCCCAAATGAGCGCAATCGCCATAAGCTGTGCAAAATCGAGCGGCGCAAACGCGCGGGATGGGGTCACGGGCTTGGCCTAAAGCAAGAGCGCGCCGCTCAGCAAGCGACGCGCTCTCACTTCTTGTTGCCGTTTGTGGCGTTCGCCTCAGAACGGGATTTCGTCGTCCAGATCCTGGTTGAAGCTTTCGCGTGGGCCGTCGCTGACGCGCTTTGAGCCCTGCTTCGACGAGAACGACGCGCCGCCGCCGTCATCCTCATAGGAACGGCCGCCGCCATCGCCCTTGCCGCCGAGCATCGTCAGCTCACCGCGGAAGCGCTGCAGCACGACTTCCGTCGTGTATTTCTCGACGCCGTTCTGCTCGTACTTGCGCGTCTGCAGCTGGCCTTCGATGTAAACGGTCGAGCCCTTCTTCAAATATTGCTCGGCCACTTTGGCGATGTTCTCGTTGAAGATCACGACGCGGTGCCACTCGGTCTTTTCCTTGCGCTCGCCGGATTGCTTGTCGCGCCAGGTTTCCGAGGTGGCGATCGAGAGGTTCACGACCGGATCGCCGTTGTTGAGGCGGCGCACTTCAGGGTCCTTCCCGAGATTGCCGACCAAGATCACTTTATTGACGCTGCCAGCCATGACGGCCTCCGTTTCCTACGCTCACAAACCAAATCGACTGCGGAGTCCAAAAACCCCAAACCCAGATCCTGCCCGGTAGACCCGGCGGAACTTTGTTCTTATTATGTTCTCACGAATCAGGCTCGCCTTCAAGGTTAAAGCCATGGGACGAGCGCCGGGAGGGCGGGCTGCATGAAAACATGCATGAGAACCTTGGGGATTGCAGACAGACTGCCGCCAAAATCGGGCGGAGCCCCTATTTAAGCTCGGCCCCCCACATAGCGCCTTGGCCGCACCCCGGCTAAGGCGAGGATCGTTTCGCAGAAAGCGCAGATGGCACGAGCGCCCGCCCTCTTTGTTGGTCACGGTTCACCGATGAACGCGATCGAGGACACGCCCTCGTCACGCGGCTGGGCGGAGCTTGGCCGCGCCTTTCCCAAGCCCCGCGCGATTGTCGCGATCTCGGCGCACTGGGTCACCGAGGGCGTGCGCGTGATGGCGAATGCCAAGCCGCAGACGATCCACGATTTCGGCCGCGGCTTTCCGCAGGCTTTGTTCGACGTTCAATACCCAGCTGCCGGCGATCCGGCGCTCGCCTCACGCATCACGGAGCTACTGACACCGTTCGGCGCGCAACTCGATGAAGGTTGGGGCTTGGATCACGGCACGTGGAGCGTTCTGGTGCACATGTATCCGCAGGCCGACATTCCGGTTGTGCAGGTGAGCCTCGATGCGCGGCGCGCGCCGGAACAGCACTACGCCATCGCCCAGGCGCTCGCGCCGCTGCGCGACGACAACGTGTTGATCCTCGGCCTCGGCAACATCGTACACAATCTGCGTGCGTTCTTCAGCGGAAATGGCGAGCCCGAAGAATGGGTGCGGCGCTTCAACGACGGCGTGGCGGGAGCAATCTGGGCGGATGATCACAAAACACTTCTGCACTATAAAGAGTGGCCCAACGCAGCTCTCGCAGCGCCAGATTGGGACCATTTCTTCCCGATGTTTTACGTGCTCGGCGCGCAGCGCGACGGCGAACACGGAACCGTATTCAATCGTCAGCTCATGAGCGGCATATCGATGACTTGTTTCGCCTACGGCCTGCCGCAATGAAAGACGGCCTGACCCATATCCGCGTCCGCGGCGCCCGCGAGCACAATCTCAAGGGCGTGAGCGTTGATATTCCGCGCAACGAGCTGGTGGTGATCACGGGCTTGTCCGGCAGCGGCAAAAGCTCACTCGCGTTCGACACGATCTACGCTGAAGGCCAGCGGCGTTACGTCGAATCGCTGTCCGCCTACGCGCGTCAGTTCCTGGAATTGATGCAGAAGCCCGACGTGGATTCGATCGAAGGTCTCTCGCCGGCGATTTCGATCGAACAGAAAACCACCTCGCGCAATCCACGCTCGACGGTCGGCACTGTCACGGAAATCTACGATTACATGCGCCTTCTGTGGGCGCGCGTCGGCATTCCGTATTCGCCCGCCACCGGCAAGCCGATCGAGGCGATGCAAGTGGCGCAGATGGTCGATCAGATCATGGCGCTGCCGGCGGGCACGCGACTTTATCTGCTCGCGCCGATCGCGCGTGACCGCAAAGGCGAATACAAGAAGGAAATGGCTGAGCTCCTGAAGAAGGGCTACCAGCGCGCCAAGATCGACGGCGAATTCTACGAACTCAGCGAACCGCCGACGCTCGACAAGAAATTCAAGCACGACATCGACGTTGTTGTGGATCGCATCGCCGTCAAAGCCGGCATCGAAACGCGGCTCGCGGATTCGCTTGAGCAAGCCTTAAAGCTCGCCGACGGCATCGCCTTCGCGGAATTCGCTGACAGCAAGAGCGAAGACGCAGCGACCGGCAAGGCGACGATCAAGAACAAAGCGAAGACGGCTGAACGGCTGATCTTCTCGCAGAAGTTCGCCTGCCCGGTTTCCGGTTTCACCATCCCGGAGATCGAACCGCGGCTCTTCTCGTTCAACAATCCAGCCGGCGCGTGCCCGGCGTGCGATGGCTTGGGCGAACAGCTCAAATTCGATGCTGCCTTGGTGATCCCTGATCCTGGCAAGACGCTTGAAGAAGGCGCTGTCGCGCCATGGGCCAAAGGCCCCTCACCGCTCTATGCACAAACGCTCGAATGCCTGGCCAAGCACTACAAAGCCAACATCAAAACGCCGTGGAAGAAGCTCGGCGCTGATCTGCGCAACGCGATCCTGAACGGCACCAAGGACGAAATCCGTTTCGTCTATGATGACGGCGTGCGCCGGTACGAGACCAAGAAAAACTTCGAAGGCGTGCTGCCGAACCTTGAGCGCCGTTGGAAGGAAACCGACAGCGCTTGGGTGCGCGAGGATTTGGAACGGTACCAATCCTCCGCACCGTGCCCAGTATGCGAAGGCCGGCGGCTGAAGCCCGAAGCGCTCGCGGTGAAAGTCGCGGGTCAGGACATCGCGCAATCGTCCACGCTCTCCATCCGCGCGGCGCGCGACTGGTTCGCGGCGTTGAACGATCAGCTCAATCCGAAACAGCGCGAGATCGCGGTTCGCATTCTGAAGGAGATCAATGATCGCCTGCGCTTTCTGGTGGATGTGGGTCTCGATTATCTCTCGCTCGGCCGCGCTTCAGGCACGCTGAGCGGCGGTGAGAGCCAGCGCATTCGCTTGGCGTCGCAGATCGGTTCAGGTTTGACGGGCGTGCTCTACGTGCTCGACGAACCGAGCATCGGCCTCCACCAACGCGATAATTCGCGTCTGCTGGAGACGCTGCGCCACCTCCGCAATCTCGGCAATTCAGTGCTCGTCGTTGAACACGACGAAGAAGCGATCATGACCGCCGATTACGTGATCGACATGGGGCCAGCCGCCGGCATCCATGGCGGCCAAGTGATCGCGCAAGGCACGCCGGCGCAGATCGAGAAATCCAAGGACAGCCTCACCGGCGCCTACCTCACAGGCCGGCGCCGCATCGAGGTGCCGGAGAAGCGCCGCTGGGTCGACAAGAAGCGCATGGTCAGCGTCAAGGGCGCGCGCGGCAACAATCTGCGCAACGTCAATGTCGACATTCCGTTGGGCACATTCACCTGCGTCACCGGCGTCAGCGGCGGCGGCAAATCCACGCTCGTGGTCGAGACGCTCTATAAGTCGATCGCCCGGCAATGGCATGGCGCGGGCGACGTTCCCGCCGAACATGACGCGATCGAAGGCCTCGAACACATCGACAAGATCATCGATATCGACCAATCGCCGATCGGCCGCACGCCGCGCTCCAATCCCGCGACCTATACCGGCGCGTTCACGCCGATCCGCGATTGGTACGCCGGCTTGCCGGAAGCAAAGGCGCGCGGCTACGGGCCCGGACGCTTCTCGTTCAACGTCAAAGGCGGCCGCTGCGAAGCCTGCCAGGGCGACGGCGTC
>CAZZFE010000018.1:0-65061 GCA_964653495.1 uncultured Terricaulis sp. | reverse complement strand
TCGAGCTCGATCCGCCGGGCGAGCATTGCCAGGCGATCATGGAGAGCCGCCATCCCGACGTGTTCGAGATGGACGCCGCCTCCCGCACCGGCATCAACGACATCCGCGAAATTCTGGACAGCGTCCGCTACGCGCCGGTGATGGCGCGGCACAAGATCTACATCATCGACGAAGTCCACATGCTGTCGACGCAAGCCTTCAACGGCTTGCTGAAGACGCTCGAAGAGCCGCCGCCGCACGTGAAGTTCATTTTCGCGACGACGGAAATCCGCAAAGTGCCGGTCACGGTGCTGTCGCGCTGCCAACGCTTTGACCTGAAGCGCATCGATGGCGAGCGGCTGGCGGAGCATCTGGGAAACATCTGCGCGAAAGAAGGCGTGAAGGTTGAGGCCGATGCGCTGGCTTTGATCTCGCGCGCGGCGGAAGGTTCGGCGCGCGATGCGCTGTCGCTGCTCGATCAGGCGATCGTGCAGGGCAACAATGTCAGCGCTGAGCAAGTGCGCGACATGCTGGGCCTCGCCGATCGCGGGCGCACGCTTGGTCTGTTCGAAGCGATCGCCAAGGGCGACGCGAAAACCGCGCTGACGGAAGCGCGCGGCCAGTACGATAGCGGCGCCGACCCGGCTTTGATCCTGCGCGATCTGCTCGACATCGGCCACGACGCGGCGCGTGCGCAGGCTATGGGCAAGGATGCGCGCATTGTCGGCGGCGCGGATTGGGTGAAGCGCATTCGCGCACTGGCGGATTCGCTGACGCCGGCGCAGCTCTCGCGGCTGTGGCAGATGTTGCTGAAGGCGCTCGAAGAAGCCGGGAAAGCGCCCGATCCGATCGCGGCGGTGGAGATGGCGATGGTGCGCCTCTGCGCCGCGCAAAGCCTGCCGCCGCCGGAAGACGCCGCGCGCATGCTGCGCGATGGCGCTAACTCCTCCCCCGTTCACGGGGGAGGTGGCGCGAGCGTAGCTCGCGACGGAGGGGGCGCTGGGCAAGGCCCCCTCAGTCATCACGCTTCGCGTGCTGACAGCTCCCCCGCAAGCGGAGGAGCAGTTGCGAGCGGCGGACACACGCTTCGGGGATTTGAAGATGTCGTCGCCCTCGTTGAAAGCGAGCGCCAGATCGATCTGCAAATCGCCATCGAGCGCCACATGCGCGTGACCCGATTTGCCACCGGCGAGATCGTGTTTACGCCCTCGCCCGACATGCCGACCGACGTGCCGAAGCGGCTGATGACGATCCTGCGCGACGCCACCGGCGAGGAATGGCGCGTGCGGCCGGATGAGCTGCAGTCGATACGCCAGATCGAAAGCCTCGCCGAACGCCGCAAACGCGACGAAGCGAAAGCGCTTGAGGAACTCAAGCGTCATCCCTTCGTTGCCGAGGCGTTGAAACTTTTTCCGAACGCTGAGATTTCCGAGGTGCGCCAGCCTCAAGAAGAAAACCCTGGCGCCGACGTCGTGCCGCTCGCCCGACCTGATAAGACCCAGGCCCAAAAGAACGGGAACAAGGACGAGAAATGAAAGACATCTCGCAGATCATGCGCCAGGCGCAGGCCATGCAGGCCAAGATCAACGACGCGCAGAAAAAACTCGAAGCCATGGAAGTCGAAGGCACGGCCGGCGGCGGCATGGTGAAGGTGCGCATCTCCGGCAAGAACGCGATGCTCGGCATCTCGATCGCCCCGTCGCTGTTCAAGCCCGAAGAAGCCGAGATCGTCGAAGACCTGATCAAAGCCGCCCACGACGACGCCCGCCGCAAACTCGACGAAGCGCAGAACGAAGAAATGAAGGGCCTGAGCGGCGGCCTGGGGATTTTGCCTGGGTTTAAGATGCCGTTTTGACGGCGTCGTTTCTGCCCTTGCCCCACTCCGGTTGTTGACGCGCACACGGCGGCCTTCCACGCTCAGCGCATGCCAGATGCGAACACGGAGCCATCCAAAGCGAGCGAGCCATCGAGGATGGATGCCGGACTGAGGCAGGTTTGTTTTTGGATTGCGGCTTTCGCGGGCGCGGTCGCATTAGGAGGCATCCTGTTCGCTCCAATGCGCCCGATTATTTATCCGACCACAATCCTTGTTGGCGGAGCGGCGGCGCTGCTTTTTATCAGGATGCTGTTCAGCCGAATTTATCGGCGGGGCGTAAATGCGCTGAATAGGGAGATGCTGGGTGCTGACCCGTTGTGGTCGGCAAAGCCCAAGACGTTCGGAGACCCAGAATGGGGGCTGTTTGGGAGTCGTGCCGGCTCACCCTCGTTGCTGTGGTTGCGGGCGATCCTTTGTGTTGGGATCATTCCAACGGCGCTGTTGCAGCATTGGATCGGCTTGGACGTTGTTACGTTGTGGTTCGCGGGCGCTTTCGTGGCGGTGGAACTCAGCATCATGCACGCGGCACTAGCTCAAGCCCGCCGGTCAAGCTGACAACTGCTTTCTGCAAGAGCGGTCGCCCGCTAGTCCGCCGGATTCCATTTCTTTCTGGTCTTGGGAGGCGGCGCGCTGAATTGTTTGGCGCGCCTTTCCTTGCGGTTTGGCTTTTCGCTGCGCTCCGCGCGCGGGCCGCGCGCTGGTTTCTCGCTGCGCTCGGCATGCGGGCCGCGCGCTTGCTTCTCGCTGCGCTCGGGGCGCGGACCGCGCGCTGGCTTCTCCTGGCGCGGCGGCGGACGGCGATCGTCGTACGCGGGACGCGGGTTTTCGCGCCGATCGTCGTAGGCTGGGCGCGCATTCTCGCGGCGGTCGTCGTAGGCTGGGCGCGCGTTTTCACGGCGCTGCGGACGTTCGCGCGGGCCTTCGCTCGGCGCGTGGCTCATGCGCGAGACGCGGATGGATTTCTCCAACTTGCCGCCCTCGCCGGTGCGCTCGATGAAGCCGTCCACGTGCGCCGCGTCGATCTCGACATGGGTTTCGTGATCGTGGATGCGGATCGAGCCGATCTGCCGCTTGGTGATGCCGCCCGCTTTGCACAGCATCGGGATCAGCCAGCGCGGCTCAGCATTTTTTGAGCGGCCGACATTGAGCGACACCCAGGCGCCGCCTTGGAAATTGTCGTTGAGATTGCCGCGTGGCGCGCGATCGGGCCGGCCGGGACGTTCGTTCTCCGGCGTCCATTGCGTCGGCGCGAGATCCTCGGGCGCGGCTTGGCCTTTGCGATAGAGGCGCACGAAGGCGGACGCAATTTGCGTCGCGTCGTGCTTTTCCATCAAAGCACGCACGATCTCCTCATCCTGCAGCGGCGCTTCGAACACAGGATCTTCAAGCAAGCGCTGATCGTCGCGGCGCTTGATGTCGTCGGCGGACGGCGGCTCGCCCCATTTGGCTTGGATATTGGCGTCGCGCAGCAGGCGCTCAGTGCGGCGGCGCGCCGAATACGGCACGATCAGCACGCTCGCGCCCTTGCGGCCGGCGCGCCCGGTGCGGCCGCTCCGGTGCAGCAGCGCTTCGGTGTTTTTCGGCAGATCGGCGTGCACGACCAATTCGAGGTCCGGCAGATCGATGCCACGCGCGGCGACGTCGGTGGCGACGCACACTTGTGCGCGGTGATCGCGCATCGCCTGCAGCGCGTGCGTGCGCGCCGATTGGCTGAGTTCGCCTGAAAGCGCCACCACCGAAAGCCCGCGATTGCTGAGGCGGCTCTCAAGCCGCGTCACCGCCGCGCGCGTGCCGCAGAACACGATGGCGTTGGTGGCGTCGTAATAGCGGAGCACGTTGAAGATGGCGTTCTCGGAATCGTGTCCCGCCGCGACAAGCGCGCGATACTCGATGTCCGCGTGCTGCTTCTGACCGCTGGCGGCGTTCACGCGGACCGGGTCGCGCTGATACGTGTTCGCCAGCGCTTCGATCGCGCGCGGCATCGTCGCCGAGAACATCAGCGTCCGGCGCTCGGCGGGCGACGCTTCGAGGATGAATTCCAACTCTTCGCGGAAACCGAGATTGAGCATCTCGTCGGCTTCATCGAGCACGACGGCGCGCAGGCCGTACATCTCGAGCGAACCACGGCGGATGTGATCGACGAGCCGCCCCGGCGTGCCGACAACGATGTGCGCGCCGCGTTCGAGCGCACGGCGTTCGTCGCGCATGTCCATGCCACCGACGCAGGAGGCGACGCGCGCGCCGGTCGGCGCGTAAAGCCATTCGAGTTCGCCGCGCACTTGCATGGCGAGTTCACGCGTCGGCGCAATAATCAAGGCCAGCGGCGCGCCAGCGGGTTCGAGCGCGGCGCCCTCGTCCAGCAGCGTGTTCGCCAGCGTCAGCCCGAACGCGACGGTTTTGCCCGAGCCGGTTTGCGCCGACACGACCAGGTCCGCGCGCTGCAGCTCAGGCGCCAGCACGGCGGATTGCACCGCGGTCAGCGCTTCGAAGCCACGCGCTTCAAGCGCGCGGGCGAGCGCGGGGACGACATTCTCAAAGACGGACATTGCTCTTGCTTTCGGGGCCTGACGCGCTGTCGCCGGGCCGGCTCGTTCGCAACTGGAGGCGCGGTGTACGCCAGGGCGCGCGAAAATGCGAGGCGTGCGCCCCGAAAGCGTATTTTTCTTGCAGCGGCCCTAGTAAACGCCGCCAGCGGCCTAGGATTAACCCGGATTTTGAACGCCGGTGTCGGCAATCGCGGACCTGGTTCGTCCTCGCTACAAGGGCCGCTCCGGCCGAGGGAGAGTTGAGATGCGCGTGATTGTGATGGTGAAGGCGACCGCCGACAGCGAAGCGGGGATCATGCCATCGAACGAATTGCTCGAAGCCATGGGCAAGTACAACGAATTGCTGATCGACGCCGGGATTATGGTGGCTGGCGAAGGCTTGCAGCCTTCGGTCCATGGCAAGCGCGTCGTGTTCGACGCCGCCGAACGCGTCGTGCTCGATGGTCCGTTCACCGAGACCAAGGAGCTGATCGCCGGCTTCTGGATCTGGCAGGTCAAGGACATGGCCGAAGCCGTGGAATGGCTGAAGCGCTGCCCCAACCCCATGCCCGGCCGCAGTGAAATCGAGATCCGTCCGGTGTTCGAGACCGACGCCTTCGCGAACGAGATGACGCCGGAGGTGGCGCAACTGCACGAACGCAATCGCGAACGCAGCGGCGGCTAGCGCGCTAGCTGGCTTCGATCCGGTGCAGCTCCGTGAACCCTTCCCACCGGCTCACGGCGTCGAGTTCTACTGCATCGAACAAGAGGCTAGCCTCAGCCAAGCTCGCGACAAGGCAGACATCGGTGCCTTGACCGTCGCGCGAATGGCGATCGGCGAGCCAGTATTCGAGCAATGTCCACGCGCTTGGATTGGGGCACACCCACGCCGCGCGCCGGACGAGGTGAAGGTCGAGACTGCTTTGCAGGGCGCGATAGTGCTGCCGCAAGACGTCGAGTTGCGAATAGTCGATTTTCGAAACGTCGAGCGCTTCATCGATCAAATTGATCGCATCCGCGCGCGCCCAATCCGGGTTCTGAAAATGCGCAACGCCGAGGCCAGCAAGCTCCGCGTTGGTGAGGACACCCTCAAGTTTGACGACTTGAAAATTGAGCGCCGCGTGCTGGAAAAGTGTAATCGCCATAACCGATCGCTGAGATTCGCAACCTCAGCATGATCGGGGCGAAGCACTTGGTAAAGGCGTGCAATTTTGCACTCATCCGCCGCCCCAGACACGGCGCAGCGTCGCGTCACGGCCGCAACCTGTGCGATACATCGCGTAGCGCGTCGGATTCCGGCGAGCGTAATCGCGGTGATATTCTTCCGCTTGATAGAACGGTCCGAGCGGCAGGATGGCGGTGACGACGCGGCCGCGCACGCGGTTTGAATTGATCACCGCCTCGCGGCTCGCGGTCGCGTCGGCGCGCTGCGCGGGCGTGACGAAGATCGCCGCACGATAGGATGGACCACGATCGCAGAACTGGCCGCCATTGTCGGTGGGATCAACGAGGCGCCAGTAACGGTCCACGAGTTGGCGGTAGCTGATCACATTGGCGTCGAACGTCACGCGCACGGCTTCGTAATGGCCAGTGCGTTCGGTGAGCACGTCCTCGTAGCTCGGATTGCGCAGCGTGCCGCCGGTGTAGCCGCTCTCGACGCTCAGCACGCCGGGGATCGCGCCCATGTCGTGCTCCATGCACCAGAAGCAGCCGCCGGCGAACACGGCGGTCTGGCGCGCCGGCTGCGCCGAGGCGGGCGCAATTGCGGCGAAAACGAGGGCGAAAAATCCGAGCAGAAAGCGCATCATGGCCCCTGATACGTCGCATGCGGGCGAACGGTTTCAAGATGTAACCCGCGCGGCCCGCTCATGCGTATATGATGGGCTAGTTCGGAGCATCGCATGAAGCCCCTTCCCTGGATCATCGCCGGCGGCCTCGCCGCCATCGCACTGGGCGCCGCCGCCTTCCTGGCGCAGCCGCAAAGCGCGCAGTCGGCAGAGAGCCGGTTCGAGGCGCTGCGAACCTATGTGATGGATTTCGGCGGCACCGAGCGGGCGTTCGACAACGAATATTGGGACCACCACGAGCCCGGCATTTACGTCGAAGCGCGCACTGGCGAGCCGCTGTTCGCCTCCACAGACAAGTTCGATTCCGGCTCCGGCTGGCCGAGCTTCACGCGCCCGATCGATGTGAGCGCGGTCGCGGCGCGCGAGGATCGCAGCGAAGGCATGTCGCGCGTGGAGGTCCGCTCAAGCCAAGGCGACGCGCATTTGGGGCACGTGTTCAATGACGGCCCGCGCGACCGCGGCGGCCAGCGTTATTGCATCAATTCCTGCGCCATCCGCTTCGTGCCGCGCGCGGAAATGGAGGCCCAGGGCTACGGCGCCTACACGCACCTGATCGACAACCCGCCGCCGCCTGCGCCGGCGTCTTAGTCCAGAACATCACCCATCCCCGGATGGCGGCGAAGCCGACAGTCCGGGGCCTATAATCTCAGGCTTTTGGGGTTATGGGCGCCGGACTTGCGCGTTTCGCAATCCGGGGATGGGTGTTGCGGGCACAAAAGCGAGTAACTCTTTGACCGAGGCGAGTCGGCGCTTACATGGTCGTGATGCGTTCGAAGGTCACCGCCGCCCCGGAAATCGAGGCTCTGATTTCGTTGCTGGCGAAGGTGCCGGGGCTTGGGCCGCGTTCGGCGCGGCGGGCGGCGCTGCAGCTGCTGAAGAAGAAAGACGCTTTGATGCTGCCGCTGGCGAGTGCGCTCAGCGAAGCGGCGGAGAAGGTGAAAGCCTGCTCCAATTGCGGCACGCTGGACGCGGCTGATCCGTGCGCGCTCTGCACTGCGCACGATCGCGACGACGGCTTGATCTGCGTTGTCGCCGAGGTCGGCGATGTGTGGGCGCTGGAGCGCGCCGGCGCGTTCAAGGGGCGCTACCATGTGCTGGGCGGCGTGCTCTCGGCACTCGACGGCGTGCGGCCGGAAGATTTGCGCATCGCCAAGCTGGTGGAGCGCGCGAGCGTCCCTGGCGTGCGCGAAGTGATCCTGGCGCTGTCGGCTACGGTCGATGGCCAGACGACATCGCACTATCTCACCGAACGCCTGCAATCGCTCGGCATCCAGATCACGCGCCTCTCGCACGGCGTACCCGTCGGCGGCGAGCTTGATCTCTTGGACGACGGCACCCTGTTTGCCGCACTGCAAAGCCGCCGCCCGACTTAAGCGTACGCCCTAGCCTCTCGCGCCGACTTAATGCAGCTTGCGTCGCAGGAGGGATTTCACATGGGCTTTCTCAACAATTTTTCCGGACCATTGCTCAGCGCGCTGCGCATCGTTTCAGCATTGCTGTTTATCGCGCACGGCACGGCGAAACTGTTTCAGTTTCCCGCCACGGAAATGTTCGCGTCGCCACCGCCAGTCGGCGACCTCATGTGGTTCGCGGGCGTTCTGGAGACATTCGGCGGCGCGCTGCTGCTGATTGGCCTGTTCACACGGCCCGTTGCGTTCGTTTTGTCGGGCATGATGGCGGTGGCCTATTGGATGGCGCACGCGCCGCAAAGCATCTACCCGATCCAGAACGGGGGCGATGCGTCGATCCTGTTCTGCTTCGTGTTTCTCTACATCGCCGCCGCTGGCGGCGGGCCGATCGGTGTCGATGCGATGCTGGCGAAGAAGAAGTAGGCGCGCGCTACTCGCGGTGCTTTTCCAAGCACCCGACGCGCGCCCGCGTCACGCGCGTATCCATGAGGCCGGCTTCGCGGAAACGCGCGAGGGCGGCCTCATATTCTTCGTACGTCATCGATCGCGTGATCTCGTCCCACGTGCAGACGCACACCTGGCTTTCAGGCGGGCACGAGGCTTCGAACCGCGCTTTGGCGTCGGCGGGATACGGGTTCGGCGCGCTGCCGCCACAAGCGGCGAGCAAGAGCGCCGCGAGGAAGGCGAGGCGCATAAGCGTAAGCTCCCTGGTCGGCAAAAGCTGCCGAGCCATGAAGCGATCTTACCCGATTACGGTTAAAAGAGCCGCCAGCGAACGCGGTTAAGGCTCGGCGCGGCACGCCTCGTGGAAACCGAGGATTTGCGCGCGGATCGGGTGCTCCTGCCCCGCCTGCAGCGCGGCGTCGGCGGCGACGAATTCCGATACCGGGATTTCGCTCTCGACCTTGCCCCACACGCACAGGCAATGCGCGCTGGTCGAACCGTTCATCTGGCAAGCCTGAACGAAATTGACCTCATACTCGTCCGGATAGCGCTCGGTTTGGCCGCAGGCGGCGAGTGCGAATGCGAGGGAGATTGCCGCGACGAGCTTCATGGCGTGGTCTTCCTTCAAGCCCGCCATAGCGGACCGCCGGCGTCCCGCCGGCATTCTTCCATCAATCCGAACCATGCCGGCGAGACGCCGGCGGTCCAAGAGCGGCGCTGCTGCCGACCTCGCGGCTCGGACTATGGGCGCGGCGCCACAGCCGTTCGGATTTATCGACCTTAGATTGAACTGTCACAATCAGTGCGCATAAGTCGTTGCGACGGGCGGCGGAATTGCCGCCGGTGGGGGACTATCCATGAAGAAGAAACTGGCCCTTGCGGCCATGACGATGCTCGCTGGCCTCTTCGCAACGCCGGCGATCGCGCAAGACACCGCGCCGCAACCGCCGGCCACCGACAAGGAGAACGATCATTCGGGCTTCTATGCCGGCGGCGGCATCAATCTCTATTTCATCAACAAGGACGACGCGGCCGAAGGCCTGCCGATCTATTTCGTCGATCAGCCGTCGCCGGGCGCGTTCATGGGCCGCTTCGGCTACGCGTTCAACGAGTACGTCGCGATCGAAGCCGAACTCGGCATTGGCGGCGCGAAGTCGGACTTTGAAGGCACAGGCATCACCGGCGAAATCGGCGTCACCAACCCGATGGGCGCGAACATCGCGCTGTCGCTGCCGATCGGCGAAGGCGGCGCGTATCTGCTCGGCAAGGCCGGCTATCACAGCGTGACGGTCGAGCGCGAAGTCAACGGCACGAGTGCGCCGGACATCGACATCAGCGGCGCCTCGCTGGGCATCGGCGGCGGCATCCGCTCCGGCTCTTGGGATTTCCGCGCTGAGTACAGCTTCCTGTCAGGCGACGCCGACACCGGCGTGCTCGGCATGTTCGTGCTGCATCGCTTCTAAACAGCGTCGATGAGGATGGGCGCGCGAGCGCTCATCCTCAGTTCGCGCCCTCTTCCAGCAAGCGCCGGCCGATCACCTGCGCTTGGATTTCGCCGGCGCCCTCGAAGATGTTGAGGATGCGCGCGTCGCACAGCACGCGGCTGATCGGATATTCCAGCGCAAAGCCGTTGCCGCCGTGGATTTGCAGCGCGTTATCGGCCGCGGCCCACGCCACACGCGCGGCGAGCAGCTTCGCCATGCCGGCTTCGAGATCGCAGCGTTTGCCGCTGTCCTTCCGGCGGGCGGCGAAATAGGTGATCTGCCGCGCGGCCATCAATTCGGCGGCCATCATCACCAGCTTGTTCGACACGCGCGGGAAATTGAAAATCTCCTGCGCGAATTGCTTGCGGTCGAGCGCGTAAGCCAAGCCCAGTTCCAGCGCGCATTGTGCAACGCCAACGGCGCGCGCGGCGGTTTGAATGCGGGCGCTTTCGAACGTTGCCATCAGCTGCTTGAAGCCCTGGCCTTCCTCGCCGCCAAGCAGGTTCGCGGCCGGCACCTCGAAGCCGTCAAAGCCGATCTCGTATTCCTTCATGCCGCGATAGCCGAGCACCTCGATCTCGCCGCCGGACATGCCCTTGGCGGGGAACGGCGTGTCGTCATTTCCGCGCGGCTTTTCCGCGAGCAGCATCGAGAGGCCACGATGGTCCGTGCTTTGCGGATCGGTGCGCACGAGCAAAGTCATCACGTCAGCGCGGGCGGCGTGGGTGATCCAGGTTTTGTTGCCGGTGACGACGTAGGTGTCGCCCTGCTTCGCGGCGCGCGCTTTGAGCGACGCGAGATCGGAGCCGGTGTTGGGTTCAGTGAACACCGCCGTCGGCAGGATTTCGGCGCTGGCGATCTTCGGCAGCCATTGTTGCTTCTGCTCCGGCGTGCCGCCGGTGAGGATCAGCTCCGCCGCGATCTCCGAGCGCGTGCCCAGCGAGCCGACACCGATATAGCCGCGCGAGAGTTCCTCCGAGACGACGCACATCGCCGTCTTGCCGAGGCCGGCGCCGCCGAATTCTTCCGGGATGGTGAGCCCGAACACGCCGAGCTCGCCCATGTGTTCGAGAATTTCGATCGGGATCAGCTCGTCCTTCAAATGCCATTCGTGCGCGAACGGCACGACCTCAGCGTCGGCGAACTTCCGGAACTGATCGCGGATCATCTCGAAGTCTTCTTCGAGATTGGTGTTCTCCAACGTCGCGCGGCCGCGCGCTTCACGCAGCAACACCGCGAGCCGCGATTTTTCGTCTTGCGTGATGCTGAGCGAAACCGCCGGCGCGTCCACGCCGAAATCAGCGGGGCGGATGACCTCGACTTGCGTCATCGGCAGGCCGCCGGCGAGTTGCGCGGCGTATTCGGCGGCGACGAGCTTCGCCAACAGCCGGTCAGCTTCGCTAAACGCGCCCTTCTCGCTCAAGGCGCGCGCCCAATCGGCGACCTCGCGCAGCGTCTCGGCATAAGTCGCGACCCAGGCGAGGCCGTGGACGAGGTGCTGCTCGCGATCCAGAGCGCGGCGGTCGAGCTTACCGTCCTTCAAGACGCGCGCCTTCACCGCCGACCGCGCGGACGCCGAATAGCTTCCCGCCACATCCGCCACGGCCTGAAGTTGGGAAACCAAATTCGCGCTCATTTGCCCTCGCCTCTTTGCAGCGAGAGTTTAGACGTGTTTCGCAGGTGCGAAAGAGCCGGGGTGACGCACTTAGGCGGCGACGCCGAACAACGCCCCCACGCCGGCGGTCAGCGCCATCGCGAAAGCGCCCCAGAAGGTCACCCGGGCCGAAGCCCGCCACATGCTGGCGCCGCCCGAACGGGCGCCCAGCGCGCCAAGGATCGCCAGGAACACGAGCGAGGCGGCCGGCACCGCGACGCCGACCAGCCGGTCGGGCGAGGCCAGGGCAGTGACAAGCGGCAAGGCCGCGCCGGCGGCGAACGTCGCCGCCGAGGTCAGCGCCGCTTGCACAGGCCTGGCGGCGGTGATCTCGGAAATGCCCAGTTCGTCGCGCGCGTGCGCGCCGAGCGCGTCCTTGCGCATCAATTGCTCGGCGACTTGGTCTGCAAGCGCTGGTTCGACGCCGCGGGCAACATAAATTTGCGCGAGTTCATTGCGCTCGAATTCTGGATCGCTGGCAAGTTCGCCACGTTCGCGCGCGAGATCGGCATTCTCAGTGTCGGATTGCGAGCTGACTGAAACGTACTCGCCCGCCGCCATCGACATCGCGCCCGCCACCAGCCCCGCCACGCCCGCGACGAGGATGTCGCTTTGCGTGGCCGAGGCGGCGGCGACGCCAACAATCAGGCTCGCGGTTGAAACGATCCCGTCATTGGCGCCCAGCACCGCCGCGCGCAGCCAGCCGATGCGAGCAACGAGGTGGCGTTCCAAGTGCGGGCGGATCATGGCGGCCTCTTTGTGGGCCGCCGTGATCGCCCGTCACTTGCGTACGATCAAGCGGCTTAGAGCTTATAGGTCAGTTCGAGCCACGTGCGGCGACGGTCGGCCGGCGAACCGATGTCGCCGCCGCGATAGTCGCCGGAGCGGATCAACAGGCTGACATTGTCGGTCAAATCGCCGGAGATCTCGAAATCGAGTTCTTCGCCGAGATCGGCGCCGGTGCGCTCAGCCTCGAACTCGTACCAGCGGACGGTGAAGGAGAGGTCGCTGAACAGCGGCGCTTCCCATTCCGGCGACCAGGTGACCGAGGCGTTGAAGTCATTCAGGCCGTTGACCGGCTTGGTGCTGAAGGCGCCGGCCCAGCCGTGGAAGCTGGTGTTGGAGCCGAGCGGGAAGAACAGACCCCGCGCACCGTCGCCTTCGAGCGTTTCGTACTGCAGACGGCTGGAGAACTGCCCGTGCGTGACTGTGAGGTTGGCCATGCCGTAATCGAGATCGAAATCGACGGTTGAGCTGCCGTAATCCTGCTGGTTGGCGTAGCTCACGGCGTAGGCGAACTCCGTCTCGCCCGCATTGAACTTGCCGAACGCGCGCGCGCCGATGAATTCCGACGATTGGTTGATCGCGGTCGGCGTCGTGAAATCGAATGCGTAGACGAAGCCGGTGACGCTGAAAGCGTCGTCGAACTTGTTGGTGACGTTCAGCAGATGGCTCTCGGTGTCGAGGTCCGTGAAGTCCGCAGCCGTGTTGTTGACGTGATCGAGATAGAGATAGCTGCCTTTGAGATTTCCGAACGTCACGTCCGCGCGCAGGGCATCGATGGTGCGGCTGTCCTGACGCGAGTTGGACGCGTCGAGGAAACGTTGATCATCGAACTGCACGTTCTGACGCCCGAGCGTCGCCGTGAAATGCGCGTTGGCGCGCCAGGCGAGTTGCAAGCGATTGAGCTCGGTCGTTTCCGGATCGCCGATGGTGGCGAACGGTTCGGCCGGCGGCACGCCGTCATTGTAATCGTCGACAAAGCTGCGCACGTCTTCGAATTCGATGAGGCCGGTGACGCCGTGGAAAGACGCGGTTTTCCAGCCTAAACGCGTGCGGTGCGTGAATGCGTCGGCGTCATTGGCGCCGGTTTGATCGACATGCTCTACACGCGGACGCAATTCAAAAATCAACTCGCCGCCTTCGATCGCGCCGCTGATGCTGTTTGCTTCTTCGGCGTGCGCGACGCCCGCAGTTGCGCCGATCGCTGCAAGACCAGCAGCCGCACCAGCAACGCGCTTCATTCGAACTAACATTTGTTGTTTTCCCCGCTGTGAACTTTGTTCGCGTGAGAACTGAAGGCGCGCGGTTAATCAGATATTGCTCGATCTGCAAATTGCAGATTGTGCAGATGCGGTGAGGTTTGCTTAACGCGCACGCGGCATCTCCGTTGTGAAATCTTCGCATCAGGGGACGCGCGATGCTCAACGTGAACAACATCAAGATCTCGAAGAAGCTGCTGCTTGGCTTCTCCGCCGTGATTGCAGTGATCGGCGCCACTGGCGCCGCTGCGCTGGTGAACATCAACACGATGAACACTGCGCGCGCGGAATCGACGGAAGCGAACGCGACGCTCACGGCGATCTTCGATGCTCAGTTTCGTTTGGCGCGCCAAGAGAACTCCGTGCGTGGCTGGATCATCAGCACCGACGAATATTACCTAGGCCGAGTCGAAAATCACCGGGCCAAGTTCAAGGAAGCTTTGAACAACATTCGCGCCCTCGCCCAAGGTGAGCCAGAACAATTGGCGCGCGTTGATGAGGTCGAGGCCGCCGCCGACGCCTGGTACGAAGGCGTTGTCCCCGCCGCCACGGAATTGGCCCGCAGCGCGGCCACCCGCGCCGCCGCCGGCGCCCTGGTGGGCAATGACGGCGTGGCCGATCAATTGATCGCGCCTGCTGAGGACGGCATTTCGGCGCTGCTCGAAGCCGAGCAAGCGGCGATGGGCGCGGCCGCCGAAGCCTCTGAGAGCGCGGCGATACTGGCTGAAATCGTCATGCTGGCGGGCCTCTTGGCCGCGGCGCTGCTCTCAATCGGCGTTGGAATTGCGCTCTCGCGCACCATCGGCCGCCCGGTCACGCAGATGACGGACGCGATGCGCCGCCTCGCCGAAGGCGACAAGACCATCGAAGTGCCCGCCATCGGCCGCAAGGACGAAGTCGGCGCCATGGCTGATGCGGTGCAAGTGTTCAAGGACGCCGCCATCGCGCTCGACCGCGCGACTGAAGAAGGCAAGCGCCTCGAAGCTGAGGCCGCCGCCGAGCGCGCCCGCAACGACGCCGCCCGCGCCGCCGCTGAGCGCGAGCAAACCGCCGTCGTCGACGCGCTCGCCAAGGCGCTTGAAAGCGTCTCGAACGGCGACCTCACCTGCCAAGTCACCGCCGCGTTCGCGGGCCGCTATGTGAAGCTGAAAGACGATTTCAACGCCGCGATCCGTCAACTCGACAACGCCATGTCGCTCGTGTCGAGCAGCACGCTCTCGATCACCAGCGGCACCACCGAAATCAGCCGCGCCGCCGACGACCTCTCGCGCCGCACGGAAACGCAAGCCGCTTCGCTCGAAGAAACCGCTGCTGCGCTGGACGAGATCACCGCCACCGTCACCAAGACGGCCTCGGGTGCGGCCCACGCCAACACGACTGTGTCGGACGCGCGCAAGGAAGCCACGCGCAGCCGCGAGATCGTTGACGAAGCGGTCGCGGCGATGAATGCGATCGCGCAATCCTCGCAACAGATCTCGCAGATTATCGGCGTGATCGATGAGATCGCCTTCCAGACCAACCTCCTCGCGCTCAACGCCGGCGTCGAAGCCGCGCGTGCGGGCGAAGCTGGCCGTGGCTTCGCGGTTGTCGCTTCCGAAGTTCGCGCCCTGGCGCAACGTTCGGCCGATGCCGCGAAAGAAATCAAGGGCCTCATCGCCACCAGTTCTGATCAGGTCGAAGCCGGCGTGTCGCGCATCAACAACGCCGGCATGGCGATTTCCGGCATCGTCACCAAGGTGGCCGAGATCAACGGCCTGGTCTCCGAGATCGCCGCTTCGGCGCAGGAACAAGCGCTCGGCCTGAAAGAGGTCAACGTCGCCATCAACCAGATGGACCAGGTCACGCAGCAAAACGCGGCGATGGTGGAAGAAACCACCGCCGCCAGCCGCGCACTGGCCGACGAAAGCGACGACCTCGCCCGCCTCGTGAAGCAATTCACGGTGTCGAGCGCCGGCGCGCCGGCTTCGCGCCGCGACGCCGCCTAAGCGGCTCGCGCCCGCGGGCGAATAGCGCTAGCTCTCGCGCGAAAGCGGAGAGCTGGCGTTGGAGCACGAAGCAACCGGAAGCATCCTCAGCCAAACGCTGCTGTTCCTGGCGGCGACCTGCCTCGTCGTGCCGGCGCTGCGGCGCGCGCGGCTGAGCTCGGTGATGGGCTTTCTGCTGATCGGCGTCGCCATGGGCCCGCATGCGCTGGGGCGGCTGGCGGAGAGCGTGCCCTGGCTGCAGGGCTTCGCGCTCGAAGCTGGCGAGCCGGTGCGGCTGTTGGCCGAGATGGGCGTCGTGTTCCTGTTGTTCGTGATCGGGCTCGAGGTCTCGACCGAACGGCTGTGGGCGCTACGGCGCTACGTGTTCGGACTTGGCATCTCGCAAGTCGTGCTCTCGAGCGCGGCGATCACCGGCGTTGCGCTCGCGTTCGGCAATTCGTTTGAAGTGTCGGCGGTGCTGGGGCTCGCCTTCGCGCTCTCCTCCACGGCGCTCGTGCTGCAGCTGATGCGTGAACGCCACCAACTTGCCGGCTCCGTGGGCCGTGCGAGTTTCTCGGTGCTGCTCGCGCAAGATCTGATGGTGGTGCCGATCCTGTTCATCGTCGCCGCGCTCAGCGCCGACACGGCGATGTTCCGCTCCGGCCAACTCGGCCTCGCGCTGCTGACGGCGTTCGCGGCGATGACGGCGATCGTGATCGCTGGCCGCTTGGCGCTCCGCCCGCTCTTCCGCTGGGTGGCGGCGATCGACAGCCGCGACATCTTCATCGCCGCAGCCATCCTAGCGGCGGTCGGCATGGCGGCGGCAGCGCAAGCGGTTGGCTTGTCGATGGCGCTGGGCGCATTTCTTGCCGGCCTGCTGCTCGCGGAAACCGAATTCCGCCACCAGATCGAAACCGACCTCGATCCGTTTAAGGACCTGCTGCTCGGGCTCTTCTTCGTCACTGTCGGGATGCAGATCGACGTGATGTTGATCCTGCGCGAGCCGCTGACGATCCTGCTCGGCGTGCTGGGCCTGTTCGTGCTGAAAGGCGCGATCATCATTCCGCTCGCGCGCGTGTTCGGCTTGAGCTGGCCGCGGGCGATCGAAATGGGCTTCCTGCTCGGGCAAGCGGGCGAATTTGCATTCGTGGTGATCGCCGCGGCGCGCGTCGGCGGCGTGATCCCGGAGGCCACCGCGAGCTACATGCTGATGGTGACGGCGATCTCGATCTTCGTCACGCCGATGGTCGCCGCACTCGGCCGCCGCATCGCCAAACGCCGCGGCGGCGCGGAGGCGATGGCGCCAGATGCGGACGCAGCGGCGAGCGAAGGCCACGTCGTCATCGCTGGCTTCGGCCGCGTTGGGCAGACACTGGCCGACATCCTCGACGCACAAGAGATCGGTTATATCGCCGTAGATTCCGACGCCGCCCAAGTCGCCGCGCTGCGGCGCCGTCATTTGCCGGTGCATTACGGCGATTCAAGCCGGCAAGACGTGCTCGCGTCCGTTGGCGCGGCGAAAGCAGCGGCGATCGTGGTGACGATGGACAAGCCCGACGCCGTCGAGCGTATCGTCAACGAAGCCAAACGCTGCTGGCCGGGCGTGCCCGTCTACGCCCGCGCCCGCGACGGCGATCACGCGCGCAAACTCCACGCCGCCGGCGCCGCCCTCGCCAGCCCCGACACGATCGAAGCGGCGCTGCAGCTGGGCGAAGCGCTGCTGGAAGGCATCGGCGTGCCCGACGAAGCCGCACGCCGCGTGATCGAGGAACGGCGCGAGGCGGAAGTGGCGAAGGCGCTTTATGGCGGCGGTTGAGTTTGGGCGTGTAAGATGGTAAGATGTCTTACCATGCCCATTGCAAGCGCCAAAATCACCAGCAAAAGCCAGCTTGTGCTGCCGAAGCCGGTCCGGGAACAACTCGACCTCGGACCGGGGGACACGCTTGTTTTTCACTACGGCCCTGACGGGGTGAGGATCGAGAAATCCGCGCCGCAAGACGATCCGTTCGCGACATTCGATGAATGGTCGAGCGCCGCTGACGACAAAGCCTACAAGGATCTTTGAGCATGGCGTTCGCTCAAGGAACGGTGCTTGTGTTGCCGTTTCCCTATAGCGACCGATTGGCTGAGAAACGCCGTCCGGCAGTGGTGATCTCTAAACCTGCGCTGGAACGTGCGCACGGTCTCGTCTGGGTGGCGATGATCACGAGCGACCATGGCGCGCGCCGAAACGACGACGTGCCGATCTCAAATCTCGACCGCGCGGGCCTGCCGGCAGCGTCGCTGGTGCGTCCAACAAAAATCGCGACGATCGAACCCGCACGCGTGATCCGCACAGCGGGCGCGCTGACACGAGCTGACTTGGCGGATGTACTCAGCGTGCTCGGAAAATATCTCTAGCTCATCCATCGCAGCGTTGTCGGTTCGATCGGGTTCACGAACTCGCGTTTTTCTTCGCGGCTCTTGGTCCATTCGCGCTTGAGTTTCAAATACCATTTAGCCTGCACGTCGATGTCGTCGATCCAGAGCATGGCGGGGCTGTATTTGAGGCCGGTGTTTTGCAGATCGACCATGCGGCCGTCTTGATCCAGGAACTCGCGGCCAGCGGGGATGAGGATCGGCTTGATCACGTCGAGCAGCAGCGCGTCGCGCCAGTATGTGATCTGGGTGATGCGCGTGGAGTTTTCGTTTTCCGGCGTGAGGCAGGTGAGCGTGAGGAGGCGCGCCTTCGGCGTCTCCACCACCTCCCAGCGGAAGCCCGGCAGCATGAACGAGATTTCCGTCGTCACCTCGCCGCCGAACAGCCATTTGTAAGCCAGCGAGTTTGACGCCGGCTTGTGGCGCTCAATCGCCCAACCGCGCTCACGCGGGACGAAGCGCTTTTCCTTGAGTTTCTTGCCGGTGCTCGGCGGGCGCCACCACCATTGGCTATGCACGTACGGCACGTGCGCGGGGTCCATGAGGCCGACGACGGCGTTGTCCATGTTCGCCGCGAAGATGCGGTCGATGACGAATTTCGGCTCGGTGAGTTCGGCCAAGCCGAACTCCGGCGCGGGCGGCGGCGCATCGGTGGAGCGCGGATCGGACGACACGAACACCAGCACGATGCCGTTGGCTTCATGCGTCGGGAAATGGCGCACGCGGATGCGGCTGGCTTCGTAAGCTTGGCCATCGACCAGCGACGGGATTTGCTTGCAGACGCCGTCGCCGGTGCCGAAGCGCCAGCCGTGATACGGACACTCGACGGTTTGCGCGCCGTCCGTCTCGGTGATGCGGCCAGCGGAGAGCGGCACGGCGCGGTGCGGGCAGATATCGCGCAGCGCGAACGCTTTGCCCTGCCCGTCGCGGCCCAGCAGCACCGGCTCGCCCATGATCTCGCGGCGGAACATCTTGCCGGCGGCCAGCTCTTTCGAGGTCGCGGCGAAATACCAGAGGTCGCGCAGAAGATCGCTCATCGCCCGGCCCAATACATGATCGCGCCGATGCCGACAAAGCCCAACGCCGCCGACGCGACGATCCCACACAGGCAAAGCGCGGCTAAAACGCCGCGCCGTACCCGGAACGCGCGCGGACGCGCCCGACTTAGCGCGCCGCCGGCGAACAACAGCACGCCCATCGAGCCGGCGACGATGCCCGCCAGAGCGGCGAGGTAGACGATCAATTGCAATAGCAAAACCATGTGGCCGCGCCATAGCAGGCCTTAGGCGGCCGGGCCACTCATTGCGCCCACTGCCCGGCGCGTTGCGTCATCCGCCGGGAACAACAGTTCCAATCTAAGGTCACGTACGGTGACGTCCTCGCTCGTGCCGAAATGCGCGATGGAGGTCAGGAAGCGCAGTTCACCTTCGAGAGCGCGAAGGATCAGTGGCACGAGCGGCCGCCGCACTTGCACCCGCTGGCGGGCTGGCAAGGCGCTCAGAGAACTTTCAAGCGCTCGAACATGGGCTGTCAGGATTTCATCCCGCCCCGCCTCAAGCGCTTCGAGGCGGATGCGCCCAACCATCTCCTCAAGCACCTCTGCGTAGTTCACAATCAGCTCACTTGCCGAGGCGCTTTCAGTCAACATACGTACGATGTTCATGCCAAGACGTTCGCCATCGAGCGTCGAGAGCAATACATGCGCGCTTGGGGTCATGTCGTGAATGGTCCAGTGCCGATCGCACAACAGGGCGGGATATGGCGCATGGCGTCGCATCATCTCTGCAAGCACTTCTCGTAGCGGCTGCAGCGCCTCGGCATCGAGCGGCGTCACTGGATAGAGCGGCGCGAAGCCTGCCGCCATCAGCAATTCGTTGCGCGCCGCGCGCGGCAGCACCATCGCGTTGGACAAGGTCAGCACCATGTCCCGACTAGGCCGCGCACGATTGGTTTCCAAGAACGACAAATGACGTGCCGAAGCATCGGCCGCAATAGCAAGGTCAAGCTGACTAAGTCCGCGGGCATTGCGCCACGTGCGCAGCGCCGCGCCGAAGCCGCCGGGGTCGCTTTGCGGAAGTGTCGTCCTCATCACGGCGAGTATCAGCGGGCGGAAGTGGACCTGTCCATGACCTCGGAGGGAATTGCGGCGCCTCCCTCACACGTCGCACTCTCCCGCCATTGCTTGGTGGAGACAGAGATGAGCGGATTTTGGCGCAGCTGGTTGCAAATATGGTGCTGGATGACATTAGCCGTAGGCGCAATGTTCGCGGCTGGCGCGATCCCAGCGGCGGATGTTGGCGTACGCCTGTTTTACGATGTCGTTGCTTGGCCACTCGACGGCGCGAGCCCCTATGGCGAAGAGGTACGCTTCACCGCAGCGCTCCTCGGCGCTGTGATGATCGGTTGGGTTATTGCGCTCTTCGGGCTGATCGGTTCGGCCGAGGCAATTGGTGCGCCAGCGTGGCGGATGGTCACGGCTTCGGTCGTCGTCTGGTACGCGATCGATTCAGCGATCTCAGTCGCCTCGGGCTGGCCGGTGAACGCTCTATCGAACACCGGCTTTCTGGTGACGTTCCTGATCCCAATCGTCGCAAGCGGAGTCTTGGGCGAAGCGGATGCGCGACGGCTCAGCGAGCCACGATAGTCACGCGGAAGGTCGCGTTCGCGGGCTCGTTGGTTTCCCAGGGGCGCTTCTGTTCGAGCACAAGCTCGCCGGCGCCGGGGCCCGTCGCGGCGAACATCAGCACTTCCCAATGATTGCCGCCGGCAAAGCCTGGCTGGCTTTGCGCTTGCGTCGTGTTGCCCGAAGCCTCGCCGGCGCGGGTGATGAAGGCGGGGATTTGCGCGGGCTGCCAGACGTAACCAGCCGTCGGCACGCCGACGAGTTCGACGGCGAAGCGTTGATTGACGCCCACCTCAACGGTTTGGCCAGCCTGCGCGGCGTTGATGCGCACGGCGACATCGGTCGGCGTCGGCGCGGGAACGGCGGAATTGGTCACGGGCGCGGGCGCCTCCTCTTCACGTGGAGCTGGCGCGCACGCTGCGGCGAACAGAGCGGCGGCAAGCAATACGGTACGCATCGGAATACTCCTCATCTCACGGCGAGAATGCGTTGCATCAAAGCGGGATCATCCGGCATCAGGCCGGAAGCTGGCAGACGCTGCACCAGTTCGCGCCACGGCGGGTGCATGCGGAAGGCGCGGCGGAACAGCGGCAGCGCTTCATCAACTTGGCCCGCGGCGGCGAGCGTCGCGGCTGTCCAGAACACCATTTCGTGGTTGTCCGGCGCGAGACGCATGGCGGCGGCATAATGTTCGCGCGCGCCAGCCATATCGTTGGCGGTCATCGCCGCGTCGCCGGCGTTCATTTCATTGTAAGCGCGCGCCAGCGCCAGCAGCCGATCCATTTCCTGCAACGGTCGGCGGTGATCTTCAACGCGCAGATCGAACACGCGCCCGCCCCAGGCGGGCAAGCTTGCGTCGCCACTGACGACCAGCAGCGCCGCTGATTGCTGGCCGCGAATGTCGCCGCCTTCGGCTTGCGCGGCGTGGAGCGCCGCCATCAAACGCGCGGCGAGATCGCCTTGCGCGGCTTCATAGGCGCGCGACATCGCTTCGCAGATGGTCGCCGGCCCCATGAGATTGGCTTGGACGGAATAGCCCTCGCCGGTGATGTGGCAGAACTCGCGGATCGAGCCTTGGCCTGTATAGGCCGCGACACGGCCTTGCGCGTCCACCATCGCCACTTGCCGGCCTTGCGGGTGCGGATCGGCGGCAATGAGCGCGGCGAGCGTCTGTTCAGGCGAACGGCCCTGGCGCATCAAGTAGAGCGATTGCGGGCCGTAAGCTGGATCGACGAGCGATTGCGTGGCGACAACGCCGACGCCGGGCTCGGCCCACGAAACCATCGAGCCAACAGAGAACCAGTGCGATTGCACCGCGACGCCAAGCTGACCGGTCTCCGCGTCGCGCGCGACGATGGAGAAGGTGTGAACCGGGCGACGCGGTTCGTCCTGCGCGAACGCCGGCGCTACGAACAGCAACGCCGCAAGTGCGAGCATCAAGCGCTTCATTGCATCGCCCCCGCTTCCATCAGGCCGATGTAGAAGCGGATCAGGCGTTCGAGGTTGGCGATCTTCAGATGTTCGTCGATGCCGTGCGGGCCTTCGAGGTCTTCGGCGGTGAGCAGGATCGGCTGGAAGCGATAGACGTTCTCGGCGACATCCGCATAGAGCCGCGAATCCGTGCCGGCGATCACGAGCGCGGGCGCGACCGGCGCATCCGGCAAGGTCGCGCGCGAGAGCGCGGCGACGAGCGCGTAGCTTGAGGATGTGGAGCTGGAAACCGCGCTCGCTTCGCGCGGCTCGCCATCCCATTCCACGGTAACGCCTTCGAGATCGGCCACGGCTTGGCGGGCGCGACGGAGGATATCTTCGCTGGTGTCGCGCGGATGCAGGCGGAAGTTGATCATCGCAATCGCTTCGCCCGGCAACACGTTCGGCCGCACGCCGCCTTCAACCATGGTCGGGGCGACCGTGGTGCCGAGCAACGCCATCGCCGCCGGTTCGCCGGCAAGACGCGCGCGCAGCAGCGGCCCCGCCAGCCATTCGTTGGCAAGCGCGGCGCGATTGGTGAGCGAAAGCTCCGGCGAAAGCGCGCGCATCATCTCGAGCGCCGGACCGCCCTCGAGGCTGCGATCGATCGGCATGTTGTGGATGCGCTCGATCGCGACAGCGAGGCGCGACACCGCCGTCTCCGGCGGCGGCATAGACGAGTGACCAGGCTGGCCAACAGCGCGCACGCGCATGGTCGCGCCGCCCTTCTCGCTGATGCCGATCAGCGCTGCAGGCCCGCCGGTGAGCGGATGACGCTCAAGCGCGGCCAAGCCTTCATCGAGCACGAACCAAGCGCGCACGCCGCGTTCCTGCAGACGCTGCGCCATCAAAGCCGCGCCGCCTTCGCCGCCGAGTTCCTCGTCGTGACCGAACGCGAAGATGATGGTGCGCACCGGTTTGCGGCCGCTGGCGGCGAGAAACTCCGCCGCTTCGAGCAGCGCGATGAGCGAGCTTTTGTCGTCGATGGCGCCGCGGCCCCAGATCGCGTCATCGCGGATCACGCCGCCAAACGGATCGACGCTCCACGCCGCGCGCGTATCGTCGGGCACCGGCACAACGTCCTGGTGCGCGAGCAGCAGGATCGGCGGCTGCGCCGGATCGCTGCCTTCCCAGGTGTACATCAGCGAAAGTTCGCCGATCACCTCACGCTGCGCGGCGGCGTGGAAGGCCGGGTAACGCTGCTGCATCCAGACATGGAATTGTTCGAATTGGGCGCGGTCCTCGCCGTCGGTGACGAGAGAGACCGTGCGGAAGCGGATCGCTTCGCCAAGCCGCATCGCGGCTGCACTTGGATCGATGGAGTAAGCGCGCACATCGGGCGCGGGCACGGCGGGCGCCGGCGGCGGCGCCGTGAACGTCATGGTGCGATAGCCGACGAACCCTGCGACCGCCAGAAAGGCCACCAAAAAGGCGGCCAGGATAAGCCGGATCATGCGTGCTTCTCTCCCCTTACGGGCAGTTTAGCGCCTTGCATGATGCCGGCAAATCCCAACCGCCGCTTGGCGTTAGGTCACGACCTTCTTCTTGACGGCGACCTTCTTGCGAACCACCGGCGCTTTGGGCGCGGGCGCACGCGAGCGGCGTTCAGCCAGTTCGGCGTCAATCAGAGGCATGAGGCGTTCGGCTTCCGCTTTACGCGGAACATTGCCGATCTCGGTCTGCCGCACGACGTTTTCGCGCAGCGTCGCGAGTTCCTTGTCGGACATCGCCGGGATGCGCTCGTCGAGCGACATAACGACTACTCGACCTTCAGATTGGTCGCGGATTCACGGCCCGTACGGTCCTTTTCGAGCTCGTACGAGACCTTTTGGCCGTCGTTCAGGCCGCGCAGACCAGCGCGCTCAACGGCGGAAATGTGGACGAAAACGTCCTTGCCGCCCGTTTCCGGCGCGATGAAGCCGAAGCCTTTGGTGGTGTTGAAGAACTTAACAGTACCGGTAGCCATGACCGTCTCCTGAATAGATTTACCGTCCGCCCAGGAACATCCCGACGGACACGAACTCGAAGGAAAACGGCAGACAATCCGGCGCGAGCGCGAGGGACAGAGAGCGTGACGCGACGAAAACGATACCCTCATATAGGCGCTTCAACGCCAGATAGCCAGCGTTTTGGCCAGCCTTGAAGGTCGAACCCCACGGCACGCCTCGATGAAAGCTCGTTAACAACGCGAGATTCCGCGCTCAAATGACAGCATGCACGGAAATTCACGTGCGCCTTGTGCGTTAGGCCCTAGCGTCGCCCCCGCGTGGGGGGTGATCGCGCAAGGAGCCTCCATGTCGCGTAACCCGAAAATCCTGATGATCGCCGCTGTCGCCGCCCTCACGGCCGCCGGCGTCTCCGCTTGCGGACAAACGACGGAAGTCGAGCCAGCGGAACCAGCCGCAATCGCGCCCGATCCGCTGCCGCCTGCGCCGACGACGACGGTGCTGACCGAAACCGACGCGCGCTCGCGCATCGAAACCGCCGGCTACACCAATGTCACCGCGCTGACGCAAGCGCCGGACGGCACCTGGACCGCAACCGCCACGCAGAACGGCGCGAGCGTCAATGTCGTGATCGACAGCACCGGCGCTGTCACCGTCGCCGCGCCCGCGCCGGCGACGCCTTAACGTCAAAGCCAGCGTTCTTCGGGAGAAGAACGCTGGCGGCTACGGCAGGCGCGCATATTCGGTGTGTCCGAAGCCCTTGCTGTAATCGAGGATCGAGACGATTTCCGCATCCACGCGATAGAGCGCGAGATCGGTCGGCGATTGCGATTTCACGAACTCGCCAAGACGTGGAAACTTGCTGATCATCAGCCCGCCGACACGCTGCTGTTCTTCAGCGGCGGTGACGCGTTGCGCGCGTCCGCCAATCGATAGGCTGCGAATGCCATCCCAGTCCTTGTAGGGCGCATCCACCGTCACTGAGACGCGATTGTCGCGGGCGATGTTCTTGGCCTTCTGCGATTGCGTCCATGTGCCGAAATAAATGCTCGGCCCGTCATTCACGAAGCTGACGGTGGTCGCTTGCGGGTAACCGTCCTCCCGATTGGTGGCGATGGTGAGATCGCCGGCGGCGTCGAGAATGGCGACGATCTGCGCGCGCTGCTCTGGACTGGCCATGCTGGGCCTCCTTGATGGGCGCGATATTCGGCGAAGAAGCCTGCGTCGCATTGAGCGGCGTCAATCTGGCAAGCCCGCGCCGAACCGGCTAACCTCGCTCCATGGGGCGACTTGTTTTCCTGCTGACGGCGATCGCGCTGATGGCCGCGCCCGGCTCTCTTGCGCAACAAGCCGGCGGTACGGCAGCGCAGACACAAGCCGAACGTGATGCGCAAGCACAGACCGCGCTTGAGACGGCGCTGGAAGCGCTCGCCAACGATCCGTCGGTGCGTCAGGAGGGCAGACCAACTTTGAGCGAGACCTTCGCTCTGGAGCAGCGCGCCCAGGCCTTAGTGAGGCAGCACATAGACGGATGCTGGCGCGAGCAACGAGGATCGCCGACCATCGTGCATGCGCTAGTGACGCTAAACGAGGATGGATCGCTTCTCGGGCAACCGAACTTTGTCCGCATCCAGTTCGGCTCGCGTCGTGAAAAAGAACTTGCGGTGAGACGCGCGCTCGAGGCGATCCTGCAATGCGCACCCTTCCCGCTCGCCGCCGATCCGGCGCTCGGCGAGCATTACGAGATGTGGCGCCAGATTGAGTTGGTGTTCCACCCGCCATCGCCGCCGCGGCGTTGACCGGCAAGATCCGTCAGCGCAACCTCGGGCCGCCGCCGTCTCGCCGGCGCCGCCATTTTGTGCTATCCACCCTGCCATGACGAAGGATCAGCAGCGCGACCTCCTGGCGAGGATTGTCGTCGAAGACGGCAAGATGGGCGGCAAGCCCATCATCCGCGGACGCCGGATCACGCCGGCTATGGTGCTGACCATGCTCGCCGCGGGCGCGACGCGTGACGCCGTGCTGGAGGCCTATCCGGTGCTCGAAGACGCGGACATCGACGCCTGCTTGCTGTACGCCGCCAAGCTCACGGATCACGCCACCGCGGACGGCGCAGCGATCTTGGCGGAATAGGTGCGCTTCTTAGCGGACTCGAATGTCGCGTCACGCACCGTGCGCGCGCTGCGGTCCGGCCATGATGTTGACTATGTCGCCGAGCGGTCTATCGATCCGGGCGATGAAGCGCTTCTGCGCGAGGCCTTAGAGCACAAGCGCATTGTTATCACCAAGGATCATGATTTCGGGGCGCTCGTGTTTGCGCACGCAATTCAACACGCCGGCATAGTGCTCATTGACGATCTCGGCGACCCACAAGCCGAAGCGGCACTGGTCGGCGACATCGTGGCCCGGTATGAGGCCGAACTCAGCGTCGGCGCGTTTCTGCGCGTCGACGCCGATGGCTCGGTGCGAACGCGGCCCTAGCCCCCCGTCGCCTCAACCACGTCTTCCCATGTGCGCAGCCCGCTGCGCGGTGCGTTGACCAGCACGGCCATGTTGCCGGGGCTGTGTTTGTTATCGAGCATCTTCTCGTGCGCGTCGGGGATTTTGTCCCAGGGGAACACTTCGCCGAGCGCGGGATCGATGCGGCGATCGATGACGAGCTGGTTGGCTTGGCTCGCATGATAGAGGTGCGCGAAGTGCGAACCTTGCACGCGCTTCTGGTGCATCCAGAGATAACGCGCGTCCATGGTGAGATTGTAGCCGGTGGTGCCGGCGCAGATCACGACCATGCCGCCGCGCTTCACGATGCGCACGGACACCGGAAAGGTTTGCTCGCCCGGGTGTTCGAAGACGATATCGGGGTCTTTGCCGCCGGTGATGGCGCGCACGGCTTTGCCGAACTTCGCCACCTCTTTCATGTATTCCGGGAAGCCCTCGCCGTTCACCTTCGGCAGCTGGCCCCAGCAATTGAAGTCCTTGCGATTGAGCACGGCTTTCGCGCCCATCGAGAGCACGTAGTCCTTCTTGCTCTCATCGGAGACGACGCCGATCGCGTGCGCGCCTGAAACAGCGCAGAGCTGCGTCGCGAACACGCCGAGGCCGCCCGAGGCGCCCCACACCAACACATTTTGGCCCGGACGCAACACGTTCGGACGCCAGCCGAACAGCATGCGATAGGCCGTCGCCAGCGTGAGCGTGTAGCAGGCCGCTTCTTCCCAGGTGAGATGCTGCGGCCGCGCCATCAATTGGCGCGCTTGCACCTTACAGAATTGCGCAAACGAGCCATCGCTCGTCTCGTAGCCCCAGATCTTTTGCGACGAGGAGAACATCGGATCGCCGCCGTTGCACTCTTCGTCGTCGCCGTCGTCCTGATTGCAATGAATGACGACTTCGTCGCCCGGCTTCCAGCGTTTCACCTTTGAGCCAACGGCCCAAACGATGCCCGACGCATCCGAACCGGCGATGTGATAAGGCTGTTTGTGGCCATCGAGCGGGCTGAGCGGCTGACCGAGTGCGGCCCACACGCCGTTGTAGTTCACGCCGGCGGCCATCACGAGCACGAGCGCTTCGTCTTCGCCGATCTCCGGTACGGGCACCTCTTCCAGCTGCATCGCCGAAGCTGGGCGGCCATGGCGCTCCTTGCGGATCGCCCACGCCCACATCTTCTTCGGTACGTGGAATTGCGGCGGGATCTCACCCATTGGGTAGATGTCCTTCACCGACTTGAGGTTCGGCTGCGCCATTTTTGGCCCTTCCCTATTTAGGTCGGCGAGGTTGAACGCTTTTGCTGCACTGCGTCAATGCTCCATTTCGCAGTTGCGAGCACGGAGGGCGTTGCGTCAACCACGTTGGGAGCCAAAGCGTGGCTACGGCGTTACAGTACCGGCGGGCCGGAGGATGCTCGCGGAGGGAAACGCTCATGCCTGACATTCTGATTTGGATCATCGTCGGCATCGTCGCCGGCTGGCTCGCTGGCGTTGTAGTGCGCGGCTACGGCCTCGGCCTCGTTGGCAATCTGGTCGTTGGCGTGATCGGCGCGATCATCGCCGGCTGGCTGCTGCCGCAGCTTGGCGTCGCGTTCGTCGTGGTAAACCCACTCATTACGGCGATCGTTTACGCGACCATCGGCGCGATCATCTTGCTGCTCGTGATCGGCCTTTTCCGAAGAGCCTGACGTAATTGCTTTGAGAGACGCCGCCGTGTAGCGCACGGCGGTGATCTCGATCCGCCCTCACGTTGAAAGCGATTGGCCGCAAGTTTGGCCGATCCTGCGTGCAGTCGCTGCCGCGGGCGATACGTTCACCTACCCGACCGACCTGACCGAAGAGACGGGTCGCGCACTTTGGATATCACGGCCGCCGACGCAGGTTTTCGTCGCTGTCGACGAGGCAGGCGCAATTCTCGGCAGCGCCAAGGTCAACCCCAACCAGCTCGGCCCAGGCGCGCATGTCGCCAATGCCGGCTTCATCGTTCACCTCAACGCGCGCGGCAAAGGCATTGGCCGGGCGCTCGGCGCACACGCGGTCGAATGGGCGCGCGCGCAGGGCTATCGGGCGATGCAGTTCAACGCGGTCGTCGAAGCCAATCATGCCGCCGTGAAAGCCTGGACCTCGCTCGGCTTTCAAATCCTCGCCACCGTGCCGGAAGCGTTTCACCATCCGCGCGAAGGCTTTGTCGGCCTTCACATCATGTATCTCGATCTGCGTTGACGCCGCCGCCCTGCCGGGCGACGACAGGCAAAACGGGGAAACGCGGATGGATGCCGGCGCCGCGAAAGCGCTCTACGCCAGGATTGTGCGGCGGCTCATTCCGCTGCTCTTCCTCTGCTATATCGCCGCCTTCCTCGATCGCGTGAATGTGGGCTTCGCCAAGCTGCAGATGGCGGGCGATCTGGCGTTGAGCGATGCGATGTTCGGCTTCGGCGCCGGCGTGTTCTTCATCGGCTATTTCGTGTTCGAGGTGCCGAGCAATCTGATCCTGCAAAAGGTCGGCGCGCGCCGCTGGATCGCCCGCATCATGGTGAGCTGGGGCATCATCTCGTCGTGCTTCATGTTCACCGGCGCCGTGCATTGGGGGCCGATCGCGACGGCGTTCGGCTGCACCGACGCGGAATTCACGTTCTATCTGTTGCGCTTCCTGCTTGGCGTTGCCGAAGCCGGCTTCTTCCCGGGCGTGATCCTCTATCTCACCTATTGGTTTCCCGCCGGTCGCCGCGCGGCGATCATCGGCCTCTTCATGAGCGCGATTGCGCTGTCCAACCTCGTCGGCTCGCCGCTCTCGGGCGCGATCATGCAATACATGGACGGCGCGAACGGCTGGCGCGGCTGGCAATGGCTGTTCCTGCTCGAAGGCATTCCTTCGGTGCTGATCGGCATTTTCGTGCTGTTCACGCTACCGGACGGGCCGCGCTCCGCGCGTTGGTTGAACGCGGGCGAGCAGGATTTCGTCGTCGGCGCTGTGGAGGCTGACGAAGCGCACAAGCAAAAGCTCGGCGGACGGCATCGCTTCGCTGAGGTGTTCGCCGACGCGCGCGTGTGGGCGTTGGCCGTCGTTTATTTTTGCGGCGCGGGCTGCTTGTACGCGGCGAATTTCTGGATGCCGACGATCATCCAAGAACTCGGCGTCGCGCCGAATGATTTTCTCCGCATCGGCCTGATCAACATGATCCCCTGGGGCACAGCGGCGATCGTCATGGTGCTGTGGAGCCGCAATTCGGACCGCACCGGCGAGCGGCGCTGGCACGCCGCCGGCGGCATGCTGATGGCGATGCTTGGGCTGTTGATCCTGGCCGCGCTCAGCGGCTCGGCAGTCGCGTCGATCGCCGCGTTGACGCTGGTGCTCTCCGGCACGCTCTCTTGGGTGGTGACGTTCTGGTCGCTGCCTACGGCGTTTCTCTCCGGCACCGCGGCGGCGGCTGGCATCGCCTGGATCAACGCCTTCGGCAATCTCGGCGGCCATTTCGGACCAGACATCATCGGCCGCATCCGCACCGCCAATGACGGCGACGGCGGCGTCGCGTTCTTAACCTTGGCGGCGGCGGCGCTCGTCGGCTCTCTGATCATGCTGCTTCTGCCGCGAACCCAGGCGAGTGCTGCCGCAGCGGCATCGCCTCAACAAAGCTAGGCTCTAGCCGCCGCGCTTTTTGCAGTGCAGCATAAGCACGCCATGACCCCCTTCCAGCACGCGCCAGACCAACCCTGGATCTTCCGCACTTACGCCGGGCACTCGACGCCGGCGGAGAGCAACAAGCTCTATCGTTCGAACCTGGCCAAGGGGCAGACCGGGCTTTCCGTCGCCTTCGATCTGCCGACACAGACCGGCTACGACAGCGACCACATCCTCGCGCGCGGCGAGGTCGGCAAGGTCGGCGTGCCGGTCGGGCATCTGGGCGACATGCGCGCGCTGTTCGACGGCATTCCGCTTGAGCGCATGAACACGTCGATGACGATCAACGCGCCGGCGGCATGGCTGATCGCGCTTTACGTGACGCTGGCGCAGGAGCAAGGCGCCGATCCGAAGAAGCTCACCGGCACGACGCAGAACGACATCATCAAGGAATATCTCTCGCGCGGCACCTTCATCTTCCCGCCGCGCCCGAGCCTGAAGCTCACCGCCGATACGATCGCCTGGAGCTTAGATGCGATTCCCAAATGGAATCCGATGAACGTGTGTTCGTACCATTTGCAGGAAGCCGGCGCGACGCCGGAGCAAGAGCTTGCGTTCGCACTGGCGGCTTCCATCGCGGTGCTGGATGAGGTGAAGGCGCGCGGCGAAGTTCCGGAAGAACGCTTCGCGGCGGTTTTCTCGCGCATCTCGTTCTTCGTGAACGCCGGCATGCGCTTTATCACCGAGCTCTCGAAGATGCGCGCGTTCGGGCGTTTGTGGGAAGAGATCGGCCGCGAACGTTACGGCGTGACTGACGCCAGCGCGCTGCGTTTCCGCTATGGCGTGCAAGTGAATTCGCTGGGGCTGACGGAGCAGCAGGCGGAGAACAACGTCTACCGCATCTTGCTTGAGACGCTAGCGGTTACGCTCTCGAAGGACGCGCGCGCGCGCGCCGTGCAGCTGCCTGCGTGGAATGAAGCGCTCGGGCTGCCGCGGCCGTGGGATCAGCAATGGTCGCTGCGGATGCAGCAGGTGCTCGCGTACGAGACGGACCTGCTGGAGTACGAGGACATCTTCGACGGCTCCAAGGTGATCGAAGCCAAAGTCGGCCAGTTGATGGAAGGCGCCCGCGCGGAGCTGAAGAACATCGAGAAGATGGGCGGCGCGGTGGCGGCGGTTGAAGCGGGTTACCTCAAAGCTTCGCTCGTTGAATCCAACCGCAAGCGCGCCGAGGCGATCGAGACGGGCGAGATCAAGGTCGTTGGCGTCAATTGCTACACCGAAGGCGAGCCCTCCCCGCTGGAAGCCGGCGAGAAAAATATTCAGACCGTGGATTTCGCGGTCGAGGCGCAGCAAGTCGCGCGCCTCAAAGCTTGGCGCGCGCAACGCGACAATGCGGCGGCGCAGGCCGCGATCGCGGAGCTGCAGTCGGCAGCGCGCGAGGAACGCAATGTGATGCCGGCGTCGCTCGCGTGCGCGAAGGCGGGCGTGACGACCGGCGAATGGTCGTTCGCGCTGCGCGAAGTGTACGGCGAATTCCGCGCGCCGACGGGCGTGGCGCTGATCGTCGAAAGCGGCATCGAGGATTTGGACGCGGTGAAAGCCGATGTCGCGGCATTGTCGGAGAAGCTTGGGCGGCAGCTGACGTTCCTCGTCGGCAAGCCGGGGCTTGATGGCCATTCCAATGGCGCCGAGCAGATCGCCGCGCGCGGCCGCGCAGCCGGCATGGAGGTCGTGTACGAAGGCATCCGCCTGACGCCCGCCGAAATCGTCGCCGCCGCGAAAGAAAAACGCGCGCACGCCGTGGGCCTTTCGATCCTCTCCGGCTCGCATCTCGATCTCGTGCAGGAGGTCGTGCGCTTGATGCGTGCGGAGAACCTCACCGCGCCGCTGATCGTCGGCGGCATCATCCCGCCGGCGGACGCTTTGGCGTTGCGGCAGATGGGGGTCGCTGCGGTTTACACACCGAAAGATTTCAAAATCACCAGCATCATGGGCGACGTCGTGAAGTTGGTTGAGAAGGCGAACGCGTGATCAGCGCGCTCGACATCGAGCGCGCGACCATCGCCACGTGGCCCGCCGCCGAAACCGTCGAGCACAATGGCTGGCTGCTTCTCGCTGCGAGCGGCGTGACGGGGCGCGTGAACGCAGTGTGGCCAATCGAATGGCGTGGCGGCGATGTGGAAACGGCAATCGATGCGGCGGAGCTTTGGTACGCGGCGCGGAAGCTGCCGCCGCGCTTCAAGCTGACGGATGACGCGTTCGCGCCGCTCGATCTACCTGCGCGGCTCAGTGCACGCGGCTATGCTGACACGACGACAACTCTGATCATGACACGCCCGTTCACAGGCGCGACGGCTTCGTTCGATAACGTCGCGATCAGCGATCGCATGAACGACATTTTCGACCGCGCGCTGATCGAGTCCACGCCAAAGCCCGAAGAATTGGACGAGCGCCGCTCCATCGCCGCGCGAGCACCCTCACCCGCCGCGTTCGCGGCGCGTGCGGATGGCGCGCGGCCGCTGGCGGTTGGCATGAGCGCGATGGCGGGCGAGCTGGCCGGCGTGTTCCTGATGCGCACAGTGCCGGAGGCGCTTCGGCAAGGCCATGCGCGGCACATTCTGCGCGCGCTACTCAACTGGGCTGGCGACAACGGCGCCAAGCACGCGTTCCTGCAAGTCGAAGCCAGCAACACGCCGGCGATCGCGCTCTATGAAGCCGAAGGCTTCGCCAGACTCACGACCTACCGCTTCTGGCGGAAAGCGAGCTGATCAGCCGCGTCATTGCGCTGGCGCCGAATAGAGGCGCGAAGAACGGCACGATGGCCGCCACGACGCCAACGATGAAAATCGCGCTCGCATGTTTGCCGCGCAGTGCGCGCGCTTCGGCCCAGCTCATGCGGCGCACGGCAGCGAGCGAGAAATATTCGCGCCCCATCAGATAGCCATTGAGCGCCAAGAACCAGACGATGTTCACCACCGGCACAAAGATCAGCGGCAGCGAAATGATGTTGAGCACAAGCGCCGGCCAAGCGATGCGCAATCCGTTCAACAAGCCTTCGTGCAGCGGCACCATCCGCCCTTCACCAAGCTCGACGCTTTTCTCAACCCGCGCGGCCGCGACATCGAACAGCACGCCGCCCACGAACATGGACAAGCCCGGCGCCAGCACGATCGACAGAATGACAATCCCCGCGCCCGCCAGCCACTCGCTCGCATTGTAAACCCAAGCGAGCCAGCCCTCGCCCTCGGGGATCATCGGCACGAGAAAACGGAAGGCCGCCCAGGCTGCGCCGATTGTCGCGGTCACCGCCAGCACGAAGCAGATGAACGCGAGGGCGCCCAAGCGCCCGCCCAGCACATCTTTCAGGCCGCCGCCGATGGCGGCGATGGGCGCTGGTCGCATGGCGCTCGCCTCCTACACGTCCGGGCCTTGACCGAAAAACCGCCGCCCTTCAAGGGTTGGCGCCATGGATATGAAGAAAGTCCGCGCCGAGGTCGTCGAATGGGTGCGGGTCATCGCCGGCGCGCTTGCGGTCTATCTGGCCGTCACCACCGTCGCTTTCGCGCAATATTCAATCCCCTCAGAGAGCATGGTGCCGACGCTTGAGGTCGGCGACCGCGTGCTCGTGTCGAAATACGCGTACGGCTACAGCGGCGCCTCGCTGCCGCTGAACATCGGCGAATTGTTTCCGCGCGGCGACCGGCGCTTGTTCGAACAAATGCCGCGCCGTGGCGATGTGGTGGTGTTCACGCATCCGCTCGACGGCAAGGTGATGATCAAGCGGCTGATCGGTTTGCCGGGCGATGTGATCGAGGTGCGCTCCGGGCGACTGATGATCAATGGCGAGATCCTGCCCGTCGACGGCGCGCAGCAATTGGTGCGCGAGGCGCATGACGAAGGCCGCGAGTTCGTGACGCGCAGCTTCGAGACGCTGCCGGGCGGCGTGCGCCACGTCGTGCATGATCGCGGCAACAGCGATTTCGACAATTTCGGCCCGTACACGGTGCCCGATCGTCACGTGTTCTTCATGGGCGACAATCGCGACAACTCGCTCGATAGCCGCTGGAACGGCATGGGGCCGGTGCCGCTGGATAATCTCATTGGCAGAGCCGAAACCGTGTTCTTCGCGCCGCACGGCTGCTCGCGCGATCCCACCGTCAGCTGCGCACGTGCGCGTTGGCTGAAGCCGTTGCGGGAGTAGAAGTCAGAAGGTCAGAAATCAGAAGCCAGAAAGCCCGCTCGGATTTCTGATTTCTGGTTTCTAGCTTCTGGCCCTCTGCACCACGAACACGCCGCACAAAATGAGCGCCGCGCCCACGAAGGCGAGCGCGCCGAGATGTTCGCCGAACAAGAACCACGAAATCACAGCGGCTGAGAGCGGCTGCATCCAGAGCAGGATCGTCGACACCACGATCGGCAGGCGCTGCACGCCGTAAGCGATGAGGCCCTGCGCCGCCGCTTGGACGACAACACCGAGCACGATCAGCACGCCCCAGCCATAGAGCGTCGTCGGCAGCAGCTGCTCTTTGAAGATGAGGCTGAGCACGAAGGCGAAGCCCGCGGCGCTGAGTGTCGCCCAGAACATCACCGCCCCGGTGCTGACGCGGCTGCCGAGCGTGCGCACGATCAAGAGATAGCCCGCATAGCCAATCGCCGAGCTGAAACCGAGCAGATCGCCGATCCAGCCCCTATCCGCGGCCTCGGCTGGGCCAGCCCCGGCCTGGGCGCGGGCGATCGAAAGCACTAGCGCCCCGGCCAACGCCGCCGCCCCGCCCCAATAGATCTCGGCCTTCAGCCGCTCCTTGAGCACGAACCAGCCGAACAGGGCCGCGAAGATCGGCGTCATGTTGGACATCAGGGTCGCATTGGCGACGGTGGTGTAATCGAGGGCCGCCGCCCACAGGCCCAACTCGCCGCCAAACAGGAGGCCGGCGAACAAAAGCCAGGCCAAAGGCTGAGTCGCGGGAATCGCTCTGCGCGTTGAGGCAGCCCATACCGCCAAAATCGGCAGCGCGAACAGGAATCGCCATAGGTTGGTCGCCTGCGGACCCAGTTCCGAGAGCCGAACACCGATCGGCGACAGCCCCAGGAGGGTGGCCCCGCCCAGCGCCGCCAGTGCCGCTTTAACCCGTCCGGTATCGTCGCTCATGGGCCTCAGAACCCCGAAAAATCACGGCCTGCAAGGCTCGGAAATGCAGTGCTCCGCAGCCGTTTCGGAGGCCCCGCGTTAACCTGTTTCCCGCCCCTGTTTAGAGGTTCCTAACTGAAAAAATTTCTTGCCCGTCATCTACCCGATTGACCCGGCATTAACCCGTGGCATCACTATATGTAGTGGTACGATTTGATCCGGACGCGATTGCTTGTGGTGTTGCCCAGCAGCGAGTCTGGTTAAGACGAAGTGAAAAGGGGATCGAGCCTATGACCAGCCGAGCAGCACACGCGGGCGTTCACCGCATGGGCGCAGTCCATCGCGGCAAGCCCAAACCCCTGCTGCCTCTGAAGGTCGTCGATAAGGTCGTTACGGACCCGTCTCGCGATGCGTTGCTGACTGATTTCGGCAAGACAACTTTGAACGATCGCTACCTGCTGCAGGGCGAAACCTATCAGGACATGTTCGCGCGCGTCGCGACCGCCTACGCGGACGACATCGAGCACGCGCAGCGCATCTACGATTACATCTCGCGCCTCTGGTTCATGCCGGCGACGCCGGTTCTCTCGAACGGCGGCGCCGATCGCGGCCTGCCGATCTCTTGCTTCCTGAACGCTGTCGGCGATTCACTCGACGGCATCATGGACACCTGGAACGAGAACGTGTGGCTCGCCTCCAATGGCGGCGGCATCGGCACGTTCTGGGGCGGCGTCCGTTCCATCGGCGAAAAGGTCGGCAATAACGGCCAGACCTCCGGCATCATTCCGTTCATCCGCGTGATGGACTCGCTGACGCTCGCGATCAGCCAGGGTTCGCTGCGCCGTGGTTCGGCGGCGGTGTATCTCGACATCCACCACCCGGAGATCGAGGAATTCCTCGAAATCCGGAAATCTGCGGGCGACTTCAACCGCAAGGCGCTGAACCTGCACCACGGCATCAACATCACCGACGAGTTCATGGAAGCGGTGCGCGTCGACGGCATGTTCGGCCTGCGCAGCCCCAAGACGGGCAAGGTCATCAAGGAAGTCTCGGCCCGGGCGATCTGGCAGAAGATCCTCGAAGTCCGCATGGCGACGGGCGAGCCCTACCTGATCTTCTCCGACACCGTGAACAACGCGATGCCGGCCCACCAGCGCCAGCTGGGCCTCAAGGTGCGCCAGTCCAACCTCTGCTCCGAGATCATGCTGGCGACCGGCGTCGACCACAAAGGCGTCGACCGCACGGCCGTCTGCTGCCTGTCGTCCGTGAACGCCGAGAAGTTCCTGGAATGGAAGAACGAGGAGATGTTCCTCGAAGACATCTTCCGGTTCCTCGACAACGTCCTCGAGGACTTCATCAACCGTGCGCCGCCGGAAATGGCCCGCGCCGTCTACTCGGCCAAGCGCGAGCGCTCGGTGGGTCTGGGCCTCATGGGCTTCCACTCTTTCCTGCAGAGCCAGGGCGTTCCGATGGAATCGGCCACGGCGAAGTCGTGGAACAACGCGATGTTCAAGGCCCTGCGCCGCGGCGCGGATGCGGCCTCGGTGAAACTCGCCAAGGAACGCGGCGCCTGCCCGGACGCGGCTGACTGTGGCGTCATGGCCCGCTTCAGCCACAAGCTGGCGATCGCTCCGACCGCCTCGATCTCGATCATCTGCGGCGGCACGTCGGCGGGCATCGAGCCGATCCCGGCCAACATCTACACTCACAAGACCCTCTCGGGCTCGTTCTCGGTGAAGAACCCCTTCCTGGAAGCCGCCCTCGACAAGGTCGGCAAGAACACGCCCGCCGTCTGGACCTCCATCCTCGAGCATGAAGGCTCGGTGCAGCACCTCGACTTCCTGTCCGAGCACGACAAGATGGTGTTCCGCACCGCTTTCGAGATCGACCAGCGCTGGGTCATCGAGCTGGCGGCGGACCGCACGCCCTATATCTGCCAGTCGCAGTCGCTGAACCTCTTCCTGGCCGCCGACATCGACAAGTGGGACCTCCACATGCTGCACTGGTCGGCCTGGGAGAAGGGGCTCAAGTCGCTCTACTACTGCCGCTCCAAGTCCGTTCAGCGGGCCCAGTTCGCCGGTTCCGACCGCGAGAGGGCCGGCGTCGTCTTCCGGGAGAAGACCGACTACGAGGAATGCCTCGCCTGCCAGTAGGGACTTACAGTTTACCGCAGTTAACTCTGATACATTGAAAAAAGGCCGGATTCTGCGCGAATCCGGCCTGTTTTCTTGTGCGCCGGGCCGAATCCGGTCGGCGGCCCGAATTGTGATGATCCGTTTTCTGGGGTACCCTCGCCAATAGGAATAGGAACGGCGTCGGTGTGCGGAACCGGGCAAGCAGTGGCGTCGTTATCAGATTATAAAGGTGCTGGCGTAAACTCTTGAGTTCAACTGTGACCAGAACGGGCAAGTTCAAATGATCACGGGTTTGGCAGGAAGTGTTCTTCTGATGTCATGCCTCGGCTGCGCGCCTCCAGAGGACGCCGCCGTGCACGAGACCGGGCAGCAAGCGCCGCTGCTTCAGTTGGGGGCCGGACCGGTCGCCGGCAATAGCTCCTTCGATTTTTCCCTGTCGCAAACCGACACGCGGATGTTTTCGGCCCTCGTGGACGAGGCTTACGCATTGCCCCCCATGGTCGGCAACGCGTTCAACGTCACGCGCATGGCGAACCCGGCTGACGCCAGCCGCTTCCGCGCCATGGACCTCGAGACGCCGCTGCCCCTTCGCATGATGGAAGGCGAGACCTGGGGCGGTGAAGTCTCCTTCGGCGCCTCCAAGGAACGGACAGGCCTCGGCTTCGACGTCCAGCTCGCGCCCCGCGCCCAGATCCAGCGCGACCGCTCCGGCAACAACATCGCCCGCACCGGCGGTGAAATCCGCCTCGGCCCAAGCCTCGAGGACCGCGACCAGCGCGGCAAGCAGACCAAGGCGCCGTCCTGGTATCTGTTCGTCGGCGAGGACAACGAGGCCCTCGTCTGGAACTTCACCGACCAGAACGCCATGGTGGGCGCCGCGCTCCGCGACCAGGTCACGGTGGGCGATCTGCACGCCGGCGTCGCCTGGACCACCGGCCTCGGCAGCCAGATGTCCCTCGGCCTGATCGAACGGGAAATGAGCTACTCGGACGCCGCCGGAAACAACGCCTCCCGCCGCGACCAGTTCGCCGCCTTCAGCTGGACGCTCAAGAAGTAGCCTCCCGCCCAGGCCCGACCTACCTACCGATCCGCCCCGGCCCCGAAGCCGGGGCGTTTTCGTTTCAGCCCGCTGCCCGGGTCTGACTGTCCGCGCCTGTGCGCTGGGGCCGCTTCCTGTGGATTTTATCGTCCCGCACTCTCGCGGAATCACGGGTCCGGGGAGACACTCCATGCGTAGAGACGCTGACAGGCATCAACCTGTCAGAAACCTGCAGCTGCGACCATATATAGCGTGACGAGCGAGTGATCGCGCTACATATTGTGCCGGGCTGTTACGGAGAGACTCAATGAGCGGGCTGGAATCGAAAACACCGGAAGCGGCGCGGCCGGGCCTTCTGACCTCGTCCTATTCCTACAAGCCGTTCCGCTATCCGTGGGCCTACGACTTCTGGAAGCGCCAGCAGCAGATCCACTGGATGCCCGAGGAAGTGCCGCTCGGCGAGGACTGCAAGGACTGGGCGGCCAAGCTCAACGACCAGGAGCGCAACCTCCTCACGCAGATTTTCCGCTTCTTCACCCAGTCCGACGTCGAGGTGAACGACAACTACATGGAGCGCTACGCCCGCGTCTTCAAACCCACCGAGATCAAGATGATGCTGGCCTCGTTCTCCAACATGGAGACGATCCACATCGCCGCCTACGCCCTGCTGCTCGAGACCATCGGCATGCCGGACACCGAGTTCTCGGCCTTCACCAAGTACAAGGAGATGGCCGACAAGCACGACTTCATGCAGAAGTTCGGCGTCGAGACGGATGAAGACATCCTGCGCACGCTGGCGATGTTCGGCGCCTTCACCGAGGGCCTGCAGCTCTTCGCCTCGTTCGCGATGCTGATGAACTTCCCGCGCTTCAACAAGATGAAGGGCATGGGCCAGATCGTGACCTGGTCGATCCGCGACGAGAGCCTTCACTGCGAGGGCATGGTCCGCATGTTCCACGCCTTCGCCGCCGAGACCGGCGCGCTGACCCAGGCCGTGAAGGACGACATCACCGAGTGCTGCCGCACCGTCGTCATGCTCGAAGACAACTTCATCGACCTTGCCTTCCAGATGGGCCCGGTCGAGGGCATGACCGCCCAGGACATCAAGAACTACATCCGCTACATCGCCGACTGGCGCCTCGGCCAGCTCAAGCTGCCGCCGATCTACGGCGTCAAGGAGCACCCGATTCCCTGGCTGTCGGAGATCCTCAACGGGGTCGAGCACGCCAACTTCTTCGAGGCCCGCGCCACCGAATACTCCAAGGGCGCCACCGGCGGAGACTGGCACGGCGCCGACGGCGTCTGGGGCATGTTCGACAAGGCCCAGGCCAGCCGCGTCGCCGCCGAGTAGGGAAGCGCCTCTGGGGCGGGGGACTCTCTCCCCCGCATCCCCCGCGAAGGCGGGGGCGATCGCGTATGATGCGCTGACCCATCCCGCTCGTCCCGACGCAAGTCGGGACCCAGGGCCGCCTGCACCACATGCTGTGACCTTGCGCAGAAAACTCTGTGCGAATCGCGTTCCTGCCGACGGCTGGGTCCTGGATCCCGACTTGCGTCGTGATGACCGGATCAACCGCCATGGGTCATCCGCGATAGCCCTTCCACCCGGCGCGGGGCCGCGTATAGATAGCCCCATCGCATCCGTCCGCGCGGCCTGCACGACGGCCGCCCAAGGGAGACCACTCATGTCCAGCACCTCCGGAACGCCCAAAGCCGGCGGCATCGAATCCGATGTCGACGCCCTCAAGGCCGACATGAAGGCCCTGCGCGAGGACCTCGCCCACCTCGTCCAGAGCGCCGGCAAGGCCGCCCAGGCGACCGCGCGCGAGCAGGCCAAGAAGGCCGGCGAGTTCGCCTCGGTCGCGGGCGCCAAGGTCGAGGACTTTGCTGACGTCGCCGGCGAGACCGTCGAGGAATACAAGGAACTGCTCGAAGAGAAGGTGAAGGCCCACCCCTTCGCCGCCATTGGCATCGCGCTGGCCGCCGGCTTTGTCGTCGCCGCGCTGACCCGGCGTTGAGCGGCGATCCGGCCGCAAGACGCCGGCCCCGGGGCGGCTTCCTGTCCACCCTGGCCGGACTTGCCGATCTCGGCCCCACGCTTGCCGGGCTCGCCCAGGACGTGGCGATGCGCGGCGCCTTCATCGGCGCTGCGGTCGTCATGGGCGTTGTCGGCCTTCTGACCCTCTCGGCAGGCTTCGCGGCGCTGCTGGCCCTCTGGCTGCCCTGGCCGGCCGCGCTGGTGATCACCGCCGTGGCCTTCCTCGCCGTGGCCGCCATCGCGCTCTGGATGGGCCTGCGCCGCACGGGCGACAAGCCCGACGACGCTGAAGAAGAGGCGAGGGCGGACGAGCTGGCCGAAGCGGCCACCGGCCTGTTCGCCGACCTTCCCGTGGAGGCCGCCCGCCGCATGATCCAGGACAAGCCGCTGGCCGCCGTCGTGCTGGCCTCCACCGTCGGCGTGCTGCTGGCCCGCAAGCCCGAGGCCGCCGTCGACCTGATGCAGAAATACTTCCTCTCGGACTTCGACAAGCTCTAGCGCCCGAGCCGCCGCATCCGCCCCTCAGGCGGCGTCCCGCTCCACAATCACCAGCTCATCATCCGGAAGCGGCCGCTGCAGCTGCAGCGCCACGTCCGCAGGCGCCCGCAGCCACGTCTCGCACTCCTCCGCGCGCAGGATCACGGGCATCGCCTTGGGATGGATCGGCGCCACCACGGCGTTGGGCTCGCACGTCAGGAACGAGAAGATGCGGTGCGGACCGCTCACGGGCTTCGACTTCGGCCCGCGATCCCCCGGCCACTCCCGCCAGATGCCCGCAAACCAGAACGGCGCCCCGTCCGCCCGCTCGAACCAGTATTCCCGCTTCGGCGTCTCCGGGCCGTACTCGGCAAAGGCCGTCGCCGGCACCAGGCAGCGATGCTCGGGCTTCAGCCACGGCCGCCAGTACGGGCTCGTCACATTGCGCACGTTGGTCACGTAGTACGAGGCCTTCTGCGGCGGCGGAAACCCCCACCGCATCGCCTCCACCACGGGCTGCAGCACGCCATCCTCGCCCGCTTCCTCGCGCACCACCAGCCCCTCCCGGTCCGGATAGACATCGGCGGCCCGGTTGTCGAAGCGCAGCGGAATGCGGATCTCCGAAAACTGGTCAGCCGACCAGCCGGGGATCACAGCCCCCTTCAGAATGGCGAGACGGTAGTGGTTGCACATGGGGGGAGACTAGCCGAGCGGAGGCGAGATGGGGAGGGCGCCTCAACCGCCGCCACCGTTCTCCAATAGCCATATCTCCCGCTCGATCCCCGCCACCACGCCTTCCATCTCCTCGCTCACCTGCTGGTCCGAATACCGCAGCACCGTAAACCCGAGACCTCGCATGTATGCGTCACGCGCCGCGTCTGCTGCCGGTGCGTGCCACGGCCCATCCACCTCGACGACCAGCTTCAGCGGCACACAACAATAGTCGGCAAAGTACGGCCCGATCGCATGCTGCCTCCGGAACGGAACGCCCAGCCGCCCGCCACGAAGATGCAGCCACACCCGCCGCTCCGTCGCCGACACCTCGCGGCGCAGCTTCCGCGCAAACGCGACTGTCTCGCCCGACCGACCAAACACCGACGCCATGCAGATCCCCCAACCTGTCAGCCGGGCCAAGTCTACCGCGAAAGGGGAAGCTCCTCCACCTGCAAGGGGGAGGTTGGGAGGGGGTCCGGCGGCGCCAGCCGCCCTTGCCACAGCCGCCAGCTTTCGCCTTTGGCGAAAGCGGACCCCCGCCTGTCGCCGCCGGACTGCGTCCGCCGCCGACATCCTCCCCCTTGCAGGGGGAGGACTTCCCCTCAGCCGCCAGAGTTCGGCGCCTCCTCCCCCTGCAAGGGGGAGGATGTCGAGCGCAGCGAGACAGGAGGGGGTCCGGCGGCGCAAGCCGCCTCACACCACAGACCTCACCCCACCCCCAGAATCCCCCGGAACACCGCATCCGCCTCCTCCACAAGCTCCGGCCGGTCCTCCACCGCCAGACGCGGCTGCTCCGCCGCCCACGCGAACTGCTCCGCCACATACGCATCCAGCACGTCGATGCGGGCGCCCGTCCCGACCTCGGACGCCGCCGCCTTGCGGACCAGCAGCTGGGCAATCGCCTCGCGGAATCCGGCGGGCAGGGGAAGCGGCTCCATCAGCGCGGACAGCGCCATCGGCGGCGCACCCGGAAGGCGCTCGCGAACCCACCCCAGGCACAGCGCCGGGCGCACCACATAGAAATACTTCTTGAGGTTCACGTCGGTTCGCCCGTCGAGATACTCCGCCCGCAGCCGCGTCCCGACGCCCAGATAGTGGTGCACGCAGGCCTGCGCATACGCCGTGCGGTTCGCGAACGCCGTCAGCTGCGCGCACAGGGCCTCGTCCCACAGATAGCGGATGGGGCTCGACAGCCACTCCAGCAGCACCGGATTGGGCTTCAGCAGAAGCTGCAGCGCCTTGCGGATGTCCCAGCCATTGACGTCATACAGCCCCTCGATGGGCTGCTCGATCACGTCGCGCACCGGGAACAGCCGCAGATAGTCCGCCAAGGGCCGCACATAGACAAACCGCGCATCGAAGTCGCTGTCGGGCGAGGGGAAGCCCCAGGCCCGGCTGCCGCTCTCCACCGCGAACAGCACTCGCACGCCATGTTCCGCCTGCAGCCGGGCAAGGTCCGCCAGGATGCGGGCGCGCGCATCCGCCGGGATGGGATCAGGTGAAACCGGAAACGTCATGGTGGAGCGGCCCGAACAGTGGTGGCCGCATCCTGCCACGAAACCCCGGCCCGCCGCCAATACGGGTCTCCCTGCCGGCCCGAAGGTCATGTCGTTAAATTGTTCGGCTTTTTCTTTAAGGGTTGTTTAGCCCCCATCTGATACCCGGCGAGTGGGAGGACCTCACATGCGGGTTCAGAAGCTCTCTGTCGCTGAAAGCGGCCTGTTCGTAGCCGAGGATGGCCGCGACCTTGATCCTCCCCATCTCGTCTTCGTGTTCGGTCCGACCGACGCCCTGAAGACCTCCGCCGCCCCCGCTGACCTGTCTGCGCGCTTCCCCGAAGCCGTCATCGTCGGCTGCAGCACAGGCACCAGCGTCATCGGCCGCAGCGTCTCGGACGAGGCGATCGTCGGCGTCGCCGTGGTCTTCCGCGACACGCGCCTCAGGCTCGCTGTCTGCCCGCTGGATGGCCCGGCCAGCTCCAAGCAGGCCGGCCGGCTGGCGGGCCTCGATCTCGCCGCCCCGGATCTGGCGGGCGTCTTCGTCCTGTCCGACGGCCTCAACGTCAACGGCACCTCGCTGGTCGAGGGGCTCCGCTCTGCCTGCGGCGCCGGCGTTTCGATCAGCGGCGGCCTTGCCGGCGACGGCGCCCGCTTTGGCGAGACTCTGCTGCTCGTCGGCAGCCAGATCCTGCACAGCGTGGTCCTGGCGGTCGGCTTCTACGGCGAGGCGATCCGCATCGGCAACGGCGGCGCCGGCGGCTGGGACGAGTTTGGCCCGCTGCGCAAGGTCACACAGTCCCAGGGCGCTGTTCTCCACGAACTCGACGGCGCGCCCGCCCTCGATCTCTACGAGCGCTATCTCGGCGAGGAGGCCGCTGGCCTGCCAGCCTCCGCGCTGTTCTATCCGCTGAAGGTCTGGGATCCGCTCAAGCCGGAAGACGCCGTTGTACGCACGGTCCTTGGCGTCGATCACGCCGCCCGCACCATGACGTTCGCTGGCGACATTCCCGATGGCTGGAGCGCCGCCTGATGCGCGGCATGTCGGCCCACCTCATCGCCGGCGGCGGCGAGGCGGCGGGGCAGGCGACAGAGCGGCTCGGTACGACCGAATCCGCCGAGCTGTGCCTCTATGTCAGCTGCGTCGGGCGCCGCCTGGTGCTGGGCCAGAAGACCGAGGACGAACTGGACGCCGTCGCCGACGCGCTCGGCCCGCTCGCCGCCATCGCGGGATTCTACTCCTATGGCGAGATCTCGCCCCATCACCACCCCGGCGCCTGCGGCCTGCACAACCAGACGCTGACGCTCACTCTGATGGCGGAAGCCGCGTGATGTCCCCCGCCGAATCCCTGCTGCAGCGCCAGATTCGCAAGTCGACCGGCCCGGATGGCCAGATCGACTACAAGAAGATGAAGCAGCTGGTCCTCGAGGCCTACCACGAAAAGGAGACCGACCGTCTCCGCGCCGATCGCGCCAGCCGCCTCGTCACCGAGGAGCTGGAGACGGCGATGTCGAGCCTCAACCTCCAGAACATGCGCTTCCGCGCCGCGCTCGACAACATGAGCCAGGCTCTGGCCCTCTATGACGCCGAAGGCCATCTGGTCGTCGCCAACGTGCGCTTCGGCGAGCTGTTTGAGTTGCCGCGAACACCCTGCTGCCTCGGCGCGCCCCTCTACAAGCTGCTCGAAAACAGCGGCTCCCTGGGCCGGGGCGACGCCATGGAGCACCGCCTGCTCGCCATGGAGATCGAATTCCTCAACCGCGTCACCGGCGCCGAGACCGAACAGACCTGGCCCGACGGGCGCGTCGTCTGGGTCTCGCGGCGCCCGGTCGGCGACGGCGGCTTCCTCGACACCATCGCCGACATCACCGACTACCGAAAGGCGGAAGCCCGCCTGGCGCACATGGCTCACTTCGATGCGCTGACCGATCTGCCCAACCGCGTCTCCCTGCGCGAGCGGCTGCGCGAGGAGCTGGCGCGGGCCAGCGTTGAGTCTCCCGTCGCCGTCCTCTGCCTCGATCTGGACCGGTTCAAGCTTGTCAACGACACGCTCGGTCACGCCGTCGGCGACCAGCTTCTGAAGGATGTCACGCGCCGCCTCCAGGCCGCTGTCCGCGAGGGCGATATCGTCGCCCGGCTCGGCGGCGACGAGTTCGCCATCGTCCAGCGCGGCGCCGCATCGCAGGCGCCTGAAAGCCTCGCGCGCCGGATCAAGGCCAGCCTCTGCTCGCCCTTCCTGATCGGCGACCACCAGGTCCAGATCGGCGTCAGCATCGGCATCGAGTGCGCAACCGGCCCCGAACGCGACGCCGACGAAGTGCTCCGCAACTCCGACCTCGCTCTCTATGCCGCCAAGCGCGACGGGGGCGCCGCGCGCGTCTATGACAGCTCGCTCCACCAGGCGGCCGACGAACGGCGCCTCCTGGAGCTCGACCTCCGCCGGGCGCTCGACATGCGCCAGATCGAGGTCCACTACCAGCCGCAGATCGACATCCGCACCGGAGAGCTCAAGCAGTTCGAGGCGCTGGTCCGCTGGCGCCATCCCGAGCGCGGCCTCGTCCCGCCCACCGAGTTCATCCCCCTCAGCGAGGAAGTGGGGCTGATCGACCGTCTCGGCGCCTATGTCCTCTACACCGCCTGCCGCGACGCCGCCGACTGGCCCGCAGGCGTCTCCGTCGCGGTGAACCTCTCGGCCCTGCAGTTCCGCAACGGACAGCTGGTCAACATCGTCCGCAACGCCCTCGCCGAGAACCGCCTCGAGCCGCACCGTCTGGAACTGGAAATCACCGAAGGCGTGATGCTGACCGATTCCGCCAGCGTGCTGGACCAGCTGCGCCAGCTGAAGCGCGTCGGCGTCCGCATCTCGCTCGACGATTTCGGCACCGGCTATTCCTCGCTCAGCTACATCCGCAACTTCCCCTTCGACAAGATCAAGATCGACCAGTCCTTCGTGCGCGAACTGGGCGACAGCCCGGACAGCCTCGCCATCATCCGCGCTGTCGCCGGCATGTGCTCCAGCCTCGGCATCGCCACCACCGCAGAGGGCGTCGAGACCGAGGCCCAGCTCGCCATCCTCGCCCGCGAGAAGTGCGACAGCGCCCAGGGCTGGCTGTTCGGCAAGGCCGTCCCCCTCGTCGAGGCCCGCGCCATGTTCGCTGCTTTCCCGCTCCGCCGGGCCGCCTGATCCGCCGGCAGGGCCGGGCAGGGGCGGGCCTGCCGGCCCAATGTCACAGAAGCCACGTTGACGGGAATCGCGGCGCGGCTATTTTCCCGCGATGATAGACGCCACCGGACTGACCCCCTCACAAGCCGTCGACCGCGCCACCGAGCTCTATGACGCCTCGGCCGGGCGCCTGCGCTCCGCGCTGCAGGACTTCATCCAGCACGGCCGCGCCCCTGACCCGGACGCCCGCGCCCGCGGCGACTTCACCTACCCCGAACTGCGCCTGATCTACGAACCCGACGGCCCGCCGCCGCCGATCTCCCGCTCGTTCGGCAAGCTCGCCGTCGCCGGCGTCTACGCCACGACCCTCACCCAGCCGCGCTTTTTCCGCTCCTACTTCCTCGAACAGCTCGAGCGCATCGTCGCCGACTATCCCGTGAAGCTGGAGGTCGGCCTCTCCCGCTCGGAGATCCCATACCCCTACGTCCTCGACAGCGCCGCCGGCATCGACGCCGAGGCGCTGCCCCCCGCCGAATTCGCGCGCTCCTTCCCGACGCCCGGCCTCGCCCTGATCGGCGACGAGGTGGTCGACGGCGACATGTGGGAGAACGACGGCGTCTACCCGCTCGCCCTGTTCGACGGCCCGCGCGTGGATTTCTCGCTCCAGCGCCTGCGCCACTACACCGGCACGCCCTTCGAGCATTTCCAGCGCTACATCCTCTTCACCAACTACCACCGCTACGTCGACCACTTCGTCGAGTGGGGCTGCCAGCAGCTCTCTGCCGACGGTCCCTACACCGCGCTCTCCGCCCCCGGCGGCGTGGTGGTGGACGCGAAAACGAAGGACGGCCCGCTGATGGTCTCCGGCGGCGACTGGCGCCGCCACCAGATGCCCGCCTACCACCTGATGGCCGACGACCGCACCGGCATCACGCTGGTCAACATCGGCGTCGGCCCCTCCAACGCCAAGACCATCACCGACCACCTCGCCGTGCTGCGCCCCGAGTGCTGGATCATGGTCGGACACTGCGGCGGCCTGCGCCACTCCCAGCGCATCGGCGACTACGTCCTCGGCCACGCCTACCTGCGCGACGACCACGTCCTCGACGCGGTGCTCCCGCCCGACATCCCCGTGCCCCCCATCGCCGAGATCCAGGTCGCCCTCCAGGAAGCCGCCGCCCGCATCACCGGAGACCGGGGAGAGGCCCTCAAGCGCCGCCTGCGCACCGGCACCGTCATCACGACGGATGACCGCAACTGGGAGCTGCGCTTCTCCGCCTCCTCCAAGCGCTTCAACCAGTCGCGCGCCATCGCCATCGACATGGAAAGCGCCACCATCGCCGCCAACGGCTACCGCATGCGCGTGCCCTACGGCGTGCTCCTGTGCGTCTCCGACAAGCCGCTGCACGGCGAGATCAAGCTGCCGGGCGCCGCCAACCGCTTCTACGAACGCGCCATCGGCGAGCACATGCGCATCGGCATCGAGACCGTGGAGAGCCTCGCCCGCGCCGGCGGCGCCACGCTCCACTCCCGCAAGCTCCGCGCCTTCGACGAACCGCCGTTCCGGTAGATCCAAAGGGGAACCTCCTCCCCCTGCAAGGGGGAGGTTGGGAGGGGGTCCGGCGGCGCAAGCCGCCTTCACCCCACCGCCAGCTTTCGCCTTTGGCGAAAGCGGACCCCCACCTGTCGCCGCCGGACTGCGTCCGCCGCCGACATCCTCCCCCTTTCAGGGGGAGGAGCCCCCCTCACAACGCAAACACCCGAGGCGCCGCCCTTGGCGGCCGCGACAGCTCCAGCAGCGCCCACACCAGCGCGTCCGCCCGGTCCAGCATCTGCCCCGGCTCGCTCCCGTCCACCGACCCCAGAGCCATCAGCTCCTCCTCCAGCTCGCGCATCACGCCGCAATGCGTCACGCGGCCCTGCTCATACAGCGCCGCCACCGGCATCGCCCGCTCCGCCTTGGAGCGCGAGGCATGCACCATCTCCACCCTCGGCGCTGCGCCGCCCATCTCCGCCGCCGCCATCTTCAGCATCGTGCGCACCATCTCGCCGCCCTGGTTGCCCTCCGCCGCCACAGCCCCCGCCCCGAACGCCCGCGCAGCCTCCAGCGCCCGCTTCGCCCACACGGTCGGCAGCGCGCCCTTCACGCTCCAGTCGGCCAGCACGTGGAACCGGTCCGCCCCGCCGCCCGCACCCGCAACCCGTCCCGCCACAACGATCCCGCACGCCGCCCCGTCCACGCCCGCCGGCGGGTCCACCGCCACCACCACGCGCGAGAACGCGGGCAGGGCGCCATCCACAGCACCCATTCCTTCACCTTGACGCGCCCGCGCCAGCAGCGCCGCCGGAAACAGCGCCCCCGACCCCTCCACAACCAGCCCCTCGATCTCCTGCGCCGCCAGCGACGTGCCGCCATAGATCGCCATCAGCCCCTCCACGAACCCGGGCGCGAGGTGCGCCGCATTGGCCAGCGTCCCCGCCTGGCTCACCCCGCAAGACCCCTCCGCCCGCAGAGCCCGCAGCGCCGCAATCGGCCGCGGCGTGGTGGTCACGCACAGCCGCGGCGCCTCCCCCAGCCTCAGCCCCAGCCGAAGATTGGCCAGCGCCGTCTGCGGCCGCGCCCACGCACAGAACTCGTCCGCCCACGCCGCATGAAACTGGGGCCCGCGCAGCCGGTTGGGCTCCTCGGCGGAGAATGCATGCGCCACCGCCCCATTCTCCCACACCAGCCGCCGCCGCGACGGCTCGAACACCGCGCGCATGCGGTGGGGCAGGGACAGGATCCCCGACGCCCCCTCGATCATCACCTCGCGCACATCGTTCAGCGTCGCCCCCACCAGGGCAAACCGCCCCTCCGGATTGCGCGCCGCCAGCGAGCACACCCACTCCGCCCCCGCCCGCGTCTTCCCGGCGCCCCGCCCCCCAAGAAACAGCCACGTCCGCCAGTCTCCCTCCGGCTCGGCCTGAGCCGGATGGGCCACCCCCCGCCACACTGCATCGGCGTCGTCGGCAGAGTGAACCCCCGCCGCCTCGCCTCCACCCTGTCGCGAAGCGACGGGGGGAGGTGGATCGCGGCGAAGCCGCGAGACGGAGGGGGGCACGCCACTGCGCCTGCCCTCGCCATCCATCCGGCGCCGCCCCTTCCGCCCATACGTCCAGCCACCACCCATGCCATCGCCCTCACCGGAATCCTTGATCCTGCCGCATGATCGCAGTCCCGGCGCCCGGTCGAATTGGGAGGGCGCTGCCCAGCAGAAAACAGGCACAGACATACCGGCCGCCGAACGACCGGGGACGATGGAAAGTCCCCGGAACGGGGAGGGCGTAACCCCACACGTGAAGGCCTGACCTATCCCCGCTCGTCCCGACGAAAGTCGGGACCCAGGGCCGCCACCACCACCGCAGCCCAGGTTCTGCCTTTGGCAAACGCGGACCTCCGACTGTCTCCGCCGGACTGCGTCCAGCGAAGACCTCCTCCCCCTTGCAGGGGGAGGAGGGCGCCGCCCCCGCGTCTACAAAAGCCTCACTCGTCAGGACGCTCGACCTGTCGAATGGCGCGTAATGATCGAAACGAGCTGGGCGGTTGAGAAAGGCTTGGAGAGCAGATCGTCGAACAGATCAGTCCACTGCGGACGGATGTTCCGGTCATTGACGGCTGTAAAGGCTATAATGTGCGCAAGTCGGCTGGGTCCGGCGCCGGATCGGATGTCTTTTGCAGCGGTCGGTCCATCCATCTCTGGCATCAAGATATCCATAAATATGATATCGAATTGATCAATGCTGGCGAGTTGAACAGCTTCGCTTCCGCCGGATGCTTCGACGACAGTAATGCCGAACGACTCCAGCATGCGTCTTACGATTTCCCGATTGGCCGGATGGTCGTCGACTACGAGGATGCGCAGGCCTTCCAGGTTGGTCCGTTGATCTGTGTTTGGTGAGGAAGCGGGTTTATCCTCTGCCGCCGCGCTGGCGGACTCACAAGGTATTGCCAGCCAGAACTGGCTGCCTTTGCCGCTGGTGCTTTGGAAGCCCACGCTTCCGCCCATCGCCTCCGCAAGTCCTCTGCAGATCGCGAGGCCAAGACCAGCGCCTTCAGATTTGCGCAGCTCGGCGCTGCTAACCTGCGAGAAACGCTGAAACAGTTTCGGCTGGTGCTCCGGTGCGACCCCAGGGCCAGTATCAGCAACCACATAGCGAAGGACGTGGCGCGTGTGATCATAGTCCGCCTGCAGGTTCACGCTGCCGCGCATTGTGAACTTCACTGCGTTGCCGATTAGATTGAGCAATACCTGTCTTGTGCGCCCCTCATCGATCGTCACGACGGACGGTAGATTGTCTGCTGTGTAGGCGGTTGAGAGGCCCTTTGCGGCAATTTGAGGTTCGAAAGAGTCCAGCGCACGCAATCCGACGGTATATGGGTCCGCAGGGCCAGGATTTATGGTCACTTGCCCGGCTTCAAGCTTCGAGAAATCCAGAAGGTCGTTAACCGTCCGGAGCAAGTCGGCGCCAGCTGAGCGGATACGGTCAAAATGTCTCGACGCTTCCTCGTTCGACGAAACATGCGCCGCCAGGAGCTCTGAAAATCCGATGATGCTCGTCAAAGGATTCCTGAGTTCATGGCTGATGTTTGACAGAAAGTCCCTTTTTGCCGCCAACGCGGCCTCGGACTGCGACAGGGCGTCGTCTGCTACCGATAGGGCTTGCTCCAGCCTTTTTTCTGTCGCCTTGAGGTCGGTGATGTCCGTCACAAGAGCCACCATGCCTTTGATACGGCCGGTTTCGTCGATGTCGGGTATGTACCTGGCCAGCATGTGCCCCTCCGCACCGGAGGGTTTGGTGACGACGCGCTCAAATGATTGAGCCTCGCCCATCATCGCTTTACGGATATAGGGCTCGTTGCGTCTGTACGAGTCCGGGTCGAGCAGGTCTCTCATTGAGATCCCAACCATATCGGCGGACGAGCGGCCGAACCACTCTCGGTACAGCTGGTTCGCATAGCTGCACCGCAAATCGCTGTCCCAGTAGGCAACCATCGCCGGGATGTAATCTGTGACGGCGCGCATGAAGCGCTCGGCTTGCGTGTGCTCGGTGATGTCCTGGAACACACCGATCAACGTCTCGACCTTTCCGTCTGGGCCAAGCAGGCATTCTGCTTTCGCCGCGACATAACGAATGGCCCCGTCCGCCCGGCGTATCGTGGCTTGGAATTCGTAACCCTGTCCTGTCGCTATCGCCCGATCCACGAAGCCCGCGAGCATCTCTGCGCTTTCGGCAGAGTAGAGGCTAAGCAACGTGGTGTAGTCCGGCTCGCCGTCCGTTGGTTGGAGGCCATGGATGCGGTAGGTTTCTGCTGACCAGCTGATCCGGCCGCTCGAGACGTCGAACTGCCAGTGGCCCACCCCTGCCAGGCGTCCAGCCATATCGAGGAGCAGGTTTTCGCGATCTCTATCCATCGGCGTCCTCAAGGCGTCGCGGGCCCCGCAACCTGTGCGCGCACCCGCCCCGACAGCGGTGTGTGAGCTCTGTTCATGCTTGTCTGGCTGCCCCAGCCATCAGTACTGGGGGATAGCTCATCCGCAGCATGCGCGGGCAGCCCTGCACCTTCCATCTTCCTTCGTTGGGTGAAAGTACCTCCCTGCCGCCAGCAACAAAAAATATGCTGGCCACAGCCCTCCCAATCCCCCCGGGGTCCCGCAGCCCCTAAAGTCCTCCTCGCGCCCGGCAGGGGAGGGTTTCGGGAGGCCTCCGAATTCCTGCGACGCCGGGCGCCGGTCGGCGTGGCGGGTAACGCTCCGTCCGTCTTGCAACGTCCGCCAGCTCCAGGCGGCTCATCCTGAGGAGCGCCCGGTAGGGCGCGTCCCTCACCCTGAGGAGCCGCCGGAAGGCGGCGTCTCGAAGGGGAAGGACGGGCCGCCGGGCCACAAGGACAATGCAGGCGGTCAGGGCGCCCCTGAAAATCTGGCTCCGGGTATGGAACCGGAGCGTCCAGAGGGATCGGAAGCCCTCTGCACGAGCTGTCCGGGATGTGGGAGTGGGTCTAAATACCGGGCGTGTCGCTCCGGCCTTCGCCTCGGCAAGGCGGGAGGACGGGACCACGGTCAAATCCTATCCTCACACCGGTCAGCAACCGATCGCGGGGCGCGTGGATACGCGTCTTACCGCTGGCTTCATGCCAGCACTCTCGGCGCGTCCCCACGCGCCCCGGCCTCCCCATGTCCTTTTTCAGGGGCAGGGAGGCAGACGGCAGCATCCCGGACGGCGCCAGCGCCGGTCCGAACGCGGAGGCGTATGTGACAGGAATTCAGGCCAACAGGAGGGCGACATGCAGCGCGAGATACAATCCACCACAAGCCCAAAGCCAAGGTAGCCCTCATGGTGAGCAGGGAGCGCAGCGACCGTGCAGTTTATCCTGAGCCTGTCGAAGGATCGAACCACGAGGGCGGGGCTCACAGGCGGATGGTTCACTCGACCAACAGCGGCGCCCGCCGCGCCTCGTGGTTCGACAGACGCGGGCTTTGCCCGCTGCTCACCATGAGGCGCTACGTGGGCGGCGGGGACCTGGCTGGGGCCATGAGGCGCTACTTGGGCGGCGGGCGCGTGGCTGGCTCCACAGGAGCGCTTGCTCGCAGCCCACAACGACGCAGCGTCAATGTCCGCCGTTGGACAGATGGGCCAACGCACCCCATGGTCCACAGGCATGAACCGCTGGGGACGAGATGAGCACACCACCTGACACGCTGGCGGATACGCAGGCGGCGATAGCGGAGGGAGCGGCGAAAGCCGCGCCCACGCCAAAGGGGGTCGGAGGCAAATGGGCGCCGGCGGGGCTGTCCTGGGCGCTCTTCGAATTCGCCCGCAATCCCTATTACATGCTGGTCGTCGTCTTCGTGTTCCCCACCTACTACGCCGCCGCCGTCATCGGCGATCCGGTGCGCGGGCAGGCGGTGATGGCCGGGGCGATGGGCTGGGCCGGCGTCGTCTGCGCCTTCACCGCGCCGCTGCTGGGGGCGATCATGGACCGGGGCGGCCGGCGCATGCCGCTGATGGCCGTGTTCCTCGGCTGCGTCTGCCTCTGCGCCTTCTCGCTCTGGTGGGCGAAGCCGGCCGGGCCTGAACACACCGGATTTGCGCTCGCCGAATGGCAGGTCATCTGCATCCTGGTGGCGGCCTATGCGACCTACACCTGGTCGGAAGTCATGCACAACGCGATGCTGGCGCAGTCCGGCCGCCGCGATGCGCTGTCGGACATTTCGGGGCTGGGCCTCGGGCTCGGCCAGCTCGGCGCCAGCTTCTGCCTGATCGCGTTCCTCGTGGCCTCGCTGTTCCGCGACCAGCTGGGGCTCGACCGCGAGACCTTCGTGCTCGAGCGCGCCGTGGGGCCGTTCGCGGCGCTGTGGCTGGCGGTGTTCGTCGCGCCGTTCTTCCTCTTCGTGCCGGACGGCGCGCCAGCGGGCGGAACCTGGACCGGCTCGGCGCGGCGCATGGTCTTCGGCGAGACCGGCTTCAACCCGGCCGGCCGCATCATGGTCTTCGTCAATCACATCCGCACGCTGTTCGCCGAGCACCCGCGCGTCATGAAATACCTGATCGCGCGCATCATCTACGCCGACGGCGTCACCGCCGTCCTGGCGCTGGGCGGGGTCTACACCGCCGGCGTGCTGGGCTGGAGCCTGCCGGAAATCCTGATGTACGCCATCTGGGGCACGATCTGGGGCTTTGTGGGCGGCGTCTTCGTGGTGGGTCCGCTCGATCGCGCCGTGGGCCCGCGCCGCGCCATCCTGATCGAGCTGGCGGCGCTGGGCCTTGGCGTCACGCTCGCGATGTCGGTGACGCAGTCCTACATCCTCTACGGCCTCGTGCCGGTGGAGGGGGTAATCCACGGCGCCGGCCTGTTCGATACGCTGGCGGACGTGTTCTATCTCGGCTGTATCGCGCTGGTCTCGATTGCGGCGGTGGCCTGCATCTCGTCCAGCCGGGCGCTGCTGGTGCGGATCGCGCCGCGTGAGCGGATCTCGGAGTTCTTCGGGCTCTACATGATCTCGGCGACCGCCACGGTCTGGCTGGGCCCCATGCTCACCAACATCGTCACGGAGCTGTCGAACGACCAGCGCATCGGCTTCTCGCCCGTGCTGGGCCTCCTGCTGGTCGGCGGCCTCCTGATGCTGGGCGTGAAAGAGCCGCCGAAGCAGGAGTAGACGGGGCAGGACTGAGGGCTAGTTGCCCTGCGCGGCCGAGGTCTTGCCGGAGGCCGAGGCCATGATCTCGCCGAAATGGTCGGGCGCATCGCCGACCATCGGGGTGGGGCGGCACTTGTCGATGCAGGAATAGGTGTAGTTGCCGCCGCCGCGCACGATGGTCAGCTGGTCATCATCGCCGCCATGCACCGCAAGGCGGTTGGAGTAGATGGTCCGGCCCGAACGGTCGAGCACCAGAAGGTTGGTCGACCCGAACGTCTTTCCGGTGATCAGCAGCGTCATCGGGTCATGGATGGCGACGTCCGCCACCGTCGCGTTGCCGATGGCGATGCTGTCGGCGGGCTGGCTGAGCTTCAGGGTGATGGTCTGGTCGACCTGCACCTTGAACGGCTCGCTCTTCAGCGTCTCGGCGCCCGCTGGCGCTGCGGCCGCGGCGGCGAGGAAGGCGAGGGCAGTGAGGCGCTTGGTCAGCATGTCGATCGAACCCATATCCTGGCCGCAACGCTAGGCGGGAACGCTGAACGAAACGCTAAGGGGACGGGCCGGCCCGCAGAGGGCGCGCAGAGTGAGTCTCTATAGACTCCGTGTGGGGTTTTCCGGCCCCTTTTTGGTTACCAGCCGATTCATAGCATTGAACAATCGATTACTTGCGTGGTTAAGTGAAAGTGAATCAAAAAAGCCAGACTTTCTTCCTGTATTCACGTCGTTTTTACGCTGCTCATGTAGAACTCAACATACCTACTGCGGGTGATGGTACTACGTGGTGGTGAACTGCCATACATAAACGGAGAGCAAAATGAAAAACGTCGTTCGTTTCCTGAAGAACAAATCCGGCGCCACCGCGATCGAATACGGCCTGATCGCCGCCCTGATCGCCGTTGCCGTCATCGGCGGCGTCTCGTCGCTCGGCTCGAACGCCAACACGACCTTCGCCAAGGTCGCGGCGGAAATGAACTAAGTCAGCCAGGCGCCTCGCGCCGCTGATACGGACTAGAGGGAAGGGGCCGCGAGATGATCGCGGCCCCTTCTGCTTTTCTCGCAAATTTTCAAAAATTCACCATGTAGTTCAACGGGTTATTCAGCATTGTCAGGCAGTCTGCACGTGGGTGGGCAGAAAACATTTCCTGCGGTCCTGCCTTCAAGGGAGTTGCACATGAAGAACGTCGTTCGTTTCCTGAAAAACAAATCCGGCGCGACCGCCATCGAGTACGGCCTGATCGCCGCCCTCATCGCCGTCGCCGTCATCGGCGGCGTGTCGTCGCTTGGCTCGAACGCCAACACGACCTTCGCCAAAGTCGCGGCCGAGATGAACTGATCTGGCTGGTCTAGGTTCGATCCAGTGGAAAGGGGCGCCCGGGTCTGGGCGCCCCTTTTTATTTGCGAATACTTGGCGGCTCAATGGTTGATTCAGTCGTTCGAGCTAATGTCCGCTCCAGGTGATGACGGATAGAACATGATAGCGGCTCTCTTCTGCCTCGGCTTCTCGGCCATCGTTGTCTACGCCGCCTGGCGTGACCTCGCCGAGATGCTGATCCCCAACTGGTGCTCAATCGCGATCGCGCTTCTGTTCTTCCCGGCGGCGGCCGCTGCGGGTTTCACGATGGAGCAGGTTGGATGGCATCTGGCCTTTGGGGCCCTGGTCCTTCTCGTGTGCGCCGGACTTTTCTTTGTCGGTGTCTTCGGCGGCGGCGACGCAAAAGTGATCGCGGCCTGCTCGCTATGGGCGGGCTTTGCCGGTTCTTCGGCCTTCATCATGTGGATGGCGCTGGCGGGCGGGCTTCTATCTCTGGCGCTCATAATCCTGCGCCGTCTCAAGGTGCAGAGCGAGCGTCCCTGGGCAAAGCGGCTCCTGTCGCCCACCGAGGGCGCGCCCTATGTCGTCGCCATTGCAGCCGGTGCTCTGCTTGCGGCCCCAGCTTCGCCGCTGCTGTCGGCCGGGCTGTCGTTCGCGGTCTGATGCTCCGCTACGGAAGCTGAAGTTAACCTTCCCTTAGAGAGGGCGTGAAAGTCTCTGCACGTTGTGGAGGGACTCATGTCGCCCGTGCGGCTTATCATTCTCATCGTTGCCGCGGTCGCCGCCATAGGCGCCGTCTTCGCTGTTCGTTCGATGCAGTCGCCAAGCGCAGCATCGGCCGCAGCGCCAGCCGCCGTTGCCGCGGTGCCTGCCAAGGAGGTGCTTGTCGCCAAGCGGGCCATACCGGTTGGCAAGTACATCAACGTCGACGATCTGGAATGGGCCGCGTGGCCAGAAGCGGCCGCTACCGAGACCTTCATCGAGAAAGCCGGGCAACCGGAAGCGCTCGAAGGCTTTGTCGGCGCGGTGGCGCGTACGCCGATGGTAGAGGGCGAGCCCATCGTTGCGTCGCGCCTGGTGCACCCTGGCGACGCAGGCTTCATGGGCGCGATCCTCGGCCAGGGAATGCGGGCCGTTACGATTCGCATATCGGAAGAGAGCGCGGCGAGTGGCTTCATATTGCCTGATGATCGCGTCGATGTGCTGCTGACGCGGACCGTCCAGTACGCGACTGAAGGCAGCGTTCGCACCGATATCATCCTCTCGAATGTGCGCGTGATCGCCATCGATGCGGCCTACAATACCCCGCCGCCGGAGCAGGGGGCCGTCATGCCGGGTTCGCGTGCGACGCTGGAGCTCAGCGAAGCGGATACCCGTCTGATCCGGTCGGCTCAGGATTCCGGCGCTATTACGCTGACGCTGCGCTCTATTGCTGACCTTCAGGACCGTCCGGGCGCTACGATTGCGGGGCGGAATCTGCGTGAAGGTATTGGCGCGGAAGGCGAGAGCATCCGGGTCTACCGTTATGGCGCCCAGACCAACAAGAAGCAGGAGCCGTAGTGATGCTGGCGCGGCAGAACAAGTTTGGCGGGGCGGTTGCGGCGGGACTCGTCAGCCTTGCGGCTGGCGGCCTCATGCTTTCGCCAGCCTATGCGCAGGTCGCGACCGATGCTTTGTCAGGCGCGCCGGGCGAAAGAATAGCGTTTGGCGATACCAACACGCCGGCGGCTTCCAGGTCCCTGACCCTTACGGTCAACAAGTCCTACATGCTCGAATTCGACGCTGACATTGACGACATCATCGTCGCCAACCCGGCAATCGCCAACGTGACTGCGCGCGACAGGCGGCGCATTGCGATCATGGGCGTTGCGCCCGGCGCCAGCAATATCGTGTTTCTTGACCGGTCTGGCCGCAAGCTCATGGTGGTGGAGGTCTCCGTCACCGACGGCGTAGCTGGCCTCGATCAGCTGCGTGACCTGATCAGACGCTATTCGCCCGAGTCCAAGGTCCAGGTTGAAGGCGTGAACGGCAAGATCATCCTGGCGGGCGTGGTTCCGAACATGGTGGCCAATGACCGGGTGGTGACACTGGCTCGCCAGTACGCAAAGGAAGATGGCGTCATCAACATGATGACCGTCAGCGGCAAGGATCAGGTCACGCTCAAGGTTCGCGTGGTCGAGATGCAGCGGTCGGTCATCAAGCAGCTTGGCGTCAATCTAAGTGGCTCGGTCAGCTTTGGAGAGCTGACGCCAACCCTTCTGGCCACCGCGATCAACCCGGTTACAGGCGCAGCCCAGCTTACCGGTGAAGTCATTGACGCGATGTTCGACCAGACGGTCAGCATCAGTTCATCGAACAGTTTTGCGGTCGCCGGCAGCCCGCTCGGAGGTTTGGCGGCAAACCTCGGCTATGCGAACGCGGTGAATGGCTTTCCCCAGTCGTCCGTTGGCGCGGGGCTCAACGCCCTTGAGCGCGTAGGTGTCCTGAGGACCTTGGCTGAGCCGAACCTCACGGCCATTTCCGGAGAGTCCGCCAAGTTCCTCGCAGGTGGGGAATATCCCGTTCCCGTTGCCCAGGACGAGGGTACGATTGGTATCGAATTTAAGCCCTACGGTGTTGGCCTCGGCTTCACGCCGGTCGTCCTGTCCGAGGGTCGCATCTCACTCCAGATCTCGACAGAAGTTTCGGAGTTGACGAACCAGGGCGCCTATCAGTCTCGCGCCATCTCGGGGTTCGACCCCAAGACCGGGTTGGCGATTTCGCAGACGATTTCCGTTCCGGCGCTGAAGGTGCGCCGCGCGGAGACAACCGTGGAGCTACCATCTGGCGGAAGTCTCGTAATCGCAGGCCTGATCCAGGAGCAGACAAAGCAGAGTCTCGACGGGACGCCCGGGGTGAAAGATCTGCCGGTCATCGGCGCACTGTTTCGCTCCAGGGATTTCCAGAACGACGAGACCGAGCTCGTTGTGATCGTGACGCCCTATCTTGTGGATCCGACGGACCCTCAGAAACTGCGGTCTCCGGACGACGGCTTCGTGACGGCGCGAGATGCCCGCACGATCTTCTTCGGCAAGCTCAATCAGGTTTATGCGGCGCCAGGTTCCGCCGTTGACAAGGCTGCCGCGCCAAAGGGCGCCAGCGGTTTCATTTTCGACTGACGGATACTCAGGATGATCACGAAGGCCGTACGGTCCGTAGTCGCACTTGCAGGCATCGCCGCCAGCTCGGCGTGCGCATACTCGCCTGAGCAGATCGATATGGTCAGCCGCCACCAGACCGAACTGCGTGCGGTGGAGGTTGACGCCGAACTCGCGATTGGTCCGGCCGCCTCCAATACGCCACTGGGCTCGCGTGAGCGTGACGCTCTGCGTGCGTTTGCTGCAAGCTATCAGTCCGAAGGACGCGGGCCGCTGGTCATCTCCCGGCCACGCGCTGGAAGCGATGAGACTCTCGGCATTCGAACGTCCACGGACATCCGCGCAATCCTGCTGGCCGAGGGAATAGATGACCGGTCGATCGTCGAAGGACCGTATGACGCTTCTGATCCAGGCGCTGCGCCGGTCCGACTGAACTTTAAAGCGCTTGAAGTCAGGGCGGGAGACTGCCCGGATTTGTCCTCCATCGACATCAGCAACGCGGTGGTCAACGCCGCCATGCCGAGCTTCGGTTGCGCCCTGGCGACCAACCTTGCTGCGATGATCGCCAATCCGGGTGATCTGATAGGCGACCACGTCATGGATCCTCCGGATGCGACCCGCCGGACAGTGGTCTTTACAAAGTACCGGGCGGGGCAACCGACAGCAGGCGCGCGAAATGCCGGATCGAACGGCAATGTCAGCAGCGCTGTCGGCAACTAGCGGGTCAGGGGCGCGGAACATGTCTGAGCACGAAAAAGCCGAAACCGACACGATCGACGATTTCGATCTGGATCTTGAACTCGACATGGATGCGCCTCTTGGTGCGGTGTTCGCTGCGGCCATGCGCCCGCCCGCCACGGAGGATGGGGCGCCTGTCAGTGTCAGCGACCGCCAGCAGGGCGAGACGCAAAATCGCGCCGGTGACTGGGCCGGCAGTGATCCCTGGAGTTCCTTTGCGAATGAACGTCGCGGCGATGCCGACGTCGCCTCTCGTTCTGCCTTTGTCGACCGGCTGCTTTCGGTTGATGAGGATGAAGAGACCGAGGTGGTCTACCAGAGCGACGACGCCACGGCAGCTCATGTGTTCCACGACGAGGAAGCAGACGCCTATCCTGGAGAGTTTGACGACGAAGTCCTGCATCCGGACGATGCAGAGACGTTTCAGGAAATAGCCTTCGAGCCGCCGCCGGCCCATGTTTTCGAAGATGCTCCGCCGCCGCCTGTCGATACGTACGACGTGACTTCTCCGCCGCCGGTGGACGATGAGCCGGAGCTTGAGGTTTCCGGTGCAACCGATCCTCTGGGGCTGGATTACGGCTTCTCCAGCGGCGCTTCGGGCGGCGACCGTATGGTGCCGCGGATCACGATCCACGCCTTCTGCACGAAGACGTCGGTGCTGGGCGTGATGCGGCAGGTCACTCGCGACCGCCGGATGAAGAACGTGACCATGGAGGTTCACGAGGGCGGGGTGAAGGCTGCGATCCATTACTATGGATCGGAGACGACGCCGAACCTGCTGCTGCTGGAAGGGGCAGGTGATCCCGTCCGCCTTCTCCAGGAACTGGATGCACTCGCGGAATACTGCGACGAGAACATCCGCGTGATCATCATTGGCGAAACCAATGACATCCGGCTCTATCGCGAGCTTATGCGCCGGGGCGTCAGCGAGTATCTGGTCGCCCCCATTGACCCCGTCCAGCTCATCCGCGCCATCTCCGGGCTGTTTACGGATCCGGATGCGCCGTTCACCGGCAAGACGCTGGCGGTGACCGGGGTGAAGGGCGGGGTGGGGGCCTCCTCCATCGCGCACAACCTCGCCTGGGCGCTGTCCGAGCGGATCAAGGTCAATGCTACGCTGGTCGACCTCGACCTCAATTTCGGTACGACCGGACTCGATTTCAACCAGGACCCGACAGCGACCATTGCTGATGCGTTGATGTCGCCCGAACGCTTCGATGAAGCGGTCATGGGCCGGCTGATCACGCGGGCGACGGACCGCCTGTCGCTGTTCGCAGCCCCGGCGACGCTTGACCGGACCTACGATCTCGACCCGGACACCTACACCCACGTGCTGGAGATGGTGCGCGGCTCGGTCCCGTTCGTCGTTCTCGACATGCCGCACATCTGGTCGGACTGGTTCAAGCATACCATCGTCGGAGCCGACGAGGTCGTAGTGGTGTCCGGGCCGGACCTTGCCTCGCTGCGAAACGGCAAGAACCTCATAGACTTTCTCCGGGCCGCCCGCCCGCATGACGCACCGCCCAAGCTGGTGCTGAACATGGTGGGTATTCCGAAGCGGCCGGAAATCCCGGCGAAGGACTTCGGCCAGGCGATCGGGCTCCAGCCTACGCTCGTCCTTCCGTTCGAGCCGCAGGTGTTCGGGACGGCCGCCAACAACGGCCAGATGATCTTCGACGTCGCCGGCGAGTCCAAGTGCGCGCAGGCGATCGACCAGCTGGCCGCCATGCTGACGGGCAAGGAAGTGCAGGCGCCTAAACCTTCACTTCTCAAGAAGATACTGCTCGGCAAGTAGATCAGAGGTCGGCGATGTTCGGAAAACGCAGTACGCCCGGGGACGGCTCTGCGCCGCAACCTGCGGCGCCTCGTCCGCCTGCCGCCGCGGATGCAGCGCGTCCCGCGCAGTCCGAACGGCCCTCTGCGCCTGCCCAGTCCTCGACCGCCGCTCAGAGACCGGCGTCGCCGCCGATGGGCGGCGGGCCAGCCGCGCCCAAGCCGAAGCCCGCACCGAGACCAGCGCCTCCGCCGAAGGAAAAGATCGCCCAGGTCGACAGCCGGTCCGACGACTACTACCGGATGAAGACCGACGTCTTCAACGCACTGATCGACACCATCGACCTGTCGCAGCTTGCGCAGCTCGATCAGGAAAGCGCCCGCGAAGAGATCCGGGACATCGTGACGGAGATCGTCTCGATCAAGAACGTCGTCATGTCCGTCGCGGAACAGGAGACCCTGCTCGAGGACATCTGTAACGACGTTCTCGGATACGGGCCGCTGGAGCCCCTGCTCGCGCGCGACGACATCGCCGACATCATGGTCAACGGCGCCGGCACCACCTACATCGAGGTCGCCGGCAAGATTCAGCGCACAAACATCCGCTTCCGCGACAACGCGCAGCTGATGAACATCTGCCAGAGGATCGTCAGCCAGGTCGGCCGCCGGGTCGATGAAAGCTCGCCGATCTGCGACGCGCGTCTCGCCGACGGGTCGCGCGTCAACGTCATTGCGCCGCCGCTGGCCATCGACGGTCCGGCCCTTACGATCCGGAAATTCAAGAAGGACAAGCTGAAGATCACCGACCTGGTGGCCTTCGGATCGATCTCCGAACCTGCCGCCGAGGTGCTTCGCATCATCGGCGCGTCGCGCTGCAACACGCTGATCTCGGGCGGTACGGGCTCGGGCAAGACGACGCTGCTCAATACGCTGACCTCCTTCATCGCGCCAGGCGAACGGGTGATCACCTGCGAGGACGCCGCCGAACTCCAGCTGCAGCAGCCGCACGTCGTGCGCCTTGAGACCCGCCCCCCGAACCTCGAGGGGCAGGGCAAGATCACCATGACCGACCTCGTCAAGAACTGCCTGCGGATGCGTCCCGACCGGATCATCGTGGGCGAGGTGCGTGGACCGGAAGCCTTCGATCTTCTGCAGGCGATGAACACGGGCCATGACGGCTCGATGGGAACGCTGCACGCCAACACGCCGCGCGAGGCGCTTTCGCGTCTTGAATCGATGATCACCATGGGAGGCTTCGCGCTTCCACAGCGGACCATCCGCGAGATGATCGTGGGTTCGCTGGACGTCGTCATCCAGGCCACGCGCCTTCGCGACGGGTCGCGCAAGATCATCGCCATAACCGAGGTGATCGGTCTGGAAGGCGATGTGATCGTGACACAGGATGTCATGCGGTACGAAATCACGGGCGAGGACAAGGACGGGCGGCTGACCGGTCAGCATCGTGGCACCGGCGTCGGACGCCCGCGCTTCTGGGAGCGCGCCAAGTATTTCAATCTCGAAGCAGATCTCGCACAGGCGCTCGACGCCCTTGAGGAGGGCAATGCATGAACCAGCAGGTGATGATGCTGCTGGCTGCCGTTTCTGCGTTCGCGGCCATCGTTGCGATCGGTTTCGTCGCAACAGGCTCCAGCGGTGGCGGCGGCAAGCGCGTGAAGGCGATTGCGTCCGGCCATTCGCCGAGCCGTGGACCTGACGTCAATACCGCCAAACGCAAGCAGATGGCTGACGCCATCCAGAAGCTGCGTGAACGCGAGGAGGCGGTTCGCAAGAACAAGACTGTCAGCAAGTCCATTCCCGACCGTCTCGAGCAGGCCGGGCTTGCAATGCCTGTGGCGACATTCTGGATCGGATCGGCCGTGCTTGGCGCTGGAGCCGGCGTGGCCGCCTATGTCGCCGGTATTGGCGCCTCGGTCGGCGGCGGTGCGATTCCCGGCATGCAGATCCTGATCCCGGCGATGCTTGCCTTTGTCGCCGGCCTTGGCGTTCCGCGCTGGGCTCTGGGTATGGCCATCGGGATGCGCCAGAAGAAATTCGTGGGCCAGTTCGCGGACGCCATCGACATCATCGTGCGCGGCGTCAAATCGGGTCTGCCGCTGAACGAGTGCCTCAAGGTCATCGCGCGCGAAAGTTCGCAGCCGCTCGCCATGGAGTTCGAGCGGGTCGTCGACAGCCTGCAGATGGGTGTATCGCTCGAGACCACAATGGCGCGCCTGTACCAGCGCATGCCGCTGCAGGAAGTGAACTTCTTCGCCATCGTCCTCAACATCCAGGCGAAGGCGGGCGGAAACCTGTCCGAAGCGCTGGGCAACCTGTCGGCCGTTCTCCGCGCCCGCAAGCTGCTCAAGGAAAAAGTGAAGGCGCTGTCGTCCGAGGCCAAGGCCTCGGCGTGGATCATCGGCTCGCTGCCGGTGATCGTCATGGTGCTCGTCTACTTCACGACGCCCGCCTACATCATGACCCTGTTTACCGACAAGACCGGGCACCTGATCCTGCTGGGCGCTGGCGGCCTGATGGCGACGGGCATCTACATCATGCGCCAGATGATCAACTTCGATGTGTGAGGACCAGCCATGATAGACTGGGTCACTGTTCTCACCGACCCTAACAACCTGCTGGCGGCCTTCGCGGCTCTGGCTGTGTTTGGAACGGTTGTCACGGTCGCGATGCCGGCATTTGGCGGCGACAAGCTCAATGCGCGGCTCAAGGCCGTCGCCAATCGCCGCGAAGAGCTGCGCAAGCGTAGCCGCGCCACGCTTGAAACGGAGAAGGTGTCGATCCGCAGGACCGACAGCTCCATGTTCAAGAAGATGGTCGACAAGTTCGACCTGCAGAAGGCGCTGGAAGATCCCAACGCCGCCAAGAAGCTGATGCAGGCTGGCCTGCGCGGGCCGCGTCCGCTGGCGATCTTCTATTTCTGCCGCGCGGCGCTGCCCATCGGGTTCGGCGTTTTTGCGTTCGTGTTCTTCTGGTTCTTCAACGACAAGGTCGATCTGGTTCTCTTCGACAACCAGAGCATGACCATGCAGAACAAGCTGCTTGCGGTGGGTATCGCGATTGCGGCGGGTTTCTATGGTCCGAACCTCTATCTCGAGAACATGATCACCAAGCGCCGCACGTCGATCATGCGCGCGTTCCCGGACTGCCTCGACATGATGCTGATCTGCGTCGAGAGCGGCATGTCGATCGAGCAGGCTTTCGCTCGCGTCGGCGAGGAGATCGGTACGGCGTCGGCCGAGCTTGCCGAGGAGCTGGGGCTTACGACGGCCGAGCTCAGCTACCTGCAGGAGCGCCGGCAGGCCTACATGAACCTTGCCGACCGGACGAACCATCCCGGCGTGAAGGGCGTCGCCATGGCGCTGACCCAGGCGGAGAAGTACGGAACGCCGCTGTCCAGCGCGCTGCGCGTGATGGCCAAGGAGAACCGCGAACTGCGGATCACCGAAGCCGAGAAGAAGGCCGCCTCGCTTCCAGCCAAGCTGACGGTCCCGATGATCGTCTTCTTCCTGCCGGTCCTGTTCCTCGTGATCCTTGGTCCCGCCTTCATCAAGATCAACGCGCAGGGCGGCATGCAGGGCGAGAACGCCAAGGACGGCAAGCCGGGCGTCAACCAGAACGCAGACGAGCGCTAGCGATCTCAGGCGCGTTGCTCCGTCCGGACCGGCGCGAGCCGTCCGTGATGCTGGAGCTCGCACCCCCGGATGGGAGGCCCCCCAACAAAGGGAGGATGGGGCGCGTGGAAACGCGCCTTGTTTAGTACAATGCCAGTCTCGCGACTGGCCGGTGCGTGTTCCCACGCGCCCCGCAGGCCGGTTGCTGACCGGTGTGAGGATAGGATTTGACCGTAGTCCCGTCCTCCCGCCTTGCCGAAGCGAAGGCCGGAGCGACACGCCCGGTATTTAGACCCACTCCCACATCCCGGACCG
>CAZZFE010000017.1:0-65338 GCA_964653495.1 uncultured Terricaulis sp. | reverse complement strand
CGTTCCGCTTACGCCGACAACGCCAACGAATGGCCGCCCAGCGCCCGCCGGCAACAGCCGCACCGCGCCTGCGCTTTGTTCTCCGACGATGCGCACGCGCGCCGCGCGCGCGGCGATCTCCGGCGGCAATTCGATGCGGGCGGATGCGGTTTGGCCGTCGCCGGAAAACACAAGCTCCGCTGCGCCGAGTGCACGGCCGTCCATCGTTTCCGCCGCGACCGCGCCTTCAGGCGCGCCGTTCGCGCCGCGTCGTGCTTCGACCTCAACGCCACGCGGCGTCACTTGCGCGGCGGAGAGCGCGCGTGCGGTGACGCCTGGAATGCGCGCCGTCACCGGGCCGCGACGCTGCAAAGCTTGTGCGAGCGTTTGCGCGCCTTCGTCCTGCAAGCCGTCCGTGATCCAAACGATGCGCGCGAAATCGCCTTCGGTTTGCGCGAGCCTGCGTGCGGCGTCCGCGCGATCGGGGCGCCAGGGTTTGGGTTCGAGCCGCGAGATGCGGCCTTTGGCGTCGCCGGCGGTGAGCGCTTCGCCGACGTCGCGCGCGGGGACATCGGGCGCGGTGAGCAACAGAAACACCGGCGCGCCGGAGCGCTCGGCAGCTTGCGCTGCGGCGGTGGCGGCGGCGCGGGTCTCGCTCCAGTGCGGCGCGGAGGTCCAGCCATCGTCGATGACGATGAGCGTGCGCCCGCCCGCTGCACTCTCTGCAGCCGTTGGCGCGAGACTCGGCCGCGCGAACGCGAGGATCATCAACGCGGCGGCGAAGGCGCGGAACAGCACCAGCCACAACGGCGCGCGTTCGCGGCTTTGCTCTTCGGTGCGCAGGCCCATCAGCAAGCGCGTCGGCGGAAACGCTTCGCGTTGCGGCGCCGGCGGTGTTGCGCGAAGCAACCACCAGAGCGCCGGCAGCGCCAGCAGTGCGCCGAGCGCCAGCGGAGCGCCAAAGAGGAAAGGGCCGATGGTCACGCGTACCTTTCGGCCACCAGCGCGATCAGCATCGAGAGCGCGGGCGCGGCGCTGTGGTCGGTGCGATGCAGCAGCGCGGGGAAGCCGTAGCGCGCGCCAAGCTTGCGGATGTCGCGCCGATGCGTCTCCAGGCGCTCAGCATATTCGTCACGCGCGGCTTCGGCGCGGCCGATCAGCATTTCGCGCTTGCCGCCCGGCTCGCGGAAGAGGGTGCGGCCGCTAAACGGAAAATCTTCCTCCGCCGGATCGGCGATCATCACCAGCGCGCCGCTCGCGCCGCCGGAAGCCGCCGCCGCGAAACGATCGCGCCAGGTTTCGATCGGCACGTAGAAATCGCTCATGAACACAAGCGCGCTGCGTTGCGGCGCTTCGGCGTCACGCATGGGCGCGATCATATCGAGCGCGAGCTTGTCGATGGCGCGCTGGCCGCTGCGCGAAGGCTGGCCGAGAATGCCGACACGCTCGCCGCCGCGCGCTAGCAACGTGCCAAGCGCCAGCGCCAAAGTGCGGGCGCGATAGAGCTTCGTCGGACGCTTTGCGTCCGAGCTCCAGTTGAAACCGCTATCAGGATCGATCCAGAACCAGCAGCTTTGCGCGGCTTCGCGCTCACGCTCGCGCACAAAGAAGCGATCACCGCGTGCGGAGCGGCGCCAATCGACCATGCGCGCGCCGTCCTCGGCGCGGTGATCGCGATATTGCCAGAACGCTTCGCCTTGTCCGGAGCGCCGCCGCCCATGCACGCCCGGAGCGTTCGCGGCCAAGCGCTTTGCATCGAGCAGCAAGCCCGGCAGGTCGCCCGCGAGATCGAGCGCTTCGAGACGGGCGCTGTTGGCCACTAGCGCTTCTTCGCCTTCTTCGCGGCTTTGCGCACCGGCTTTTTCTTCAGCTTCGAACTATCAACCAAAGTCTCAAAACCGCCATAGAGCATGCGTGCCGGATCGAACGGGCATTTTGGCTCGGCCATCCGTGGATCGGCCATCACCTTCTTTGTTACGCGGTCGCGGTGGGCGCGATCCTTGTAGAGGATCCACGAGAAGATGACGGCCTCGCCCTTCTTCAGGTTGAGCGTGCCCGGAAATGTGGCGGTCATGCCTTGGACGAACAGATCTTCGCCGACGCATTCTTTGTAGTCGAGCGCGCCGTGCTCCATCCAGAGCGCGCAAGCCATCTCGGACATCTCCTTGTAGGCGTCGAGATTCTTCTTCGGCACCGGAATGAGGAAGCCGTCTGCGTAAGCCATGGTTGAAACCCCGCTGCTTTAGGCGGCCTTTTCGGCCAAATCGTCCACGAGTGAATCGATATCGAGCCCTTCGGCGCGGGCGCCGAACGAGAGCTGCATGCGGTGGACGAGCGCCGGGCGCGCGAGCGCCATGACGTCATCAACCGCCGGCGCCAAGCGACCGCGCAGCAGCGCGCGAGCGCGCACCGCGAGCATCAAAGCTTGGCCCGCGCGCGGGCCGGGGCCCCAGGCGACGTGCTGGTTCACGCGCGGATCGTGGCTTGAGCCAGGGCGCGCGGAGCGCACGAGTTCGAGAATGCTGGCAAGCACTTTTTCCCCAACCGGCATTGAGCGCACCAGATGCTGCAAGCGGATGAGGCCATCGGCGTTGAGTACAGCGGCGGGGCGCGCATCTTCCATGCCGGTCGTTTCGATCAAGATCTTCCGTTCGATCTCCGCATCGGGATAGGGCACGTCGACTTGCAACAGGAAGCGATCGAGTTGCGCTTCCGGCAGCGGGTAGGCGCCTTCGTGCTCAATCGGGTTCTGCGTCGCCAGCACATGGAACGGCTCGGGCACATCGTAAGGATGGCCGGCGACCGTCACGTGCTTCTCCTGCATCGCCTGCAGTAACGCCGATTGCGTACGCGGCGAGGCGCGGTTGATTTCGTCGGCCATCAGCAGGCTCGTGAAGATCGGGCCTTTGACGAAACGGAAGTGGCGCTTGCCTTGCTCGTCCTGGTCGAGCACTTCGGAGCCCAGAATATCCGCCGGCATCAGGTCCGGCGTGAACTGCACGCGCGCCCAGGGCAGCCCGAGCACGCGCGCCATCGCTTCCACAAGCCGCGTCTTCGCCAAGCCCGGCGCGCCGACCAGCAGCACGTGCCCGCCCGCGAGCACGGCGGCGAGCACCAGCTCGATCACCCGCTCCTGGCCGAATACCGCTTTCGCGATCTCGGCGCGGACGCGCGTCAGGGTTTCCCCGGCGGCCTCCGCGTCGCCGACCAGGGCGCGGGCGGCGTTCTCATCGCCAAAATCGGCAAAATTGCTCATAGGGCCTCGGATTTGTTCATGGGCGCGAAGCTGGCTTGTATGGGGGCGGTTTTATGGCGGACACTGGTTGTTATGTCGTCCCCAAAGAATAATGGACTGGAGCAATTACTTTCGGCGCTCAAGAGCCAAGCCGGTTCCGGTAAAGGGCCGCCGCCTGTCGACAAGTGGAACCCGGCCTATTGCGGCGAGGCCGGCTTTGAAATCCTGCGCGACGGGACCTGGAAGCACGAGGGCGTGCGCATCACGCGCGAAAGCCTCGTAAAGCTGTTCGCCTCGATTTTGCGCAAGGACGAGGATGGGTTGACCTACCTCGTCACGCCGGTGGAGAAAATCCGTGTCGACGTGGCCGATGCGCATTTCCTGGCCGTGCGCGCCGACCGCGACGGGGCGGGGCGTGATCAAACTTTGGTGTTCACGACCAATGTCGGCGATGTGGTCTCTGCTGGCCCTGCTAATCCGATCCGCGTCGCGATTGATCCTGACAGTGACGAGCCGCGCCCTTATGTGCTGGTGCGCGGACGCTTGGAGGCGCGCATCCTGCGCGCGCCGTATTTTGAGTTGGCTGAGTGGGCCGTGCTCGAAGACGGGCGCCTGGGCGTGTGGAGCGGCGGCGTGTTTTTTCCGATTGGGCCAGCGGCGTGATTGTCTCAACTGATTTAGAACGTCTCTTGCGTACACGCCTCGACGCATTCGATCGCATCACGCCGCGCACGCGTGGCGATGCGGATTTGAACGAGGCTTGGCCGGATCGGCCGACGAGCTTTCGTCCCGCCGCCGTGCTCGCGCCGATCGTCAAGCGGGCGGACGGGTGGACGATGCTGTTCACGCAGCGCGCGGAGGAAACGCCGGCGCATCCGGGGCAGATTTCGTTTCCTGGCGGGCGCGTGCAGGAGAGCGATGCGGACGCTGTCGATACTGCGCTGCGCGAAACGCTCGAAGAGATCGGGCTTGAGCGGCGTTTCATCGAACCGCTCGGCGCCTGGGATCAGTACGAAACCGGCACCGGCTTTCGCATCACGCCGATCCTCGGCTTGGTCGAGCCCGGCTTTGAACTGAAGCTCGATCCGCGCGAGGTGGCCAGCGTGTTCGAAGCGCCGCTCTCGTTCCTGTTCGACCCCGCCAACCACGAACGCCGCACCGGCGAATGGCGCGGCCTGAAGCGCACTTATTACGCCATGCCCTACGGTGACCGCTTCATCTGGGGCGCAACAGCAGGCATGATCCGCGCGCTGTATGAGAGACTTTATGTTTAGAACCCCCTCCCCTTGAGGGGAGGGGGCAGGGGGCGGGGTGAAGCACCGCGCTTTCAATGCTAGCGAAGAGAAATGCGCGGACTTCCAAACATCGAGGATCACCCCACCCCACAACCCCCTCCTCTCAAGAGGAGGGGGAGATGAGCGCATCGATTCAACACGCCCCCTGGCTCAAGGCCGCCGAAACGCAAAAGCTGATCGCTGCGCTTGAGGGCGCGCGTGCCGGTGGCTCGCGGTTTGTTGGCGGGTGCGTGCGCAATTCTTTGATGGGTTTTGCGGTCGATGACATCGACATCGCCACGCAACTTGTACCTGACGATGTTGTCGCCATTGCGACCAAGGCCGGCTTCGCCGCGCATCCGACGGGCATCGAGCACGGCACCATCACTGTCGTCGTGAACCACAAGCCGTTCGAGGTGACGACATTGCGCCGCGACGTGAGCACCGATGGCCGCCGCGCGACGGTGGCGTTCACGGAGAATTGGGCCGAAGACGCCGCGCGGCGCGATTTTCGCATGAACGCGCTCTACGCTGATGCCAGCGGCGCCGTGCATGATCCAACCGGCGGCGGCTTGGACGACGTGCGCGCCGGCCGCGTGATTTTCATTGGCGACGCCGAAACCCGCATCCGCGAAGATTATCTGCGCATCCTCCGCTTCTTTCGCTTCAACGCCTGGTACGCCCGCGGCCCGCTCGATCCGAGCGGCGTCGCGGCCTGCAAAGCGCTGGCGAGCGGTGTTGAAACGCTCTCCGCCGAGCGCGTGTGGAAGGAGCTGAAGAAGCTCCTCGGCGCGCAAAACCCGCGCCCGGCTTGGGAGGGGCTCGAAGCGATCGAAGTGCGCACGCGCGTTGCGCCGGAGATGGCGCGGCATGATCGGCTCGATGCGCTTATCGGGCTTGAGAACGATCTGATGCTGCCGTTCGATGCGATGACGCGCGTCGCTGCATCGCTCGCAGATGCCGAAGCCGCACGCGCTTTGGCGCGGCGCTTGAAGCTGTCGAACGAGGAACGCGATCGGCTGGTGTCTGCGCTCGGCGATGATGTGAAGATCACCTCCTACATGTCGCTCCGCGAAATGCGCCGGGCGATTTACAAACTTGGCAACGAAGTCTTCCGCGATCGCATCATGCTGGCGTGGGCGAGTGCGGGGAACGAGAAGGCGCAACAATGGCGCGCTCTTGTTGCGCACGGGCAGATGTGGAAGCCGCCGCGCATGCCGCTCACCGGCGACGAAGTGATGGCGGCGGGTGTGCCGGCGGGGCCGAAGGTCGGCGCGGTGATGCGCGAGGTCGAAGATTGGTGGATCGACGCCGATTTTCCCGACGACAAGCTCTCCGTCATCGAGCGCCTCAAAGCCGTGGCGCAGGGAATGGCCTAGCCAAGCTTCGACAGAAGCTCCGCCAGCTGCGCCGCCTCATCCTCGCTCAGCACTGAGAATGTCGACTGGATCGCTTCGCGATAGGCGCCGGCCCAAATCCGCTTGCGGAGCGCGGCGCCCGCCTCGGTCGCGTGGACCATCTGGCCGCGCGCGTCCTCGGGGCAATTGCGCCGCTCGACCAGGCCCTCGGCCTCCATGCGGTCGAGCAGGCGCGAGATCGAGTAGCGGGCTACCAGCATATTCTCGGCCAGGTCGCGCTGCCGCACCGGCCCTAGACGCTCCAGCGCCCAGAGCACGTCGTACCACTCAAGTGGCGGATATCCTTTGGTTTCTACGTGGCCTTCGACCCGCTCCAAAGCGGCGCGGCCGAAGCGCTGGACAGCCACCCAGGCGCGTTCGCGCGGGTCCTTGTTGTCCGGTTTGGGGATTGGTTGTTGCATTTGCATCAATCTAACACTATGTTGCGTCTGCAACAAGACGAGGGGGTCCCCCGATGTTCGGGCTGTTCCGTTCCAAAGCCAGTTCCAAGCAATCGGCCGACGCCGTTTCGAATTCAGAGGAGAGGGTCATGACCCGTAAGATCGCCATTGTCGTGGGAAGCCTGCGCAAGGCCTCCTGGAATCGCAAGATCGCTGACGCGATCATCGCCAACGCGCCTGCCGGCGTGAGCTTCAATTTCGTCGAGATTGGCGATCTGCCGTTCTTCAACGAGGATCTCGAAGCCAACCCGCCCGCGCCATGGGTGCGCTTCCGTCAAGACATCGCCGCGGCGGACGCGGTGCTGTTCGTCACGCCTGAGTACAATCGCTCGGTGCCGGCGGCGCTGAAGAACGCCATCGATGTCGGCTCGCGCCCTTACGGGCAGAGCGTGTTCTCCGGCAAGCCGGCGGCTGTGATCTCCGGCTCGATGGGTGGCATCGGCGGCTTCGGCGCCAACCACCATCTGCGCCAGAGCCTCGCGTTCCTGAACATGCCGACGCTGCCCGCGCCTGAAGCTTACATCGGCGTCGTGCACGAGCTGTTCGACGCCAACGGCCAAGTGAAGAGCGACGCGACGCGCGGCTTCTTCGTCACCTTTGCGAACGCGTTCGTGAAGTGGATCGACACGCAGCTCGCCAAGGAAGAAACCAAAGCAGCCGCGTAAATCGAGAGACCGGCGCGCACTCCAGGGCGCGCCGGTTTTTCTTTTATGGCCCGCGCAGCGAGCTCTATCGCTCGATGGCCCAGCCGCAATTCGTGTTGGGGATCGCCAGCGCCGTCGGTTCGCTTGTCGCGCCAATGTTGCGCCGGCCCCACGAGAAACGCTGACCGTTGCTCGTCGGCATCGGCTCTTCGAACAAACAACCCAATTGGATCGTCGTCGCGCCGATGGAGCGCGCGAACGCCTGACAATCCGCGATCGTCCAACTCGACGCGACGATCGTCACACTGCGCCATCCGTTTGGAACGAGCGGGCTGCACACCTTGGCGATAAAGGGTGATCCACGCTCGCCCGCGACCTCCAGACCTGGCCCCGCCGCGGCGGCGGGCAATGCACAAAGTCCCCAAATCAATGCGCTCGATACAATCGCTTTCAGAGCATTCATCTCGACCGACCTCCGATCTCGCATGCAACGTCAGAGGCTAACACGCCCGCTGTGCGCTGCAATTGTGCGCTGTGAGCTGCTGTGAGTTCGGTTTGGGGTGATGCGCTAGTTCTTCGCGCCACGCGCCGAGAAGAACACCGCGAGCTTATTCCCATCGAGATCGCGGAAATAGGCGAAATCGCCGTAGGGACCGCGGGGGCCGGGTTCGCCTTCGCACTTGCCGCCGAGCGAGAGCGCTTTGGCGTGGAGTGCTGCGACTTGGTCTTGGCTGTCGACGGCGATGGCGAGCATGCCGCCATTGCCATAGGTCGCGGGCGCGCCGTCATGCGGGCGGGTGATCATCACCATGGCGCCGCTGCTCAAGCGATACATGAGGCCAGCGGGCGTCGGCATCAGCCGCTTGCCGCCCATCTCGCCGAACAGCGCGTCGTAGAACGCCGTCGCGCGATCGAAATCGTTGGTGCCCAAGCAAACATAGCCAATCTGCGCCATCGTGATTTCTCCCACTCGTTTGCGTGGGTTGTCGGATGCGCGCGCGTGCAGCGTCAAGCTCTATGCGACGCGCCAGCCGGCTTTCCCCAGCGCCAGCTTCGCGGCGATCGCCGGTAGCGCTTCGCGCAACGCAGCGTCAAGGCCGTAGGGCGGATTGATCACGAGAATGCTGGAGCCGGCAAGCTTTCCTTGCGGGTTCGGCGTGTCGACCCAGAGATCGGCGCGCAGCATCGCGCGCGCGCCTTGCGCCTTCACTTCCGCATCGACGCGATCGAGCGCGCTCACGCTTTTCAGCGGCCGCCACCACAGGAACATGCCATGTCCAAAGCGTTTCAGGGCCGGGCCAAGCGCGCGCGCGGCGCGTTCGAGTTCGTCCGGCTCTTCGTACGGCGGATCGATCAGCACCAGGCCGCGCGAACGCGGCGGCGGCAGCAGCGCATTGAGCGCCTCCCAACCGTCGCGCGCGTGAACGTGGACATTGTCGTTCGTCTTGAAACGCGCGCGTAAAGTTTCCGCGTCCTCCGGATGCAGTTCGCACGCGAGCAGGAGATCGTCGGCGCGTAGCGCTTCAGCGATGAAGGCGGGCGAGCCTGGATAGAAGCGCATCGCACCATCCGGATTGAACGCGGCGATCGCGTCGCGATAGGCGCGCACGGCAGGCGGCGCATCAGGCCAGTTCTCAAACTGGCCCACGCCTTGGCGCCATTCGGGGCTGCGCATGGCTTCGCTGCTGAACAGATCATACAGGCCGATGCCGGCATGCGTATCGAGCACCGCAAACGGAGTTTCCTTGCGCTTCAGGTGCGCGAGGCAATAGACCAAAGCGAGGTGCTTTAAGATGTCGGCATGATTGCCGGCGTGGAAGGCGTGGCGGTAGTTCACGCGCGTGTTTAGCCCGGAGGGACGCGAATGGCCAAGGTGCTCGGTGTCGGCGGGGTGTTTTACAAGGCGTCCGATCCGGGCGCGTCGGCGGCTTGGTACAAAAGCGTGCTGGGCCTCGATTTCCACGATTGGGGCGGCGTGGTGTTCACGCCGGACGCAGCGGCCGCGCATCCGGGCGCGGGCACGGTGTTCAGCCCGTTCAAGGCGAGCACGGATTATTTCGATCCTTCACCGCGCGAGTTCATGATCAATCTGATGGTCGATGATCTCGATGCGATCCTGGCGCGCTGCAAGGAGCATGGCGTTGAGCCGATCAAGATGTTCCCCGATGAAGCCAATGGCCGCTTCGCCCATATTATGGGTCCGGACGATGTGAAGATCGAATTGTGGCAGCCGAAGCCGATGAGTGGAGCTTGAGATGACGTATCGCGACAATGCCGGCGCCCATCGCTACGAGCTGGAAGAAGATGGCGCGATCGCCTTCGCGAACTATCGCGACGAAAGCGACGGCCGCCGCGCGCTGACGCATTTCGAGACGCCGGAAGCGCTGCGTGGGCGCGGCGTTGCCGGGCGGCTGATGGAGCACATTCTGGCCGAGGTGCGCGGCAATGGCGCGAAGCTGCACGCACGGTGCCCGTTCGCCGTCACGTATCTCGAACGGAACCCAAGCGCCGGCGACGTGCTTAGCCTTTAATGGAAGGCTTTCGCGACAATTTCTCGGAGCAGCGTTACGAGCTCACGCACGACGCTGGCGTCAGCTGGTGCGATTATCGCGTTTCGCCGAACGGCGTGCTGCTGACGCATGTCGAAACGCCGTACGAACTGCGCGGACGCGGCCACGCGGCGGAGCTGATGGCGGCGATCGTCGCGCACGCGCGCGAGAAGGGGCTGAAGCTGCAGCCTCTGTGCTCGTACGCGGTGGCGTATCTGCAGCGACGTAAGGATGTCGCTGACGTGATGGTCTAGCGCCGGCAGGCCGGCGGTTCGTCGCCCATTTGCACCAGCACGCGTCGCGCTTGGCCGCAGAGGCCGAACTCGCGGTCGTCCATCACGCGCTGCAGATATTGCTGCGCGAGCGTGCGATCTTCGGCGCTGCCGCGGCGCAGATAGAGGCTCGCATAATCGAACATCGCCCGCGGATAGCCCTCGGCGGCGGCGCTTGAGAGCAACGCACGTTCGCGTGCGGCGTCGGGCGTGAAGCTTTCCTGGCGGTTGCGGTGGAAGCTCGCGAGCAGACGCTGCGCTGGCGCCCAGCCTTGGTCGGCGGCCGAGATCAGATAATTGCGTGCGTCGTTGTAGTCGATGTTGGCGCGGTCACGCAGCATCCAGGCGAGATATTGGCCGGCGGGGTGCGCTTGCGCAGCGCTGGCCGCGCATGGCGCGTGCGCGCCTTCGCGCGTGAGGCCGGCGATGCCTTGCAGATGCGCCACGCAGAGTTCGAGCTTGGCCGCTGGATCGCCGGTCGCGGCTTTTTGCTCAAGGATCGTCGCGCCGCCATCGCCAAGGCGTTGCTCCAAGCGCGACGCGATGGCTTGCCAATCGTAGCGTTCGAGTTCGGCGAGCGTGATCAGGTTTTCTTCACCAGCGAAGCGGCGCGGGCCACTGGTGCGCGTGGCGGATGCTGGCGTTGCGCGCGCTGTTGCGGGACCCACAGCGGCGGCGAGCGTCGGGCGCGCGGTTTCGGCGCGTGCGGCGGTGGTTTGACGCTGATCGATGATCTCGCGCAGCTCGCTGCCGAGGAAGAAAAAGCCCACCGCGATCACGGGCGCGGCGACCGCGCCGCCGGCCCACATCAGCCAATCGCGCCGCACCGGCTCACGCTGCGGCTTCGCGCGCGGCTTTTTGAGCGAGGGCGGGAGGTCCGCTTCTGGTTCCAGTTCTGGTTCCGGCGCGAGCTCCGGCTCTGGCGCGGCGACCGAGATGATGGCGTCCGCCGGCAAGGGAGGCAGCTCCGCCAAAATTTCCTCGGGCGCAGGCAGCGATGCCGTGGCGAGCGCGGGAGCGGGCGTTGGCGCAGCGACCGGCGCAGGCGCTGGCTTCACCAACACAGGCTTTGCCGCTGGCGCAGGCGCGTTACGCATCCAGCGGTCGCGCTTCGGCGCTTTCTTCGTGAGCTTCTTCAGCGCCGCGAGGAATTGCTCCGCCGCCGGCGTCGCCGTGGCGTAGTCCCAGCCAGCGAGATTGATCGTGCCGAAGCGATGCAGCACGCGTGGCTCCGCGTCACCGTAAGCGTTCACGGAGATCAGCTTGCCGAGCGCGGCGGCGCTCGTGGCCCAGAAGTTTACGTATTCGGAATTCACCGAGCGCGGAGACCAGAGCGCGATCACGCACCGCGCCGTTTTCACATTGGCGAGTGCGCGATCTGCCCAATCCTCGTTGACGACGCCACCGGCGTCCCAGGACGCTTCGTACCCCAGTTTCTTCAGCGTGCGCGCGTACGCTTCGGCAATGCCAATATCGGCGCGATCGTGCGCAATGAATACGTCCTGCATTGTCCCCGCTCGTTGAAACTAGCCTTTCGGCTGCGGCACCACCCGCAGGTAAGGCTTCAAAGTCGTCCACCCATTCGGAAATTGCTTCTTGGCGTCGTCGTCGGAAACGGCCGGCACGATGATGCAATCTTCACCGTTCTTCCAGTTCACCGGCGTCGCCACCTTGTGCTTGGCTGTGAGTTGGATCGAATCCACCAGACGCAGCACTTCATCGAAATTGCGGCCCGAGCTCATCGGATAGATCAGCATCGCCTTGATCAGCTTGTCCGGGCCGATGATGTAGACAGTGCGCACGGTCGCGTTGGTCGCGGCGGTGCGGCCTTCGGACGTGCCCGACGTATCGGCCGGCAGCATGTCGTAGAGCTTGGCGACGTTGAGATCGTGATCGCCGATCATCGGATATTGGACGTCGCCGCCGGTGACTTCCTTGATGTCGCCGCGCCAGCGCTCATGGTTCTCCACCGGATCGACGGAGAGGCCCATGATCTTCACGTTGCGCTTCTCGAACTCGGGCGCGAGCTTGGCGAGATAGCCCAGCTCAGTCGTGCAGACGGGCGTGAAATCCTTCGGGTGCGAGAACAGGATGGCGTAGCTATCGCCCATCCATTCGTGGAACTTGATCCGCCCCTTGGTGGTCTCGGCTTCGAAATCCGGCGCTTTGTCGTTGATGCGCAATGCCATGATCAGCTCCCAAACTTTTAGGCCTTTTCCCTAGCATGCGGGGTGCGCGCGGATAAGCGAGAAACGACTCGATACAAGCTGGTTCGCGACGTCAACGCGCGGCAAGATGACAAGTGATTCATGGAGCGGAGGGGCGTGTGGGAAAACTGGCGGCTTGGTTCGGCGCGCATCCGCTACGCCCGGCGTTCGCGGCGATGGCGCTGATCCTGATCCTGGGCGCTTTCGCGGACATGCTGGAGGCGCCGCGGCAGGATCGGAACTGGTATCCCTATCTGTCGCGAACCCCGGACGTGACAGTCACCGAGACGTCGTTCGCCGTCACGCCGGTCAGCGATTGGAGCTACAATCGCCAGGGCGAAACCGCCGAAACCTACATCTCGGCCGAGTACAATTTCGACGAATTGCGCGGTGTCTGGTTCATGCTCGAGCCGCAGCCGGGAATGCAGCTCGCCGCGCACACGCTTTTGCTGTTCGAGTTCGAGGGCGATCGGCTGCTTGGCCTCACCATCGAAGCGCGCCGAGAGCAGGGCGAAGAATATGACGCCTTCGCCGGCATTTGGAACACGTTCGAGCTGACCTACATCTGGGCCAGCGCGCGCGATCTGCTGACCCGCCGCGCCGTTATGCTGGACCACGAGGTGTTCGTGTACCCGGTGGCGATCTCGTCAGAGCAGCAGCGCGAATTGCTGCGGCGCCTGTTGGTGCGCGGTGAGTCGCTGGAGACGCAGCCGCGCTATTACAACACGCTGTTCTCCAATTGCACGAACGAGCTGGCGAAAGCCGCAGGCTTCAACTGGGCGCCGGCGTTCATTCTGACGGGCCGTTCAGACGAGTACTTGTTCCAACGCGCCATCATTCCTGGCCAAACCTTCGAAGAGGCGCACGCGCGCTCCGACATGACCGAGTTCATTCAGGCGCTGAACGAAGCGCCGGCTGAGGTGTTTGATAGCGCGTTGCTGGGTGAGCTGCGGCGGCGCAACGCCAGCAACAGCGCCACCATGCCGTTCTAGCGCTCGTGCGTCAGCGCTGTGCAAATGCCCAGCACAACGGCGAAGGTCGCCATCGCGCCAACCACGAACCATACGAAGGTTTGCCCATCCACCATGCTGCACTCTCCTTGCGAGAGAGCAGGATCGGGCGCCGCCGCATCACCCACTTTGAGCAGGATCAATGCGCGTCAGCGATCAGGGCTTCGCGCTCCTGCGGCGTAAGCGCGCGCCATTTGCCTTCGTGGAGGTTGCCGAGCTTCAGCGGGCCGATGCGCAGGCGCAGCAGGTCAGTCACGTCGAGGTCCACGGCTTCGCACATGCGCCGGATTTGGCGGTTGCGGCCTTCATTGAGCACGAAACGCAGGCGCTGTTCTTCGACGACGCTGATCTTCGCAGGCTTGAGCTTCCGATTGTCGAGCGAAAGGCCGTGGCGGAGCAGGGCGAGCTTCTTGTCGGTGATCTGGCCTTTGACGCGGACGAGGTATTCCTTGTCGAGCTTCGACTCCGGGCCGATCAAAGCCTTCGCCAGCACGCCATCGTCGGAGAGCAACAACAGCCCGCGTGAATCCTGATCGAGCCGGCCGAGCGGGGCGAGGTTCGCGTCTTTCGCTGGAATGGTCGCCGATTGGCCGCTGAGATTGGCTTGCGTGACGAGCCGCGCCGCGGGCGTTTGCCCTGGTTCGGGTTGCGCGGAAACGAAGCCGACAGGCTTGTTCAACACCGCAGTGAATGCGGACTCGAGTTGGCGTTTGCCTTTGTCGGAAAGCGTCAGCGTTTGCCCCGGCTCGATCTTGCGGCCGACGTCCTCGACGCGCGCGCCATCGATCGAGACGAGGCCGTCCGCGATCAAAGCTTCCGCTTCGCGGCGCGAGCACACGCCTTCCTGCGCCAGCCATTTGTTGACGCGCTGCGGCTCGCTGCCCGTGTATCGCCTCGACCAGCTCACTTTGGCTTCTGCGTCTCGCCGCCGAGCTGTGAGCCGATTTCGCCCGCCGCGAAGCGCGCAACATGCGGCGCGAACGCGGCGGCGGAGACGGCGATGTTCGCCGGCGGACCGTTCTTGCGGCGCTGGAAGCTGGAATCGACGCCGACAACCTCAAAATTCGCGCCGTTGCGGACCAGCAGCGACGAGCCGCTGTCGCCGCGCGTGGTGTCGCATTCGTGCGCGAACGTGTTGTTGGCATAGAGCGCGACGGGGTGGCACCCGATGGCGGCGGAGATCCGCCGCCCTGTGTCCCACGCATAGCCGGCCTGGAAGAGGTCGGTCGTCCGCGCGGCGGAGATGTTCGTGTTCAAGGCGCCGACGCGCGCGAAGCCGAGCGTATCGCCGAGCGGCTGATCGATGCGCAAAAGCGCCCAATCGAGACCGTTGATCTCGTTCGTGGTGTTGAAGCGCTGATAGTCGAAATTGGGATCGACGTAATAGGCGGTCGTGCGCGCCGAAGGCCCGCCCGCTTCGGGGACGAACTCGCCGCCGGCGACGACGCGGCCTTCGGTGTGCACGCAATGCGCCGCTGTGATGATCACGTCGCGGCCGATCAGAGTGGCGGTGCAATTCTCGCCGATCTCGTTAGTGAAGCGGCCCATGAAGCGCCACGGCGCTTCGCGCGCGCTAACGCGAACGCGGTCGTCGCTGCCGAAGAAATGGTCGTTGATCGTCATCGGCCGCGTGCGCGTGTTGCAATCGGTGCGATCGGTGCGTGCCGCGCACGAGCCGTTGCCGCGGCCGGGTTCTTCGCAGACGCCATTGTACGAGGTGTCGCAGCTGTCGGTCTGATTGCGCATCCAGGAGGCGCCGGCGCAATCGGTGCGGTCGGTGCCTTGCACGCAGGCGCCGGTGCCGAAATGCGCTTCGTCGCATTCACCGTCGTTCGCCCATTGGCAGGAATCGTCCTCGCCCTGGCGGATGGCGCGGCAATCAGAAAAATCCGTGTTCAGCGGGCATGCGCCGGTGCCGATGTCCGGTTCGTCACATTCACGGTCGTTGGCCCATTGGCAGGAATCGCCGCCGGCCGGAACGACGATTGGGTTTTTAATCGGGCCGCCGCCTTGGCCCTGGCCGCCATCCTGTTGGCCGCACGTGGCGACGGTGACGCAGAGCGCAATCACCAAACCCGCAACAACAAACCGCATTCTCGTCTCCCGGCAGCCGCGGCGACACTATCTGCCAGCGCCGCCGCTTCAAAGGGATTAGGCGCTTGATCTGGCGCCAAGGCTCTGGAACAAGCGCGCCATGGCGGACGTGACGCTTTACATCGGCAACAAGAATTACTCGTCCTGGTCGTTGCGCCCCTGGTTGGCGCTGCGCTGGGCGGGGATTTCGTTCGATGAGCGCGTTATCCAGCTCGGCATGATGGGCTACGGCAAGTCGCAGGTGAAGGACATCCTCGCCGTGTCGCCGAGCGGGCGCGTGCCAGTGCTGCACTGGAACGGCATCGTCATTCAGGAAAGCTTGGCGATCTGCGAATGGGCGGCGGAGCAAAGTCCCTCGCTCTGGCCGAAGGACGCAAAGACGCGCGCGCTGGCGCGTGCGGCGGCGACGGAAATGCACGGCGGCTTCGGCGCGTTGCGTCGCGATCTGTCGATGAACATCCGCCGCCGCATGGACAAGGCCCCGGCTTGGCCGGAAGACACGCAGCAGGATCTCAATCGCTTGTTCGAAGTGTGGAGCGGCGCGCGCGCGCAATTCGCGGGCGAGGGGGCGTGGCTGTTCGGTGCGCGCTCAATCGCCGACGCGATGTACGCGCCGGTGGTGACGCGGCTGCGCACGTACAACGTCAAGACGCCGGATAGCGTGCAAGCCTATTGCGACACGCTGTTCGCCGATGCTGATTTCAAGGACTGGGAGCGCGCCGGCGCCGCTGAGGCCTGGACCATCCCACAAGCAGACGAGCTCTACACATGATGATGCGAATTTTCGCGGCGGCGGCAGTGCTCATTCTCGCGGCTTGCGATGGCGGCGGCGGCGTGATGGCCGAGATCGAGCGCAGCGAAAAAGCGCGCGAGGACGCCGCACGCGCGGCGGCTGAGCGTTCGGGCGAATTCCTTGCTGAAACCCGTGCGAAGCAGGGTGTCGAGGCGCGTCCGTCTGGCCTTCTGATCGAGTTCGTGTCGCGCGGCGCCAACCAATCGCTGCCGCGCCCGACCGCGCAGAGCGCGGTGCTAGTGCATTACGAAGGCAAGCTTGCCGATGGCAGCGTGTTCGATTCCTCGTTCGAACGCGGCCAGCCGGCGCAGTTTCCGTTGCAGGGCGTCGTGCCTGGCTTCTCCGAAGCGATCCAACAGATGCGCCCAGGCGATGAGGTGCTGGCGACGTTCCCGGCCGAGCTTGGCTATGGCGCCGAAGGCCAGCCGCCGACGATCCCGGGCGGCGCGGCGCTGCAATTCCGTATCGTGTTGCTGGCGTTCCAGGGTCCGGACGGGCGCATCGTTGAGGCGCCGCGGAGCTGACGCGTGTCCGTCGATCAGACGCTCGATATTCTCGCGCGGCTGATCGCGTTCGACACAACGTCGCGCAATTCCAATCTTGAGCTGATCGCGTGGGTGGAAGATTTCCTCGGCGCGCGGGGCATCGCGTCTAAGCGCGTCTTGAACGCCGATGGCGCTAAGGCGAACCTCTACGCGCTGATCGGGCCGGAGGTTGAGGGCGGTGTCGTGCTTTCCGGGCACACGGACGTCGTGCCGGTCGATGGCCAGCCATGGACCTCCGATCCGTGGGTGCTGACGGAGCGTGACGGCAAGCTCTATGGCCGCGGCACGGCGGACATGAAAAGCTTCCTCGCGCTGGCGCTTGCGTATGTCGACGCAGCGCGCGCCGCGTCGCTCAAAGCGCCGATCATCCTGGCGTTCTCGTATGACGAGGAGGTCGGTTGCCTCGGCGCGCCGTCGCTGATCGCGGACATGCAAGGCGTTGTGCCGGGCCCGTCAGCGGTGATCGTCGGCGAGCCGACGAGCATGAAAGTTGTCTCCGGCCACAAGAGCGTGCGTGGGTTTCGCGTTGAGGTGCTTGGCCGCGAAGCGCATTCGAGCTTGCCGGATGATGGCGTCTCCGCTGTCATGGAAGCGATGAAGCTGATGAACCTCGTCGTCGAGATGGCGCACGAGGCGCGTGCGCACGCCGAAGTGCAATCGCTGTTTTCACCGCCTGGGCCGACGATGACGATCGGCAAGGTCGATGGCGGCACGGCTATGAACATCATCGCGCGGCGCTGCGAGTTTTTGTGGGATTTGCGCTGCCCGCCGGGCGTTGACCCCGATCCGATCGAAGCGCGCTTCCGCGCGGCGGCGGAGAAGCTCGACGCGGAGATCAAAGCGCGCGCGCCGGAAGGCGGCGTCAATGTTTTCCGCCGCTCCAACAATCCGCCTTTGACGCCGGATCGCACAAGCGCCGCCGAAACGCTTGCGCGCGCGCTCACGGGCGACAACGACACGCGCGCTGCGTCGTACGCGGCGGAGGCGGGGCTGTTTCAGCGCGCTGGCTGGCCGTGCGTGCTGTGCGGGCCGGGCTCGATCACGCAAGCGCATCAGCCGGACGAGTGGATCGAGCTGAGTCAAATCGAAGAAGGCGCGCGCTTCATGGCGCGGCTGATTGAGAAGCTCAGCGCTTAATATGGACCGCCGGCGCCCTCCCCGGCCAACGCCAGTGCATGCCGGCGAGGGCGCCGGCGGTCCATATTAGCGCTGCATCGCCTTCAGCGCCGCGCGCTTCGCTTCATCGCCCGCATACGCGATCAGCCCGTGGATCAAGAATGCATTGTCGCGATGGCCATAGCGCAACGGCGCGCCATCGAGCCGCATCACGCCGCCGCCCGCGGCCGACAGAATTGCGTGGCCCGCGGCTGCGTCCCATTCGCTCATGTCGCCGAGGCGCGGATAGAGATCGGCCGCGCCTTCGGCCACGCGGCAAAATTTGATCGAGGACGAAGCGTGCAACAACGTATGCGGCCCGAGCGCATCAGCGAACGTTTTTGTTGCGGTGTCTCGGCCTGAGCGCTCGGACGCGATCAGGCGCCAATTCGATCCGGGCGGCGTTGTTTTGATCGGTGTTTCGCCCTTCAGCGCGCGCCCTGGTTCGGCGGCGAACATCTCGCCGCTCACCGGCGCGTACACAACGCCAACGATCGGCGTGCCGTTTTCGATCAGCGCGATATTGACGGTGAATTCCTCACCGCCGCTGACAAAGCCACGCGTGCCGTCGAGCGGGTCGACGCAGAAAAATCTATCGCCGCACTCCGGCATGCGCCCCGCCGCGACAGCTTCTTCGCCAATCATTGGCACGCCCGGCGCGAGCTGGGCGAGTCCCGCTTCGATGATCGCTTCCGCGCGTTGGTCCGCGATGGTGACGGGCGAGCCGTCGCCTTTCTGCATCGCCTCGAACCCATCCGCGCGCACGCGCATGATTTCCTCGCCGGCTTCACGGGCGAGAGCGATGAGGGCGTCGAGGGAGGGCAGCTGAGTCACGACGCCATCATGCACGAAGGGTTCGACGCATTGAACCCTCTCCCTCCTGTGGGAGGGAGAGGGCAGGGTGAGGGGGGTGCGCGGAGTGTGGATGGTTCGAGTGCGCGCATTGTGCTGCGGCGCTGCCCCCTCACCTAACCTCTCCCCCTCGGGGGAGAGGGACGACGGAGCTATGCCGCAGGCGTATTCCGCTCCAGTTCATCCAACCACGGCTTCGCGCTTGCGTCGCTTGGCGCGCGCCAATCGCCGCGGGGGCTGAGCGCGCCGCCGGAGACGATCTTCGGGCCGTTGGGCATGGCTGAGCGCTTGAATTGGCTCTGGCCGAAAAAGCGCTTCACGAACACGCCGAGCCATTTGCGCAATTCCGCGTAGGAATATTTCGCGCCCCACGCGCTCTGCGCGAGGAACAGCACTTTGCTCGGCGCGCAGCCGTAGCGATTGATCCAATAGAGATTGAAATCCTGCAGCTCGTACGGGCCGACGACAGCTTGCGTGCTTTGTGGCGCGTCGCCCGGCACGAGTTCCGGGCTGATCTCGGTGTCGAGCACGCTGAGCAATGTTTTCGACGCAACGTCGTCAAACAGCTTCTGCGTCGCGACCCAGCGGATGAGATGTTGGATCAACGTCTTTGGCGCGCCGGCATTGACGTTGTAATGGCTCATGTGATCGCCAACGCCATACGTCTGCCAACCGAGCGCGTTCTCGGACAAATCGCCGGTGCCGATGACGAGGCCGTTTTCCTGATTGGCGAGGCGGAAGAGATAGTCCGTGCGCAAGCCTGCTTGCACGTTCTCGTAGGTGATGTCGTAAACTTTCTCGCCCTTCGCGGCGGGATGCTTGAGGTCGGTCAGCATCTGCTGCGCAAGCGGTGCGATCGAAACTTCGCGCGCATCGATGCCAAGCGAACGCATGAGCGCCCAGGCGTTGGCTTTCGTGCCGTCGCTGGTGGCGAAGCCGGGCAGCGTGACACCGATGATGTTTGTACGCGGCAGGCCGATGAGATCGAACGCGCGCGCCGTGACGATCAGAGCATGCGTTGAATCCAGCCCGCCCGATACGCCGATGACGGCGCGCTTGATGCCGGACGATTCAAGCCGCTTCGCGAGCCCCGCGACTTGGATGTTGTACGCTTCGTAGCAATCCTGATCGCGGCGCGAGAGATCGTCCGGCACGAACGGGAATTGATCGAGCGCGCGCTTCAGGGGCAGGGCGTCGCTGGGAGGATCGAGTGTGAAGGTGATATGCCCCCACTTGATCAGCTTTTCCTTCTCGCGCGCCTGCGCGTCGCGGAAGTTGGAAACGCGGCGACGTTCTTGAGCGATACGTTGGACGTCTACATCGGCGATGATCAGTTTTGGCGTGCGCGCGAAGCGCTCGCCTTCGGCGATCTTTTCGCCGAGTTCGTAAGCGATGACTTGGCCGTCCCACGCGAGGTCTGTCGTGCTTTCGCCGATGCCCGCAGCCGCGAACACGTAAGCGGCGGCGCAGCGGCGCGATTGCGAGTCGCAAAGGATTTTGCGGTCTTCGGCTTTGCCGATCGTGACGTTGGATGCCGATAGGTTGAGTAGAATTGTTGCGCCAGAAAGTGCGCCGTAGGTGGAGGGCGGCGTCGGAGCCCAGAAATCTTCGCAGATCTCAACGTGGAACGCGAAATCCGCCATGTCTTCGGCGACGAAGATGACGTCGTGACCGAAGCCCACGTCCAGCCCGCACAATGTGACAATGCTTTCGTCGGTGTCCGCAGCCGACGCGAAATGCCGTTTCTCGTAATACTCGCGATAGTTCGGCAGGAAGCTCTTGGGCACGACGCCGAGCACTTCACCGCGATGGATCACCACAGCGCAATTGAACAGCGCACCGCGCGCGCGGATCGGTGCGCCGACGATGATCACTGGAAACAGCTTTTCGCTTTCCGCTTTGATCCGCGCGATCGCGTCTTCGACGGCGTTCAGCAGAACGTCCTGATGCAGCAGATCGTCGATCGCGTAGCCCGAAAGCGAGAGCTCCGGCGTCAGCAGGATCGCGGCTTTCTCCGCATCGGCCTCACGCGCGAAGGCGAGGATAGCGTCTGCGTTGGCAGCCGGGTCGGCGGGCACGACCACAGGCGCGCACGCGGCCACGCGCACGAAGCCATGCGTATAGAGCGAGCCGAAACGCTCGGCTGCGGACGGCTTGGTTTTGCTCTTGGCCATTGCGCGGACTGTATCAGATTATGCTCAGCTTGAACATAAGCATGGTTAAGGCGCGTTAGGAGGCTCATCTGGATCGGTGTCGAGCTTGATGCGGTCGTCATAGCCTTTGCGGGCCGAATAGAACGTCAGCGCCATCAAGCCGCCGCCAACCGCGAGCGAGAGCAAGGTCCCAAGCGCCAGAGCGATCCAGCCGTGGATGCTCATGTAAGAAGCGTCCCAGCCCGAAAGCACGCCGAACGTCACGATGGCCAAGAGGCCACCGAGCACCACGGTGAGCGCGAACACTTGCAGCATGAACTCAATGTAGGCCGCGTCGCGCGCCGGCGCCATGTGCGCTTCAGCGCGCGACGTTTTAGCCTAGCTCTAGCTGGCCGGGCACCAGCTCGGCACGGCGGCCGGGGCGCTGGCCGTCACTTGGCGCCATTGGCCGGCTTCGTCGCGATAATACTCGCCAGCGCGCAGGCGCTCACGGAACAGCACGCAGACGATACTGGCGGCCATTTCGTTGGGCGTGGCGTTGTTGCGTTCGGCGCGCGTCGTGTACTCGGCACGGCGGCGGATGTTGAGCTGATCGACGCGGGCGCGGAGATCGGCCGACGCGGTTTGGCCTGGGCGCACGCCGATATAGCCGTCCGCCTGTTCGCCGACGATGCCGGCGGCGCGGGCTTGGCTGATCGCGTTGTCCTGCGCCAGCGCAGGCGCGGCGGCGAGGGCGCCAGCGAGCGCGATCGCGCCAAACATAAGCTTGAAGTTGCGGTTCATCGCGGATCTCCGAACAGGTCGGGGTTGTCGTTCAACAGATCGCGCGCTTCCTGGTCGAGACGCACGATCACTTCATGGCGAATGTTGACGTTGAGATTGATTTCAATCGGGCGATCAGGCGCCTGCACCTGCAGGGGAATACACCCCGCGGTGAGAGCGGTGGCCGCGCCCATCAACAACAATCCAGAACTGGCCTTCGCCCGGTTCTTCAACATTGGGGAAGCTCCTCGCTTGTTCCCGTCCTTATCCTAGGGCCGCCAGCTGAACGTCAACTGAGCGGCTCATTGATTTGGCGGGGGGTTCGATGATGGCGGCGGTGTGGCGTTGGGCGGCGGTTGGGTCACCAGAACGTCGGTGATGATGTCGCGCGGATTGGCGAAGCCGGCGGCGGTTTGCGCCAGGCGCCGGAACGGCGCGGTGATCGTCACGTTGAACGCGAACGGCACACCGGTGGCGGTGACGCGGCCGATGCCGGGGATCGGCGCGAGTTCGGTGAGATCGACCGGCCGGCCGGAATTTTCGCCGGTGAAGCTGATCGCGGAAACGACCTCGCCGGAGATGTCGCCGTTCAAGGTGATGCGGAGATTGTCGTAGTCGAAATTCTTGAGCGCATCGAAGGCCACACGCGCAGCGCCCGTCGCGCCATCGCCGGCGTGCCCGACATAGCGGATCGTGCCGCCGCCGGGCGCAGCGTAAAGCTCTCCATTGGTGACGAACGCGGTGCTGCGCGCGAGCCGCAGCGGGAATGAGCCTTCGATGGTGCCGCTGGCTTCGAGATCAGGAATGGCGAGCGTGGAGAGCAAGCGCGCCGCATCCACGTCGCGCAGCAAGAGGCGCACGTTGGCTTCGTCGGCGCCGAGCGTGATCGTGGTGGGTTCGAGCGCCAGTACGCCGGAGGCAAAATCAAACTCGGCGCTTTCGATGGCGACGCGTCGTTCGCCCAGCAGCTGGAAACGAAAGCGTCCGTTCTCGACGGCGATGCCGGGGTTCACCAAGCCAGCTGTGACTTGCTGACCGGGCGGTGTGGTGAGTGCGAACAGATCGTCGAACACCACTTCGCCGCGAACGTTCTCGATCACCGGGATAGTCGCCATGGCGAGCGAAAGACCTTCAAGCCGCGCGCGGCCGCTGGCGCGCACGGCTGCCTTGTCCCAATTCACCTCCGCCGTGCCGGAGGCAGGGCCGCGCACGTTTTCGACCACGCCGCGTGCAAGTTCGGTGATCTCGTAGGGCTGCAGCGCCTCGCCAAACTCCAGGCGTTCCGCATTGAACGCGGCGATTCCAACGCCGCTTTCGATCTCGTGGCGTGCTGTAAAGCTAGCGAGGTTGCGGGCTTGCGCATCGAGCAGCAGCAGGCCGCGCGCATTGATCACGCCGCCGCGCATTTCGCCGGTGACGTTCGCGAGCCGCATTGGATTGAAGAGGGGGCGTTCGTCCTCGGCGCTGGCGGCGTGGGCGGTCATCGCCGCTTCGCCGGCGGCGACTTGGATCAACACGCCGTCATCCTCCGGCATGGCTGACCAATCGCCTCGAATGGCGGACACTGTTCCAGGCAGGCCGGGGTCATTCAGTTCGCCCACATTGAACGCGCCACCGACGCGCCACGAGCCGCCGCCGAAGCGCGCAAGCGCGGTGAGCGATTGGCCGACGACATCGATCGTGCGGTCTTCTTCCATATCGACGGAGAGCGCCGGGGCGCTCGCTTCGATATTGAGTTGCGTCGCTTCTCCCGTGCCGCTGAAGCGGCCGACGATGCGTTGCGCGGAGAGCCGCGCCGGTTGCGCCGCTTCGCCGGCCATGCGGCCATTGAGGCTGAGGCCATTGATAGTGAAGCCATCGCCCCAGCGGCCATTCGCGTCAGCCGAGACGATCGCGCCGCCCGCGCCTGCGCAGAGCCGGAACGCGCCACCCTGAAACGAAAGCCCGGCCGCATCGAGGCCGCCGAGCTGAACCGGCATGCAGCCGTCGTTCGGCGCAACGCGCCAGCCTTGGCCCCATTGCACGGCGAGATCGAGATCGACGCGCATGTCGCGCACCGCGCCATCGCCGAGCGGGCCGTTGATCGTCATCGGCCCGACGAGTTCGAGTTGCCCGCGTTCGCCGGGCGGGGTGGCGATCGAGACGATCACCTCGTTGGCGGCGATGCTCGCGGCTTCGGCGCGCCATTCGCGGATTGCAAGCGTCCCGTCAGCGTCGAAGCCGGCGCTGGGCGACCAGACGATCGTGTCGAACAACAGCGTCGCGCGCGGCACGCCGCCGCCGGCAAGTTCAATCGCCGCGGCCCCTGAAAGCGTGCTGCCAGGCCATTGCATCGCCAGCATCGCCGCGTCCGGCCGAAGCGGCGCAAGCCCAATGCGGGCGCCGCTGGCGGCGCGCAGATCGATCGGCTGCGCGGCGACGATGCGCGTGACGCCTTCGTTGTAGGCGATCGTCAGCGGAATAGTGACGCTGAAGCGATCGGCGGCGCGGTCGAAGGCGGCTTCGGCTTGCGCGAGCGTCGGGCCGATCGGCGCGCCATTCATGGCTGGGATGGCGTCGCGCAGATTCTGTTGCGCTTCGCCCGTCAACGAAGCATTCGCGAGCGCCAGCTGTGCTGTGCCGCTGAACGTGCCGGCGCGTGCGATATCGAGCTGGCCGCTTGCGGCTGGCGATGTCGCGAACACGCCCAGCCCTTGTGCGCGGGTGGCGTCGATCGACCAAACCATCTGGCCATCGCCATTTTCGCCCGTGTAGCGCGCATTGAGCACGCCGTTCTCGAGCCACATCTCGCGCTGCTCGCCGCGCGCCAGCGTCATGCGCGCTTCGGAATTCCAATCGTCAGGGCTGAGCGACGTATCGCTGAAGCTGATCGCGCCACGAAGGCTGGCGGCGACGCCGCGTAGTTCGTTGTTGTCACCAATCGCGGACGCCGCGCGCAGCGACACATTGCCGGTGAGCGTTGCGAGATCGAGCGGCGCCGTCGCGCTGGCGTCGATCTGAGTTGCGCCGATGCGCGTTGCGTTCCAGGTCGCGCCGCTCGCACGCGCAGTGAAGCGCAGCGCCAGCGCGTCGCCATCGGACCGCGCCGCGAGTTCGGCGCTGCCGGCGTTCAGCGCATAAGCTGAGCCTGCGTGCGTCGTCTCAGCGATGCGTGCGAGCGCGGCGAAGTCGCGGCCGAGTACGCCTGCGGCCGTGACGTCGGCGTTGAGTGGGCCGGCGGGCGTGTCGATCTGGATCTGGCCTTGTTCGATGGTCAGGCGGATGCGGGGAATGCCTGGGCGGCGTCCGGTTGGGTCGCCGGGCTCAAGCTCCGTGAGGCTGCCCGCGGAAACGGCGCCGCCTCCATTGACCGCAAGCCGCAGGCGCGGCGCGATCAGGCGGACGGCCTCGAGGCGGGGGGCGAGGCCTTCCCAGCGCCAGGACGCATCGATAAAGGCGGCAGCGAAATCGGGTTGATTGGCGTCCCCAACCACGACTTGGGCCAGCCGCGCCCGGGAAAAGTTGAGCTGAATCAGCCGGAAATCAGCCGTGAGCCCGGCTTGGCTCAGCGTGCTTCGGATCGCCATTTCGCCGATCTGCAGCCGCGCCAGCCAGATTCCGGCCAGCACCACGGCGACCCCGGCTACCGCAATGCTCCAATAGGCCGCCCGGCGCACGATTTTCCGCCGCCGCGGCAAAGGCGGCGGGGCATCGGGCTCTGTCAGCGGTCGATCTTGACTCGCAACGGCCTGGTTAGACCTATGTGCCATATCGTTCTGGTTGGCGTGCGTTGTGCTTCTGCTGCGGGGTGACCTAACGCCCTGGCGTCACGTCATTAATGAGGCGGTTCTGGTTTCTGGCCAGATAACCCCGGAACATGGTCCCCACGTTCCGGTGATATAAGCCCAAATTGGGCTGGAGCATTGATTTTGAGAGCAGAAACCTCTCAAGCGGCGGGCCTCGGAGAGGCTCTGAAATCCTGGAAAGGCTTGGTGGCGAGCGGTGTTCTGCTGGCCTCCATGTGCTTTGGCGCGGGCTGGGCGTGGAGCGCCGGCCTGTTTAGCGCCGCTCCGGCGGCTGACGCCGCCAACGAAGCCGCCTACATGGCCGCCGCCGAACGCGCCGAGCATTTGGCGTTTACAGAAGTTTACCTTTCGCACGAAACCCGCGCCTTCACCGTGGGTCGCGGCGAGACATTTGCGGGCCTGCTGACCCGCGCTGGCGCGACGCCGGCCGAAGCCACCAATGCGGTTGTTTCGATCGCCGGCGTCTACGACACGCGCCGCATTCGTCCGGGTCAGCCGGTCAATCTGATTTTCGAACGCGGCGGCGGCAGCGACGCACGTTTGACGGCCGTCGCCTTCCGCTCCGAGCCTGGCGCGTCCGTCACCGCCAACCGCACGCTCGACGGCGAGTTCGCCGCGCGCGAAGTGCTGATGCCGCTGACCTTCGAGATCGCCCGCATCGCCTCGCAAGTACAGACGAGCCTCTACGGCACCGCACTCAACCTGGGCGCTACCGACCGCGAGGTCGCCGCTTTGGCGGATGCGTTCTCGTATGACGTCGACTTCCAGCGCGACGTGCAGCCGGGCGACGATTTCGAACTCGTGTTCGAGCGCTTTTATGACGACGAAGGCAACACCGTCCGCACCGGCGATCTGCTGTTCGTCTCGCTCGAAACCCGTCGCGGCGCGCGCAATTTCTATTCGTTCCTGGCGCCGGGCACGAACCAGCCTGATTGGTACGATGCTGACGGCAAGAGCGCGCGGCGCTTCCTGATGAAAACGCCCATCAACGGCGCGCGGCTATCCTCGCGCTTCGGCATGCGCCGTCACCCGGTGCTGGGCTATTCTCGCATGCACCGCGGCGTCGATTTCGCCGCGCCGACCGGAACGCCGATCCTGGCGGCGGGCGAGGGCGTCGTGGTGCGCGTTGGGCCGTTCAGTTCGTTCGGCAATTACGTGCGCATTCGCCACGGCGACGGCTACGAGACCGCCTACGCGCACATGTCGCGCTTCGCACGCGGTCTACGCGCGGGCTCGCGCGTGCGGCAGGGGCAGGTGATCGGTTATGTCGGCACGACCGGTCGGTCGACTGGCCCGCACTTGCACTACGAGGTGCTGCGTCGTGGCCAGCAGATGAATCCGATGAGCCTGCGTGTTGCGAATGGCCGGAATCTCGAAGGCCGCGATCTGGAGCTCTTCCAGATCGAGCGCGCGCGCATCGATACGCTGCGTGAAGTGCGTGCACGTGAAGAGCCGGTCAGCGCCGTTGGTGAAACGGTGACGGCGGGCTCACCTTAGTGCCGCAACCTTTGTGCGTCGATTTTTGTTGAGCGACTCTACGTTGCCTATAAGCTGATCACGTTAGCAACGCCGCCGCGCAGGGCGGGGGTGGTTGCCATCGGCGTGGCGAGGAGTCCGCTATGGCGTTGTCCGTGCTGATTGCGGACGATCACGAACTGTTTCGAAGCGGCCTGAAGCAATTGCTGGTCGATGAACTTGGCGCGGGCATTGTGCGCGAAGCGGAGACCTTCGACCAAGCTGTCGAGATACTCACCAATGAAGGCCCTGGCGATCTCATCCTGGTAGATCTCCGCATGCCCGGTATGTCCGGCGCGGAAGCGCTTGCTGCATTGCGGGACGGATTTCCGGACGCGAAGGTTGCGGTGGTTTCGGCCTGGGAAGAGCGGCCGGAGATTTTCAGCGCTCTCTCAGCTGGCGTGCACGGCTACATTCCGAAATCGCTTCCATCATCCGAGATCGCCAACGCCATCCGCAGTGTGCTCGATGGCCGCATCTTCGTGCCGCCGGCGATTGGCCGGCGCGAGCCTGGGCAGGCGTCAGCCTCGGTGACGCCGCCGATCGACGCCGCCGAGCGGCTGACGATCCGGCAGAAGGACGTGCTGGGCGAATTGGTGAAAGGGCGGGCGAGCAAGGAGATCGCGCGCTCGCTCAACATCGCCGAGGGCACGGTGAAGATTCACTTGGCAGCGATCTATCGCGCGCTCGGCGTGCGCACCCGCGCCGAGGCGATCGCCAAGCTCAAATCACATTAAGCCGCTTCAAACGCGACGCGCGCGAGTTCGGTTGGGTCGACCGGCTTGATCAGCCAGCGATGCTGCGACGCACGCAATGATTCGAGCGTATCCGCGCCGGTATCGCCGGTGACGATCACAACGCCCGGCGCGGGGTTCAAGCGCGCGCGGGCGCGGTTGGCGATGTCTATGCCCACTAGGTCGCCGTCGATACGCAAATCCATGACCAGCAACTCAGGCATGAAGCCGGAATCGAGCACGGCGTTCACGTCCGCCTCGCGCGCGCAGGCGCGCACGTCCGCGCCGAGATCGCGCAGCGTCCCGGTCATGGCTTCGAGCGCTTGTGGATCGTCATCCATCAGCAACACGCGTGCGCCATTGAGCGAGACCGACGGCGCGGACGCGGGCCGATGCGGTGTGCTGGCGATGCCCCGCTCGATCGGCACGCGGACAGTGAAGGTCGCGCCGTGTCCGGGTGAGGAGCGCAGTTCGAGATCATGGCCGAGCAATTGGGCGATGCGCTGCACGATCGGCAGCCCCAGCCCCAGGCCTTCGCTGCTGGCGCGGCCATCGAGGCGCACAAACTCATCGAAGATGCGCGTTTGGTCTTCCGCGGATATTCCTGGACCGTTGTCACTCACCGCGATCTCGCACAGCGCGTCGCGCGTTGTGACGCTGATGCGCGCCGCGCCGCCGCCGTGCTTCAACGCGTTGGACACGAGGTTGCGGAGCAGCCGCTCCAGCAAGCCATGATCGGAGCGGACCTCGATCGTCGTGATGTCCGCCTTCAAATCCGCGCCGGGATGCTCGGCGACAACGCGGTCGAGCAAATCCTGCAGTGGGAACACCTCGATCTGCGGCTTGATCACCGCCGCCTGGATGCGGGCGAGGTCGAGCAGCGTCGAGAACATGCCCGACAGCGAATGCGCCGCGCGCTCGGCTTTGGCGACGATGTTGCGGGATTCGTCCGTGTCGGCGCGGCGGGAGAGGGCGTTCAGATAGAGCGTCAGCGCGTGCAGGGGCTGGCGCATGTCATGGCTGGCGGCGGCGAGGAAGCGCGTTTTGGCGAGCTCCGACGCAGCCGCGCTGGCCCGCGCTTGTTCCGCGGCTTCGTTGGCGAGGCGCCATTGTTCGCGCTCTCGGCGCAGCGCGTAGATCGCGAGGCCACCCGCGAACAACGACAGCGCGGCCAGCGCCATCGCCACCAGCTGCATCCGCTCCTGGGTCAGGTTCTCGGCGGCGCGGGCGACGTCGATGCGCGCATTGAGCGCGGCGTGCAGGCGCGTGAGCACAGCGGCGAGTCGAACGCGCGGGTCTTCCGTGCTTTCGCGCAGAGCCGAGCGCCGCCCCGTACTCATCGTGTCTTCCATCAACTCGAAATCTTGCCGCACGAGCGATGCGACCTCGTCTCCCAGCGCCGCCAGGGCCGGAAAGTTCACCGTGGCTTGTTCGAGGCTGGCCAGCTGGGACTCTGCCTGTCCCTTCGCATAGCGGAATTGGCCCAGCCGATCGGGGCGGCGATCGAGCAGGTACGCGAGCTGCGTGGCCTGCCCAGCGAATTGCGCCTCGCGCAAATCCATCAGGATCGAACGTACGGCGCGGCTGTTGGCGGCGGCGTCGCGCGATTCCTGCACGGCGTGCTGCCCACTCGATAGCAGCACCGCCATCGTGATCACGAGAACGAAGATCAGCCCGATAGCGGACGCCAAGATGACGTCGGCGCGCGGGATGCGGGCGGCGATGTCCGGCGTGCGAACCATGTTTGCTTCATGCGCGGCGGTGTTGCGTCGCACAAGCATGTTATGGCTCAGGCCTGTTCCAGCCACTCGATGATCGATGCGGCCGTCGCCGGCTTCTGCATGATCTCGTAGCCCGCCGCCGCCGCCGACAAAGCGGCGCGTCCATGAAACGATCCAGACAGCACGAGCACGCGTGCATTCGGTGCGAGGCCAAGCAATTCCCGAGTCAGCGTCACGCCGTTTGGGCCAGCGCCCAAATTGAAGTCCGTGATGATGCAAGCGATATCACCGACTCGCTTACCCAACAGCTCGGTGATCGGCTGGACGGACTCCGCACGTATGACCTGCGCGCCCCAGTCTTCGAGGATGAGCGTGAGCCCATCGGCTGAGGCGTCATCATCTTCAAAGATGATCACGAGAGGTTTGGCCGCTGCACTCATTCGTTGGAAGATCAGCATTTTTTCCGCCGATCCGGGAGGTGCATGGGAGGTCTAGGCCAAGAGGCATAGGCCTGCGCCTAGACGTTTCCCGCTGCCGGCTAGGTCGTCGAGCACGACTTATGTGCAATTTTTTGCACTGCAGAAATTTGGCATCTTTTGCACATCAAATGAGGGTCGCCCCATGAGCTTGAGCGTTGCAATGAAGCCGTTTGACGACGAAGACTTTTCCGCCTTGGCGCCGATGCGCATGGCGGCCGGACTGACTGATTTTTGCACCCGCGAAGGCGCGCAAGCGCTGAAGGACAAGATCGAAGCCTATTGGCGGGAACGCGGCCATGCCGTGATGGTCTCGCTGGAGAACGTTGGCTTCCACCCGGCCATCCGCGCGGCGCGCTACGAAGTGCGCAGCGACATGGTGAATGGCATGCCGCGGAGCGCCATCAGCGCCGCAAAGAAAACCGAACCGACGGCGGCGAATGACGTCTACGTTGAGGATTATGACGGAGACGACGTCGAATTCGAGTAAGTCCGTCGGCTCACGTTATTGGCGGGAGAGGGCGCGGTCTTTTAGACTGCGCCCTCTCTGCTTTTTTGGATACCTGAATGTCCGACGACGTCGCCGCGCCCGAGTTAGAGATTCCAGCGGGCTTCGAAATGCTGGATTGGCGGCGTGGTTTTGGACGCCAGGCCGGCCCGCTTTATCGCCGCATCGATGACGGTGGCGCGACCATGGCGTTCCGCGTCGAGGAGCATCACACCAACGGCAAGCAGAACGCCCATGGCGGCATGCTGATGACCTTCGCCGACATGGCCTGGGGTCAGATCGTCTCGATCGAGACGTCCTCCTATTGGGTGACCATCCGGCTCGTGTGCGACTTCCTCTCCAGCGCCCGCATGGGCGATTGGGTGGAAGGCGGCGGCGAGGTGCTTTCCCAGGAAAACGGCGTGTTTTTGGTGCGCGGGCGCGTCTGGACGGGCGACCGCGAACTGATGACCGGGACAGGCGTGTTCAAGCCGATCGAGAAGCGCGAACCGCGCCCCGGCGAGAAGGCTTACAAGACAGGCTGAAGGATCAGCAGGCGTCGCGGCTGGAGAACACCGCAGGCAGCGTCAGCGCTGCGATCTTGATCTCCTGGCCCCAAGACCATTCCTCAAGATACTCTCGATCGAGCTGGACGCGGCGATCGTAGCTGACGCTCGAACGGCCGCTGACTTGCCAGAGGCCGGAGATGCCCGGACGGACCAGCAGATAGAAGCGGCGATCACGGCCGTAGCGGGCGAGTTCATCACGCGTGATCGGACGCGGGCCGATCATGCTCATCTCGCCCTTAATCACGTTCCAGAGTTGCGGCAGCTCATCGAGGCTGGTTTTACGCAGGAATGCGCCGATCGGCGTCACGCGTGGATCATCGCGCAGCTTCTGTGTTTCGAGCCATTCGGCGGCGGCGTGCGGATTGGTGGCCAGCAGGTGCTGCAGGCGCGCCTCGGAATCGGTCGCCATGGTGCGGAACTTCAAGCAGCCGAAGCGCTTGCCGCGCCGGCCGATGCGGCGATGGCGATAGAAAGCTGGACCGCCGTCGCTAAGCTTAACCAACGCGGCGATGGTGAGCAGGACGGGCGACAGGAAGAGCAGGAGCAGCGAGGCAAGGATCACGTCGAACGCGCGCTTGGCGCGACCGTTCGCGGCGCGTGCTTTGCGCACGAGACGGCGATCCGTGACGCGATGCGGCGAACGAGCCGGATAGAGACGATAACGTCCTACGGCGTTTTGCCGATCACGAAACAGGACGCGCACCTCTGCGCCCGCTTCGACCGTTTGGTTGGTCATTTTAACCAAGTCCCCAGCCGCTAACCCTCGCTTAACGGCTAGCCGGGGTATGCCATGCAAGAATTGTGCGGCGCAACCAATCTCGCGCCGTTGTGGAAATGAAATGTGGGGGCAGCTTGTATGCTAGGCGCCCCCGGTTACACTTTCAGGCAGGAACTCATCTCAAGGTGAGTCGGGTCCGAAAGGAACTGAACTGGGAGCCTTGCGCCGCCCCCAAGCGCACGCCCAACAACGGCGTTACCCGGTCAAGCCGGCGCCCCCGCTTTCGGCTGAAAAACCACGAATTCCGCGCTGGATCGTGACCTGCGGCGTTATCCTTTACTGCAGTATGATTTGGTTCATACTTGCTCAGGCAGGCTTGTGGGCGTTCGCGCTGATTTGGCCTGCCGTTTGAGGCTGGGGGAAGTCGTTAAAATTGAACGCTGAGGGCGTAGCTTGCCCTCGACCTCCCCCCGCGAGCGCATGGCATTGCGCTGCAACGAGGAGCAAGAGATCGATGACGCAATCGTTCTATGCGTTGGCCGCCCCAGAAGGGGCGAGTGGGGAGCCAGACGTGCGTATTCGTTCAGCATCTTTGTCTTGGATTGCGGGCCTCTTGGTGTTCCTCGCGCCGGTTCACGCCGTGGCGCAGGAAGGCGGCGTCCGCGAGCGGGCGCGTTCGGACTACGATCCGCTCGGCCGCCGCGTCGGCGGCTTCACGCTGCACGCTGGCGTCGATCTCTCCGCCACCTACAATGACAACGTTTTCGCCGCCGAAACGGCGCCCGAAAGCGATATCGGCTACAGCGTCAGCCCGTATGCCCGCCTGGGCTCGAACTGGTCGCGCCACGCGCTCTCGATCGAGACCGGCGCTGACTTTAACCGCTTCCAGGATTTCGACTCCGAAGACACCGAGTCCAATTATCTCGGCGCCTATGGCCGTCTCGATGTGGGCCGCGACACCAGCCTCAATGGCAATGTCCGCATCGCCAACCAGACCGAGCCGCGCACCGCGCCGGACGCCGGCACGCTGCCGGAGCCGGTCGAGTACCAAGAGACCTCCGCGTCCGCTGGTATCGAACACACGTTCAACCGCTTCCGTCTGTCGGGCCTCGTTGGCACGCAGCAGTTTGAATATGACGGCGCCGGCCAATCCTTCCGCGATCACCAGGAGGATTATGTCAGCGGCCGCGTCGCGGTGGCGATCAGCCCGCGCTTGCAAGTGCTGGGCGATGCGCGGTTCGACCAACGCGAATACGACAACATTCCCGCGCTGAACTCCGACGGCCGCACGCTGTCGGCTGGCGTGCGCATGAACCTGACGGGCTTGCTCTCGGGCGAAGTCACGGTCGGCCAGTTCGAGCGCGAGTATGCGACGGAAACCGTTGAAGGCGTCGCTTACGCCGCCAACGTGCAATGGTTCGCCACGCCGATCACCACGGTGAGCGCGAACGCCCGCCGCAGCGTCGATGAAACCGGCGCTTCGGGCGCGGCGACCTACGTGACCTCGGAGCTTGGTCTTCGCGTGGATCACGAATTGCGCCGCAATATTATCCTGTCAGGTGGTGTCGGCCGCGGCCAGCGCGAATACGAAGCGCCGACCGACCGCGAAGACGAAGTGACCTACGCCGATCTCGGCGTGGAATACCTGCTGAACCGCCGCGTTGCTCTCGAAGGCCGCTACGACCGCATCGACAACCAATCTGATGGCATCGATCGCGACCGTGACTTCGAAGTGAACAGGTTCCGCATCACCATGAAGATCCGGCTCTAATCGGTTGCATGGAACCCGCCGCGCGCGCATAGGTGCGCGCGGAGAGGGTGGATGAAAAAGCCGAAAGCGCGCCAGAAACAGGCCGCGTTCGACCTCGTCGGCGCGCTCGGCGAAGCCGGCTGGGCTGAAGCGGACAAGGCTTTGGCCGCCGCGCTTGCGGAAACCGTCGGGCTCGAAACCGCGCTCGCCAAACTCGCCCGCAGCAAATCACCCGCCGCCATTCAACGCGCCGACGACGCCTTCGTCATGCTGACGCAAGCGCTTGATACCGTCGCCCGCAAACGCGGCGTGTCGCGTTTCGGTGAGGTCGGCGCGGTGGAGAAATTTGATCCCGAGCGGCATGAGATCGATGGCGCGCCTCGCAAATCCGCGCGCGTGAAGCTCGTCGCGCCGGGCGTGCTGAAAGGCGGGGAGGTGCTGCTGAAAGCGCGCGCCAAACTCGAAGCCGCCCGCAAGAGCGCTGCAAAACGTAAGCAGGCCGCGAAAAAGAAGACGAAGCCAGCAAAAGCGAAGGCCAAGGCCAAAAAGACAAAGGCTGGCCGATGAGTTGGACGGTGTGCATCGATTTCGGCACCGCCTTCTCCAAGGCGGCCGCGGCGCCCGCCGGCGCCTGGACGCGCTTTGACACCGCGCAAGTGCGCCCGCTGGCGCTGCGCAGCGGCGAGGGCGGAAATCCATTCCTGCTCGATAGCGCCGTATTCGTGGACGATGCCGACATCCTGTTCGGTTCGCGCGCGGTGGCGCGGGCGGCGGAGATTGGCGGCAAGCGCCAAGCACTGCGCTCGTTCAAGACGATCCTCTCCGCGCCAGACCTGGAGCGCGCGCTCTCCACCCAAGCGACGGGCTCGGTCGATCCAACCCGCACGCTGCGTCAGCGCGACCTGGTGGTGCTTTACCTCGCATTCCTGATGGCCGCGGCTGAGCGCGCGGTGGCGGCTGATCCGGCGCTTTCGGGCGCTGGCGCGCTCGCCTGGCGCTACGCGTCGCCCGCCTGGCGGGACGAACGCATCGCCGCGCACCGCGTGATCGAGCGCATGTTCGGCGAAGCGCGGGTGGTGCGTGACCGCCTGCAGCTCAGCGGCGATAGCGTCTCGCAGGCTGACGCCCGCGCCGCGCTCGAGGCCGCGCGAACAAGCGACGCCGCCGGCGGCTGGCGCATGGACATGGTCTATGAGGCGACCGCCGCCGCCGCCTGCAGCGCCATCGCGCTGTCGGACCGCAGCACCAATGTGATCGTCGTCGATGTCGGCGCCGGCACCACAGACATCGCGGCCCTGAGCGGCGCGCACGAATTGCCGGACGCACGCGGCACGCTGACACGCGCCGGCGATTTCCTCGATCGCGTGCTCTTGAACCTCGCGCTCTCGGCAAGCCCACAGCTCAAGACCAGCGAGCAGCAAGCTGGCCTCTGGTCAGCGATGGCGCCGCATGTGCGCGATCTGAAAGAGAACCTCTTCGCCAGCGGCCGCGCCGCGTTCCGCCACGGCGACAAGGTGATCAATCTCAAGCTCTCGGATTTCGAGCGCGACAAGGACTTCAAGCAATTCGCCAAGGAGCTGGAGAAGCTCTACGCGAGCGCGCTGAAGGCGCTGCGCGAGCACGCTCGCAAGGAAGGGCGGAAGGAAATCTTCGCCATGGCGGTCGGCGGCGGCGCGCCCGCGCCGTTCATTCAGAAGCTCATCCGCACCCAGGCCGGCGGCGGCGTGAAAGTGACGCCGCGGCCGATCGTGCCGGAATGGACGAGCGCTGCAGTGTTCGGCGGCAATCTGGCGCCGGTCTATGCGCAATTGGCGGTGGCGATTGGCGGGGCGCTGGCGCCCGAGGACATGCTCGCCGCTTACGACCGCTCGGCCGTGTAACGCGCCGGCACCCGGTTCACGAACACCGCCGCCGTATCTGGCCCCGCACGGCCCAGCGCGCGGAGAGCGTCATTCAGCGTGGCCACCGGTGTCTCATCCCACGTCGCGACGATTACACATTGATCCGCCGCACGCGCCACGATGGCGGTGTCGGCGTGCATGGTCGGCGGGCAATCGAGCACGATCGTATCGTAATGATCGCGCAGCGTTTCGATCAGGATCGCGAAGCCGCCAGCATCAAACGGGCTGCGCCACACATTGCGAATGCGTCCGGCTGGCAACACGTCGAGACCGGACTCAGGTTCTTGCGTCACGAAGTCGCGCCATGCTTCCGGTTCGGCGGAGGCGTCGGCGACACCGAGATCAGGATCGATACCTACCGCGCGCGTAAGGGAACGTCGGCCGAGATCGCAATCGATGGCGATCACGCGCTTGCCTTGCTGGGCGCCGCTGATTGCAAGCGCCAACGCAGAAGTGGTTGCGCCTTCCTCCGGCGCGCCGCCGATAAAAGCGAGTAATTGCTTGTGAGATAGCGCTTTTTCGAGATCCCGGAACGATGCGGCGAAGGCCGCCGCGGGTTGGTGCAACACGCAACCAAGCGGTGTGCGTTGATCGGGCGCGAGTTCCCTCAGCGTGCTTGCGGAAAGGTCGGGCGCGGCGCCGAGGATCGGATACCGGCTTTTCGCGCCGAAACTCGAAAGCCCGATCGCGTTGCGGCCGACCTCGCGCGCCAAAGCGAGCAGCGCGCCCGTCGCCAAACCGAAGCTCGCACCGCTACCGAGCGCGCTGAACAACGACGCTTCGCCGACCATGAAAAAGCCGACGCCAAGCAGCAAGCCAACAGCAAGAAGCGCAATAAGAACGGGCGTTTGGCGCTTCAAACCGCGCACAGCGCGCTTTGCGAGACGCACCGGCCAAGGCGCCGCGTTGATTCGCTTCGAGTCGCGCGCCGAGTTGGTGTGTAGGCGGAAAGTGAGCGTAGGCAGAATAGGTACGGCCGCGTCTTGATGCACTTTTCCGAGCCCCTCACTCGCCGTTCTGGCGCATTCTGCGGCGGCGCGCCACCCACTTATCCCCACTCGCGGACAGCCACTTGCGGAACGTGCGACTAAGGTCACATCTTGTGTTCGCAATCGCATGCCAAAAGCGTTGAATTCGCCGCCGGCTTTGCGCATTTTGAGCGGCGGGGGTCAAGGGGCCGATATGCTCGTCCAAATGCCTCGCGGGTCCACCACTGGCGGAGAACCGCCTGGGCCTACAAAAGCAGAATGCACGCCGTTCGAGGCAGCGCTTCGCCGCGATCTCGCGAACGCGCCTGTCGTTTCGTACGAATCACTGATCGGTGGTTGGGCGAAGCGTGCGTTCGATCTCGTAATTACATTTGTTACCGCACCGATCTGGATCGTCGCGCTGCTGATCGGCGTGATCATCGCACGCCTGCGGCACAAGACGGCGCTGTTCGTGGCGGAAGATCGCGTCGGCTATGGCGGCCGCAGCTTTCAGTTGATGCGCCTGCGCATGACGCCGCCAAGCGCCGTGATTGAAGTGCTGCGTCCAAGCGCGCCGCCCATCGTGCCGATCGAGAAGGCGGAGACGCGCGCCGCGAAATGGCTCGAGGCGCTCGAGCGCCTGCCGCAATTGTTGAACGTGTTACGCGGCGAGATGAGCCTCGTCGGGCCGCGTCCGTTGAAGCGCGAAGAAGTCGAGACGCTGCGCACGGCGCGCCGGTATTATCTCAGCGCACGTCCTGGCGTGATCGGCCTCGGCACTGGCGAAGGCGACGATGAAAGCGTGGGCGGACCGTACAAGCTCTACGCGCTCTCATGGTCGATCTGGCATGACCTTCTAATCGCCTGGCGCGCGGGGCGTGAGCTGCGCGATCGCGGCGAGCTTTGGCGGCCCGCACTGCGGCTGCGCTTCCGCGACACGCCGCGCGAAGGCTCGGACCCGGCGCCGAGACGCCGCGACCAATGACATAGGAGCGGCGGAAGGGGGATGAGCCGCCGTTTGTTGATCGCGCTTGCGTGCGCGTGGGCCTGCGCTTTTGGCGCGGCGCACGCGCAAGACAACCCGCATCCGCGCCCGGCTTTGCGGCTCTCCTTCGAAGACCAGTTCGATACGCTGCGCCTGCGTCAGAACAATGCCGGCGTTTGGTCGACCACGTTCGGCTATGGCGGCATCGCCAATCGCACGCTCACGTCAAACCGCGAGCTTCAGCTCTATGTGGAGCCTGGCTTCACCGGCTCCGGCAACGTCCCGCTGGGCTTTGAGCCGTTTGAGATTCGCCAAGGCGTGCTGCGCATCAAAGCCGATCGCGTGCCGCGAAGCGTCTCGCGGCGGATGTGGAACTACCGATATGCGTCCGGCATGGTCAACACGCGCGAGAGCTTCAGTCAGACCTACGGCTATTTCGAAGTGCGCGCGCGTTTGCCAGCGGGTGATGGCATGTGGCCGGCGTTTTGGTTGTTGCCCGCCGATGGCTCATGGCCGCCGGAGATCGATGTGCTCGAACATCTCGGGCGCGACCCAAACACTGTCTATGTCGGCCTGAAGACTGACGAAGGTCATGGTGGCGGCGTGCTGGCGATCAGCGTGCCGACGGCGACGCGCGCGTTTCACACTTACGGCGTGCTTTGGACGCGCGATCACGTGACCTGGTACGTTGATGGCTTCGAAGTGCGCCGCAGGCCAACGCCGGCGGACATGCACAAGCCGATGTTCATGCTCGTCAACCTCGCGGTCGGCGGCGCATGGGCCGGCGCGCCGACGCGGCGGACACCGTTTCCGATGATCATGGAAGTGGATTACGTGCGCGCTTACGCGCTCGCGGGCGAATGATCCGCCACGCGCGGCGCGGCGATCAGACCTTTGAGAAAACCGACCGACCAAGCGAGGTGCATGATCGCCGCCGCGGTCCCGCTGCCCGCCGCGCAGAAGCTGCCGGCGCGCAAGCCGAGGAAGAGGCCGTAGCCGAGGCAGGCCGCGATCCAGCCTAGCGCCGGCAAGGCGAACACCGGTGAGAGCGGCGCAAGCACAGCCAACGCCACTGCAGGTGCGATCATCGCCGGCGCGAGCTGGCGCGGTTTCAGCGGCGCTTTGTGCTTCAGCGCAGTGCGCGCACGGCCTTCGCCGAACTTGAAATATTGCCGCCACAGCGCCCGCGCTTGGCTGCGTGGGTAGTAATCAATCAGCACATCGCCCGCGAGCAGGATCTTGCCGCCGCTTTGGGTGATGCGGCGATCAAGCTCGGCGTCTTCGTTGTGGCTGAAGCTTTCGTCGTAGCCGCCAGCGGCGCGGAACGTCGCGGTGCGGAAGAGGGCGTGGTGGCCGTGATCGACCCAGCGCCGTTCGCCGCCGGCGCGATGCGCGGAGCCGCCCGTGCCCAACACGCTGTTCTGCGCCGCTGCCGTCGCGCGCTGGAAGCAGGATGCGCCGGAGGCTTTGGCGAGCATCGAGACGGTGACGCTGTCGGCGTTCTTCTCGGCCTGCGCGGCGATGAGCGTCGCCAGGAAATCGCGCGGATAGCCCGCGTGCGCGTCAACACGCACGAAGAACGGCGCTTCATCGCCGTAGGTTGCGACAGCGAGGTTCACGCCGGCGGACTGAATGCGCTTCGCATTGTGCAGGAGAACCACGCGCGGATCGGCTTCGGCGGCGCGGCGGACGATCTCGACGCTGCGATCGCTTGAGCCGCCATCGGCGACGACAATGCGCGCTGCGTTCGGATCGGCGCGAAATTGCTCCAGCAGGCCGGGCAAGTGCGCTTCTTCGTTCAAGCAAGGAATGATGACGACGACGCTCACGCCGCTGCCTTTTCAGCCGGCGCGCCCGCCAGGCGCAGCGCCAGAGCGCGGCAATCTTCGATCACGAACGCCACGTCGCGCGCGTTGAGCTTGGCGATGTCGCCACGGAAATCGGCGTGGCGCCAATAGGGCATGGTTTTCAGATGCTGGAACAATTCGTCGATCAAAGGCTCGCCCAGCACGACGCCGAGGCAGCGGCTGGTAAGCCAGCGCGCCGTTTCCGTGCCGATCAAAGCGATCGGCACGCAGCCGAAGCGCAGGCCTTCGTACAAACGGTTCGGCAACAGCCAGTCGGAATTGCCGCCGGCTTCGTAATAATCGATCGCCCACACGAAATGCGCGCCGCCATAGATGGCGCCGAGATCGGTGGCCTTGTAGCGGCCGTGGAAATTGAGATGCGGGTTGGCGTCAACGCGCGCCTGGAAGTTCGGAATCTGGTCGAGCGCCGGCTCGCCCCAGAGATCGACGACGAGGCCGCCTTCGAGGTGTCGCGTGATGGCGTCGAGAATATCGAAGCTCTTGCGGCAGCGCAGAACACCGCACCAAGCGATACGCCATGGCGGCGCTGGCGGCAGCACGCCGAGCTTCGGCTTCTCCTCGCCGAACGTGAACACCTTGTTCTCGACGATGACGACTTCGCCTTTGAACTTCTGCTGACCACGGAAATGGCGCTCTTCAAACGCCGGCGAACTCGTCAGCACAAACGCCGTGCGTTCAAGGCAGAGCCGCTCGATCCAGCGCAGAACCATGCCGACCGGGCCACGGTTCAGCATCAGGCGGTGAATGTCGAGGCATTCATAGACGATGCGCTTCTTGTCGCCGCGCACATGCGTGAGCGCCATTGCGAGCGCGAGCATTTCGAGATTGCGCGCGACGATCACGTCAGCGTCCGCCCACACATCGCGCAGGCGCCAGGCCAGCGGATAAGCGCGGATCACCGAGATGATGCGCTGTAGGAACTTGCCGCTCGCGGTGCGGCCGAGCACGTGACGGTTGGGCGCCGTCGCGCCCGCAAAGCGGCCGCGCTCGAAACCCAGCAGCTCGATCTGGCAACCGCCCGCGCTCAGCATGCGCAGGCGTTTGGCCACGGCCGGGTCCGACAGTTCGTGGGCGAAGTAGGCGACGCGCACAGGGCGCGCGCCTGCCTCAGCCGACGCTGTAATAGGACTTGGAATCGTAGAAGTAGAGGGAGTCACTGTAGGACTGCCAGTGCGGCAGCACGCAATTGAGCGCAACGCCCAACACTTTGCCGCCAGCTGCTTCTGTTTGCATGATCGCCGAGCGCACCGCGCCCGTGGCCGAGCGGCCGGCGCGAGCGACGAGAACCACGGCATCGGCGTGCTGCACGACGATGCGGGTTTCGGCGATCGCCAGGATCGGCGCGCAATCGAGAACGACGAGATCGTAGTTCGCGCGCAGTTCCGTCAGCAGCTTCTTCATCGCTTCCGAGCCGAACACGTCACGCGGCGTGAAGCCCGACGTGGCGACCGGAAGAATGTGCGCATCCGTGCTTTCGTCGCGGATGATCGCGGCGCGCCACGGCACTTCGCCGGCGAGCACTTGCAGGATGCCGGTGTCGCTTTCGACGTCGAGCACGTCGTTGATGCTTTGCTTGCGCAAGTCGCAATCGACGACGACGACACGCTGGCCGGACATGGCCGCGACGCGCGCCAAGCAGGCCGAGATCGTGGTCTTGCCTTCGTCCGGCAGCGCCGAGGTGATGGCGACAACCTTCGAGGAGAGATCGAGCTTCGAATAGACAATGACCGTCCGCAGCACGCGCAGCGCTTCGGTGAACGCCGACATCGGCCGCGCCACGAGATAGCCCGCGGGGTGACGGTCCGCCGGCGCCATCTGGCGCAGCATGCGCTTAGAGATGGTGGGGATCGAAGCGATCGCCGGCACGCCGGTCTTGGCTTCGAGTTCGTCAGCGTTCTTCACCGAGCGGTCGAGGATTTCGACGGCGACGCCAGCGCCAATGCCGAGCACCAGGCCCAGCGCAATCGCCAAGGCGAGCGCGACGCGGAGCTGCGGCGACGACGGCGCATGCGGTTGTTGCGCATAAGAGAGCAGGCGCGCGTCAGAGGTGTTGAGCTGATCCTGGTCAGCGATTTCCTGATAACGCTGCAGATAGCTCTCATACACTTGGCGGCTAGCGGCGGCTTCGCGCTCAAGTTCGCGCAGGCGCACGCTGGCGCTCGAGTTCGAGCCCATCTCGCCCGTTGCGGCCGAGAGCGAGCCACGCAGCGTGTTGAGTCGCGCACGGGCGACGTTCACTTCGTCGGCGAGGCCGGCGAGAATACGGCCCGTGGCTTCGCGAAGCTGACGGTTGATGTCCTCACGCTCCGAGCGGATCGATTGGACCGCCGGGTGGGTCGGCAGATAGCGGTTTTCGAGATCGGCCTGACGGCGCGCGATTTCCGCTTCGCGGCCACGCAGCGATTGGATTTCCGAATTGTTCTGAACGCTGCCGACCGATTCAACCGAACCGCCCGACGCCACAACCTGCTGAGCTTGGCGATAGCGCGCTTCGGCGGCGGCGAGGTCAGCCTCGGCGCGCAGCGTCTGCGATTGGATTTCGGTGATCTGCGATTCCTGCAGCGTCGTGCCGCCGGCGGACATCAGGCCCGATTGAATGCGGAAGGTCTCGGCAGCGCTTTCCTTGCGCTGCACGTCTTCACGCAGTTCGGCCAAGCGGCGGCCGAGCCAGGAGTTGGCGCTCTGCGCGGCGTCGATGCGCGAGTTCACTTGGCTGGCGATGTAAACATCGGCGTAGGTGTTGGCGACGAGTTGCGCGCGGCTCGGGTCCGACGAGGTGGCTGAGATTTCGATGACGTACGTGGCGCCGCGGCGGCGCACGTCGAGCGCGGCGCCGATGCCTTGCTCTTCGGTGATGCCAGCGGCGCGGTCGATCTGCGCCAGCGCGTCCGTCAGCTCGGTCATGAGCGCGGGCGACTTGAGCAATTCGATTTCGGAATCGATGACGGAATTGTCGCGCGGCAGCGCGCCGCCCATGTCAGCGCCCGGGATCTGCGTGCGTTCACGCGTGTTGATCATCAGCAGCGCCGTCGCGGAGAAGGACGGCGGACGCGTGATCAGGAAGCTGAAGGCGAGAGCCGCCACGACCACGCCGACACCGGCCATGATCAGGAAGCGCCGGCGCACCATGCCGAGTGCGGCGTCGACGCCAAACAGATCCGCGAGACCTTGGGGCCCAGGCTGAGCGGGGGGTTGCTGCGGCGGTTCTTGGTTCATCATATTCATAGGTTCGCACCGATCATGGCGGAAACCGCGTCCAGCCCCGAACGCGCTATCCGACCACGAACCCGAAAAAACGGCGTCCCCTTCATGGTCAGACTAGCACAGGGATTTTAACGCTGTCCCGTCTTCCTCCGCCCACCTGCACATTCCGCGCCGCGAGTGTGTCAGAAGAGGCGCTCTCCTATCCGGAGAGTATCGCCGGGAAGAACCGGCAGCACCGCCGTCAGATCGTACGGACGCTCCGAGAGCTCGTTGGCGTGCTTAATGAAAACGCGATTGCGGTTCGCCCGATAGGTGAATCCGCCCGCTGTGGCGACGGCGTTCTGAACCGTGAGGTTCGGTGAATAGGGGTAGCTGCCCGGGCGTTGAACTTCGCCGAGGATGAAAAACGGCCGATAATTCGCGACTTCCACGCTCACATTGGGACTGCGCAGATATTGCGTCAGGCTTTCCTGCAGGCGCGTGGCGAACTCTGCCGGCGTCAGGCCGACGGCTTGTATCTCGCCGAGCAGCGGGTAGGCGATCGAACCCTGGGTGCCGACCTCGAATTGGCCGGTAAGCTCGGCTTCACCAAACACGGTGATGCGCAATTCATCGCCGGCGCCCAAGCGATACTCAGGAATTTCGGTGACGGACGGGCCCTCGCTGGTCGCGCAGCCGGCCGCCAGGGCGGCGCCGCCGCCCAGCGCCAGCAACAAACCGCGCCGCGTGTGCCAAATTGGCGAAGACATCGTCTCATTCTCCCTTTTCGCGAGGCAGCTGCAAAACTCGCCGCTTACCTTGTTCGCCCGAGGGGCGAAAGCAAAGCTTCGGTTGGTTTACGCAGTCGCCCAGCTCTTTCGGTAAACGCGCGCCGGCGTGGGCTGCGGCGGCGGGGGTGGTTTGGCGAACAAATAGACCGCGCACGCATAGAGGAAGAGCGTGCGCGGCAACATCGGGGCGAGCACCTGTTCGGTGAAGCTCAGCACCGCAATCCCCAGAAACATGATCAGCGCAAACGAGGTCGCGGTGGTCGGGTGCAGCAGATATTGGCGGATGCCGGCGAACATGATCGCCGCCATGGCGCCGGCGAAGCTGATTGCGCCGATCAGGCCGGTATCGACTGCCATCTGCAGGTAGGTGTTGTGGAAGTGGAAACCACGCCCGTCGCCGATGCCGTGATCGAACATGATGAGGCGGGCTTCGAGCGAGTCCCCCAGCCAGAAGCCGTAATAGCCGACGCCTTCAAGCGGCTTGCGGCCGATGAGGTCGATCGCTTTTTCCCAAAGCACGGTGCGCCCGGTGAGCGTCAAATCCTTGCCCATGGAATGGTAGAGGAAATCGTTGATGCCGCGCTCGATCTCGGGCGCGAGGAATATGATCGGGATGGCGATCAAGGCGGCGACGATGAAGATCGCCGCGCGCGCCGCCGGCGTCATGCGCTGTGTGAGATAGATGGCGATGAGGCCAGGGCCGCAGACCGCCGCGAGCACCACGGCGCTGGCGGACTTGGTGATCAGAAGAATGACCAGGCCCAGCAGAATGCCGAAGCCCGCCGCGAGCCGGATCAGGCGCGGCGTCTGTCGCAGCATGAATGTCGCCAACGCCGAGATGAACAGCGTGAAGCCGGCGAGCGCCATCTGGTTCTTTGAGCCGGTAAAGCCGATCAGCACCATGCCTTCGGCCGAGTGGCCCATGCGCCCACTTGCCAGCGACAGAAGGCAGAAGGCCATCATGGCGATGAACACCATGATCACGAAGCGATGGATCGGTAGGAAGCTCGCAAGCAAAACGCCAATGAAGGCGGTGAACAGAAGCTGGAAGCCATAACGCGCGGATTCCGCTGGAATGACGGACCAGGTGAAAGAGGCGAAGGCGATGATCGGCGTCAGCAGCAGCGGCCACCAGCGCAGGAAAATCTGCAAGCATTCTGCCGGCCGGGAGGCCACCAACAGGCCAAAAACCGCGATTTGCAACAGAACGACGATCGAACCGAAGTCCGACAGCTGCGCCGTCATGCAGAGCACATAGAGCGCCGCCGCCGCTTCCGGCAGCAATTGGTATTGCAGTTTGCGCAGCGACGCGGCACGCGCTTGAGGGGCGGCGGCGGTTCTCATCGTGCGCCCCGTCCAACCAAGCGGCCGACGCTGCGCAGCCACATCTGCTCGCCAAGTCGCGCCGCCAGATAGAGCGTCGAGCGGGGCGAGGTGAAGGTGCTAAGCGCCGCAGACGCGTCGCGCGCTTTCACCGCGCTGATCATGCGCCGCCATTGCAGCCGGCAATCGACGCTAACGTAGTGGCGATCGAGCGCGCGCTGTTCGCTTTCGCTGAGCGGGCGGATGGCGGAGAGCTTGAGATCGCAGTCACGCAGGCGCAGCAAGTCGGCTTCGCTGTGGTCTTTCGAGAGCGAGCCTTGGCGCTCTACCGAGATATAGCCAGCCGGCCCGATCATCAGAAACCGCGCTCCCAGCGCCAAGGCGCGGGCGTAGAATTCATAATCCTCGCCCAGCCGCATGTCGGCGTAGCTCAACTTGTGCTGGGTCACAAATGAACGTCGGAAGATCGGCTTAACGAAACCCAGATCGAGCGGGCCTTTGAGTTCGCCCATATTGCCGAGGACGAATTCCTCGAAGCTGATCGGGCCAAGCGGCTTCGGGTCGAGATTAACCTGCGGGGCCGCGCCGTCGGGCGTGCGGACCAATTCGTCAGCCACGAACTCGGCCGCGTCGCCCTGCGCCAGCAGCGCGGCGAAGCGGCCGGGGATGAGGTAGTCGTCCGCGTCCAGGATCGCGATCCAGGGCGCTGTGGCGGCGGCCAGGGCCGCGTTGCGCGCGGCGGCCGGGCCGCCGTTTGCGGGCATGCGCAACACGCGGACGCGGCCATCTTCCCGCGCCAGTTGATCGGCGAGGGCGGCCGTGCCGTCGGTTGAGCAATCGTCGACGATCAGGAGTTCGGCGGTCTCGGGTTCGGCCATGGCAGAACGCACCGCACGCTCAAGCGTGTCAGCGGAATTGTACGCGGCCACAATGACCGCGATGCGATGGTCTTCCCTGCGCGCCATAGCCGGCTAAGCACCCCGCGTCCCGTCCGCGCTTGGTTAATCTAGCGCGGTGACAAACGTGTGGTCCATGCGGATGCAGGTTTTGGTCCAGCTTTATACGGCGTTAATCTTGCATGCCCGCGGGGACGCCAACCACCACGAACCGGCCATCTGTGACGACCGTCGCCAACATCTCCGCTCCTGGGCGCTGCCCAGTTCTTGTGCCGCCGCCGGCGAGGGGCGCGGCCGCGTCGTCGAGAGCGGTGACAAGCCGGGGTGTTAGCGGTAAATTTACCGTACTAGCGGCTGTCGCTGGCCGCCGGTGGGGGCGAATTTGATGCGGCGCAAGATCTCCGTGATCGTGCCAACCTTCGATCGGCCAGTCCTGCTGCGCCAAGCGCTGCAGAGCATCCGCGATGTCGAGGCCGCGGGCGACGACCTCGAGATCGAGCTGATCATCGGCGACAACGGGCACAAGCAGACGACCCGCGAGGTCAGTGAGGAATTTGGCGCAATCCACGTCCTGGCCGAAGGCAAGGGCGCCTCGGTGGGCCGCAATGCGGCGCTGGCGTATGCGACGGGCGAGTTCGTCGCGTTCCTTGATGACGATGACGTCTGGCTCAAAGAGAACATGCGGCCGCAGCTCGCGTTTCTCGATGCGCATCCAGAATTCGACGCCGCGTTCGGCCAGGGCATTTACGCTGATCCGGATTTGAAGCCGTACGGCGCGCCATGGCCGGAAACGCCGCCAGGCGAGGGCAATGCGCTTGTGCGCCGCATGCTGGGCGGCCTGTTTCCGCAAATCGGCACCGTACTCGTTCGCCGCGCGGCTTTCGAACGATACGGGATGTTCGATTCCGTGATCGAGGGCGGCGAGGATTGGGATTTCCAATTGCGCATCGCCCGTGCGCACAAGCACGGTTTCGTGGCCACGCCTTGCATGTTGGTGCGTGTTCGACCGCCGGGCAGCTACGACGCTTTGCAGCAGAACCGTATCCGCACCGCGCGGCATATCTTCTTGCGCCACGCGCTCAAGAGCCTGTCTGTCTGGCGCTCGCCGTGGGATTTCGTGCGCGGCTATCACGACGTGCTGCAGCACTTCTATGCGTACTTCATCGAGAACGCGCGGCGCAGCGTGCGTCAGACGCATAAACGATTTGAGGCGCTACGCATGATGGGCGTGCTGGCGGCGAATGTGCCGCTCCTGTTTATGGCGGATCTCGTGCGGCCCAGCGAATTGCGGGTACTAGCGGCTGAGGTCGTTCGTGGACACGCCGACGAACCGAAGTCATGACGAGCTGATGAGTCGTATCGATATTGCTCTCGGCTTTGACGGTCGCTACGCGCCGCATGCCGGCACGGTCGTGTCATCGATCGTGCGCAACGCGCCGGGCGCTGCGTTCCGCTTTTTTATGCTGCACATGAACGTCGCGCCGGAAATGAAGGCGCGCGTCGAGAGCGTGGCGCCGGGTGCGGAGTTTCGTTGGATCGAGGTGGGGGAGGATGATCTTCCCGCCCACGCCGAGCGCGGCCATTTCAACCGCACCATCCTGTTCCGGCTCGGGCTCGAGACGCTCGCACCGGCCGATTGTTCGCGGGTGATCTATATCGATTCAGACATGGTCGTGCTCGGAGACGTGCGCGAACTTTGGAACGCGGATTTGGGCGCGAACGCCATGGGCGCGATTGTCGATGGTTACGTCGAAGGCGGCGAGTTCGCGCAACGTTGGGATCTGCCGCACACCGGCGAGCGCTATTTCAATTCCGGCCTGCTGGTGATCGACCTCGCCAAAGTGCGTGAACAGAAGCTGTTTTCACGCACTTTGGATTTCGTGGTCGCGCACGACACGAAATTGCTGTTCAGCGACCAGGACGCACTCAATCACGTGTTCTGGGGGCGCTGGACGCCGCTCGATCCCGTGTGGAACGTGCAGAAATTCCTCAATCGCGAGGAGCAGGTGCAGGAGCTCGCCGGCAAGGCGCCGAAGCTGGTGCACTTCACCGGCACGCGCAAACCGTGGATGGCGGACATCTGGCACCCGTGGGCGTGGCTCTATTGGGACGCGGTGCGTCACACGCCATTCAAGGACGATGTGGCGCGTGAGTTCGGCGTCACGCCGCTTCATCGCGCGCGTTACAGATTGCGTTGGCTGCTGAAGCGCCCGCAGGCGAGCGCGCGTAGCGCCTAAGCGTTATTCCGGCCACCAGCCGAAAATGTAAGGCATCTCGCGCGGCCCCAACGGGTCGCCGCGCAGCCGCTTCATCAACGCGCCGCCGGCGGTGCCCATCGCTTCCTTCACGCGGAAGCGCCAATAGGCGGACGAGCGCCAATCGTCAGGGAATACTTCTTCAGCGAACTCCAGGCACGAAGCGACGACATCTTTCTCGCCATCCATCGCGCATTGGCCGGCGAGCCAATAGGCCTCGTCGACGAGGCGGCGCTTCTGGATCGCGCGCCACTCCGTCGATTGCGGAAAGCGTGCGCCATATTTGGCGTACACTTCATCCGACGCGAGGATGCGCTGGCGGCTGTCGCCGATCGAGCGGTGGGCGTAGGCACGGCTCATATTGGCGCCGTGCTCGGCGTAGATGGCTTGGAATTCCTTCAGCACGCCAACCGGCGCTTCGGCAGCGAAGCGCATCCACATTTCCATGTCGCACGCATGCGGCAGGTTCGGGTTGTAACCGCCGATGCGCTTCTGCAATTCGGTGCGCACGATCACGGTTGGCGCGAGCGGGGGATTGCCGATCGTCGTCGCGCGTTCGAGGTAGCGTTCGCTGGAGATCACTTGATAGGTGCGCGAGCGCTGCTCCTCGACGCCCTCAAGCGCGTTATCGGCTTTGACGAAGCCCATGCCGTAAACGAGGCCGACCTCCGGGTGCGCATCGAACACCGCCGCAGCACGAGCAAACGCGCCTGGCGCCAGCGCGTCGTCGGCGGAGACGACAGCCGTGAACGGCGCTTCGGCCCAATCGATCACGCCGCGATTGAGCGTGCCGACGAGCCCGAGGTTCTTTTCGTTACGCTGATAGGTGACGCGGCTGTCGTGCGCGGCGAGGCGCTGGCCGACATCCGGCGTATTGTCGGGCGAGCAATCATCGAGGATCAGCACACGGACATCGGCGTCGCGCTGCGTCAGCGCGCTCGCAACCGATGTTTGCAGGAAATGCGCGTACTTGTAGCAAGGGATGACGACATCGACGCGCATCATGCGAATTTACCCGGCATTAGCAAAAGCGCGCAGCCCGCGTTAGCAATTGCGTAGCGCGGACGGGTTAACGATCCATCCGCGAGGAAAGTCAAAGTGCGCAAGATCGCGATCGTCATTCCGTACTTCCAGAGAGAGGCGGGCATCCTTGGCCGCGCTCTGGCGTCGATCTTCGCGCAAAACATCGCCAATGCGGACATCCGCGTTCTCGTCATCGATGATGCGTCGCCCTACGATCCCGTCAAGGAGATCGAAGCGGCGGACAAGCCGCCGGCGCATGTAAGTGTGGAGATCATCCGCCGCGAAAATGGCGGGCCTGGCGCCGCGCGCAACACCGGCTTCGAGGCCGCCGCCAAGTTCGCGGAATACATCGCCATGCTCGATTCCGACGACATGTGGCGGCCGGGGCATTTGAAGCGCGCGATCGAAGCTCTGAACGATGGCGCCGACGTCTATTTCTCGGATCACGTCGGCGAAACCGGCGCGCCGCACTTTCCGAAAACACAATTCATCCGCCGCATCGAGGACGGTGAACCGGACGTCGAGCCGTCAACCGTGCCGCACGTGCGCTGCTGCCCCGGCAAGAAGATGGCCGAGTTCGCGGCGCGCGAGTATCTCGCGCACACCTCGTCGATCGTCTATCGCGCTGCGAAGCTCGGGCATCTGCGCATGAGCACGCAATTGCGCTCGGCCGGCGAGGATCATCTGTTCTTCTTGGACTTGTGCTTGAACTCAGCGCGCGTGGCGTTTTCGACCGAGGTCGAGGTCGCGTTGGGCGCGGGCGTCAACATCTATGTCAGCGCATTCGAGTGGGGCAGCGAGCGCGATTTGCGTCGGCGCATCTTCAATCTCGGCGCGCTGAAGATGATGGCCTCGCGCACGGCATGGGCGCCGGAATTCCGCAGCGAGTTTGCACGCCGCAAAAACACGATGCGCCGCAGTATCGGCTTTCTGTTCGTGCGCCGCACGCTCTCTGAGCGCAAACCGCCGGCGAACGAGATCAAGCTGGCCTGGAGTTTCGACAAGGCGGCGGTGCTGCTGGCGCCGTTCAGTGCTGTCGATTTCAGTATTCGCCGCATGCTCGGCGGCGAGAAATTTCTAAGCGATATCGAGTGAGCGGCCGGGCCCGCGGCGCAGCCAGCGTAGACGCAGTCTGAAGCGCTTGTAAGCGCTCATGCCGAACTTGTCGGCGACTTCCTGCAGGAACGGCGTGCGCTGCAGGTTTTCCCAATAGGCCCACGACCACGGATGCCATGTTTCCGGCATCCACGGCTTTGCCGGCCCCATGAAATGCACGATGCCAGGGCGTTCGGCGCCGAGCAGGCGATCGGCGGGCGGGCGGCGCCAGCCTTCGTCGATGATCATGTGGCGCTGGATGTTCCAGGCGGGGTCGAGCCGCTTCCAGCGCCGCCAGAAGATCGCGTTGAGGGCGTCCTGGTCGCTGTAGGGCATGTCGACGCCCTGCGCGCCGACAAGCTCGATGGCGCGTGTGAACAGCTTCTCGGCGCGCACTTGCGCGAGGTCGATCACCATCACGCCGGCGTTGAAATAATCGCCTTCGCCGTCGAGTTTCCATTGTTTCGCGAACTCGGCGGCGTCGAGATAGGAATCCACCACAGCGCCAACGACGGCGCCGTCGAGGTCGATCGCCAAGAGATCGCGGACGTCACGCAGAATGGAGATGTCGCTGTCGAGATAGAGGATCCGCGTGCAATCGGCTGGGGCGTATTTCTCTAGGCCGAGGCGGAACAGCGTCGCGCGGTTGATGTGGCTGATGCGCTTGTCGCCGATGTCGGGGACATCGGAATCCTGTATCTCGCACCAATGATATTGGTGCTCCGGCGCGACGGCTTCGATCTTCGCCTGCGTCGCGCGATCGACGCCCGCGTGCAGCAGCGTGAAGCGGAAGCGTTGGCCGCGCGCGTGACGCACGAGCGACGCCAGGACGCTCGCCGTGTGCGGGGCATAATTGGCGTCAAACCCGAAGCCGATGTCGATCGGGCGGGGCGAGCTCATCCGGCGCCCCGTTTCTCAGGCGCTTGTGCGTCGGCGCCAGGAACGCGCCATGTGCCGGGCTCGTGGAACACGCCGAAGCCGACCGGCGCGAACACCGGATGGCTGATGTGGAACGTGCCGCCGTTCTGATTGACCAGCAGCTCGCCGAAGCCGCGTTCGCGGACGGAGATATCGACGTGATAGACGTCGGAGGTGAGCTTCAGTGGCGGCGTTGTCAGCTCAAGCACGCCTTCGCCTTCGATGAAGGGGATGTCGGCGTTGTCGGAGAAGGTGCTGAACGTCATCATGTGCACCTGGTCCGAGCGCGCGATGGCGACGCGGAAATCCGGGCGCTCAATGCGGCGGCGCGCATTGTACGCCACACGCACGCGCATTGGCTCGCCGTGCTCGAACACCGAGGTTTCCTCGCCAACGCCGTTTTCGAGCGTCACACCGGTGATCGTCACCGGCATGTCGGCGGGATTGCCGCCGAACCAATAGGTCGGCGCGAGCTTGCTGTCGTTTTCGTAGAGCGTGAGGCCTTCTTCGACCGGGCCGTCAAACACGACTTGGCCTTTGCGCAGATAGATCACGCGATCGCACATGCTCTTGATCGAGAACATGTTGTGCGAAACGACGAGGATGGTCGCGCCTTTCTGCTCAAGGCTCTTGGTGAAATTGATGCACTTGCGCTGGAAGGTGAAATCGCCGACCGCGAGCACTTCGTCGAGCAACAGGATTTCTGGATCGAGGTGGGCGGCCACGGCGAACGCGAGGCGGACATACATGCCGCTCGAATAGCGCTTCACCGGCGTGTCCATGAACTCGGCGATTTCCGAGAACTCGACGATCTGGTCGTACTTGGCTGCAACCTCTTCGTGGCTCATGCCGAGGATCGAGCCGTAGAGGAAGGTGTTCTCACGGCCGGTGAGTTCGTGGTGGAAGCCGGTGCCGACCTCGAGCAGGGCGCCGAGGCGGCCCTCGATGCGCGCGGTGCCTTCGGTGGGTGTGACGATGCGCGAGAGCACTTTCAGCAGCGTCGACTTGCCGGCGCCGTTGAGGCCGATAATGCCGACATTCTCGCCCTTCTTGATGTCGAAATTGACATCCTTCAGCGCCCAAAAATGGTCGCGCGCAAAGCGTTCCTCGCGTGCGTTCTTGCTGGCGAAGAGATCGGCGACGTTGGCTTGGATCAGGTCGCGCAAGGAATCGTGCGAGCGCGCGCGGTTGATCCGCTTGTAGCGCTTGCCGAGGCCGCGGACGGAGATGGCGGTGTCTGTGCTCATATCAGGTCCGCGAACGACCGTTCCATTTTCTTGAAGAAGACGACGCCGGTCAGCAGCGCCACGACGATCATGCTGAGGCTGACGCCGATGGCGAACATATCCGGCTGCGGATGATCGAGCACCGCCCAGCGGAAGCCTTCGATCACGCCGACCATCGGGTTGAGCGAATAGAGCGCGCGATATTGCTCCGGCACGATCGACAGCGGGTAGACGATCGGCGAGGCGTACATCCACACCTGCATGATGAACGGGATGGTGTGCTTCACATCGCGGAAGCGCACATTGATCGGCGCGAGCCACATGCCGATCGCCAGCGCCAAGAGGCCAGCGACCAGGATCAGCGGAAACACCGCGAGCAGCTTCCACGTGAACGACACGTCGTAGATCACCATCATCACCATCAGAACGACGAAGGCGATCAAGAAATCGAGCAGCGGCGCGATCACCGCCGCGAGCGGCATGACGAGGCGCGGGAAGTAAACCTTCCGCACCAGTTCGGAATCGTTGACGAGCGTCGTGCTGGCGCGGCGGACGCACTCGGCGAAATAGGTCCACGGCAACACCGCCGCGAACGCGAACACCGGGTAGGGCACGCCATCGGTCGGGATGCGGGCGAACATGCCGAACACGACCGTGAAGATGAACACGGCGAAGAGCGGCTGGATCACGGCCCAGCCGGCGCCGAGCGCGGCTTGCTTGTAGAGGATCTGAATGTCGCGCCACACCAGCACCGCGAGCAGCTCGCGGTAGCGCCAAACGCCTTTCAGATCGAGATCGAACAAGCCCTGGCTTGGGCGAATGTTGATCACGTCCGGCGCGCGGGTGGTCGTGGTGTCGCTCATCAGGCTGCGCACGCCATCTTCAAAGTTGACACGATGCGCTCCAGCTCAGCATCGGTGAGCTGTGGGAAGAACGGCAAAAGGATGCGTCGATCTTGCGCGGCTTCGGAGTTCGGCAGGTCAAAATCATGGCCGTTTTTGTAGCCGTCCTCACGGTGCGCGCACATGATGCCGCGCCGCGACGCGACGCCATTGTCCAACAACGTCTGCATCACTTGGCGCTGATTGCAATGCTCCGGCAGCTTAACGCTGTAGCTCTGCCAATTGCTGCGGGCATATTCCGGCTCTTCCGGCGGCTCGATGCCGATATTGTTGGCAAGCAGCGCGCGATACTTATCCGCCATAGCCCGGCGTGCGGGCACGACCTCGACAAGGCGCTTTAGCTGTTCACGGCCGACAGCGGCTTGAATGTCGGTCATGCGATAATTGTAGCCGAGCACCGGGTGGGTTTCGAAAATTACCTGGTTCGAGCTGTGACGCACCGTATCCGGCACGCTCATGCCGTGCTGGCGCAGCAGTTTGAATTGTTTGTCGTAGGCGGGGTTGCGCGTCGTCAGCATGCCGCCGTCGCCGGTCGAGACGATTTTGCGCGGGTGGAAGGAGAAGCAGGCGATGTCGCCGTGCGGACGGCCGATGCGCTGCCACTCGCCATTCCACAGAATTTCGCTGCCGATGGCGCAGGCGGCGTCCTCGATCACGGGCAGGCCGAGCTTGGCGCCCAGCGGCACGAGCCGCGAAAGGTCGCACGGCATGCCCAATTGGTGCACAACAAGAATGGCCTTGGTCTTCGCCGTGACGGCCGCTTCGACTTTGTCCGGGTCGATGTTGAACGTCACCGGATCAACATCGACGAACACCGGCTCAGCGCCGCAATAGCGCACGCAATTGGCCGTCGCGATGTAGGAATGCGAAACCGTGATCACCTCGTCGCCGGCGCCAACGCCGACAGCGAGCAGCGCCAAATGCAACGCGGTTGTGCAATTCGACACCGCCGCTGCATACGGGGCGCCCACATATTCAGCGAATTCGCGCTCGAAGGCGGCGACTTCGGGGCCTTGGGTCACCCAACCCGAAAGGATAACGCGGCGCGCGGCGTCGGCCTCGCGCTCGTCCATCAGCGGTCTCATCAGCGGAATCATGACCGCGTAATCCTGCAAGAGCCGGGCCGTTAACGCCCGGCCGCCAGCGTCGCTAGCCATCCCTCGCCAGCATGAATACTTGATCACCAAAATATGACAAATGACTTGTTGGCGGAGAGTTTGCTTGCAATCGCAAAATGAGATTGTAGGCGATCCACAAGCGTTGGGTGCTACGCGCGCACTTAACGCTGGTTGCTCGAGAGTTAACCAAGGCAAGGTCGTTCAGGCGCCATGGCCATTATCAGCGCGGATTCCGTTCAGCCCGGCGGTTACGACCTCGTGGTCGTTGGAACCGGCTTTGGCTCATTGTTTTTCCTTCAAGGCGTCATGCGCGAGCGGCGGCGGCCGAAGCGCATCCTGGTGCTGGAGCGCGGGCGGCTGAACAGCCACGCATGGCAAATCGAGAACGGCCGCAACTCCGATATCGATCAATGGAGCACCTACGACCTCTCCCAGAGCGTGCCAAAATGGAATTGCACGCTGGGTCTCGGCGGCGGCACCAATTGCTGGGAAGGCATCACCCCGCGCCTGCGGCCGGACAGCTTCCGCAATCGCACCACCTATGGCCGCGGCATTGATTGGCCGGTGAGCTACGACGATCTCGAGCGTTATTATTGCGACGCCGAGGATTTGATGATGGTGGCGGGGCCGGCGATCGAGGATTCGCCCTGGCCGCGCTCGCGGCCTTACCCGATGCCGCCGCACCGCATGTCGTCGGTCGATGAAGCGCTGCGGCGCGCCCGCCCGCATCAACACTTCTCGATGCCGACCGCGATCCTAAGCCGTGCGCACGGCGAGCGACCGGCGTGCTGCGGTTCGAGCTATTGCACGCTCTGCCCGACGGGCGCGAAATTCATGGCGCTGAACGGCTTCAACGCGCTGCTCGACGATCCGGACATCCACATTGTCCTTAACGCCGAGGTCCGCTCCTTCGACATCACCAACCGCAACGCCACGCGCGTGCGCTTTATCGCCGACGGGCGCGAGCGTCAGGCGGCGGGCGATTTGTTCGTGCTCGGCGCCAACGCCATTCATAGCCCGGCGATCCTGCTGCGCTCTGGCCTCGATCATCCGGCGATCGGGCGCGGCATGGACATCAAGGTCAGCATGCTGTTCCAGGTGTTCCTGGATGGGCTGCAGCACTTCGACGGCGGCACCATGCATCCGAGCGTCAACATCTCGCTCGGCAGCGGCCCGCACCGGCGCGAGCATGGCGCCATGGCGATCATTATCTCGAACGCTTGGCCGCATGGTATTCGCTCCGAGTACAAACGTTGGCGCGAAGCATTTCAGGGCAGCGTGACCATCGAAACCGAGACGCTGCCGGAAAACCGCATCACGCTTGGGCCGGACGACGAAGCGCGTATCGTCCATCGCGGCGCACCGCCCTCAGCCGCCGCGAGCGTTGATTTTGCGTGGTCGCAATTGCCGGAGGTGTTCGCGCCGCTGCCGGTGGAGCGTATCGAGCGCCGCGAGACGGTGCTCTACGAAAACCATCTGCAGGGCACGCTGCGGATGGGCACGGATTCCGACACCGCCGCGTGCGATGCGAACCAAATCCTCTACAGCGCGCGCAACATCGTCATCGTCGGCACGGCCGTGATGCCATCCACGGGCGGCATCAATCCAAGCTTGACCGCCGCCGCGCTCAGCTTGCGCGCCGCCGACCGCTTGTGGGGGGAGGCGTGATGAAGCTCCCACGCATCCGCCGCCGCGATCTGCTGCTTGCTTCCGCCGCCGGCGTGTTCGGCCTCGGCGCCGCCGTGCTGACGGATCGGTCAGCGCGCGCGGATTACATCGCCAAAGCGCTGCCGCGCTTGCTGCCGGGCGTTGAGGTCGATCCGCAGACTTATCCGATCTTCGAGGAACAAGTTCTCTTTCAAACCGATCGCTCGCAACGCATCACTGCGTTCGCATCGAGCTTCGTCGGCCGTGAGCTGGTAGCGACGAACGCCGCTGGCAAGTTCGCGCTGGACGAGTTCGATCGCATCATCGTGCTGACGTTGCTCGGCGGCACCGATCTGGCGACGCGCGCGGAACCCACGGAAGGCGGCCCGCTTGTCGTCACCGGCTGGCCGCCGGCATGCGCCAACCCGTTTCACCGCCCGCCGCTTGAGGCTTAGCGCCGCGATTGAGGGCTTGCGGCGAATAAGCTAGCCTCCGCGCGCGAGGCGATGATGCAAAACTCACAGGTGACGTTTCTCAACCATAGCTGCATCAGCGTGTCGTCCGGCGCGACGACGATCCTTTGCGATCCGTGGTTCACCGGCTCGGCGTTCGACAATGGCTGGCGTTTGCTGGCGGAAGATACGCACGATCTGGGCGCTGTACCGCACGATTGGATTTGGATCTCGCACGAGCATCCCGATCACTTCTCGATCGCGACATTGAAGCAGCTCAAGGGCCCAACGAAATTCATCTACCAGGCCACGCAGGACGGAAAAGTCAGCGGCTATCTGCGCGGCAAGGGCCACGAGGTCAGCGAGATCGCTGACTTTGAAACGCGCACCTATGGCGACATCGCCTGCCAGCTTTACGCGTCGGACGGCTACGATTCCGCGGTGCTGTTCACGTTGCCGGATGGGCGCAAGGTTCTGAACGTCAATGATTGCCGCATCGAACTTGGCGGGCTGTTGGAACGCATCGCCGCCGCAGCCGGTCCGGTCGATCTGCTGACGATCCAATTCTCGTACGCAAACTGGGCGGGCAATGCCGGCGACGACGCGATCCCGCGTCTCCAGCATGAGCAGGTGCTTGAGCGTGTGGAGCAGGCGATCCGTGTGCTGAAGCCGAAGGCGACAATGCTGTTTGCGTCCTACGTCTATTTCTCACACGACGAAAACTTCCATTGGAACGCGCATTTCTGGGTCGATCAGGTGATCGCCAAGCTTTCGCCGCTGACCAAGCTGATCGTGCCGAAGCCGAATGATTTGATCGACCTCGCCACGCTCGACGCCACGGATTTCAGCGCCCGCAACGAAGCCGCGCGCCAGTACTGGACTGAATTGCACGACACGCGCGCGCCGGCGGACCATGCGCGCGAGCATCTGACGATTGAGCAATTGCGCGAGGAATTCGCGCGCTTCCACGAAGCAATTTGGCGCGACAACGATTTGGCGTTTGCGCGCGCGACGAGCCGTGGCCCCGTGCAACTCGACGTGAAACTCACCGACCTCAACGAAACCGTGCGGCTCGATCTCTATGAAGCGAGCTTCGAGAAGGCGCCGGACGGCGCCTACGACATCGCCGTGTCGTCAGAGGTGCTGAAATTCCTGTTCCGCAGCAAGTTCGGCCGCGGTTCGCTCACGATCAACGGCCGCGTGCATTTCAACTACGAAACCGCGCACCGTTTCTTCGTGTTCTTCTTCGCGTTCTACGCCAACAATATCGGCAAGCGCTTGGCGCCAGATGGCGGGCTCGCGTGGGCGAACGTCCGCAGCATCACCAAGACGGCGGTGCTGGAATCGATCTTCCGCACCACGCCACAGGCGCAGCGGAACTACGACGCGTTTATTGAAAGCTTCCTGCCGGCCTAGTCGCGAATGTTGTCGCGGTTGGCGCGCCACCATTCGACCAAGCCTTCCAACCCTTCGTCCAAGCCAAGCTGCGGCTTCCAACCCAGCATGCGCTCGGCCTTGGAGATATCCGCCAAGCGGCGTGACACCGGATTGACGCCACGCGGCGGGCCGTATTCGGGCTTCAAGTCGGACTTCATCACCTTCAACAGCGCGAAGGCGAGATCGTTGAGCGAGGTCTCGCTGTGGCTGGCGATGTTGAACACTTCGTCCGTCACGTCGGATTCAAGGCCCATCACGTTGGCACGGGCGATGTCGATGACGTTGACGAAATCCATCGTGTCCGAGCCGGTGCCAAAGATCAGCGGCGGCTGACCGTTAGCGATGCGCTCCATCCAGCGCATCAGCACTTCGGTGTACTTGCCGTGCATATCCATGCGCGGGCCGTACACGTTGAAATAGCGGAACGCGACGTAGTCGAGCTTGTACATGTCATAGAAGGAGCGCAGCAGTCCTTCGAGCATGATCTTGCTCGCGCCGTACCAGGTGCGATTGTTGTACGGGTGATGCTCTTCCGTCGTGGGGAACGTATCAGCGAGACCGTAGATCGAGGCGGTTGACGCCGTCACGATCTTCTTCACGCCAGCATCACGCGCCGCTTCGACGACGTTGTAGCTGCCGGTACACATCACTTCGAACGCTTCACGCGGTTCGGCGGCGCAAGCGGTGATGCGCAACGTCGCCATGTGGATGACGGCGTCCATGCCTGCGGTGGCTTTGCGCATGGCATCGACATCGCGGATGTCGGCCTGCACGAGTCGGACGCGCTTGTCCTTCAGCGCTTCGGTGACGTTGTGCGTCGAGCCGCGCACGAGATTGTCATAGATCACGATCTCGCCGGCGCCCTTGTCGAGCAGCTGGTCGATCGTGTGCGAGCCGATCAGCCCGCAACCGCCGGTGACAAGGATTTTTGCGTCGGCGATTTTCATGCCGCCATCTCCGCATCGCGCGCGAGTTCGATCACGGCGGCGGCGACTTCGGCCTGCATTTCCGCCGTCAGCTCCGGATACATCGGCAGCGACAATTCTTCCGCCGCGGCGCGTTCCGCGTGCGGGAATTCGCTGGCCTTGTAGCCGAGATCTTCGTAAGCCGGCAGCATGTGGATGGCGATCGGGTAGTGGATGCCGGTGTGGATGCCCTTGGCGGTCAGCGCGTCCATCCATTTCTGACGGTCCGGCGAGCGCACGGCGTAGATGTGATAGACGTGGCGCGTTTCGTCTTGCACGAACGGCGTGACAACGCCGGAGCCGGCGAACAGCGCATCGTAGCGCTTGGCCGCGTCGCGGCGCGCTTCGGTCCACTTCTCGAGATATTTAAGCTTCACGCGCAGGATCGCGCCCTGCATGCCTTCGAGGCGCATATTGTAGCCCTTCAGGACGTGCTGGTATTTCTTCTCCGCGCCCCAATCGCGGAGCATGCGGATCTTGCGCGCGTATTCGGCGTTGTTGGTCGTGGTCGCGCCGCCTTCGCCATAGGCGCCGAGATTCTTGCCCGGATAGAAGCTGAACGCGGCGAGATCGCCGATGCCGCCGACGCGCTTGCCGTTCCATTCGGCGCCGTGCGCCTGGCAGGCGTCTTCGATGACGATGAGATTGTGCTTCTTGGCGATCGCCATGATCGCGTCCATGTCGCAGGCTTGGCCGTAGAGGTGGACGGGCAGGATCGCCTTGGTCTTCGGCGTGATCGCCGCTTCGATCTTCGACGGATCGATCAGATACGTTTTCGGATCAATGTCCACGAACACGGGCTTCGCGCCCGCGTACCAGATCGCCGCCACCGATGCGACGAACGTGAACGGCGTCGTGATTACTTCATCTCCTTCGCCGATATCGGCGGCGAGCATGGCGAGGTGCAGCGCGCTGGTGCCGTTATTGACGCCCATGCAATGCTCCGCGCCCACATAGGCCGCGAATTCCTTTTCGAACGACGCCACTTCGGCGCCGAGCACGAATTGAGTGTTGTCCAGGATATGCTGGATCGCCGCGTCCACCTCCGGTTTGATCGAGAGGTATTGGGCTTTCAAATCAACGAAAGGGACGGTCACAGTACGCGCTCCGCACGGGGAAGGTGGATGGTTTCGCCGCGCGCCTTCATGGACGACGTGGCGGCTTCGATAATCTCGATGACGCGATGGCCGAGGCGGCCATCGGTCAAAGTCTGCTTGTTGTTGTCGATGGCGCTCAGGAAGCCCTCGGCGCCGACGCGCAGCGCTTCGCTTTCCTCAAGCTTCGGCGCCCACATGTCGCCGGTGCGATAGCCGACGCGCATCTGGTAGATTTTCGCCGGATCGTCGGTGAAGCTCACGCCTTTGTCGTAGATTTTCAGCTTCTCGGACGGCTGCAGATCGTCATAGACGAACATCTTCTTGGTGCCGCCAACGAGCACCGTGCGCACCTTCACCGGCGCCAGCCAGCTGCAGTTCACGTGCGCGATCGCGCCGGAATCGTAGAACATGGTGATGTAGGCGAGGTTCTCCGGCGTGCCGGGGAAGTGATTGATGCCGCCCGCCGAAACCGCTGTCGGCTGCTCGCCCAACAGATAGTCGAGGATCGAGAAATCGTGGACGGCGAGATCGCTGATCACGCTCACGTCGCGCTGAAACAGGCCGAGGTTCACGCGGGTTGAATCGTAATAGAGGATTTTTCCCAGCTCGTCGGCCTTCACGATCTCCTTCATCTTCTTCACGGCGCCCGTGTAGATGAAGGTGTGGTCGACGTGGAGAACGAGCTTCTTCTTTTCGGCGCAATCGACGAGCTGACGGGCCTGCAGCGAGGTTTCCGTCATCGGCTTTTCCAGCCACACGTGCTTGCCGGATTTGAGCGCCGCCATGCCGAGCTCAAAGTGCGTCGACACGGGCGTCGCGATGGCGATCGCATGGATCTCCGGATCGCGCATCATCTCCTGGAAGTCGGTCGTGGTTTTCACCGTCGGATAGCGGCGGTTGACCAGTTCGAGCTTCTTCGGATCGAGGTCCGCGACCGTGTGCACGCGCGCGCCGTTCAGCTCCGCGAAATTGCGGACCAGGTTCGGGCCCCAATAGCCGTAGCCGATAACGCCAATATTGATCGTCATGTCGTTCTCGCCGGCGTTCAGCCGCGCGCCTTCTCTTGGTTCTGTTCGCGTGTGTCGCCGACGATCTTCGCCGGCACGCCAGCAACGATCGCGTAATCAGGGACGTTCTTGGTCACCACCGCGCCGGCGCCGATCAAAGCGCCTTGGCCGATCGTTACGCCGCCCATGATGGTGGCGTTGGAGCCGATCGAGGCGCGGCGCTTTACCAAGGTCGGCACGACGGCCCAATCGGCTTCCGATTGCGCGCCGCCATCTTCGTTGGTGGCCTTCGGGTGGATGTCGTTGATGAACATCACGCCGTGGCCGACGAACACTTCGTCCTCGATCGTCACGCCTTCGCAGATGAAGGTGTGCGAGGAGATCTTGCAGCGTTCGCCGATGCTGGCGTTCTTCTGAATTTCCACGAACGCGCCAACGCGCGAACCTGCCCCCACGGCGCAGCCGTAAAGGTTTACCAGTTGCGGGTGATGGATCATCACGTCCGCGCCCAGGCGCACGCTGTCCGCTATCGGCATGGTTTTTACTTTCCCGTCCGCTTCAGCGCGGGCCCTCGCAAGTTCCGGGCCTAATTCGCTTTATAGGATTGTCGCGACCGCTCTGCGACGCCGCGCCGCGCGCTCCCCGTGCCCGACCTTTTACCGAAACCTTAATCGCCGCCAAGGACCGGCCGCATACGGACGAAAATCCGTAATCTCAGCGCGAAACCGCTTCGCGCGGGCGCACCTCAGCGTGCGTTTGGCCGGCGCCGGCGCGGATATGTTTGATGAGGTCTGAATAACAGGCGTCCGCCGAGAACCGCGCCTGCGCCACTTTGAGCGCGGCCGCGCCCAACGCTTTGCGCCGTTCCGGGGCGCCGAGCAGGTCGGCGACGGTGTCGGCGAAGCTCGCCGGATCGTCCTCGATGCTTACCGCGCCGTTTACGATATCGGTGACGCCTTGCGCCGTGACGCTGGTGGCGACGATCGCTTTGCCCGCGGCCATGGCCTCGATCAGCTTGATCTTGAGCCCTGAGCCCGTGTGGAGGGGCGAGATCACCAATCCGGCGTCGCGATAGAGCGGGGCAAGGTCGGCGACGATGCCAAGCAGGCTCACACCCTCCGGCGCTGCCGCGATTGACCGCGAGACGGAGCCGGCGACGCTCAGGCGTGCGTTGGGCCGTTTGGCGCGGATCAGCGGCCAGCTCTGCTCCAGAAAGCGCTGCAAGCCGACGATGTTTGGGCCGGTGTTGGAGCCGACGAACAGGAGCGTGTCGTCCTGACCCGGCTGCGCGGTCGGCGCGCAGGTGGCGGCATGCTGGGCGAGGATCACCTCGACACCCGGCAGCGCCGCGCGGACGGCCGCCGCTTCTTCCGCCTGGATCGCGATCACGGCGTCGGATTGGCCAAGCAGTTCGAACTCACGTTGCGGCGTCAACGACCACACGCCGGGCGCATCGCCAACGCGCGCCGAGACGAGGTCGTGCATGATCGTGAACACTGGCGCTTCGGCCGATGCGTAGGGCGCGAGCGGCGTCAGGAACGCGTAATCGCACAACACGGCTTTGGTGTTCGGCAGCGCGGCGCGGGCGACGAAAAGCTGATCCGCGCGCGTGGCTTCCGCCGCTTGCGCAAACTCCGCCGGCTTGTCCCAGCCGGGCGAGGGAAGCTTCAGCTTCACCAGCAGCCGATCGACCACACTGAGCGCGGCGCTGAACGCCACGCGTGGATCGGCGGCGATCAAGGTATCGCCAAAGCGCCAAGCGCCATGCACGCGATAGCTCGCAAACACGCGCGCTTCCGGCTTCAGCCGCATGAACGGCCAACGGCCGAACAGCTTAGGCGAGGCGCCGATGAAATCGACCGCATAACCCGCATTTGTCAGCGCTTCGGCGATCGAGAGCAGGTACGCGGAACTCCCATTTGTCGCACCAACAACGCGCTGGCGGGAAATCAGCGCGATGCGCGGTTGTGCGCTTTCCGCCCGCTGTTTTGCACGTCGCGGCAACAACTTATCGCGCAACGGCACCCGCAGCAGCGCCGCCGCGCCTGGTTGTTTGAACGCAATGCCCAGCGCTGCGCCAAAGCGCTTGGCCTTCAGTGCTTCAATGATCGCCGTAAACCCGCGCGCATCCGTCAGCGACCGCCGCCGCGCCGTCAGCGCCGCGCGCACCGCCGGCGCATCGCTCGCCAGCCGATCGTGCGCCGCGAGCATCGCGTCGAGCGCCTCGGCGCTTAGGCGATGCGAGATTGAGCGCGCGTGTTTGCGGTAGAAATAGCCAAGCTCCGGATAAACCCGCATCCGCGCGCCGCCGAGCAGCAGGCGCATCACCAGATCGAAATCTTCGGCGATGGTGAGGCTTTCGTCGTAGCGCAGCGTCAGCGCGCGCCGGAAAATCGGCTTCAGATAGCCAAGCGACGGAACGTTCCCGAACACATGGTTCGTGCGCAGATATTCGGCTGCATCGATCCAACGCGCTGGCGCTTCGTTCAGATGCGCGTGCGCCGGGGCGCCGTCTTCGTAGAAGGTGACCAGATCGTCGGCGGCGATGTCGGCGCTGTCCGCTTCGGCTTGCGCCACCAGCCGCGCCAGCCGCTCGGGGTGGATCAGGTCGTCGTTATCAACGATCGCAATCCAGCCCCCGCGCGCCGCCGCCAGCGCCCGATTGCGTGCCGCCGCCGGCCCGCTGCGGATGGCGTGAGTAAGGATGACGAGCCGGGGGTCGCCGCCCGCGGCTTCGCGGGCGCGGGCAAGGCTATCGTCGCTCGAGCCGTCGTCGCTAAGGATAAGCTCCAGCCGCTTCTCGGTTTGACGCAGCACCGCGCGCACGGCCGCACCGATGTGCGCCGCGCCGTTAAGGTTCGCCATGATGACGGAGACCAGGGGCTCAGCGTCGTGCGTCATGTTCCGGTCTTTACTGCAATTTCCGGTCCCGACTGCGTCTTTGTGTTCACGATGCCCGAACCTTGCTTGAGTATAAGGACGAACCGAACACGCCCTGCTTAATGGCGGGCGCGGGCGGCTGGGCGAGGGGTTGATGGATTTCGCGAAGTTCTTCCGGAAGGCGCCGCCGGCTTGGGCGGCGAAGTTCCTGGAGGGGCGCGTCGGCTACGCCGTAGGCGATATCCATGGCCGCGCAGATTTGCTCAGCCAAATGCTGGAATTGCTTGAAGGCCGGCAGGCGCAGGACACCCGCGCCGGTGGGCCGCCGATCGTCGTCTTCCTTGGCGATTATGTGGACCGCGGCCCCCAAAGCGCTGCCGTGCTCGACATGCTGCTCACCCGCCCGGCCGGGTTCGAGCGCCGGTTTCTGATGGGCAACCACGAACAATCCATGCTCGCCTTCCTGATCTCGCCGCTCGAAAACGGCGGCTGGTTGGCCCACGGCGGCACAGAGACGCTGATGGCGTACGGCGTTCAGCCGCCGCCGACCTTGGGGTCCGAGGACAGCCAATGGACCGATGTCGGCGCCCAGCTGAAGGCCAAGCTGCCGGAGGCGCACGCCGCCTTCCTCAATGGCCTCGAGCGCCAGGTTCAGCTGGGGGATTACCTTTTCGTCCATGCCGGCATCGATCCGGACCTGCCGCTCGACCAGCAGACCGACATAGCGCGCTTCTGGATCCGCGACCGCTTCCTCAATGACCGCCGCCCGCTCTCGCAGCGCGTCGTGCACGGCCACACTCCGGCTGATCAGCCCTATGCCGATCCTCGCCGCATCGGCCTCGATACCGGGGCTTACGCCTCCGGCATCCTGACCGCCGCCCGGTTCGAGGGGGAGAGTGTGGAATTCCTCTCGGTCATGGACCGCGCCGCCAGCGCCCGCACCGACAGCTCACGCCGCCGAAAAAAGGCGCGCCGGCACTAGTTTAGCCGACCGCTTGGCCGCGACCCCTCGGCTGCTTGTCCGACCCTTCGGCGCGGTTTACACCCCGCCGACTAGGTTTTGAGCTTTCGGGAGAAGCGGCATGGCGAGCGCCTATCATCGCGGCGATATGGAAATCAAAGACCAGAAGGACACCTTCCACGGCTTCCTGACGGCGTCGCTCTGGGTTGGCGGTCAGATCATCATGTTCCTGGCGCTGTTCACGCTCGCGTTCGCGATCGGCGCCGGCTGGTTTCCGGGCCTCGCCGCGTTCGTTGTGATCGGCGTTGGTCTCGGCCTCGGCTTCAAGATGTCGAGCGTGTGGTGGGCGACGCTCGTTGCCGAAGTGGTGCTGCTCGGCGCCGGCGGCCTCATCATTCCCGCTCTCTCCGGCATGATGGGCTGACGCGCATGAAGATCGCCGTTCTCAAGGAAAGCGCTGCAGGTGAAACGCGCGTCGCCGCAACGCCGGAGACGGTGAAAAAGATCACGGGCCTCGGCCACGAGGTCACGATCCAAGCCGGCGCGGGCGCTGCGTCTGCCTATCCGGACGCGCAATACGAAGCCGCCGGCGGCAGGATCGCCGCTGACGGGGGCATCGGCGCCGCTGATCTGGTGGTGAAGGTGCGCCGCCCGACCGACAGCGAAATCGGCGCGATCCGCGCCGGCGCTGGCTTTGCGTCGCTGATGGAGCCGTATGGCGACAAGAGCGCCGTCGACGCGCTCGCGGCCCGCAAGGTCGAAGCGCTGGCGATGGAATTCATCCCACGCATCAGCCGCGCGCAATCGATGGACGCGCTCAGCTCTCAAGCCAACCTCGCCGGCTATCGCGCCGTGATCGAAAGCGCGGCTCTGTTCGGCCGCGCGTTCCCAATGATGATGACCGCTGCTGGCACGATCGCCGCGGCGAAAGTCTTCATCATGGGCGTCGGCGTCGCCGGCCTCCAAGCCATCGCGACCGCGCGCCGCCTCGGCGCCGTCGTCAGCGCCACCGACGTGCGCCCGGCGACGAAGGAGCAAGTGGCGTCGCTCGGCGCGAAATTCGTCGCGGTGGAAGACGAAGAGTTCAAACAAGCCGAAACCGCCGCCGGCTACGCCAAAGCCATGAGCGCGGAATATCAGGCCAAGCAAGCCGCACTCGTCACCGAACACATCGCCAAGCAAGACATCGTCATCACCACGGCTTTGATCCCAGGCCGCGCCGCGCCGGTGCTCGTCACCGAAGCGCAAGCGCGCTCGATGCGTCCGGGTTCGGTGATCATCGATCTTGCGGTGGCGCAGGGCG
>CAZZFE010000016.1:0-68267 GCA_964653495.1 uncultured Terricaulis sp. | reverse complement strand
GCTCCCCCGTTTACGGGGGAGCTGTCAGCGTGCGCAGCACGCTGACTGAGGGGGGATTGATCCGACACCCCCTCCGGCTCGCTTCGCTCGCCACCTCCCCCGCTTGCGGGGGAGGAGTTTATCGGCGGGGCTCGATAGCCGCGCTTCCAATCGCCGTATCGCCACGGACGCCACCAAGAGTTCTTCTTGATGGTCTCTGGCGCCGGGTCGTAGCCGTGCCCGCCCCAGGGGTGGCAGCGGCAGATGCGGGCCGTGGCCATCCAGCTGCCCGCCCAGGCGCCGTGCGCGCGGATGGCGTCGGCGGCGTAGGAGGAGCACGTCGGCAAGTAGCGGCAATCCCGCCCGATGATGGGCGAAAGCGTCCATTTGTAGAGCTGGATGAGGCCCAGGAGACCCCGTGCTGGTAAGCTCGGCGACATCGGAATTTGGCGATTGTTGTGGTGATGACCGGGGCGCAACGCAGCCGCTGCGGCGCGCCCGATCTCGCGCCGCCGGCTCTAGAAGGTAGTCGTGGTCGTCACACGGCTGAACATGGGGGGCGGGTAACACAATTTCATGGGCCGGACCAGTCCGCCGGGCCATCCCGCGCGTAACAGGGCCATGTTGAACCTTCCCGCCCTCGTCGCCCTCGGCGCGGCCCTCTTGCTGCTCGCGAGCTGCGCCACTCGACCGCCCATTCCCGCCGAGACGATCAGCGCTTTTGTTCTGGAGCGCGATCTGCTTGGCCAGACTATCGCCCGCGGTGAGTTCCGCGCCATCAACGGCGTGCGACGCCCCTTCACCGCGCGCCTGAACGGAACGCTGGACGGCGATGTCTTCGTGCTGGTCGAGGATTTCGAGTTCGATGACGGCGAGCGTGACCGTAAGACGTGGCGGCTGCGGCGCGTCGCCGATGGCCGCTATGTCGGCACACGCGAGGATGTCGTGGGCGAGGCCGTGGCGTTCCAAGACGGCTTGGCGTTCCGCTTGGAGTATGACGTGCGCCTGCCAGGCGCGGACGGTCGCCCGGGCCGGAAGGTGCGGTTCCGCGATGTGCTGGTGCGCACGGAGCAAGGCGTGCTGAACCGCGCGACGGTCGGCCTCTTCGGCTTACGTGTCGCGCGCGTAGAGCTGTTGATCTCGCCAGGTCAGCCGGCGTCGGCGTCGCCCGCGGCTTCACTCGGCTCGACGACGCGGCAATTGACGAACGTGTACGCGCCGTAGCACTCGACGAATGAAGAGCCCGGCATGTCGACGGTGTATTTCGACGCGAGGAAATAGCTCTCGTAGCGGCCCTCGCCCGCCAGCATGCCCTTGGCGTAGCCGATCACATCATCGAGCGTGAAGCCGGCGCTTGGCGCCGGCGCGCCTTCGTCAAGCAGCACGCGCGCCTGTTCCTCATGCGCATCGCGCGTGGGGTTTGTGTACCACGCGGCGACGCCAGCAATTATCAGCAGCAGAAGAAGCCGCATCAGCTCGCCGCTTGCGCTTCAACGCGGCTGCAATTGGCTTGCTGGAAATAGCCCCAGCATTGCACCACCGGATCGCCGTTCAGCGACACGACATACTTTGTGACGACGTAATAATCGCTGAAAGCGCGATCGCCGGCGAGCGTTGCGCCGATGCTCTCAAGACCCTGCGAAATGTTCGCCGGATCCTGCAGCACGGCGTCCGCGGCTTCGCGCAACACCGCTTCCTGCGGACGCGTGAAATAGCCGGCTACGCCTGCGATGATCAGCAACAGCACCAACAAACGGATCATGTGCGTTTCTCCCCGAGCATGGGCCGAGCCTGGGTCCCCACCCAAATCTTTGGCCAAATCTTTCCGGGCCGAAAGCTAGCTGCAAAATCCTGGTGAGCCTAGCGCAAAGGCGTGTTGCCGGCGCTGGCGTGGGCCAGCGCCTCTCTCTAAGAGCGAACACGGAGCGGAGAGAGCGGATGAATTTGCACGACATGGCGCTGTTTGCGGCGGCGGGCGGCTTTGGCGGCTTCCTGTATTGGGGCGTGAACAAGCTTTCACTCGTGCTTGAGCGCGTGAAGCCCTCGCGCCGCCGCTAAGAGCGGGAACTACCGGCCTCCGCGCGCCGTTGGCGATGCGGAGGACCACACATGAATGAAGTCTCGCTACTCGGCGCGATCGTGATCGGCATTCTCGCCGGCTGGATCGCCGAACAAGTCATGGGCCGCAGCCACGGCCTGCTCACCAACCTGATCGTCGGCATGCTGGGCGCATTCCTGGGCGCGTTGACCGCTGACGGCCTCGACATCGGCTTCGCCGGCTTCTGGGGCAGCTTGGTTGTCTCGGCGCTCGGCGCGATGTTGCTGTTGGCGATCGTCAGCATGTTCAGGCGCGGACGCGTCTAACACGCGACAACACGAACGCGTTCACGAAGCGGCGGTCTTCCGCCGCTTCGTTGCGTTTGGGGCATGCGCAGCGGAGAGCTTCTTCGGCGCAACCGCGCGCCAGCTTTCATCGAGATAATCCACCAGCTTCGCCAGCGGCGGCTTCGACTTCGCACTGAACGAGAACGTCACCCACCCGGAAGGCCCAAGTCCGTACTCCGTTGGCTTGGCGCCTTTGATCTTCAGCGCTTCTTCATTGCGGAACGGCAGCTTCATCGAACACGAAAAGCCGCCGTCCTCATCGGCGCCCATGAACATGAACGCCTTCTTGCCGCCCACCTTGAACGCCGAATGCCCCCACGGAAAATCTTCCACCGTGTCCGGATAAGCGAGCGCCGCTTTGCGCAAGGCTTTGCCGTCGGCGTGATTGAGGGGCGGCGATTGCGACATCTCTTGTTCCTTTCAATCGGCCGAACTAGGGTGCAACCCTCGATTGTTTACAGGAGCGACCCGATGTTTGCGCGCTGCGTACTTCTATTCGCTTGCCTTGCCTTCGTCCTGCTAATCCCACCCGACGCAAACGCCGCCTGCTGGCGCTTGCCGAGCGGCCAAATCGTCGAGACGCAATCGAACTCAACGCCACCAGTGCGCCGCGCCGTTCTCGTGCGTTGCCCCACGCCTACGATTTCGCCGGCGCCGGAGCCAATTCGCACCTTTGATCAGCGCAGCGACGATCGCGAATGCGTCGACTACGCGCGCAGCCGGGTTCGCAATCTCCCATCCGGCCTTTTCACGATGGCCGACAAGCGCGCGATCATCAATTCCAACGAGCCTCGAGCCGGAAGCATCGCGATCATTGAGGTGCGCGGCGGTCAGTATCGAGACGTTGGACATGTTGCCTACGTTGAAACAGTGACGCGCAATTCGATCACCATCTCCGAGACCAATTTCGGCGGGCGAAGATTTCAGCAGCGAACATCGACGGCGAGCACGCTGCGCGAAGCTGAAAGGCAGCTCAACATCGTTGGCTATTTCCGACCTTAGCGCTGCGACGCCGAAGTCTGCGCTTTCTCCAGCGCTTCAACCGCCGCGTCGAAGGCGAGCATGGTGCTGGCGTGGCGTGGGGGGAAATCGCGGACGGCTTCTAGGTGGCGCAGCTCCCAGAAGCGGCCCGTTGGCGGGGCGGCGTGGTCCTTGAGCATGGCGCGCAGGCCGTCGCGGGCTTGGCGGATTTCGGCGGGCGTCGCGCCGATGGCGTTTTGCGCGAGCACCGCAGTGCTCGCCTGCCCCAGCGCGCAGGCCTTCGGGTGAACGGCGATTTCGCTGACCACGCCGTCGTTGAGCTTCAGTTCAACACTGACCACCGAGCCGCAGACGCGGCTGACCTTGGTCGCGGCCCCATCCGGCGCGTCGAGGCGCCCCACGTGGGGGATATCGGCGGCCAGTTCCAGCACGCGGGGGTGATAAAGCTCCTCCATCGCGCCTTTATGTGGCCCTGTCGCGCCTTCAGGAAAAGTGGGAACCGGTTTTCCGCCCGGAAGGCGCGACAGATTCTTGTTTCAGCGCATTTCGGACGCAAAACCGGCTACCACTTTTGCTGAAATGCGCTGGTGCGCTAGCAAGGCGGCAAGGACACGAGGGAATAACATGCTGAGACGAACGCTTCTTACAGGGAGCCTCGCCGCCGTCGCCCTGCCCACCCTGGCGCACGCGCAAGCGGCGCTGACGCTTGGCCAAATCCAGCCCGAGAACGATCTCGAGCGCGCGTTCCTCGACGCCTTCCGCGATCCCGAAGCGCGCCCTGCGTTTCGCCGCGCGCTGCTCTCAAGCCAGGTCGCGCTCGCTTTGGCCAACAGCGCGGCGGATTCCGCGCCGCGCATCATTCAGGGCCGCGACAATGTCAGCTTCGGCTTGATCTATTCGAGCGCCGCGCGTCTCTCCGGCGTTTGGGGCCCCGCCTCGCCGCGCGCGATCATGACGGGCCGCCAAGCGCTCACACGGCTCAGCGGCCAGAACGTCGCGTTCAATTTCCGCCTGGTGCCGAACCTGACACTCGAAGCGGAAGACGTGGCTGAGTATCTGGCTTCGTAGGGATTGGGTTTTGGGGATTAGGGATTGGGTGGAAAGAACGCGCCCCTAATCCCCAATCCCTAGTCCCTAATCCCTAGTCCCTAATCCCGAACTTCAGCCCGGCCCGCCGAGCAAGCCGTCATTGCCGCAGCGGCGATCATAGAGACCGCGCGTGCGCAGCAGGATTTGGTTGTTGTTCTCGTCGAAGAGATGGACTTGCCAGGTGTGCGTGCAGCCATTGACGGTTTCGGTCTTGCGGCAGATCGCATCCGGCGGATCGCCGCGCACGGCGTCCGTGTTGTTGGCGCAGGTGAATTCCTGGCGGCGCAAATCACCGCTGACCGCTGACAGCGGCAAGCCCGGCTGGTAGCGGCGCGCCACGTTCTGCGAGAATTGCGTGAGCGTGAGGCCCACGTTCGCGTTCTGCCAATTGCCAAGCTCAAGCGGCGTCGACGGGATGCCTGGCGGCACGTTGCGCGACGGCGTTGTGGTTTGCACGGTGCCGCAGGCGGCGGCGAACAGCGCGATGGCGAGAACGAGAAACTTCTTCATTGGGCTCACTTAGCACGCTCAGCGGCGCGCGCCGAGACACATCTTGTCGAAGCCGGCAGCGACATCGCGGCGCCCAGGTTCGGCGACGACGTACCAATCCACGGCGCACTGGTTTTCCATGATCTCGATGCGGCAATCGAGCCGCTCACCGCTCCCTTCGCAGGCGAAGCCGGCCTGCGTCAGCGCAGCGCGTGAGGCGGCGCGATCCGCCCCGGCGATCAGCGTCTGCATCTGCTCCCGCCAAGCGGGCGCGTACGTGGCCGGATCGGCGCTGCGCCATTGGCCGAAATCGACTTGGCCGGCGCGGCCTTCCGGCGGCGCCGTGCGGCCAGGCGCGGTCTGCGCTGGCGGGGCCATCGCTGAGCCGCGCTCGACCGGGAACGGGTTGGGCGTGGTCTCACGGCCGGACACGCTGTTGACGACGTCCGAGGTCGTCGCGCACGCGGCCAAAACGGCGGCCAATGCCAAAGCGAAAAAGCGCATGCCTGCTCCTGGATGTCCCCCGACATCGTCCCTGGTCGGAGGCTTAGAGGGGCGCACGCGGAAGGCAAGGGCGAGATTGTGGCGGCTAGCGTTCAGGGGTTTGCGACGGGCGGTTGGTGTGGTTCTCTGTGACGGGGAGCGCCATGAAGAACATTGTATTCGCGGCAATTGGCCTGCTGCTAAGCGCGTGCGCGACGGTACCGATGAACGCGCCAACTTACGTTCGCGCAGCGGACCCGCCCGCGGGGCAAAGCAACCTATACATCTATCGCATCGGCGCGTACCCAACTCTCCGCGCGCCGATCATCTATGTTGACGATCAACCTATAATCAGCCCCGCGGAGCGCGCCTACACAGTCGTGCCGCTGCCAGTCGGGACGCGCGAGGTTCGCGTCGATTGGGCAGGAGACACTGGGTGGCCAGACCTCAAGTTTCCGATTGAGATCGAGGGCCGCGCACCACTCTACATCAAGATCAGCGGGAGTTTTGAGAACCGCGGATCATATTACAACGCTGGTTCGTCCGCTCGCCTCGTACCTCAGGAACTTGCCGAGCCGGAGTTGTTGGAGTGCTGTCGATACGTCCGGCCGATTCAGCGCGACAATTGAAATCCGCGATCACGTCTTCCGTCGCCACGTAGAGCCGCTCGGCCCGTCCATCACCTCGACCCCGCGCGCGGCCAGCGCGTCGCGCAGGCGATCGGATTCCGCGTAATTCTTGGCCGTGCGCGCGGCGACGCGTTCGGCGACGAGGGCGTCGATCTCTACCGCCTGCTCGCCGAACGAGGCGCGGAACCATTGCGCTGGATCGTCCTGCAACACGCCGAGCAGCTTTGCAGCCGCCATCAACCGCGCTTTGGCCTCGGCCTGCTCCGCGGGCTTTTTGGCGACGTTCGCGGCCGTCGCCAGCGCGAACATTTCCGCTATGGCTTCCGGCGTGTTGAGATCGTCGGCGAGCGCATCGAGAAATGCTTGCGGCGCGCCAACCTGTGCGGGCGTCACATCCTTCAGCCGCAGCAGCGCGCCGTACAAGCGATCCAGGCTCGCCTGCGCCTGGCGCATCAGGTCGTCGCTCCAATCGAGCGGCGCGCGATAATGGGCGCTCAGCAGCGCCCAGCGCAGGGTCTCGCCCTGCCAGCCATCGTTCAGCAGTTCGCGGACGGTGACGATGTTGCCGAGGCTCTTCGACATCTTGGTCGAATCCATCGTCAGGAAGCCGTTGTGCATCCAGACGCGCGCCAGCGCATGGCCATGCGCGGTTTCGCTTTGGGCGATTTCATTTTCGTGGTGCGGGAAGATGAGATCGAGGCCGCCGCCATGAATGTCGATCGTGCCGCCAAGCTCCGCTTCGATCATCGCCGAGCACTCGATGTGCCAACCCGGCCGGCCATTGCCGAAAGGCGCCTCCCAGAACGGCTCGCCCGGCTTGTTGGTTTTCCAGAGCGCGAAATCTGAAGGCCCGCGCTTATCGTCCTCGCCTTCAACGCGCGCGCCAGCGCGGAGATCGTCCTGCGAACGGTTGGAGAGCTTGCCGTAATCCTCGTCCTTCGAAACCTCGAAGTACACGCCGCTCGGCACGACATAAGCCGCGCCCATGTCTATCAATTTCTGGATCAGAGCGATCATGCCATCGACGTGCTGCGTCGCGCGCGGGCGAAGCGTCGGCGTGATCACGCCGAGCGCGCTCATGTCGTCTTCGTAGATCTGCGCGTATTTTTCCGTGATCGCTTCGATCGGCACGCCAGCCTTGTTGGCGGCGGCGATGATCTTGTCGTCGATGTCGGTAAAGTTGCGCGCGTAGATAACGGCGCTTTCCCCGTAGACATGCCGCAGCAGCCGAAACAGCGTGTCGAACACAACTGGCGGGCGCGCATTGCCGATGTGGGGGTGATTGTAGACCGTAGGACCGCACACATACATCGTCACCCGGGCCGGATCGGCGGGCGTGAACGGCTCTTTTCGCCGCGTCAGGGTGTTGGTGAGGCTAATTTGCATGGGGGTGGGTTCTAGCGGCGGGCCGTGCTACACTCCATATGCATATGCGCGGGGCCGAGGTGGTCCCACTGCCTGAGGGTAAATTTTCGGGCGGGCGTTAAGTCCGGGTGTCCAATTGGGCCGTATTGGCCTTGGAACCCTCCCGGCTCGACCTCCGTCCCTCAGACCAAGGACTGACCTCCCCCATGAGTGAAATTCTGAAGTGGCGCTCGCCTGATGAGGCAGAGCAAAAGCGGCCTTCGCGCGAAGCGGCGATGGAAGCCGTGCGCACCCTGATCGCCTGGGCCGGCGACGACCCGGACCGTGAAGGCCTGCTCGATACGCCCCAGCGCGTCGTCGACGCCTACCGCGAATGGTTCCGCGGCTACGACCTCTGCCCGAACGAAGAGCTGTCGCGCACGTTCGAGGAAGTCTCGGGCTATGACGACATGGTCATGCTCAAGAAGATCGACGTGGAGAGCCATTGCGAGCACCACATCGCGCCGTTCCTGGGCAAGGCGTATGTCGCTTACCTGCCGACCGATCGCGTCGTCGGCATTTCCAAGATCGCCCGCGTTGTCGAAATTTTCGCCAAGCGCCTGCAGACGCAAGAGACCATGACCGCGCAAGTCGCGCACGCCATCTCCGACGCGCTGAAGCCGCTGGGCGTGGCCGTGCTGATCGACGCCGAACACCAGTGCATGAGCACACGCGGCGTCCACCACAAGGACGTGACGACAGTGACGACGAGCTTCACCGGCGCGTTCAAGGACAACGTCGAGCTGCGCGATCGGTTCTTGAAGCTGGCTGGGTACTGATGCCCTCAGCGCCTAGCGCACGTCCAACACAATGCTCGCCGGATCGAGCACGGAAACGTGCGAGTCGAGGCCGGGAAGCGCGACGCCATCGGTAGATACGAAGCGCGTCGACGTAAGCGTCAGGCCCGCACCGTCGTCGCGGCCGTACCGCTGCGCGCAGAGCGGATTGGCGCCGAGCTGAGAATCCGCCCAGGCGAGCCGATCGGGGACGTCACGCAAGAAGGCGCGGACCCTCTCATCGGTTAGGAAAGCCATCAAGAAAACTCTGACCTGCCGATTGAGGTCGTCCGGAAGCGGCAGGTCCGCAGCTTCATCCAGCGAAGTAGAATTCGTCAGGTAGAAATCGAGGACGGCGATCGGCGAGCCGGGCCCCTCGCACCATGCCCCCTTCGTGGCATCGAAGGTGTAGTCCCGAGCGTCAACCAATCGGAGGAACGGAAAATTGTTCTGACGGCTAAGCTCGTCGATGCGTCGAAACGTGTCCGCGAAATCGTCGTAGCGTTGCATTTGTCTCGCGAGGTCGGCCTGCCCGCCAGACGCCAACGTCGCCAGCGGCACGGTCACAACCTCACGCGCACGCGCCGTTGTGTCCGTGATGTTCTCGAAAAAGAGGACGCCGCCACTGCACGTATTGTCCTTGGACACCTGCAGACAGACAACACGGTCAGCAACGGCAGCTCTGAGTTCAGCCGGCGATAGCAGGCGCTCATCAGCGTCTTGCGCCATAGAGGGCTCGGCGAAGCCGAGAACAAGCAATATCAGCGCGGCCGCTTTCAGCATTAGATGTTGGTAGCGCCAGTCACCGCCGCCCTCAAGCCGACCTCTCGCGCGTTGGCAATGGAGGGCCTATGCTGCGGCCATGTCCACCATCGAGACCACAACCGCCCTCACCCCGCGCTACGATTCCAACGGCCTGATCGCCGCAGTGGCGCAGGATCATGCGACGGGCGAGGTGCTGATGTTGGCGTGGATGAACGCCGAAGCGCTGAAGCTCACGCTGGAGACGGGCCAAGCCACGTATTGGTCGCGCTCGCGCAACAAGCTGTGGCGCAAGGGCGAGGAAAGCGGGCACGTGCAGCGCGTGATCGAGGCGCGGATCGATTGCGATCAGGACGCGGTTCTGCTGCGCGTGGAGCAAACCGGCGCTGCCTGCCACACCGGGCAGCGGACATGCTTTTACCGGATCGTTTCGAAAGACGGCGTCCTCACCTGAGCACACGTTCTCCGGGGCGATGCGCAGCATCGAACCCGGAGTCCTAGTTGCGCGAGACTGCGAACGCTGGAGTTTGAACGTGCGATGGGCTCCGGGTTCTTCGCTGCGCGAAGCCCCGGAGAACGGTTGGCGTTCACGTTAATTAATACGTCACGATTGACTCAATCGCGTCACGATCCTGTCTCCGACTCAGTTGAGTCCTGTGTGCGTGACAGCAGACCAATTCCTTGCCCTGGCCGACGCGTTGAGGTCGTACGCGCAATTTTGCGGGCGCGATCTCAATGCGTCGAACCAATTCGTGCATGAGACGCTCATGCGCGCGATCGGCCATGACGGCGCGCTGAACCACAAGGCGATTGACCCACGCGCGCTTTCGGCGATGCTGAACGAGCGCGGCGCAGAACGGCTTGATTTGGCCGCTTAAAGCGCGTCGCGCGGGAGTGCGCGTTGAAGGTCGCGGTTGTTGGTTTGGGCGTTGCGGGCTTGAGCATCTGCGCGCGCCTGGCCGTCGCCGGCCATGACGTTTCGGGTTTCGAACAATTTGATCTCTCGCACGAGCGCGGCTCATCGCACGGCGACACGCGCATCATCCGCCTCACGCCCGGCGAAGGCGAAGTGTATCAACGCCTCGCGAAACGCGCGCAGCCGCAATGGCGCACCTGGGAAGGCTTGGCCGGCCGGCCGCTGATCGAGTGGACGGGCGGCGTGATGGCGGGGCCGAAGGGCTCGCCGTTTATCGCTTCCTGCTTGGCGCTTGCGGCGACGCCCGTCGCGCCACTGCGTGGCGACACGCTGCACGCTTTGACGCGCGGCTATCTGGCGATGCCGCGCGAATGGGAGGTGCTGCGTCAGGAAGATTCTGGCGTGATCGCCGCCGAAGCGACGCGCGCGTTCCTGATCCGCCAAGCGCCGCGTTGGGGCGCGAACCTTTATGCCAACACACGCGTTGAAGCGCCGATCGAAAGCACCACGCTCAAGATCAACGGCGAGCAACGTGAGTTTGACGCGGTGATCGTCGCCGGCGGCGCTTGGGCGGCGCGGCTGATGCCAGAATTCGCGGGGCGGCTTGCCGTGAAGCGCCGCATCCTCGGTTGGTTCGCAACGCCAGAGCCGCGCATGCTGCCGATCCTCTGCGTCGATAACGAAGAAGGCCTCTACGGCATGCCCGCGCCGCGCGGGCACTACAAGATTGGCCTGCACGCTGTCGGCGGCGCGGTGGATGATCCTGAAATCGTGCGCGACGCGGATGAGAAGGACGCGGAAATGCTCGGGGAGCAGATGCGCATGCATTTTCCGAAGCACGATCCCACGCCCGTGCGCATGGCGCGCTGCCTCTATACGGTGACGCCCGACGAACATTTCCTGATCGCGCAAAGCAGCGCGCATGAGCGCGTGCTGATGTTCTCCGCCTGCTCCGGCCACGGCTTCAAATACGCACCGGTGTTCGGCGAGTTGGCGGAAGAATGGCTCGATGGTGAGCACTCGCCGGAGCTGGATGCGTTCATGCGCGGCCCAAGCAACGTCTCGCGGCTTGGCGCCGCGAAGAACTAACCCGCCGGCGTGATTTCACCTGCACCCGCTGGCGTGTTGGCGATTGTGAACGCGGCGGCGCGGGCGGTTTCGTATTCGCGCGACGACACACTCGACACCACGAAATATTCCGCCAGCGCCTCTTCGCGGCTAAGCGTCACCACCATGAAGCCGCGATTGAGCTGATCGGTCCACTTGATGTGCGGATTGCGCAGGCGCAGCCCGTCGGCGAAATCGATGCCGACCTGCGCGAAATAACCCGCGTCGCTCGCGGAGGTGATCGACGTGCCCGCGAGTTCCACAGCGACACGCCCATCCGCATCCAGCACCTCGTTCGCCCAAGCCGCGTGGCTATCGCCGGTGAGCACAAGCGCGTTGGCTTGCGCGTTGCGGATCATCTGCAGCACGCGCGTACGGTTGGCGCTGTAGCCATCCCAACCATCCGTCGTCACCGGGATCGGCCAGCGCGTGAAGCCAAGCAAACGCGACACACCCGGCTGCAACGCGTCAAGCGCGGTCGCCAAAGCCGGCGGCGTGCGTGACAAATCCGGCGCGATGATCTGCGCCATCAGCACTTGATTGCCGAGCACCTGCCAGGCAACGCCGCCATTTTTGGAATCCGCCAGCTCGCGCGCGAGCCATTGCTCCTGCGCCTGGCCCATGAGTTGGCGCTCGGGATCGTTCAGCAGCGCGTTGAGCGCGACCATGTCCGGGCCGAGGAAGAAGCCCTGCGGCAGCGATTGCGGATTGGCGACCATGGCGCCGGCGCGACGCCAGTCGAGTACGGAGCGGATTTCACCGCCCGCCATCTCGAAGATCGCCGGCAAGCGCCGCATGGTCGGCGTGTCGGCTTCCGTATCGCGCAGCGCCACGGGCTGGGCGGGATTGGCGAAATCCCAACGCTGCATCGCGATCGGAAAGCTCGTGTTGTAATCGAGCGCCTGGCTGCGCGCGAGCAAGCGCGTTTCCAGCATGATGAGCGTCATCACGTCGCCGAAGCGGAAGCTGCGATTGATCGCCTCAAACGCACGGCCCGTCTCCGGATCGCGGATCGGCATCCATTCGTAATAAGCTTGCAATGCCGCCTGCTTGCGCGCGGCGAACTGGCCTTCGCTTTCGCTGTGGTTCTGCGCACCGTTGGACCACAGATCGTTCGCCGTCTCGTGATCGTCCCAGACGACAATCCACGGCGCGATCGCATGCGCGGCTTGGAGTTCCGCTTCACGCTTATATTGCGCGTGGCGCTGGCGATAATCGGCGAGCGACACGCACTCGACTTGCGGCTCAAGCACGCGACCAAGGCGCAAGCCGATCGCGCCGCCATACCCATCGAGGCCGTATTCGTAGATGTAGTCACCGAGATGGATCACGGCGTCGAGATCATCGCGCTCGGAGATGGCTTTGTAGGCGTTGAAGAAGCCGTGGCTGTAGGAGGCGCACGAGGCGACGGCGATCTTGACGTTCTCGACGTTGCGGCGCGGAAGCGTCTTGGTTTTGCCGACGGCGCTCTCCGCCTGCCCGGCGCGGAAGCCGTAGAAATACGGTGCACCAGCGCGGAGGCCGGTGACGTCAATCTTCACGGTGTAGTCGCGCGCTTCGGTGGCGTCGTATACGCCGGTTTTGACGATATCGGTGAGTTCACGGTTGCGCGCGAGAATCCAGCGCACCGGCACGGGGCCGGCGGCGTCCGGCGTGACGCGCGTCCAGATGATCACCTTGTCGTGCTGCGGGTCGCCGGAGGCGATCCCGTGCACGAATTGCACGCCGCCTTCGTACGGCGGCGTCTCGGCGTTGCGCGCGCACGCGGCGGCGACGCCAGCGCCAGCGAGGATCGCCGCGCGGCGGCTGAGCTTTAGGTTGCGGCTCATGGCGTGACTCCGGGCGTGATCGCCCGCACGCGCAGGTGCACAGGCTGGTGGTCTGTATGTTCGAAGCCGAGATCGAGGCCGTTCACGGCTTCCACCGTGACGTTCGGTGAAACGATGTAGCCATCGATAGTGGTGACGTAGTTCTCGCCGGCGACATACGGCTTGTGATTGGTGCGCACGCTCGGGATGCTCGCGTCCGCGGCGATGCGCCAGCCTTCCGGCAGCGCCTCGTGCGGGAACGGGAACAGCCAGAAGAGAAAGCGCTGATCCGTATTGTGCGGGAAATTGGTTTCGGCGAGTTGCAGGTTCCAATCGCCGCCGAGCACGACGTGCCGGCCGCTTTCATACTCGCGCTGCGCCCAGGCGAGCACCTCGTGCAGCTGGCGCGTGCGCACGGCGGCGTCATCGTCAAATGCAGCAAGGTGGACGCTGGCGATCGTCCAGCCGGGGCCGTTTTGCATCGGCATGCGCGCGACAACGGACGCATAGCGCCGGCGGACGCCGAAGATGCCGCTATCCTCCGCCGGCAGCGGCACGACGTCGGCGCCTTCGAGCGCGAAGCGTGAATAGATCGCCTGGCCATGCTCCATGCGCAGCGGCCACGGCATGAGGCGGGTTTTGAAATCGGCGAAGAAGACGCGATTGCGGCCGGCGAGCGTGGTGTCGACGTGGCCTTTGAGGTTCACCCAATAATTGACCGGCCCGCCATGCGCCATTTCCTGGAAGATGAACACGTCATCCTCTCGCCCGCGCAGCACAGCCTCGATGCCGGCGACATTGGCGCGCACGGCTTGCTGCGAGGGCGGGAACATGTGCGTTCCGCCATCAGCGACGAAATCGCTGCCGGCGCCGAGGCCGGCATAGCCGAGGTTCCAGTTCAGGATGTCGAGCGTCTCGCCGGCGACGACATCCGACGCGCTCGCGTCGAGCTGCACATCCTTGCTTTGCGCCACGGCGTTCTTGTTGACCATCAGAAACACGCCGATCCACGCGCCGAGCAGAACGACGACGATTGCCAAGCCGATGAGAAAACGCCGCATCTCACGCCTCCGCCTTGCGCTCTTCGCGCCCTGGAATGCGATCGACCGTGAACTGGATCGCCGCCGCGAACAGCGCGAGGCCTGAGCCCTCGCCGCCGATCGCTTGCGCGAAGCCGAGCAGATTCTTGCTGCGGTTCAATTCCACCACCATTTCGTTGTAGCGTTGCGACAATTCCCACGCGCCAAGAGCTGCCGGCGGGTGCGCGGCTTCCATCCGCGCGAGCGTGTCCTGAATCACTTGCGCGTAGGACACGAAATAGCTCACGAAGCCGGCGATGAGTATGCCGGCGATGGCGACGCCGGTCGTGATGTGGGTTGCATCCACAGCGCCTTGCATGAAGGCTTGGCGGATCGGCGACAGAACGATCAAGATGTTCACCGCGAAAATCACAGCGGCGAAAATGAACACCGGGTTCATTTGATCCTGAAGAATGTTCTGTGACACGGCGATCTCGCCGACCGCGTCCTCCAGGTAAGTGAGCCCGCGCCGCGCGGATTCCAGCACGTCGCCCTGCGTACGCGCGGCGATGATGGCGTTATCAACGGACTGGCGAACGATGTCGGCTTGCGTGTTGAAGGCGCGCTGATCGTGCGCGAATTCCACCGCCAACAGGCCGAGCACCATGATGCCGCCAGCAAACAGGATCGCAGCGTAGAACGCATATGGCCGGTACGCGGCGCCGAGGCGCTTCAGATAGAGCGCGTCCTTGCCGTCCTTGCGCGCGGCGGAGACGACGCTGCCGGAATAGGCCCACACCACGCCGATCATGATGAGGAACACCGCAAGCGCCGCGCCCCAGTTCGGCGCGAGCATGTCTTGAACGATGGCGACATCGGTGAAGGCGCGGACGGTAGCCGCGACGGCGGCGCAGCCGGTGAACAGCACCCACTCGCCCCAGAAGCCCGAGACGCGGCGCGGCTTGCCCGGGCCGCTGATCTGGATCGAGTGCCGCTCGACCCAAACCGGGCCGCCAGCGGCGTAGCCCCAAATCAGGAACGCCACGCCGATCACGTACGTGACCGCCAGAGCCGTAAAGTCGAGTGCCAAGCGCCCCTCCCTGGCGGCACTTTTGGACCGAGCCAACAGGCCGAGCAACAACAACTCCGTCATCCCGGGGCGTGCGGAGCACGAACCCGGGACCCAGGGGCCACAAGCGCGTCGTTTGCCCCTGGGTCCCGGATCACGCTTCGCGTGTCCGGGATGACGTAGTGATTTGTTTGGTTGCAGTGGCTAGGAAGCGCCGTGGACGACGAACTTGAAGAATTTGCGCCGGGTGAGCCGCGCGTGGCGGTTGCGCCGGCGGAGGCCGAGGGCGAGCGCGTGGATGCGTGGCTAGGCAAGCTTTGGCCGGACCTGTCGCGCTCGCGCGTGCAGGGACTGATTGGCGCGGGCAAGTTGAGCGTCGATGGCGCGCCGGTGACGCACGCGAAGGACAAAACCCGCGCCGGCGCGCGCTACGAGCTGATCCTGCCGCCGCCGGAGCCGGCCTCGCCGCAACCGGAAGCGATCCCGCTCAACATCGTGTTCGAGGATGCAAACCTCGTTATCGTCAACAAGGCCGCCGGCATGGCGGTGCATCCCGCGCCGGGCTCGATGCGCGGCACCCTCGTCAACGCCCTGCTCGCGCATTGCGGCGACAGCCTCTCTGGCATCGGCGGCGTCGCGCGGCCAGGCATCGTTCATCGCATCGATAAAGACACGACCGGGCTCGTTGTCGTTGCGAAGAACGATGCGACGCATAGCGGGCTGGCGAAGCTGTTCGCGAAGCATGACCTCGAGCGCGCCTATTACGCCGTCACACGCGGCGCGCCGCGCGAGCGCACCGGGCGCATCGAGAACAGGCTCGTCCGCTCAGGCGAGGATCGCCGCAAGTTCGTCGTCGCGCGCAATCCGGACACCGAAGCCGGCAAGATGGCGATCAGCGATTATTGGACGATCGAGAGCTTCGGCCAACTCGATGGCGCCAGCGCCGGCCATCCAGCGGCGGCCTTGATCGAGTGCCGACTTAAAACCGGCCGCACGCACCAGATCCGCGCTCACCTCGCCCATCTCGGCTGCCCGCTGATTGGCGATCCGCTCTACGGCAAGCAGCGCGCGCTCAAGGCCGTCGGCCCGCACGCAGCAGCGGCGGACGAAGCGGCGCGCGAGTTCCCGCGCCAAGCTCTTCACGCAGCCGTGTTGGGTTTCGTCCATCCGATCACCGATCAGACGTTGCGTTTCGAAGCGCCGCTCCCGCAGGATATGCAGACATTGCTCGGCGCGCTGCGCCGCCTGTGAGGGGGAGACAATGTTCGGACCTGCGCCTGAGGGCGCGCGGGCTATCCGCGCGCTCGATCTCGTACGCGTCGCCACCGCGATCCTGATCTTCATCCACGGCGCCCACCGCGCCGCGCATTGGGATCCCAACGTCACCGGCTTTGGCCAGTGGCTAAGCTCGCTTGGCTTTCCCGAAGGCTTCTATTGGGCCGCGGGCGTGACAATCTACGAATTGATCGCGCCGCTGTTTTTGATCGCGCGGCGCTTCGTGACGCTCGCGTGCCTGGGCCACATCGGCATCGTTGGGCTCGGCGCGTATCTCGTGCACTTCCCGGCCGGCTGGTTCGTCGTCGGCTCAGGCCGCAACGGCATGGAATATTCCGTGCTGCTGCTTGTGTGCTTGATCGCCGTCGCCTGGGCGCACCTGCCGCAGCTTACGGCAAAGCGCTGATCCAAGCCTCGAGCGCGGCGGTGTCGGACATATCGCCATCGTAGCGGATGTGCGGCTGATACGGCTCGTTATGGCCGCGCGGACGCTCGCGATAGACCTTCATCGGCACGATGCCGAACATCAAACCGCTCGGTAGTTCGGCGCGGCGCACCTCCATGTACACGGTGTCCGCGCCGGTCACGACGCCGACCTGTGTCGCGCCCATTGCGCGCCAGATGTCGAGCGCATCGAGACACGCTGAGGCGCACACAGTGTCAGCGACGATGATGACGCGCGGACCTGTCGGCGGCGGCAAAGGCGCTGGCATTGGCCGTGACTCGCCTTGACGCCAAAGCGCCTGCCCCGCATCGCGCGCGCCGGTGAGGCCAGCGTACGCCGTGTCACCCCAAGTTCGCGACGCTTGCGGCACGTTCTGATCATTGGCCCAGCGTTCGCGCAGGCTGGCGATGTAGGCGATGTTCGCGTCCGAGACGCGCCATTCGACAAAGCCGCCTGGCGGATCGCGCGGATTGACTTGCTCCTCGCCCCAGATCGCGTTGGCGATCAATTGGCTCCACGTCGACGAGCCGCCGGTATTGCCGCGCACATCGAGCACCACGAGACGCGCATTGCGAAGCTCAGGCCCCGCTGCTTCGAGTTGACGGACGATCTCAGCCAGCTGGCGCGCATTGTCGGAGCCGCCGGTGCTGTCGAAATTCGCCATCCACACCCACCAATTCTGCTCCGCGCCAAAGCGGCGGACGCCGAAGCCGCCATTGAAACGCTGCTGGCTGGTGGCGCGATGGCGCGCGAGTTCGGCTTCCTCGATCGGCGCCCAATTGAGCGTGTAGCTGCGCGTCCGCCCTTCGCTCTCAAACCGGCAGCGGCGCGGCGCCGGCGCGAATTGATCGCCCTGATCAATAAGCAAGCGCCACCCCATCGAGGTGCGCGTCGCTTCCAGATCCCAGCTGCCGCGAATGCTGGCGACGCGTCGCTGCGCGAGCTCCGTCGCCGGAACGCCATCGCAGCTCACGAGGCGCGCGCCGATCAGCGGAACGTGCTGCGCTTCGGTGCGGCTTGAGACGAAATACTGGCCGTTGGCATAGCGCGTCATAAAGCCAGGCCAACGCGCGGGCATCGTCTGCCCGTTCGGCAACGTCACGCCGACATGGCCATCGTTGAAGGTCGCGCCGTACTCACGCATCGCCCAGACATAGCCTGCGTAGTCGCGGACACTGCGCGAGCGTTCGAGCGCGCGCTCGAGCCCGCGATCGAGCAGCGCCTGAAAACCGGGATTGGCGGTGTCGATCGGGCCGGGATGGCTGTGCTGCAATTCATCGTGGAAGGCGCGCGCGTCGGCGGCGGTGATCGCCGGCCAGTCGCGTTCCTGCGTCGCGGGTGTTTGAGCGGCAGCGGATGACGCAAGCAGAGCAAGCGCGGCCAAGGTCGAGCGAAGACGCATATTGATCCCTCCGCTTTGGGGATGCGCGCCAAGCTGCCGGCGGACGCGCCGTTCGTCGCAAAACCGGGCTCAGGCGTTAACGGGCCAAGTCCCTGATTTTGGGGAATATCAGGAACATCCGAATCGCTTTGCGCGCTGATCCGCCACCATTCCTGGATCGCATCCGCGAATGTTCCGCAGGCGCAAACCAGACCTAGTGATCGTTTCGCTTGCCGAATCACATAGTTCTTGTTATGTTCTAGTTCTTAACATTTGGAGTCGCCGGATTGTCAGGCGAGGTCACGGCCTCGCCCCGTTTGGCCCCCGCTTTTGCCGTGGCCACGGCGGAAGATGCGATCAGTCACGCTGAAGCATCGCGATAGCGAGAGCGTGATCGGGGGCGACGAGCAAAACGCCGAAGGCTCCCTATATGAGCACCTGGCGTCGGCAACCGGCCCGGCTGTTCGTTCGTAAGAAGTACAGTCGATGGCCCCGCAAGACGGCCAACGAGGAGAGGGGTAAGAAAAATGGCATCAACTGCGCTCACGCTTGCGCTGTCCCCCGAGCAGGGCCTGCAACGGTATCTCTCGGAGATCCGCAAGTTTCCGATGCTCCAGAAGGACGAAGAATTCATGCTGGCCAAGCGTTGGCAGGAACACGGCGACAATCGCGCCGCGCACACGCTGGTCACCAGCCACCTCCGCCTCGTTGCGAAGATCGCCATGGGCTACCGCGGCTACGGCCTGCCGATCGGGGAAGTGATCTCCGAAGGCAATGTCGGCCTCATGCAGGCGGTCAAGAAATTCGATCCGGACAAGGGTTTCCGCCTCGCGACGTACGCGATGTGGTGGATCCGCGCGTCGATCCAGGAATACATCCTGCGCTCGTGGAGCCTCGTGAAAATGGGCACCACGGCGGCGCAGAAGAAGCTCTTCTTCAACCTGCGTCGTCTCAAAGGCGAGATGGCCGCGCTTGAAGAAGGCGATCTGCGCCCCGAGCACGTCAAAACCATCGCCCACAAGCTAGCGGTGACCGAGGAAGAAGTGACCTCGATGAACCGTCGCCTCTCCGGCGGCGGCGATGCGAGCCTCAATGCCCCGGTCGGCGGCGCAGGCGGCGAAGGCGAAAGCGAGTGGATGGATTGGCTCGCGGACGACAAGACCGAGGGCACCCAGGAAACGCGCCTGGCCGATAGTGAAGAGTTCGACGCCCGCATGTCGCTGCTGCAAGCGGCGATGGGCGATCTCAACGAACGCGAACGCCACATCATCCAAGAGCGCCGCTTGAAGGATGAACCGGCGACGCTCGAAGATCTGTCGCGCGAATACGGCGTCAGCCGTGAGCGCGTGCGCCAGATCGAAGTGCGCGCGTTTGAAAAGCTGCAGAAGGCGATGAAGCGACAAGCCGCAGAACGCGGCTTGCTCGCTGAAGCAGGCGCCTAAGCCTCCCTGCCCTCGCCTTCCCTACCTTCGGCGGCGCCGGCGCGTTCATCGTCCGGCTGCCGCCAGAGGTCGCGCATGATCTCAGCTTCCGCGGCATAGTCCGCGCGCATTTGCTCGAAGAAGCGCGTGCTCGCCGCGGCGGCCTGGTTGGCGTCGGTGCAGCAGATCAGCGTTTCCATCTGATCGGCGTAAGAACGCATCCTGCGCGCCCAAAAGCGGGCGGCCTCCAAGGCAAGACGCTGGCTCGTGGCGAACGATTGCGCCGCAGGCGCTTGCATCGCTGCGACTACGGATGAAACCGGCGAAGCCGGGCTGGTTGCTCTCTTGCGTGCTGTCATGGGCTGACTCCGTCGCTCCAGACGCGGGACAGTGTACGCCTCTTTTTCCACTGCAGGCCGCGCCATCGCTTTGCGTCAGCGCAATCCTGTGGAGAAAATCCGCGCGGGAACGCCAGCGCGTCATAAGCGTTTGCTAGGAAACGGATTTGTTTCCTTGGCCCTTACGAGACTGACATCCTGGACGCGCGAAAAATGGCGCGCGGTGCGCGAGTGGAGCGCACCGCGCGCCGCGCGTTTTGGCGCAGCCGTACGCCGCGCGACGTGGAAGCCCATCGGGCTTTGGACCGGCGGCATCGTCGGTGGCCTTGTCGCGACGCTTCTGCTGCTGGTGACGTTCGCGGACTGGAACGCCCTCAAGGGCCCGATCTCGCGCTACGCCTCCAACGCAACCGGCCGCGCCATCGTCATTGGCGGCGATCTCGATGTGAACCCATGGTCGTGGACGCCGGAAATTCACGTCACCGAACTGAAAATCGGCAACCCGCGCCGCTTCGCGGATCGCGGCATCTTCGCTGATGTCGGCGAAGCGCGCGCCTCGGTGCGACTGCTGCCGCTCTTGTTCGGCCATCTCGATATCGTGCGCATCGATCTCGAGGAAACCGAGGTGCAGCTCTATCGCAACGCCGAGGGCGACGCGAATTGGGCGCGCGATCCGAACGCCGCCAACGATGGCCGCCAGTTCAACCTTCCCGCCATCCGCCAATTCAGCCTGAGCAATGGACGCCTGCGCCTCGAAGACGAGAAGCGCCGCATGGTGCTCGACGCGACGTTCAGCTCGAACGAAAGCGCCAGCGAAGGCGGCCGCTTTGTGCTCGCTGGCGAAGGCGAACTCAACAATCGCCCCTTCACCCTCGAAGCCAGCGGCGCACCGTTGCTGAACGTACGCCGCGATCGCCCCTACGCGTTCCAGGCCGACGTCCGCGCCGCCGGGACGCGCATTCAAGCAGACGGCGCAATCGCCAAGCCGTTCGATCTCAATTATTTCAGCGCCGACGTCGTGGCTTCCGGCCCCGACCTCGCGGACCTCTACTACCTCCTCGGCCTCGCGCTGCCGAACACGCCGCCTTACGCACTGCGCGGCCGCATCGAGCGCAGCGGCACGACGTACGGTATGCAGGACGTGCGTGGCCGCGTCGGCGATAGCGATCTCGCCGGTTCGTTCACCGCGTCGCGTCAACGCAATGGCCGCTTGCTGCTCGTCGGCGATTTCAACACGCGCACGCTCGACTTCGACGATCTCATGGCCGTGCTCGGCGGCGCGCCGGACACGACCGAAACCGCGTCCACCGAACAACGCGCCGTGGCGCAGCAACTCGCGGCGTCCAACCGGCTGCTGCCGGATGCGCAGCTCGACATCTCCCGCGTCCGGAACATGGATGCCCGCGTCTCCTATCGCGCGGCGCGCGTGCGCACGGATCGGCTGCCGCTGCGCGGGCTGGCGGTCGATGTAAACCTCGACCAGGGCTTGCTCCGCCTTGATCCGCTGACGCTTTCGCTCACGCAGGGCCGCGTCGCTGGCGCGGTGTCGATCAATGCGCGCCAAGACACGCCGCGCGTGGCCATGGACGTACGGCTCACGGGCGCGCGGCTTGAATCCATCGTGCGCATGGAGAACCAGCAACCGATCACTGGCGCGCTCGCTGGCCGCTTGCGGCTCGTGGGCACGGGAGGTTCGGTGCGTGACGCCGCGGCCAGCGCCGATGGCGACATCAGCTTCGTGATCCCGCGCGGCGAAGTGCGCGAAGCGTTCGCGGAGCTGACCGGTATCAACGTCACGCGCGGCCTCGGCCTCCTGCTCTCAGGCGACGACGACAAGATCGGCATACGCTGCGGCGTCGCGAGCTTCCGGGTGAACAACGGCCTGGCGCGGGTTCACACGTTCATCGTCGACACCGAAACCGTGCTCATCCGCGGCACAGGCGGCGTCAGCTTGCGCGATGAACGGTTGAATCTGCGCTTGCAAGGCGAGCCGAAAGAGCCGCGCCTGTTGAGCGTCGACGCGCCCATCGTGATGCGCGGCAGCCTGCGCGCGCCGCAAGTTGGTGTTGATCTCGAAGAAGCGGCTGACGATGGCGGTCTCGCCGCCGCGCTTGGCGCGTTGGTTGCGCCGATCGCCGGCGTGCTGCCGTTTATTGATCTCGGCCTTGCCGAAGACGCAGACTGCAACGCCGTGCTCGCACAGCGCCCGCAGCCGGCGCGCGAAGGCTAAGGCCGACGCGCCGGAGAATCGACGCCGAGCAACACCGCCAGCCGCTCGTGCACCCACGGATCGGCGACGCTTCGGCCCATCATCATCTGCGAGAAATTGTCGGCCATCAGCTCTTCGGGATGGAACATGTAATTCGTGTTGCGGCCCGAGCGCGCGAAGATCGCTTCGCGGATCGCATCTTGCGACATGCTCACGCCCTCCGCCGGGCGGCATTTGCCGTCAGCGCCGCGCCGCAGCAGCTGCAGTTCCGGATCGAAATATTGGCCAAGATTCTGCTTCGACGGATCGTACCGCGCCGGGTCCGCGAACAGGAGCGGCGTCGCCAGCAAGGTCGGATCGCTTTCCGAGATCGGCGACGCGTGCTGGACGGCAGGCGCGTCGGGATTGGTGATGCCGCGATCGCGCATGCTTTGTGGCAGCTCAGCGGGGCAACGCACGAAGCCGATGATGCCGTAAAGCTCGTCGTGACGCGAAGCGCTATGGCGCGAGAGCACGTGGAAGAGCTCGTGCATGAACAAGCCATCGAGCGCTTCATCGCTCTCCGGCAATTGCGGGCCGAAGAAGATGCCGTCGCCGCGCGTATGCGGAATGCCGCCTTCGATCGCGCGCGAACCCTTGATGAAATACACCGTGTCCGGCAGCCAGCCGGCCAACTGATTGAGGCGTGGGCGATGGCGCACGACCATCAAGCGCAAGCGCTCATTCTCCGCGCTCGTCCAGGTCTGCGTCGCGCCGGCATAGACGCGGCCGAGATCCGCGCCAGTTCCTTCACGACCCTGCAGGCGAATGGAAAGATCTGCGGCGGAAAGCACGCTCAGATATTCGTCATTGGCGGAGAGGATGGCCGCGCCCTGCTCCGGCGTCGCTGAGGCGAAGCCTACGGTTTCGCTGGTCGCGTTGACCAATGGCACGGTCGCGCTCTGCGTCGCGCAAGCCATCAAGCCGATCAGCGCCAGCGCCGAGGCCGCGGCGCGCCATGCATGCTTCATTTTCGTCCCCACCTTGTTCGTTCTTATTGCGCGACCATCGCTTCGAGGCGCTGGATGCCCACACTCTCCACGGCGCCGCGCACATCATCGACGCTGACGCCGTTGCCATCCGCGGTCACCGCCATGCCACGGCCGACAATGCCGTAGCTGGCGGAATTGGCGGAGCGGCTCATCTGCTCGGTGACCACGCGGCCGTCGACGGTGTTCGTGCGCGAATACCCGTCAGCGTCCTGACGGGATTCACTGATGCCTGCGACGCCCGCCATCGAGGCGATTGCGCCCATCTGCCCCATATTCACGACGGACAGATGGATCGAGGCATCGCCGCGATTGTAGGTGCCTTCGGACGTGGTGATCCCCATGGCGGAGCTGACGGAGGACGAAGCAAGCGTAAAGCCTCCAGGCAAGCTTTGCGGCATAAGCGCTTGCATCTGCTCGGACGACAACGTGCGCACCGCGCCCTGCTCGCCGAGCTTTTCGATCTCGGAGAGATCGATCTCACCGCCGCCGGGAAGCTCGACTGAGCCTTGCACTGTAGACGGCGTGTTCGCGCCATACGTGATCGCAGGTGCGCCAACGCCCAACGCGCTTCGGCTGACCTGGGCGACGACGAAATTCATCATGATGCCGACGACGATCGCCACGATGAGCACGGTCGCGAAATAGCCGATGCGCTTGTCGTCCGGCGTCTTCATCAAAACGGGGAGCCCGATGAAGAGAAGCGCGAGCGAATAGAGGCCGAGCAAGCCAAGTATGCCCAGCGCCGGGAAGATCATAAACACGCCCGAAAGCAGACCGGCGGTCGCGCTATATGCGGCCAGCTTGTGCGCTTGGGTTTGATTGGGCGCCGAGCCGAACGTTGGCGCGAGCGCATTGACGATCAGCGCCAGCACGAAGATGCCGACCAAGTTCATGATCAACTGAATGGCGCCCGTCACGATCGCTTGCACCGGCGAGAAGCGCACCGTGAAGCCGAGCGCGCCGGCGCCAAACACGGTCAATCCGATCACTGTGCAGATTGCGGCGAGCGCCGCGAGCGGCAGCACATAACCGGTGTAGAGCTTGCCGACGTCCGCTTCTTCGGTGTCGATCTTCGCCCACTCCGCCTTCGGCGTGAGCAGGATGCTCTTCACGCGATCGACGAGGCCAGGATTGACGCCGATATTGGGGTCTATGGTCATGGCGACTTGCCTCCGATTCTTGGTCCGCCGCGATGCTAGGCGCCCCCGTCCGCTGCGCCAAACGAATACGGATCAGCCGACGCACGATCCCAGCGCGAACAACACGACGCCAGATACAACCGCAGCGATCGTGACCGTGGCTGTGTAGGCTGTGGCGCGTTCTTCCGGCGCTTTCATGAGGATCGGCAGGCCGCGATAAAGCAGGAAAACCATCGCCGCGAGCGCGATGAGAGAGAGCCACCAGAGCGGCGGCCACAGCGAAAAGAAGCCGGAGAGAAACGACGGCGTCAGCGAATAGGCGGCGACCTTTTGCGCAGCGAGATCGTTTCGGTCGCCGTCGAAATTGTCGGCCACCGCATTCACGACGATGCCCAGCAGGCCAACCAACGCAATGCTGACGAGCCAGGTCACGACCGCGCTTGTCAGCGCATCGACCAGCATCGGCCGGATGATTTCACCACCGATGTTCATGCCGAACGCGTAGCCGCCGATCAGCCCGCAGATCGGCGGGATCGCCGCGAGCGGCGCGACATAGCCGACGAGGATGTTCGGAATCGTCGTGTCTTCGGCGCGGATTTGCTCCCATTCGTTCTTCGGCTCGCGCAGCAAGCCGTAAGCGCGCGAGAGGATGAACTCGGATTTGCGCAAGCCTTGCTGCACCCGCTCGCGCGCCGCTTCGGCGTTGAACCGGAAATTCGTCCGCCCCGCGCCGTGCTCGTCACCGTTTTCGGCCGACATTCGTTTCTCCGGCAAATCAATCGCCGCGAGCCTAGCCGCTCGCGCCGCCCATGGGGAGCCTCTATCCTCATGTTTGTAGCGCGAAATTCGCGCCCTGAGCGCAAGCCTCAGGCCGCGCCCGCCAAACGCTTGCGCACCTCGCGCGGCGGTTCGCCGAACCAGCGCCGGCACGAGCGCGTAAACGCCGCCGCTTCCGAGTAACCGAGCATCTCCGCCACGTGCGACAGCGGCAGGCCGCGCTGACCTAACAGACGCTCCGCCATCTCACGGCGTACGCCATCCTTGATCTCCTCGAAGCTGACGCCTTCGTCCTTCAAGCGCCGCTGCAGCGTGCGTTCGTGCAGCGAAAGTGCGTTCGCGACATCGCTTTGCGGCGCGCCCGCGCCCGCGCCCATCATCGCCAACAATGTCGCGCGCACGCGGCCGCTGAAGCTGTCACTGGCCTTGCTGTCGAGGCTCTCGATGTACATGAGGGCTGAACGCCGCAGCTGCTCGCTGCGTCCTGGACGCGGCGTGTCCAAAGCGGCGCGAGAGAGAACGATGCCGTTCTTGCGTTCGCTGAAGCGCGGCCGCAAGCCGAACAAGCGTTCGTATGTTTCAAGCGATGAGAGCGGCGCGTGGCGAAACCACACCTCAAGCGGCGTGTAATCCTCGATCAAACGCGCCATCATCGTGTGCTCGTAAGCGATCTGGCGTTCCACCAGCTGCGTGTATTTGAGCCGATGTGAAATGACGACGTCCTGCCACACGAGATCGGCGTCGCGATCGGCCAGCGCTTCGATCGCCAGCACGATGGCGCGGTTGTGAAAGTGCACGAAGCGGCCAACGCATTCGACGCCATCGCGCGCCGTCTTTGAATTGATCGCCGCGACAGAGAGCGGCCCCATCAAGCCGTAGGATTGCGTGCTGCCGAAAAGCAGGCCGAAATCCGCGCGGTGTAAGCGCTCCGCCGCCAACTCCAGAACGCGGATCAGCGCGGTGTAGGGAACGTAATTGTCCGGATCGACGATCTGCGCGGGATCGAGCCCGACTTCCCGCAACAACGCATCGGCGTCGCCGCCACACGTAGCAACGGTTTCGCGGAAGCCATGGAAGACGCCCGCTCGCGCCAGATCGGCTGTCGCCGCCACACTCAACATGCCCGTGAACGCTCCTGTCGCTTCAGATCAAGTCATTGTCGTCAAATGGCAAGTCTGAAAGCGCGAAACTGCGTACCGAACCCGTGAAACGCCAGCGGGGAATGCTCCATGCCAAGCACACAAAGGATCGCCACCGAACCGATCGCTCCGGCCCCAGGGAACGAACGAAACGACGCACCTGCTGGAGCGCGGCGCAGACCTACATCTGGGCGATCCGCCGAAAGCTCACATCGCTCGCGTCGATGCGTTGATCGAGGGCTGAAGCGCTAGAACCATGCTCAAGACCATCCTCCTGGTCGGCGCTTCGCCGACAACACGCGTGCTGTTGCCGACGCTGCTGCGTGATTGGCCGGCGACGATCGTCAGCGCGCCAGACGTGCTTTCGGCGATCCACATCGCCGATCGCGTGCGTGTTAACGCGATCATTGCCGAGCCCGCGCACGCGCATGTTGGCGCGCGGGAGCTTGCCGCGTTCGCGGCGACCTCTCCGCGCTTGAGCGAAGCGGAGATTATTGTGCTGAGCCGTACGGGCGGCGCGACACCCCTCAAAGACTTGGGGGATAGAGGCTCGCCACTGATCCACGCACCGGCGCCAACCGACGCGATCGCCGCGCTGCCGGCTTTCGTTGCTTCAATTGAAGCCGCGATCACGCCTTGAATGGATCACGCATCAGGATCACGTCGTCGCGCTCGGGCGAGGTGCTGACGAGCGCGGCCGGGCAGCCGATCAATTCCTCGATGCGGCGGATGTATTTGATCGCGTTCGCCGGCAGATCGCGCGAGGAGCGCGCGCCGCGTGTCGACTCCGTCCAGCCGGGCAGGCTCTCGTACACAGGCTCAACCGCCGCCTGATCCTTCAAGCCCGCGGGCAGATAATCGATCATCTTGCCGCCGAGCTTGTAGCCGGTGCAGATCTTGATCTCGTCGAAGCCGTCCAGCACGTCGAGCTTCGTCAGCGCGATGCCGTCGGCGCCGGAGAGCGCGATCGATTGGCGCACGAGCACGGCGTCAAACCAGCCGCAGCGGCGCGCACGGCCCGTATTGGTGCCAACTTCGCGGCCCACTTCACCCAGGCGCTTGCCGACATCATCGAACAATTCGGTCGGGAACGGGCCGCCGCCGACGCGCGTGGTGTAGGCCTTCACAAGGCCGAGCACATAGGTGATCGCGCGCGGACCAAGGCCGGAGCCCGCCGCCGCCTGCCCCGCCACAACGTTGGACGAGGTCACGAACGGATAGGTGCCGTGATCGACGTCGAGCAACGCGCCTTGCGCACCCTCGAACAGAATTTTCTTCGAGTCGCGGCGCACCTCTTCCAACACGCGCCAAGCCGGCTTGGCGTACGGCAAAATCTTCGGCGCAATCGCCGCGAGTTCGCGCTTCAGCGCTTCGACATCGATCTCCGGCAGATCAAGACCACGGCGCAGCGCGTTGTGGTGCGCGGTGAGGCGCTCGATCTTCCAGGCGATCGCGTCAGCGTCCGCGAGGTCAGCAACGCGCAGCGCGCGGCGGCCGACTTTGTCTTCGTACGCCGGGCCGATACCGCGGCGCGTGGTGCCGATGGACGAGGCGCCGGCTTGCGCTTCGCGAGCGGCGTCGAGATCGCGGTGAAACGGCAGGATGAGGCAGGCTTGATCGGAGAGCACGAGCTTATCCGCTGCGATCTTCACGCCTTGCGCTTCGATCTTGGCGATCTCCTCGGTCAGCGCCCACGGATCTACGACGACGCCATTGCCGATGATCGAGAGCTTGCCCTGCACCACACCTGACGGCAGCAGCGCGAGCTTGTAGGTGGTGTCGCCGACGACGAGCGTGTGGCCAGCATTGTGGCCGCCCTGAAAGCGCACCACGACATCGGCGCGATGGCACAGCCAATCGACGATTTTGCCCTTGCCCTCGTCGCCCCATTGGGCGCCAAAAACCACCACTGCGGACATAGCTTACTCCCGGCGTTCGCTTGACCCGAAAACGCCGGCAAAGCAATTGGTTTTGATGCGTTGTCTTGTCGTTGGCGGCACGAGATTCATCGGCCCGCGCGTGATCCGGGCGCTGATCGCGCGCGGCTGGGAGGTGATGGCGCTGCATCGCGGCCAACACAGCGCCGCACTGCCCACCGAAACACGTATTGTACGCAGCCCAGACGCTGGCATTCCCGTCACGCGCTTCCCGCCCGAAACGACCGCCTTCGCGCCAGACGTGGTGCTGCTGATGATCGCGATGGGACAATCCGACGCGGGCGCGGCAATGGCGGCGTTCGATGGCCGCGCCGGGCGCGTAGTGCTTGCGTCAAGCGGCGATGTGTACGCCGCCTACGGGCGCCTCACCGGGCTTGAGCCAGGCGAGATCGAACCAACGCCGCTTCGCGAAACCTCGCCGCTGCGCACCAAGCTCTATCCCTATCGCACCGACGCGACGCCGCCGGACGCGATGGAGCATTGGTATGAGAAAATCCTGGCCGAGCGCGAGGTGCTCTCGCGCACTTCGCTGCCGGGCACGGTGCTGCGGCTGCCGAAGGTGTACGGGCCGGAGGACAACGCGAACCTCGCGACAATCTACAGCATGCGCGCGCATCCCGATTGGCGCTGGACGCACGGCCATGTCGACAACGTCGCGCGCGCGATTGCACTGGCGGTGATTGATCCGCGCGCAGCGGGAGAAGTCTTCAATGTCGGTGAGGCTGAGACGCCGACGATTGGCGAGCGCCTCGATTATCTGCCGCCCAGCGAATTACCGGCGATCGAGGCGCCGTACAATTTCGCGCAGGACATCTGCTACGACACGAGCAAGATTCGCCGTGTTCTGGGCTATGCCGAACTCATCGACGAGCGCGAGGCGATGCGCGCAATGGCGTCGTCCAACGCCTAACGCTCACCAAGCCTGCGGATCGAATTTCTGCGGCGGCGGCGCGACGCCAAGATAGTGCTGCCCCGCGCGCGCGCCGATCTCGTAGAGCATGTGGAGGTTTGACTGCGTCGAATTGGTGATCTCGCCAAGCGCTTTGAGCTCGGCCGGCGTCAGCTCGCTGTTCAGCAATCTCTGCGCATGTTCGGGGCGGCGAAGCCCCTCTTCGATCTGCTCCACGCGCGCGTCGTAGCGCTGGAAGTGCAGCAGCGGCTGCGGCGAGAGATACGGCGCAGTCGGCTGATCGCCCTTCTCGCTGTTGATGTACCAACGCTGACCGCTCTCCGAGATCGCCTGCATGTAGGCGATCTGCTGGAGCGAGACGTCGTGGATCATGCCGCGCAGCGCGTTCAGCGTTTGGCCAACGAACGTCTTGCGGCGATAGCGTTTCGCGTCCGTACGCTCGCGGAAGAAGCCGGTGCCGAGCGAGAGGATGTACATGTCATCCTTGCCAGGCTTCCAATTGTACCCAAACGCCGGATCGGTCGCGGCGATCGCCAACTCAAACGCCGGATTGTTGTAACCCGCCACGCCGCCATCGATGACGAACATGTTCTGCGTCAAGTCGGCGTCGCCCTTCACGGGCAGCTTGATGAACACGCCTTGGAAATAGTGCGGCGCGGCGGCGCTTGCTTGCACGATGTCGCGCAGGCGGAAGCCGAAATTGTGCTGGGCGTACACCCAATCGGCATTGTTGGTGACGATCCAGGCGCTGCCGGTATCGATACGCTTCGAGTGGATCGCGAGGCCGGTGCGCAAATCCTCGGATTCGAGCGTGCGCCCGCGAAATTCCGCCGCCAGCGCGTTTGCCAGCGGGCCGCTGTTGAACACCGGCGCGAAGATGCCAAGGCTCTGCAGCCACGGCCGCTTGAACACTTTGGGGATCACGGTTTTGTAGAGCGCGGATAGCTCGCCGACGCTCATGCCAAGCGCAAGGCCCGTGGCGATGATCGAGCCCGTCGATGTGCCGCCGATCAGATCGAAATACTCGCTCAGCCGATAATCCGGCTTGCCGCTGCGACGGCGCAAATTCTCTTCAAGCTGCGCCAGCATGCCAATGGTGAGCAGACCACGCACGCCGCCACCATCGAGCGCCAAAATGCGCTTAGGCCCCGGCCGCGTGAACCGAGCTTTGAGATGTTGGCCCATGCGCTCCCCCGTTCTAGGTCAGCGCGCTTGAGCTACCCGCCGAAGCGATAACCAAAGCGCAAGCCGAGCTGATCCATGCCTTGATTGCGGCCGTTGCCGAGAATTTGGCCGTGGCTCAGGTGCGAGAAGAACACTTGCGCTTCCCACGGGCCATCGAAATCACGCGTCACGCCAAGCGATGTGCGGAAAAGATCGCGTGAGCCAAGCAGCACGTGGTTCTCGGTGAACGCCGCGGCCTCCGGCGTGCCAGACGCGTACGGCAAATTCGTCTCGCCGTCATGGATGACGTAGCCGAAGCCCGGCTCGATCGACCAATGCTCGGAGACTGGAAAGCTCCATTCGAGGCCGACGCCGCCGAAGCTCGTATCGCTCGACGTGTTCACGGAGACGACCGCGTACGGACGCGGCGAACCGGCCCAGCTCAGAAAATCCGGTGAACCCCAATTCACTTGAAACTCGACCGAAGGTCCCTGCTCCTTGCCGGCGTTCTTGCAATCGGTGACGCAAATATTGTGCGCCATCACGCCGATATGCACGCTCTCCACAGCTTGCGCCTGCGTCGGCGCGGCCAGCGCAGCCCCCAGGGCGAGCAATCCCGCCGTCTTTCCCCGCATGTTTCGTCCCCTCAGTCGTTGGACGCGAACTTAGACCGTTTCGTTAGGTCGGGGAAAGCGCCGGGCGCCGCAATCTCAGTCCGCGGCGTCAGGGTCGAGGCGGAAAATCACGCGGATTCCGGCCTCATCCAACCCCTGGTTACGGCCAGTGTCGAGGATTTGGCCGTGGCTGAGGTGCTCGTAATAAATCTGCCAGGCGAAGTGATTGCCGACCTCCCGCTCCAGCGCGAACGAGGTGCGGAAGAGGTCGCGCGAGCCAAGCAGCTGATGCTCAGCTTCGAATGCGGTCGCTTCCGGGCTATCGGGCGCGAACGTGTCGGGGATGTCGAGTTCGCCGTCATGGATGACGTAGCCAAAGCCCGGCTCGAACGCCCAATCCTCACCGAGCGCGATGCGCCAATAGACGCCGACGCCGCCGAAGCTCGTATTGCCTGCCGTGTTGTACGAAACCATCGCGTACGGTCGCGGCGTGCCGGCCCATTTGAGAAAATCCGGCGTCGAGAACACGAGTTCGGCTTCGACGTTCGGCCCGTCTTCCTTCGGGTCAGCCAGATCGCCGTGATCGGTGCGGATATTGTGCTGCACAACGCCGAGGCGGATTTCCTCGACATGCGCCGACGCCGGCGTCGCGATCAGACCGGCAAGCAAAGCCGCGGCCGTGCCCAGAAGCGTTCGTTTCATTGATCGTCCCCTCTTCGCGCACGACAGCGCTAAGAGGGCGAACGCAACTGGACCGCGCGGGTTCCGGCTAGAAGCGGAGAACCTTCGCGTACCGCACTTGCGGCAATGCTTTGATCTTTCCGATCACGTCGTCGGGGACGACCTGGTCGACACCGACAAGCGCGATCGCATCTTCGCCCTCGCCTTCACGGCCGAGATGGAAGGTGGCGATGTTGATCTTCGCATCGCCAAGCAATGTGCCTAGCGCGCCGATGAAGCCTGGCTTGTCGGAATTGTTGATAAACAGCATCACCGGATGGAAGGGCGCTTCGAGCTGCATCTCCTTCACTTCAACGATCTTCGGCGCGCCGGCGATCACGGCGCCGGCGACACGCCGCCACTTGCCGCCGGTTTTCACCTTGATGCGGATGAGGCTGTCATAGGTCGGCGAACTGTCGCGCGTGGATTCCGTCAGCGACACGCCGCGCTCTTTGAGCAAGGCTGGCGCGGAGACGACGTTCACGTCCTGCAGCAGCGGCCGCAGCACGCCCGCGAGCGCGGCGGCTGTCAGCGGCTTCATGTTGAGCTTGGCGACTTCGCCTTCGAACTCGATCTCAACCGCTTCGAGGCCTTCATCGACCACCTGCCCCGCGAACGCGCCGAGCTTTTCCGCCAGCGCCGCGAACGGCTTCAGGCGCGGCGCTTCTTCGGCGCTGATCGAGGGCATGTTGAGCGCGTTCGTCACCGCGCCGGTGAGCAGATAATCGCTCATCTGCTCGGCCACCTGCAGCGCAACGTTTTCCTGCGCTTCGTTGGTCGAGGCGCCGAGGTGCGGTGTGGCGATGAAGTTCGGCGCGCCGAACAGCGGGTTTTCCTTCGCCGGCTCGACGGTGAACACGTCGAACGCCGCGGCGGCGACGTGCTCGCTTTTCAGCGCATCGAGGAGCGCCGCTTCATCCACCAAACCACCACGAGCGGCGTTGACGATCATCACGCCCTTCTTCGTCTTGGCGAGGTTCTCGCGGCTGAGGATGTTCTTCGTCTTTTCCGTCATCGGCACGTGCAGCGAAATCACGTCCGCGCGCGCGAGCACCTCATCCAGCTCCGCTTTCTCGACGCCGATCGCGACCGCCCGCTCCGGCGACAGGAACGGATCGTAGGCGACGACCTTCATCTTCAGGCCAAGCGCGCGATCGGCGACGATCGAGCCAATATTGCCGCAACCGATGAGGCCCAGCGTCTTGGCGTAGAGCTCGCGGCCCATGAAGCGGTTCTTTTCCCACTTGCCGGCTTGGGTCGAGACGTTGGCTTCCGGAATTTGCCGCGCGGCGGCGAACATCAAAGCGATCGCGTGTTCGGCGGTTGTGATCGAATTGCCGAACGGCGTGTTCATCACCACGATGCCCTTCGCGGTGGCGGCGGGAATATCGACGTTATCGACACCGATGCCAGCGCGGCCGACGACCTTCAGATTCTTCGCCGCGGCGATGATATCGGCCTTCACTTTGGTGGCCGAGCGAATGGCGAGGCCATCGTAATTGCCGATGATCTCTTTGAGTTTCGCCGCATCCGGCCCGAGATTGGGCTGAAAATCCACCTCGATCCCGCGCGCGCGGAAGATCTCGACGGCGGCTTCGCTGAGTTCGTCGCTGATCAGAACTTTTGGCATGGGATTGCTCCGTTATTCGTGCTGGCCGACGCCGTCGCCGCTCAAGCGCCAACGCCGTGCCCGGTTGATTTGCATTTTCGCGTCCACCTCGGACGCGAGGTCTTTGCCGACAAGGCCGACGAGACGATGCAGAAGGATCATCACGTCGGCGGCCTCGCGGCCGATTTCGTCCACATCGCCCGCGCGCACGGCGTGCTCGAGTTCCTCGAACTCGATGCGCGCGCGTTGCGTGAGCACGGTGAGATCGGCGACCTCGCCAAACGTCTCCGCGCCCCATTGGGCGATGCTGGCGCTGGTTTCACGCTGAGTCATTTGCGCGCCCTTTCGCAACGACGCCCTTCTCCCCTTGTGGGAGAAGGTGGCGCGAAGCGCCGGATGAGGGGTAAAGCCACAACTCCAAAACGCTCGCGCTCGCACCCCTCACCCGGCCGACTTCGTCGGCCACCCTCTCCCACAAGGGGGGAGGGACGACTTAAGTCAATTCGGCCACGAGCGTCGCGAACGCCCAGTCCAACCACGGCGTGAGCGCTTCGAGATCAGAAGCTTCCACCGTCGCGCCGCACCAGATGCGCAGGCCTGGAGGCGCGGCGCGATAGGAGGCGGCGTCGAGCGCTGCGCCCTCTTTCTCCAGCAAGCCTGCGAGCTTCTTGGCGAACTCGGCCTGGCCTTCCTCGGAGAGTGAGGTGACGCGCGGATCGACGACCTTGAGGCAGACGCTGGTGTTCGAACGCGTCGCCGCATCGTTGGCGAGGTTCGCCACCCACGGCGTGCGTTCGGCCCAATCGAACAGCACTTTCGCGTTCGCGTTCGCGCGCGCGATCAGAGCTTCGCCGCCGCCGAGGCTTTCGGCCCAGCGCAGCGCGTCGAGATAATCTTCCGTCGCCAACAGCGAGGGCGTGTTGATGGTGGAGCCTTCAAACAGCTCCGCATCCAGCTTGCCCTTCTTGGTCATACGGAAAATTTTCGGCAGCGGACGATCCGGCGTGTAGCTCTCGAGCCGCGCAATCGCGCGGGGCCCGAGGATCAGCATGCCGTGCGCGCCCTCGCCGCCGAGCACCTTCTGCCACGAGAACGTGACCACATCGCACTTGGCCCAGTCGATCGGCTGCGCGAACACAGCGCTCGTCGCGTCGTTGATGGTGATGCCTTCGCGATCGGCAGGAATCCAATCAAAGTTCGGGATTTTCACGCCGGACGTGGTGCCGTTCTGCGTAAAGATGATGTCCGCATCTTTGCGCACGGCCTTGAAATCAGGCAGCGCGCCATAAGCGGAAACCGTGTGCGCCTTGGCGTCGAGCTTCAGTTGCTTGGCGTCCGTGACCCATTCTTCGCCGAAGCTTTCCCAGGCGAAGATATCGACCGGACGCACGCCGAGCATCGACCACATCGTCATTTCGATCGCGCCCGTGTCGGACGCTGGCACGATGGCGATCTTGTGCGTCTCCGGCACGCCGAGCACGGCGCGCGTGCGGTCGATCGCTTCCTTCAGCTTGGCTTTGCCAGGCTTGGAGCGATGCGAACGACCGAGCGATGCGCCCTCAAGCGCAGCGACCGACCAACCAGGACGTTTTTTGGTGGGGCCCGAAGAAAAACGGGCGTCAGCCGGGCGCACGCCCGGCTTGGGGGGTATTGTCATCAACTTGTCTCCCATCCTCACAGATGAGCGTCCGCCGTTGGGAGCGGATGGCCCGTTGACGCTGGTGCTCTCATTCGACCGCAAAAGCAACGGGGGCGACGCTTTAGCCGCAGTTGAAGCACCTGATCCTCGCCCTTGATGGGCGAGGTGGCCGCGAAGCGGCCGGAGTGGGTGACAGCTCCGTGCCGGAAAAAGCGGCGCCGCCACCCACTCAGTCGTCGCGCCCCGCGCGCCGACAGCTCGCCCATCAAGGGCGAGCATGAGGGGTGCGCTTATCCAGCCAACGAAAGCAGCAGCGCACTCATGTTCTGGATGAACACGCCGGTTGAAATGCCGGTGACGGGCGTTTGCGTGATGTAGGGCGAGGTGTCGAACACGTCGCCAACCTGGGTTTGTGAAAAATCGCCAGGCGCCGGATTGGGCGAACCATCGCCGATGTACGGATTGGACGTCGCGGTCAGCGGCGATGGCCAATAGCCTTCGCTATTGAGGCCCGCGATCAATTCAGCCACGCGCGCCGCGTTCGGACGCTGCACCGCGCCGGAGCCGGCGTTTGAATTGAGGTCCGAGACCTCGATGTTCTGCGTGGTGAAGAAACGCGGCAGCTGGAAATCCGGACGCGGGTTGAATGGCGAGCGCGCGCGGAGTTCCGCTTCATTCGCTGAGGCCAGGCGCTCGTAGCGTGCGCTGAGCGCATCCGCATCGATGGCGCGCCATTGCGAGTAGTGCGTGATCGGCTTTTCGGTGCTGTAGTCGAAATAATACGCGCCATTGACGACGTTCGAGCCACGGCGATGGACGATCCGCGCGCGGTTGGTGCCGATCTCGATGAACGTCGGATAGCGCCGCCCGGCCACGCGCACTTGGCTCTCGGCCAGCTTCACGCTCTCCAGCCACGCCAAAGCCTCGGGCACACGCGCCAGGAAGCGGCGCTCGCCGGTCCATTCGTAGAAATTCAGCAGCTGGCTGATGTTGTTGGCGGTCGTGTGCGTCGTCAGCGCATCCGGCTCATAGGTGCGCGCACCAACCGGCGCCAGCGTATCGACGCGATGCTGCAGCCCCCACCCGGCTTGCGGCGCGGGCTGCTGGGTGGCGACAAACACGTTCATGGCGCGATGGATCGCCGCCAAAGCGCGCTCATCGCCCATAGTTTGATAGACCATCAGCAGGAATTTGATGTTCTCGCCGGCGACATCGTCATTAAAGGTGATGTCGCGCGTGTAATCGCGCCGGCCATGCAGGCCGCCATCCTGGTTGAACGGAAAACGCTGCGGCCAGCCGCCGTTTTCGTATTGGCTGTCGAGCACGAAGCGGATCGCGCGTTCGAGCGGCGCTCCGTATTTGCGCTCGCGGCGTTCGAGATAGACGCGCAACAAGAATTGCGAGGCTTCAGACGTGCCCGCATCGTCAAAGGTCGCGTTGCCGTAATAATGGTGGAATTCTTCGAGACGCCAGCCGTTCTTGCCGATCGTGTCGTACCAGCGGCGCGTCGAAGCCTCGCCGGCGAAATCGTGCAGATAGTTCCAACCACCCGCTTCGTGCTGCGCCGCGACGAGCCCGTCGGCTACCTCGCAAGCGCTTTCGTGGAAATAGCGATCACCCGTCGCGTGATAGCAATCGAGGAAGAGGTGACCCATCGTCGCCGTGCCCGGCGGCTGGATCCAGATCATCGTTGGAAACGCTTCCATCTCGCCCCAGCGGCGCGAGAAATCCGGCAGATAACTCCACACATAGCCGCCGCGATAGGCGCACCGCTCGCGCATGAAGCGCGTCGCGCGCTTCATCGCCGCTATGGTGGGCGCATGCTCGGCGGGCGCCACCGGCGTCGAAGCGCATCCAGCCAGTGCCAAGGCGGACGCGGCGGCCAGCAGAGCGCGACGATTGGTAACCGGTATCATAAGCCTATTTAAGCGCGTTTTAGCTCGAGCCGGCAACGGCGTCTGAGCGCTTATTTCTCGACCACGATCCGAGGCGGGGGCTGTTCGCTCTCCGGCGGCGCGGGGTGCGAGGTGGGTGACACCGGCGCTTCGCCATTGAGGTCCGGCAGCTGCGGCTCCTCGAACAGAGCCGGCATTTGCCGCGCCTTGCGCGCGCGCCGCGGCTTGCGGCGCGGCGCTTCGGGCTCTTCCTCGCGATTGTTCAATCGCGCGACCGCCGCATCGAGTTCGCCGCGCAGATACACCGCGACTTGCCCGTGCAGGCGCACGCTCGATAATGTCTGCACAGCGCGCGTGTAGCCACCGCGCTTCGACGCTTGGAAGCCAACGACGCTTTCCATGTCCAAACGATCGCACCAATACGGCGCGACGTCCGCGAACGCCGAACCCGTCACCGGATCTTCCGGCACGCCAGCGCCCGGCGCAAAGAAGCGCGAGACGAAATCGTACGGCTTGCCTTCATCCGCGGGCGCAGTGATCACCAGGCAACCTTGGCGCGGTCCGCGCACATAGCGATTGATTGCCGCGAAATCGGGCTTCACGTCGCGCACCGCTTGCTCGTTCTCAAGCACGAGGTTTGCGTACTCGGCGACGAACGCGTCAGCGATGCGCGGATTGCCGATCGCTTCGACGATCTCCGCAGGCGCCGTCCATGGGCTGCGCGCGCGGCGCGGCAGATCGAGCGTGTAGCCTTCCTTGGTCGCGCGCACGACGAGCGCGCCGGCGTGGGTGTCAAACACCACGACTTCGAGTTCCGGCTCCAATTCCGAAAGCAGCATCGCGCCTGCGGCGAGCGTCGCGTGGCCGCAGATCGGCACCTCTGTGGTCGGCGTGAACCAGCGCAGCTGGTAATTGCCGCGCAAGCCCGTGGGCGCGACGAAGGCGGTTTCGCTCAGCCTGTTCTCGGCGGCGATGGCCTGCAAAGTCGCGTCCGGCAGCCAGCGCTCCAGCGGCACAACAGCCGCCGGATTGCCGCTGAACACGCGGTCCGTGAACACGTCGACAATCCAGATGCGCATGAGCCTCGGCGCGCTCCCCTATTCCCGTTCAGATATGACGAGCCGGGCGCGCGGGCGCTAGCGCTGTCGCCGCTCTGGGGTGGCCCTACCCTCGCCTCTGAGGCGAACTAGTCCTGCCGGAACGGCCAATTGTGCCCCAGCGGCTGATGCCCTTGACCGAGGCCGGGGGCGGCGGCGATCGCCTGCAACAGGTAAAGCCGCGCCCATTGGACGGCGGCGAACGCGTCCATGCCCTGCGCGACGCCGGCGGCAATGGCGGAAGCGAGCGTGCACCCGGTGCCGTGCGTAGCCTTGGTGTCGATGCGCTGCGAGGTGAACACTTTCATGCCGTGCGGCGTCGCGAGCACGTCGTTGACCCACGCGCCGGCGACGTGGCCGCCCTTCACCAACGCGGCCTTGGCGCCAAGTTTGAGCAGCGCGTCGGCGGCGCGCTTTTGATCTTCGACGCCATCGATGGCGATGCCGGTGAGTTCCGTCGCTTCCGGCGCATTCGGCGTCACCATCGCCGCGCGCGGCAGCATCAGCGTCCGCACAGCGCCAACGGCTTGCTGCTGCAGCAGAGGCGCGCCGCCCTTGGCGATCATAACGGGATCGACGATGGCCGGAACGCCCTTGGCGTGGGAATCGAGCGATTGCGCAACCGTCTCCACGATTTCCACGGAACCCAGCATGCCCGTCTTGATCGCGTCGGCGCCCAAATCTTCCATTACCACGCGCACCTGATCGGCGACGATCGCGGGTGGAACCTCATGCACGCCGAATACGCCGAGCGTGTTCTGCACCGTGATCGCGGTGACGGCGCTCATGGCGTAGCCGCCGAGCGCGGTGATCGTCTTGATGTCAGCCTGTATCCCCGCCCCGCCACCGGAATCCGATCCGGCAATGATGAGGACGCGGCCTTGAAAATCGCTCAAGTGTCGTTCGCTCCGTCGGGCTCGGGATCGAACGTCACACCCTCGTAGGCGTCGGCGAGTGCGAGCTTCACGCCAATGGCGGACAGATCGGCCTCCGCCTCAAGCCCTGCGAGCGGCTCGCGACGCCAACCTTTCTCATCGCGTGTCCACAGCGCGCCCTCTGCGCGGTCCTGTGAAAGATGCAAGATGTGACGCATGCTCGGGATCGACTGGTAATCATCCAGCTTGTGCGATTGATCGACGTAGCTCGTGCTTTTCGAAAGCACCTCAACCACGACCGTCGGCTCAGTGGCCGCAATGTCATCGCCCTTCATGGGACCACAATCGACGGTCACGTCCGCGTAGCGCACGTTGCCCGCCGGGGTCACTGTTTTCATATCCGCGCCGTATGGAGCGCACTTCGATCCACGCAGGCGACGCGACAGAAACGACGCCACATTGAGCGCGATCGCATTGTGGCGTCGCGTCCCGCCAACCATGGCGCGCACGCGCCCGTCAACGAACTCGTTGCGGGTGTCCTGCTGCTCCTCCCATGCGAGGAACTCAGGCAGCGTCCATCGCGATTGGCGGTGCGTATCAGCCATGGCTGAAACGTAGCAGGAACGACGCGAAAAGTAACCCCAGGGGTTAGCCTAGAGCGTCGCCTTCCAGACCTTCAGCGCTTGCACCGTCTCCGCCACGTCATGAACACGCAGCATCTGTGCGCCGTTTTGCGCTGCGATCAACGCTGCGGCGAGCGAGCCGCCGAGGCGGCCGGCGCCGGCGTCGGAATTGGGATCGATCTTGCCGATGAAGCTCTTGCGCGAGGCGCCGATGAGCACCGGCTTGCCGGTTTCTTCCTCGATACGGCCAACCGCGTTCAGCAGCGCCAAATTGTGCGCGAGCGTCTTGCCGAAGCCGATGCCCGGATCGACCCAGATGTTCGTCACGCCCGCACGCGCAGCAGCCTCCACGCGCTCGCGCAAATAGACGATCACGTCCGCCACCACATCGTCGTAGCGCGGATCCGATTGCATCGTCCGCGGCTCACCCTGCATGTGCATCAGCACGACAGGATTGTTGAGCGAAGCGGCCATCGCCAAAGCGCCCGGCTCACGCAACGCCGCCACATCGTTCCACATCGAAGCGCCGACACGAGCCGCGGCGAGCGCCACTTGCGGCTTCATCGTGTCGATCGAGATCACCCCATTCGAGCGCGCGCGGATCGCCGCGATCACCGGCACGACGCGGGCGATCTCCTCCTCCGCCGACACCGGCGCAGCGCCCGGACGCGTGGATTCACCGCCGACATCGATGATGTCAGCGCCGGCTTCGAGCATCGCCAACGCGTGCGGCGTGGCGGCGCCTTCGGCCCAGCGCCCGCCATCGGAGAACGAGTCCGGGGTGACATTCAGCACGCCCATGACGTATGGCCCGCCAGCCAGTTTTGGCGCGGGCAAGGTTGCATTGGTCATTGGCGCGGACATGACAACGCTCCCAACGGCGTGCAACAAGTTAGAGCCGCTCAGCTCTCACCTTATGTTGTGATCACGAATGCACGATCAACAAGAACAATCGGTTGGCCTGCGCGACACGCAAACTTGCATGGCGAGTCTGCATTGATGCCCGACTGGCGCATTCTGCTTGAGCCGGTGCTAACGCCGATCTTCCGCATGGTGGCGCTTTCAACGCTCGATGACGCTCGGTGTGCGCGGAGTAGCGCTCGATGAAGCTGGCCGCGTGCTGCTGGTGCGACACACTTACAGCAAGGGTTGGCACTTTCCCGGCGGCGGCGTCGAGCACGGCGAGAACGCCATTGAGGCGCTGATCCGCGAGATGGCGGAGGAAGGCGGCGTCGAGCCGATCGGCGCGCCGAAGCTGATCGGCTTCTATTCCAACGACCACAATTTCCGCCACGACCACGTCGCGCTCTATTGCTACGCGGCCTGGCGTCCCTGCCCGCCGAAGCAAGACAACGAGATCGCCGAGCGCGGCTTCTTCTCCCGCGACGCGCTGCCGGAGGGCGTCACCAAGGGCACGCTCAGGCGCCTAGCGGAGGTGTTCGACGGCCAAGAGCCAAGCGCGCGGTGGTGAAACCGCCGCACAGGCGCTACATCAGACGCGAGAGGACTTTTCCATGCGTTACCTGCACTCCATGATCCGCGTCGGCGATTTGGACGCCGCGCTTGATTTCTTCTGCGCCAAGCTCGGCCTCGTCGAGATGAACCGCATGGAAAACGAGAAGGGCCGCTTCACGCTGGTGTTTCTCGCCGCGCCCGAGGACGTGGAACTGGCGCGCGAGCGGAAGGCGCCGATGGTGGAGCTCACCTACAATTGGGATGAGCACGAATATGGCGGCGGGCGCAATTTCGGCCACCTCGCCTATCGCGTGAAGGACATCTACGCGCTTTGCCAAAAGCTGATGGATGCGGGCGTGACCATCAACCGCCCGCCGCGCGACGGGCACATGGCGTTCGTGCGTTCGCCGGACGGCATTTCGATCGAGCTGCTGCAGGAAGGCCCAAACCTCGCGCCGCAAGAGCCGTGGGCTTCGATGCAAAACACCGGCGCCTGGTAGCGCAAACGAAAATGGCCGCGCCCGTTACCGAGCGCGGCCTTCGTTGAACTTTGTCGCGCGACTTATTGCGACGCGATTTCCGAAACGTGCAGCACGGACGGCGGCAGTTCATCGGTGTCGCCGAAGACGCCGACCCACACGTCGTATTGGCCAGACGCCGGCTGGTCGAAGCGGATCATCGGGTTGAGGCCAGCTTCGCCGCCGTCGTCATCGCAGATCCACGCGCCCGTCGCGTCATTGATGACGAGCGTCGTGTCGGCGCTTGAAGCGACCGAAAAGATCAGCGGCAACGCGCCGGAGCCCGCCGTCCAGTTCACGCGGAAATCCGGCGAACGGGCGATGCGGCCAGTGCAGCCTTGAACACCAAGATTGGCGGCGTCGACACCGCCGCCAGCGGCGATCGCGACCGTGTGCGGATCAGGCGTGAAGCCGGACGTGAGGTCGACCGTGCCGTAGGTGGCGTTGAGCGTGTAATCCGGCAGCGGCAGCACTTCGGAGATGTTGAGGAACGCGGGCTGCGCGTCACCTTCGGCATAGCGGCCGACCCAAATCTGATAGCGGCCCGTCGCCGGCGTATCGATGCGGACTTGCGCGTTGGCGCCGCCGCCGCTGTCGTCGTCGCACAGCCACGTGCCGTCCGGCGCGCGGATGACCAGCGTCGTATCGTTCTCGGAGCTGGTTGAGATGAACAGCGGCAGCGAGCCCGCCGTGTAGCGGAGCGAGAAGCTTGGCCGTTGCGTGATGTGGCCGACGCATGACGCGCCCGCGCGCGACGTGCTCGCATTGATCGGGCCGCCGGCGATGACCGTCACTTGGTGCGGATCAGGCGTGAAGCCGGAATTGAGACGCACTTCGCCGTACGAACCGGTCGCGCCAGTGTTCAGATTTTGCGCGTAGGCCGGCGCGGCCAGAGCGCAAATCGCCGCCGCGGCGGCCAACGTTTTCACGAGGCTCTTCATGTGATTCCCCAGAACATCCCTCAACGGCGGCACTCTTTGCCCGTCTAGCGGCGGATGCAAGCGCGAAACCGGGCTTTTTCGGGATGAATTGCTAACGCCGGACGCTCAGCGGCGGCCGAATAGCTTTTCAATGTCAGCGAGCTTCAACTCGACATAGGTCGGCCGCCCATGATTGCATTGGCCGGAGAACGGCGTTGCTTCCATTTGGCGTAACAGCGCGTTCATTTCCTCGCCTGTGAGCCGGCGGCCCGCACGAACGGACCCGCGGCAAGCCATGGATGAGCACACCTCTTCCAGCCGCTCTTTCAGCGCGTGCGCTTCGCCAAGCTCAGCGACGTCGTCCGCCAAATCCTTCAGCAACCCTGCCGCATCGACGTGACCAAGCAGCGACGGCGTCTCGCGGATGAGGATCGCGCCAGGGCCGAACGGTTCGATGACGAGGCCAAGCTGCGCCAGTTCCTCCGCGCGCGCGGCGAGCGCCTCCGCTTCGGACGGATCGAGTTCGACCACCTCAGGGATCAGCAGCGCTTGCCGCCGCACGCCGCCATTGGCCAGCATCTGCTTCATGCGCTCGTAGACGAGACGCTCGTGCGCGGCGTGTTGATCGACGATGACAATGCCGTCCTCGGTTTGGGCGACGATGTAGGTCTCGTGGATCTGCGCACGCGCGGCGCCGAGCGGAAAGAAGCGCGCGTCTTCGTCGCTCACATCAATATGGACCGCCGGCGTCCCGCCGGCATGCGCGACGTCTGACGTTAGAGAAAACTCTGTGGGCATAGCGCCGGCCGGCGAGGACGCCGGCGGTCCATACTCCACCCGCCCGCTCGGCATCACAAAATCGGCGGAGACGAGATGCTCCTCCGCCGCGCTCCACGCACGCAAGGCGGGTTGCGGATTGTAGTGCGGGCGAACAGCGCTCAGCGCGCTTTGCGCTGTTGTCGTGCTGGCACGATGGCCAGCGCCGGCGAGCGCGTGGCTCAGCGCACCGACAATCAACCCACGCACCATCGCCGCATCGCGGAAGCGCACCTCGGTTTTCGCCGGGTGGACGTTCACGTCCACATCGCCCGGCGGCAGATCGAGGAACAGCGCGACGACCGGATGCCGGTCGCGCGCCAACAAATCCTGATACGCTGCACGCACGGCGCCGACGATCAGCTTGTCCTTCACGGGCCGGCCATTGACGAACAGATGCTGATGCTCGCGCGTGCCGCGGGCGAATGTCGGCAGACCGGCAAAGCCAGTGAGCCGCACCGTGTCGCGCTTTTGATCGAGCGCCAGCGAGTTCGGCGCGAACTCAGCGCCGAGGATCGCAGCCAATCGCGCGCGACGCCCCTCGCCTTCGGGATCGCGCTCCGCCGAGAGGCGCAACACCGCGCGCCCATCATTCTCCAGCGTGAACGCAACATCCGGCCGCGCCATGGCGAGGCGCTTCATCACGTCATTGATCGCCATCGCCTCCGCGCGTTCGCTCTTCATGAACTTGAGCCGCGCCGGCGTCGCAAAGAATAGATCGCGCACCTCGACCAGCGCCCCGCTCTCGGAGAGCGCCGCCCACGACGCTGGCCGCGCCGCTTCGAGAGCGCCGCCCTCTACATCGATGCGCCATGCATCGCTCAGCCCGCGCGCACGCGACGTGATCGCCAACCGCGCGACCGCACCGATCGACGGCAGCGCTTCGCCACGGAAACCCATCGTGTGGATGTTCAAGAGATCGACGGCGCCACTATCCTCAGCGACGAGCTTCGACGTCGCGTGGCGTTCGACTGCGAGCGCGAGCTCGTCCTTCGGAATGCCGCCGCCATCGTCTTCGATCGAGATCAGCCCCAAGCCGCCACGCGCGATGCGCACGTCAACGCGCTTCGCGCCAGCGTCGAGCGCATTTTCCACCAGCTCCTTCACGGCAGCGGCAGGGCGCTCGATCACCTCGCCGGCGGCGATGCGGTTCACGGCTTCTGGGGGGAGACGGCGGATGGGCATGAATCAGTTGAACGAACTTAGCACACAGATCGTTTCGGGTGCGCGGCGCGCGTCCGGAATGACGTGCCACTTGGGGATATGGTAATCCGAGCCATGACCGACAATTCCGCGCAAAAAGCCTCCCCCTCCTACCGCCTCGCCGCGCTCGACCAGGATTTTCTGCTGAGCGAGGCGACACGCGGCATCCGCTTCCTGCTTGAGTACGAGAAAGTTGAGCAGGCGCTGAAGGCAGCGCGGATAGCGTCCACCATCGTGGTGTTCGGCTCCGCACGCACGCGGGAAGACGGCGCAAACGGACATTCGGAACTCTACGCCGCCGCGCGCGAGTTCGGCCGCATTGCGTCGGAGCGTGGCGGCGCGCTCTGCGATGACGGCGACATGCGCTACAACGTGATTGCAACCGGCGGCGGCCCCGGCGCGATGGAGGCCGCCAATCGCGGCGCGCTGGACGCCGGCGCGCCCTCCATCGGCTTCAACATCACGCTGCCGCACGAGCAAGAGCCGAACGCGTATTCCACGCCCGCGCTCACGTTCAACTTTCACTATTTCGCGATGCGCAAGATGCACCTCGCGATGCGCGCCAAAGCGCTTGTCGTGTTTCCCGGCGGCTTCGGCACGCTGGATGAATTGTTCGAGGTGTTGACGCTTCGGCAAACCGGCAAAGCGCCGCGCATTCCAGTCGTGCTATTTCGTGAGCGCTATTGGCGGGAGGTCATCAACTTTCAGAAGCTGCTTGAATTCGGCGCGATCGATGCAGCCGATCTCGAACTCTTCCGGTTCGCGGAAACTGCCGAGGAAGTCTGGTCCATGCTCATCGCGCAAGGCCTGCCGATCGCCGCGGACGACGAAGAGGACATGGCGCGCGATATGTAGATTCTGGAGACGGCGATTTTTCCGCGTGCAATCGCGCAAATCATATGTTATCTGCGCGGCCCATTCGGAGACGTGTCGTGAAAACGCAGAGCCTATTCGCCCAGAACCCAGTCATCGTCGCATATCGCGGCGAGCGGATGGATTCGTGCGCGTGGAGGAGTTCTGCAACGTAACGTCTTCGGACAACGGAGCATGAAAAACCCCTCCAAGGCGCGGCCTGGAGGGGTTTTTCGTATGTGCTCCAGGCCGCTTGAAAGTCAGTAGTCAGTAGCGGGTGGTCAGTAGTGACCAAGCGCAGCGCCTGACTATTGACTACTCACTACTGACTAAGGAGCCGGATATGTCCGGATTTGAACTGATTGAAGGCGCGCGTGCGCCGATCAAGGCCTGGATCAGCGGCGTGCCGGTAGAGCACGAAGCGCAAAACCAGCTGCGCAATGTTGCGTCGCTGCCGTTCATCCATAGCCACATCGCTGTGATGCCCGACGTTCACTTCGGCATCGGCGCGACCGTTGGTTCGGTGATCCCGACCAAGGGCGCGATCATCCCTGCCGCTGTCGGCGTCGACATCGGTTGCGGCATGATGGCTATGCGCACCTCGCTCACGGCGAACGATCTGCCGGATTCGTTGTCGCGCTTGCGCGGCGCGATCGAGCGGAACGTGCCGCACGGCAACGGCCCGAACGGCAATCACCGCGACACGCCTGCTTCGGTGGAGACGTCTTACCGCGACTCCGGCCTCGATGAGCGCTACCGCGCGATCATCGACAAGCACCCGAAGGCGTCCGCCAAGGCGCAAACCGCGCAATTGGCGACGCTCGGCGGCGGCAATCACTTCATCGAGGTGTGCCTCGACGAAGAGGACCGCGTGTGGGTGATGCTGCACTCGGGTTCGCGCGGCTCGGGCAACGCGATCGGCAAGTACTTCATCGAGCGTGCTCGGGAAGAATTGCTGAAGCGCGAACTCGGCTACCACGTGCCGGACCGCGACCTCGCCTTCTTCATGGAGGGCGAAGAGCTGTTCGACGATTACGTGGCGGCGGTCGGCTGGGCGCAAGACTACGCGCGCGCCAACCGCGAGGTGATGATGGACCGCACTTTGCGTGCGCTTCGCGACAACCTGCCGAAGTTCAAGCTCGAGAAGCATGCCGTGAACTGCCACCACAATTACGTGGCGCGTGAACGGCACTTCGGCGCCGACGTGTGGGTGACCCGTAAGGGCGCCGTGCGCGCGGGCGAAGGCGAGCTCGGCATCATCCCCGGCTCGATGGGCGCGAAATCGTTCATCGTGTGCGGCAAGGGCAACGAAGATTCGTTCTGCACCTGCTCGCACGGGGCCGGCCGCGCCATGTCACGCACGAAGGCCAAGCAAACGTTCACGCTCGAGGATCACCGCAAGGCGACCGAAGGCGTGGAATGCCGCAAGGACGCTGGCGTGATCGACGAAACACCGATGGCCTACAAGGACATCGACGCCGTCATGGCCGCGCAGTCGGACTTGATCGACGTGGTGCACACGCTGCGCCAGGTCGTGTGCGTGAAGGGCTGATCCGAAGGAGGCGCGAGTGGAAGCTCGCGCCTCCAGTCAACAAGACAAGAACGATGAGTGAGCTTGAGATCAACAATACCGCATCGCTGATTGCTGCAATCGAAGCCGGCCTACAGCCGCGCTACGTACTCTTTTGGGGTCACCGCTCCAAGAAGGGAGATGCTGTCGGAAAACACGTGCTCAGCCAGTGGTGGCCCGCTCGTTTCGAGATCGACGGGGCGTCGTACGTTTCCGCGGAGCACTACATGATGGCCGAGAAGGCTCGCGTGTTCGGTGACGACGCCACGCGCGCGCAAATCCTCGCCGCCGACGATCCAGGCAAGGCCAAGGCGCTCGGTCGCACGATCCAGAATTTTGACGATGCGACGTGGTCGCACGCGCGCTTCGACATCGTCTTGCGCGGCAATCACGCCAAATTCGGTCAGAATGCTGCGCTGCGGGCGTATCTGCTTGAGACCGGCGACAAGGTCCTCGTCGAAGCAAGTCCCGTCGATAGCGTTTGGGGCATCGGCCTCGCCGCCGATGACCCGCGCGCTGAGGACCCCAAATCGTGGCCAGGCCTAAATTTGCTGGGCTTCGCCATCATGAAGGCGCGGAATCTGCTGCTTGAACAACGTTAGTGCGAACACAGGAGGCAACAATGAAACATCATCATGATCCGCTCGACCAGCCATGCTTTCGAGCGCTCGTCGAAGCGGCGTAAGGGCTATCCGTCAGAGACGCACGTCAAGCGCGGCGACCGCAAGGTGCGTGGGCGATGTGGAATTGATCGAGAAGCTCGGACGCAACGACCTCTGCCCTTGCGGTTCACGGAGGTTATTTCAAGCGCTGCTGCATGAAGAGCGGCCGCTACGACGGAGCCGAACGGAACCACTACTTCCGCGCGGAATGACATCATGCCTGTTCGTCTAATTGGCAGGACGCTGGACTTTGATTCCGGAGATCCACGTTCGAATCGTGGACGGGCAACTTTGAGAAAATGCTGACAGGTGGGCGAGTGGTCGATGCCGCGAGACTCATAACCTCGTGCCGAAAGGCGTCGTTGGTTCGAATCCGACCCTGTCGACTTTCTCTCAGTCATTCCAGACGCGCGGAGCGCGATCTGGAATCCAGGGCCAACGCACCGCGCTCTACGATTCCGGGATTCCAGATCGGCCTTCGGCCGTCTGGAATGACTCAAAGAAAGGCCATCCAGAAAACACAAACAGCAAGTACGACTACGATCATGTTTCGACCGCGACCCTTCCGAGAGATGCGCTAGCGCCCGTGTGGCGCTGGCCGGTGTCTGGGCGTAGCTCAGCATGCGGAGAGCGCCTGCCTTGGAAGCAGGAGGTCGTTGGTTCAAATCCAGCCGCCCAGACCATCCTACGCCCGCAAAGCGCGCGTAGGATGCCCTCCGAAGCCTTGGCGAAGGAGGGCTGCGTAGCCACTCCCGAGCTTCGGATGGCTCACGCCATTTTTTCAAAGCGAACACGAGCGCCCGATTGCTTCGGCGCCGTCGTCTATGGGTTACGATACCGCTCTTTCAAAGCGGGGAAGCGAGTTCGAGTCTCGCCGGCGCTGCCATCACGCCGCTTCGCGCGCGCCTTCGGCCGGCCTGTATTTCGATGCGTCGCTGGTGAACTCCGCGTGGCCGTAGCGCTGCAGCAGCTTGCGCACGCGGCGCACCAGCACTTTGTCCGCCACGTCACGCAGGCCCGGCACGTGATCGGCGAGCCGGAACGCGGCGAGCTGCGTGGTGATGCCGAGCGCACCGAGGATGAAGATCAGTTCGTCGCGCGGACTGATCTCGACGCCCATCGACGCCGCGCGTTTGCGGTCGCCGCCGAGGAATTCGCGCAGGAAGAACGCTTTGGCGAAACTGCGCTCGACTGAATTGTGCACGCGGTTCGCCAGCGTGCGGTTCGGCGGCAGATAAGCCGAGAGCGTGGCGCGCACGAGTTCACCGCAAGTGCTGTCGTCGAAGCCGCGCCGGAGCGTTGAATTGCGCGCCGTCATCATGCGGACGATTCCTTCGGGCGTGTCGGCGAGCAAATCCTCCGGCAGTCCCAGCAGGAAGCAGCGATAGCGGCTCACCTCGACGCGCGCGCGCTCCTCCGCCGTGAACGTGCGCCTGCCCTCGCGTAGCAATTTGAACGCCATCAGGAACACCGGAATGAGGCCGGCCGGCATCTGATCCACTTGCGGGATCGGCACGCCATAGATTCTCGCCTCCCAGCGGCCCGAGCGGATCGCGTTGAAGCGCACCATCGAGTGCATCAGCCGCACCATCGCCGCGGCTTTAAAGCCCTCCCCGTTGCGCTCAAGCGCGCCGGGCAGCGTTGTCGTCGCGAAGAAGGTCGCCGTTTCGTTCACGCGCCGCGCGGCGGTTTCGTTGCTCAGCGTGCCGGTGAGCGCCATTGGCAGCGCGGAATATTTGTTGAGGAACGTCGCCAGAAACGCGCCGCGCACCGCGAAGGGCGCCAGATGCGCCGTCGCGTTGCGCTCCAGCCGCGCGCCTTCGCGCACCATGTCCATGTCGAGCCACGCGGGCGTCGCTTCCATCGCTCGGATGAAGGCGACAAGCTCCGGCGGCGCGTCCGCCACGTTCTCGACGCCGCGATCGCAGGCCTCCTGCAGCATCGCGATCAATTTGCGGAAGCCGTGTTGCGGCATCAGAGCCGCGTACGCGTCAGCGACGACGTCGCCCAGCATCGTGTAGGCGCGCACGCGTTCGAGATCGTCATCGGTGACGACAACGCCCATCGGCGCGCGGTCCTGAACGACAGCCGCCTTCGGATCGCGCGTGAAGCGCTCCGGATCGCGCTCGAAATCGATCGCGCCATAGAGCGCCGGCAGCAGCGCCTTCTGCGAAGCGACCTTCGCGCGAACCTGTTCGATGCTCGTCATTGACCCAAATGTAAGCAAAGCTCAGATTTGAGCTACTCGCTTTGGCGGTAAATCCGCCGGCGCGCGCCTGGAGGCGGCCAAGTGTCTGAAAAGTCCCGTAGAAAGCCCCGGCAATCGCGCGCCGAAGGCACCGTCGACGCGATCCTGGAGGCGGCCTTTCAACTTCTCGAGGCCGAGGGCGTCGATGGGCTCACCACAAATCACGTCGCCGCGCGCGCCGGCGTCAGCATCGGCACGCTCTACCAATACTTCGCCAACAAGCAGGACATCCTCGCCGCCCTCGCCCAGCGCCGCGCCGCCGCCGTGCGCGACGAGATCGCCGAAACCATCATCCGCCGCCCCGACATCAGCAGCGTGCGCCAGATTGTGCGCGCTTTGATGCGCGGCTTTGAGGGATCGCCGGCAACACGCGAAGCGTTGCTCGCGGCGTTGTTTCATCGCGGCGGCGACGCCGTGCTGGCGCAGCACCATGAAGCCTTCTTCGCGGCGATCGCTGGCAAAGCGCGATTGCAGATGCAGCTGACGCCGGAGAGCGCGTTCGTGCTGACGCACGCGCCGATCAGCTTGCTGCGCGCGGCAGCAGCGGAACAAGAGCTTGGGCTCGATCCGGCGCGATTGGAGGATGAATTGGTGCGTTTGATGGAGGCGTATGTCAGCGCGCTCGCGCCGCGCGCTTAGTTTTCCCGGCGCGTGTTCGCAAACGCGCGCAGCGCTTCCGTCGCGACTTTGCGGGTGCGGCCAGGCGGTTTGCCAATCAGCTGCGCCAGCGAGCGGCCGAACAGCCCCGCGCCCATCGCCATGACGACACTGGCCAACACCATGTCTTCGGCGCCCTCCACATTCAAATCGCCGAACGACACACGCTTCACAACCACCTTGCGCACGGCTTCGCGCACATGCGTGAGCCGGCGCCATTCGCCGGTGAGTTCGAGCCACGCCGCCAAGCGCGCTGCGCCGCGCGTTTCGAACACGTCGAACAGCGCCTGCAGCACCGCCTCGGTTTGATGCCCCTTGCCCTCGGCTTCGTCGGCAAGCTTGATCAGCTCCGCCACGAGCTGCTGCACCATGCGGTCCATGAGCGCTGCGTGGACGCCGTCAATAGAGCCAAAATGATGCAGCACGTTGGCGTTGGCGACGTTCGCGGCGGCGGCGACATTCGCCAGCTTCAGCGCCAGCGGACCCTCGTCCACGAGCAATTTTTCCGCTGCCGACAAGATGTTGTCGCGCGCGGCCTCAGGCGCCCGGCGGACGCGAACCTTAACATTTTTTCTTATTGACATTTTTGTCAGTAAAGCCCAAATGCGTTGCGTAGGCAATCTAGCAGAGCTTTTCGCCATGAACGCCAAATCGACGCCCCCAAAGTCCACGCCTAACGACGTCCAAGTCCCGCCGCGCGATATCCATTTCGCCGTTGACGCCCCCAAGACCGGCCATTGGCTGGGCGGCGATCCTGTCGGCACGGCCGTGTTCAACGCGCTGTCGCTGACGTTTCCGGACGGCGAGCGCATGTTCATGGACGCGGTGCGCCATTATCGCGGCGAAGTCAGCGGCAAGCTGGCCGAGGACGTGAAGGGCTTCATCGCGCAAGAGGCGATCCATTCGCGTGAGCATCATTCGCTGAACCAGCTGATCGACCGCACGCGCTATCCGGCCGAGCGCGTGGAAGAAGGCGTGCGCGAGCGCGTGGCGTTCGCGCGCTCAGGCGGGCCGATGCGGATGCTGATCTCCACCATCGCGCTCGAACATTTCACCGCCATGATGGCCGACGCGCACGCGCGCCACCGCGACCTGTTCGACGACGCCGATCCTGAGATCGAGCGCATGTGGCGCTGGCATGCGATGGAAGAGACCGAGCACAAGGCCGTCGCCTATGACGTCTTCCTGCACGTGACGCGCCATTGGCATCCGCTGCAGCGTTATCTCCGTCGTACGATCGCGATGGCGATGATCTCGTATTTCTTCACACGCAACATCACCACCTATGCGGCGTGGTTACTTGAAGCCGATGGCTATTCGCCGAAGGACGCGTTGAAGGCCGTGCGACGCTATGTGTGGCGCACGCCGGGGATATTCTCGCGCAATTCGAAGACGTATTTCGCGTGGTACCGGCCAGGCTTTCATCCGTGGGACGAAGACAACCGCGAACTGGTCGCCGGCTGGAAGGCGGAGTTCGACGCGGCGGTTGCGGCTTAGCCTCCGTCGCTCCTCTCCCCCGAGGGGGAGAGGTTGGGTGAGGGGGCGACGCAAACTCGTAACGTGCGTAGTGCGGCCCAACGCAAACCCAGACGCTGGCGCTCCACCCTCACCCCGCCCTCTCCCTCCATGGAGGGAGAGGGTTCTTACGGCGTGAGCCCTTCCGGCTGCCCCACAACCACGAACGCAAACGCAGCGGGATCAAACAAGCGCCGTGCGACGCGGTTCACGTCTTCCAGCGTCACGGCGCGGATGCGATCGTTGCGGGCGTTGATGTAATCGATATCGCGGCCCGACGTTTGGTAGCCATGAACGACGCTGGCGATCTTGGAATTACTGTCGAGATCGAGCGCGAACGAGCCGGTGAGATAGGTGATGGCGTCGTTGAGTTCGGCTTGCGTAGCGCCGGAATCGTGGAAGCGCTGCAATTCGGCGCGCACCACCTCGATCGCTTCGCGCACATCGCCGTTCTCTGTCTGCGCGGAGCCACGGATGAATGCGGAATGGTCACGCACCGATGGCCCGGTGCTGATGCCGTACACGAGCCCGCGCTCTTCGCGAACCTGATCCATCAGCCGCGATGAGAAACCGCCGCCGCCGATGATGTAATTGGCGACGACGAGCGCGGTCCAATCCGGATCCTCGTCCTGGATGCCGGGGCCGGCGAACAGGACGAGGCTTTGCGGCTGCGGCAGCGTGCGCACGATGAGCGGCGTCGCCGCGCGCACTTGCGCTTCCGGCGTTTCCGAGGCCGGCGCCGTTTGCGGCAAAGCGCCGAACACGTTGTCGATCATGCGGCCAGCGGTTTCCGCGTCGATATCGCCGACGATGGTGATCTTGACGCCGCCGCGCGTGAACAACGCTGCCCGCCGCTGTTGCAGCACTTGGCGATTGATGGCGGCGACATTCGCCGCCTGAATGCGGCGCGCGTACGGGTGATCGGGGATCAAAGCCTGATCCAGCGCGAGATTGGCGATGTAGCCGGCATTGGTCTCACGCGTGCGCAGGCCGATGGCGATCTGGCGCTTGATGCGGTCGAGCGGCGCCGCGTCAAAACGCGGCTGCATCAGCGCGACACGCGCCATTTCAAACGCCGCGTCGCGGTTCTCGCTGAGCGTGACGACGCTCATGCCGACGCCGTCCCAGCCCGACGAAAAGCCGAGCGACATGTTCAAATCTTGCAGGCGCTCCTTGAAGGCGTTCGCATCCATGTCGCCCGCGCCTTCGGTGAGCATGTCCGTCATCACGCCGGTCGAGCCGACGAGATTGTCCGGCTCACCCGCAGAGCCGCCCTCCCAATAGGCGTGCATGACGATGATCGGCACCGTGCTGTCGGACACGAGCCACGCGTCGATGCCGGCTGGCGAGCGGATCGCTTGGATCGGTACTTGCGCGAAAGCGCCGTTGGCGAAGGCGAACAGAGCCAGCAGCGCGAGAAGAAGCGGCCTCATTGCGCGGCCTCCAGCGGCAAGAGCTGGCCGGTGACGGAATTGTCGATGTTCAGCGTCTCGCGAACGGCCGCGATCACCTCTTCGCGCGTCACGGCTTCGACATCGGCGGGCCATGACACGATTTCGTCCATCGTCTCACCCTGCACCAAGGATTGGCCGTACACGTTCGCGAGCGCTTCCTGGCTGTCGCGCGAATAGATCGCCGCGGCTGACAGCGAGGATTTGGCGCGTGCGAGTTCGGCGTCGGTCGGGCCATCGCGCAGGAACGTCGCGATCACTTCGTCGATCGCCGCTTCGAGCGTTTCCAACGGCACGCCGTCAGCCGGCGAGCCCCAAACCGAAGCTTGCCCACCGCCTAAACCACCGGTGTTGGCGCCAGCGCCTGCAGCCACCGCGATCTGGCGTTCTTCGACGAGCGCGCGATAAAGCCGGCTCGTCTCCGAGCCACCGAGAATATCCATCGCCACATCGAGCGCGTGCGCTTGGCGGCCCTCCGCCGTGCCGTAGCTGACAGCACGATAGAAGCGCGACATCGACGGCTGGCGCACCTTCTCGTCGCGATGCACGACGCGCATCGGCCCCGCCGACGGCGGATCGCGCACCCATTCGCGCGCCGGCAGATCACGCGTCGGCCGCACGCGGCCATAGATGCGCTCCGCCAGCGGACGCAGCTCCGCCGCGTCGACATCGCCGGCGACAACGAGGATGGCGTTATTCGGCGCGTACCAGATGCGATAAAACTCGAGCGCTTCTTCGCGATCGAGATCCTGGATTTCGTGCAGCCAGCCGATCACCGGCGTGCCGTACGGATGATGCGGGTAAAGCATCGCCCGCATGCGCTCGCTCAGCACGCCGCCGGGGCTATTGTCGATGCGCGAGCGGCGCTCCTCGACGATCACGTCGCGCTCGGACGCGATGTCTTCCGGCAGCAGACGCAGATTGCGCATGCGGTCGGCTTCCATGCGCATCACCAGTTCAAGGCGGTCGCGGGCGATGCGCTCGTAATAGACGGTGTAGTCCCACGACGTGGAGGCGTTATCGTCGCCGCCATTGCGGGCGATGGTGCGCGAGAACTCACCCGGCGCGATCTGGCGCGTGCCCTTGAACATCAGGTGTTCGAAAAAGTGCGCGATGCCGGATTGGCCGCGCGGTTCGTCCGCCGCGCCAACGCGATACCAAACCTGATGCGTGACGACAGGCGCGCGGCGATCAGTGATCACCACGACCTGCATGCCATTGCGCAGCGTGAAGGTTTCCGGCCGCGGCATCTCTTGCGCGAGCGCGGGCGTAACGAAGGCGAACGCAGCAGCGCACGCGGCGCCGAGGAGCGTCGCGAAGCGCGGCGTATGGTTCACGAGATCAGGTGCCCGGGAGCTTGAAGCCGCCGGAGGCGTTGCGCTGGATGATCACCTGGCCGCCGCCAGTGGCGCGGCGCACGGCTTCTTCATCAGCCAGACGCTGTTGCTCCTGCTCAGGGTTGAGCGGCGTCGAGGCCGGCGCCGAAGAACCGCCGAACGAGAGGATGCGGTTCACGAAGCCCTCGGAGCGATGGACGATGCTCTGGCCTTCGAAATCGACCTGGTTGCGGACGCTGGCGTCGACATTGTCGGCGCCGGCGCGGGAGACCAGCGTGCGTTCGCCGGCGGTCGCGCCTTGGGCGATGTCTTGGCCGAACAGAGCGGCGCGCGCTTCCGCGTCCGGCTCCAATTCCTGCGGGCGCGCCTCACCTGGGCGCGGCGGACGCAGCGAGTAATCCGGCGGCAGCGTCAGCGGCGCACGCGTGACGATGCGGAACTCGTCCGGCGAATTTTTGCCGGCGCCCATGGAGCGTCCAAGCGACGAGCACCCGCTCGCCGCGGCAGCGGCCGCCACAATCGCCACGACCGTCGTGATTTTCGTCATAGGACGCCTCAACTCCCTCAAATCGCGGCTGGTTCTAGCCCGCCCTTATCCAAATCGCCAAGCCGCTCAGGCAGCGGTCATGGTTCAGCTTGCATCTTGTCCGTTCTGGGGCGCGTTCCCAGCGGCCGCGGGCTTCTTGTCCTCACCGTTGAGGAGAAAATCCAGGAGCAGCAGGCCAGCGCCCACACTGATGGCGGCGTCGGCGACGTTGAACACCCAGGGGAACCACAAGCCATTGAAATCAAGGAAGTCCGCCACTGCGCCGAAGCGGATGCGGTCGATCACATTGCCCAGCGCACCGCCGATCACGAGCCCAAGCGCGGTCGCCGTGAGCTTCCGGGTCGCGCCCCGGAGCCACCAGAAGAACACCCCCGAAATGACCAACGACATCAGCACCAGGCCCCAGCGGGCGATGGGGCTATCGGCGCGGAGCATCCCGAAGCTGACACCGCGATTCCAGACCATCTGCAGGTCGAAGAACGGGGTGAGCTCGATGAAGCCGCAGCCGATCCCAGCCGCCAAACAGCCCTCCGGGCTGAAATGGACGACCTCCAGGATCACGTATTTGCTGATCTGGTCGGCGACGAACACGATCGCCGCCAGGAGAAGGCCGTATCGGAGCATGGGTTGCGCTTATGGCGGGGCGACGGGGCGGCGGCAAGGCCGCGCCCCAACCGGGCCTAGGCGCTGGCTGGCGGTTTCGGCGGCGGCGGCTTGGCGGCGGCGGGTTGGCGCTTAGGCTGCAGCGCGCGGATCAGGAACCCGGTGGCGAGACCCAGCGCGAACAGCAAGAAATAGATCAAAGCGCGCGGCGCGTGGATCGACCAGATGAGGAACACGACCTCGGTCGATGCCAAGTTCTGCACCGAAAAGATTGTCACCAGCACCGTAATCGCGACGAGCGCGAGCGTGCGCAGCCATCTGAACATCGCCGTTCTCCGCTTAGCGCCGAGCACAGCTTATCAGAACCGCGCACGCCCTGCGTTCGATCAATCCTTCTTGCCGCGCGCGATGATCCAGACCGTGAAGGCGATCACGGCCAGCACGACGATCACCGGGCCGACATAGGTTGGAATGTCAGCCACGGGCGGCCTCCCATGCGCGCACGGCTTCGGCGTCACGCGCGGTGATGTCCGGGAATTCCGGATCGGCAGTGGCGGGATCGAAATACTTCCACGAACGCGCGCACTTCACGCCGCCCGCGCGCTCGACGACCACCGCAACACCCGATACCTCCGGCAAGCGGAACGCCGCCTCCGGCCCCTCGCCCGCTTCGATGCTGATTCCCGAGGTGATGCAGAGTTCCGCGAAATCGACCGATTGCAGCAGCGAACGCACGCTATCGCCGGAAACGAACACGCGTGGGCTGGCTTCGAGCGAAGCGCCGATGCGTTTTTCCGCGCGCGCCAGTTCAAGCGCGCCGGTGACGACGCCGCGCACATCGCGCAGGCGCGCGACTTGTTCGGCGGCGAAATCGTCCTGCCAGGTCTCCGGCGTTTCCGGGAATTGCCGGAGGTGCACCGACACGGTGTCAGGGAAGCGCGTGAGCCAGGCTTCTTCCGTCGTGAACGGCAGCACTGGCGCAAGCCACGCGGTGAGGCGCGAGAACGTTTCGTCTAGCACCATGCGACACGCGCGACGGCGCAGCGAGTTCGGCGCGTCGCAATAGAGCGCGTCCTTGCGGACATCGACGTAGAACGCCGAGAGATCAACGTTGCAGAATTCGACGATGGCGCTGACCGCGGCGCGGAATTCGTAGGTGCGATAGCCCTCGCGCACGACCTGATCGAGCTGCCACAGGCGATGCAGCAACCAGCGCTCCAGCAATGGCGCCATTTCCGGATCGTGGCTTTCGACCCGGCCCGGCGTCAGCGGCAAACGCTCGTCGTCGCTGTAATCCCGCAGTGCACCGAGCAGGTAACGCAGCGTGTTGCGGAGCTTGCGGTAGGTTTCGCTCGATTGCTCCATGATGGTTTTGCCCATCCGGAGGTCGTCGCCGTAATTGGCGCTGGCGATCAGCAGGCGCAGGATTTCGATGCCGTTCTGGTTCGCCACCGTCTGCGGCTCGACGACGTTGCCGAGCGACTTCGATTGCTTGAAGCCCTTCTCGTCCACGGCAAAGCCGTGCGTGATCACCTCGTCGTACGGCGCGCGGCCGCGCGTGGCGCAGCTTTCGAGCAAGGATGAATGAAACCAGCCGCGATGCTGGTCCGAGCCTTCGAGATAGACGATCGAGTGCGGGTTGAGGAACGACGGGCGCGTCGGCGCATCGCGTTCGCCGACGACGAACGCGTGCGTGGAGCCGGAATCGAACCAGACATCCAAGATGTCTTCGACCTTTTCGTAATCCTCAGCCTTATATTTCGCGCCGAGGAAAGTTTGCGCCGGCGTCGCCCACCAAGCGTCGGCGCCGCCCTGCTGCATCGCGGCACTGATGCGCGCATCGACCTCATCGTCCATGAGGATCGACGCGTCGGCTTTGCTGACGAAGATCGGCAGCGGCACGCCCCAGGCGCGCTGGCGCGAGACGAGCCAATCGGGACGATCCTTGATCATGCCCTTGATGCGATTGTAGCCGCTGTCTTCGCCCGTGCGCTTCTGGCCCCAATCGACGCGCTCGATCTCCGAGAGCGCGACTTCGCGCAACGTGCGTCCGCCGCCTTCGGCGTACGGCTTATCGAGCGCGATGAACCATTGCGGCGTGTTGCGGAAGATCAGCGGCGCCTTTGAGCGCCACGAGTGCGGATACGAGTGCTTCAGCTGCCCGCGCGCGAGCAGCGCGCCGGCCTCGATCAGCGCATCGATGACAGCTTTGTTGGCGGGGCCATCCTTGCCCAGATTTTTGCCTTCAAGCTGCAGGATTTCGAGTCCTTCAAAGCCTGGTGCTTCCTTGGTGAAGCGACCGTCTTCGTCGACCGTGAACGGGATGCCTTCCTGGCCGAAATGCTTCGTCCAGATCACAAAGTCGTCCGCGCCATGGCTCGGCGCGGTGTGCACGAAGCCGGTGCCGGCGTCGTCGGTGACATGATCGCCGGCGAGCAGCGGAACGTCGAAATCGTATCCCTTGCCGTGGAACGGGTGCGCGCACTTGAGGCCCGCGCCATCGAAATCATCGACGCGCGACCATGTCGCCGCTTTCGCAGCGCGCATCACGTCTTCAGCGAGCTTGTCGGCGAGCGCGAGCTTGTCGCCAACCTTCACCCACGGCTCGAAAGCAAGGCCCTGCTCGATGATGTCGACCTGGTACACGCCGTAGCTGATCGTCGGCGAGTACGAGATCGCGCGATTGCCAGGGATCGTCCAAGGAGTCGTCGTCCAGATGACGACGCTGACGCCAGGGCGGCTCTGGATCGGAAACTTCACCCAGATCGTCGGTGATGTTTTCTCTTGATACTCCACCTCAGCTTCGGCGAGCGAGGTGCGCTCCACCGGGCTCCACATCACCGGCTTTGAGCCGCGATACACCAAGCCCGTCCTCACCACGCGCATGAACTCGCGCGCGATGGCGGCTTCGGCTTCGAAGCTCATCGTCGTGTAGTAATTGTCCCAATCGCCTTCGATGCCGAGGCGTGTGAATTCCTCGCGCTGCAGCGGGATCCATTTGTCGGCATATTCGCGGCAGGCTTTGCGGAACTCGACCGCCGGCACGTCCTGCTTCTTGCGGCCGGCTTTGCGGAAATCTTCCTCGACTTTCCACTCGATCGGCAGGCCGTGACAATCCCAGCCAGGCACGTAATCGGAATCCCAGCCGGTCATCTGCCGCGTGCGGACGACCATGTCTTTCAGGATCTTGTTTTCGGCGTGCCCGATGTGGATGGCGCCGTTCGCGTAGGGCGGGCCGTCGTGCAGAAAGTATTTCGGCCGGCTCGCGCCATCGGCGCGCAGCAGCTTGTAGAGGCCAAGCTCGGCCCAGCGTTTGACCTGCTCCGGCTCCTTTTGCGGCAAACCTGCGCGCATCGAGAACGGGGTGTCGGGAAGAAAGAGGGTTTCGCGATAGTCGCGACCAGAAGGCGCATCGGCCACGGTCGAATCTCCGTTTGAACTTGGCATGAGGCTAGCAGGAACGACCCGGTCCCACGGAGCGTTAGCTCAAACGTAGGCCGGGTGGCGAATTCGTAGTCCGAAGGGCGTAGCCATATCTCCTCCTAGCACACTGCGAATTGAACGCCACCTTACAGGCGACCGGCATTGCCGCCGCCGCGCGACGGGTCTAAACCGCCCCGCCTCCCCGGTAGGACCGAAATGACCACCGCCCACGACTTTACCTTCGCCAAGCTCGATGCGCCTGGCGAGATCAAGCTGTCCGACTACGCCGGCAAGGCGATCCTTGTGGTGAACGTGGCCAGCGCCTGCGGCTTCACCCCACAATATCGGGACCTGGAAGCGCTCTATGAGTCCAAGGCGGAAAAGGGCCTCGTCGTGATCGGCGTGCCCTGCAACGATTTCGGCGCTCAAGAGCCGGGCGACGAGCACGCCATCCACGAGTTTTGCGACAGCAAATATCACGTGAAGTTTCCGATGACCGGCAAGGTCGAGATCGTCAACAGCGACCGCCGCCATCCCTTCTATGACTGGATCGCCCACGAATTGGGCGAAGGCGCGCTGCCGCGCTGGAACTTCCACAAAATCCTGATCGGCAAGGACGGCGCTTTGGTCGATACGTTCAACGCCAAAGCCGCACCGCTCGGCCCGCAAATGCTGGGCGCGATCAAGGAAGCGCTGACGAGCTAGTGCGCCGCCGCTTCGCGCAGCGCCGCCGTGCGGCGCGCTGACGGCTTCAAGGCGAACATCGCGAACGACGAAATCCCGATGACGACGGCCAGGAAGAGGAACTGGTCGTTGAACGTCATCACCAAGGCCTCGCGATCAAGCATGCCGGCATAATACATAAGCGCCTGGCGCTCGGGATCGACCGCGCCCGCTTGCGCCAGATAAGCGGCGCTGCCGGAGAGCATCTGCTGGACGTGCGGGTTCTGCGGATCGACGGCGGAGTAAAGCTCCTGCCGGTGCAGCGCGAACGAGTGCGCCTGCACGGTCGCAAGGCCAGCAATGCCGAACGCACCGCCGAGATTGCGCATGGTGTTGAAGAGGCCCGCGCCTGAATGCAGCAATTGCGGCGGCAGCGATTGCAGAGCCGGCTGCATCACTGATTGGAACGTGAGCATCAGCCCCAGCGCACGCACGACCTGCGGCCAAGCCAGCTCCCAGAACGCGGATTCATGCGTGAGCGTGGCCTGCATCCAGCAGCTCAGCGCCACGAGCACAAAGCCGAGAAATCCAAGCGGGCGCGTGTCGGGCATGGTGCGCGCGAGCACGCCGACCAGCGGGCCGGTGAGGAACATCACCGCGCCCTGCACGAACATCGTGTGGCCGATCTGCAGCGCGGAGTACCCGCGCACCGAGCCCAGGAAGAGCGGCGTCAGGAACACGGAGCTGAAGAGGCCAAGCCCAAGGATGAAGCCAAGCGTCGCGCCGATCGCGAAGGTGGGCGTGGCGAACGGTTTCAGATCGACGATCGGGGTGTCGTGGTTGAGCGCGCGCCAGAAGAACAACACGCCGCCGGCGATGCTGACGAGCGCCCAGAGCGACACCTCGGCCGAGGCAAACCATTCGTTCGCCGGCCCCTCTTCCAGCACGTATTCCGCCGCACCGAGGAACATGGCGAGCCCCAGTAAGCCGACGACGTCGATCTTCTTCAACAGATCGAAGCTGCCTTTGCCCAGCGTCGTCATCGTGTTCCAGATCACGAACGTGATCAGCAGGCCGGGCACGACATTGATCCAGAACAGCGCCCGCCAGCCAAGCGCTTCAGCGATCATGCCGCCAAGCGTCGGCCCCAGCGACGGCGCCAGCGTGATCACCATGCCCATCATCGCGCCCGTCATCGGCTGCAAGCGCGGCGGGAAGACGAGATAGAGCGTCGCCATCACCGTCGGGATCATCGCCGCGCCGCTGAAGCCCTGCAGCGGCCCGGAAGGCGATCAGCGAATTGATGTCCCACGCGAACGCGCAGAGCAGGCTCGAGAACGTGAAGCCGAGCGCGGAGAGACAGAACAGTAGACGCGTGCCGAGCGCGCGGCCAAGGAAGCCCGAGAGCGGAATGCCGATGACTTCGGCGATCAGGTACGAGGTTTGAACCCAGGAGATTTCATCGCGGCTGGCGGAGACGCCGGCCTGGATCGCGCCCAAGGCGCTGGCGACAATCTGAATGTCGAGCACGGCCATGAATTGGCCGACGACCATGGCGATGAAGCCAATCCAGATTGCGAGCGGCGGTGTATCCGTCGGCAGCCCTTCTGGGGCGTCGCTCATCCGCGCGTGTCCACACTGACGCTGGCTGAGAGGCCCGGACGCAGCAGGTTTGCGCCGTCCTGCCCCGGATCGATGCGAATGCGCACCGGCACGCGCTGCACGATCTTGGTGAAATTGCCGGTCGCGGTGTCGGTCGGGATGATCGAAAATTCCGTACCGCTGGCGGGCGCGATCGATTCAAGCGTGCCGTGCAGGCGCAGATCGTGAGCGATGTCGGGGCGGATCGTCACCGACTGGCCTTCGTGGAAATGCGCGATCTGCGTCTCCTTGAAATTCGCGACGACATAAACCGCTTGCAGCGGCACCACCGCCATCATCGGCGAACCGGGGCGCACGAGCTGGCCGACTTGCACTTGCCGATCACCAACCACGCCATCGATGGGCGCGCGGATCACGGTGCGCTCAAGATCAAGCTCGGCCGCTTCCAGCTGCGCGCGCGCGGCGTCGATGGCCGCGTTGGCGGAGGCCAAGCCGCTACCGGCCTGACGCGCTTGAATCTCGATCTGCTGCATGCGCGCGGGAGAGAGCAGCCCCTGCTCCGCCAGCGGGCGGTAGCGCTCCACGTCGGACGCGGCGAGCGCACGCTGGGCGCTTTGCGTTGCGCGCGCACCTTGCGCTTGCGCGAGCGCGGCGCGGGCGGCGGCGACGCGGGCTTCGTAATCCGTGGCTTCGAGACGGGCGACGATGTCGCCCGCGTGCACCGGCTGGTTCTCGGCCACCGGCAGTTCGCGCACATAGCCCTCGACCTTGGCCGAAAGCATCGAGATGTCGGCGCGCACATAGGCGTTGTCGGTGGCGACCTGATAGCGGCCGATCGTGAACCAGTTGAAGCCGACGAAGCCCAGAACAACGAGCGCCAGCGCCCCGAACGCCAGCGCGATACGGCGCTTTCCGAGGCGTTCGGAAATGGCTTGCAGCCGGGCCCGCGTGAGCGGGGCCCGGGGCGGCGTCAGCCCGGCGTCATCTGGCATGGCTATGCGCTGATCCCTGAAAGAATGATTCAATATGTAGCGACCGTTACGTCAAGCGCAAGCGGGAAATCGGCCTAGCCAAGCACGCCTAGGCTATCAGCTGTAATAGTTTGTCGATGGCCTTGCTTGCTGACACACTTTGCCTATCGTCCGCGCCGGGAGGAGTGACACGTGGCGGAAATCGCGCCTGCGGAATCGCGCGTGACGGATCGCGGCTCGGCGCGCCGGCAGGCGTTCCTGGTCGCCGCGCGCGCCGAATTCCTCGCTCGGGGCTACGAAGCCGCGAACGTGAACGAAGTCGTGCGCCACGCCGGCGGCTCGCTTGCGACCCTCTATGCCCAGTTCGGCAACAAGGAAGGCCTGTTCCTCGCCGTCATGGAGGATCAGCACGCGCGCTTCATCGCCGATTTCTCAACCGAGGAAGCCGAGGGCCTGCACCTCGAAGAAGGGCTGAAGATCATTGGACTGAAGATCATCCAGTCCTTCCTGAAGCCCGACAACTTATCTTTTTACCGCATCACCATCGGCGAAGGCGCGAAATTCCCGCACCTGCTCCAGCGCTATATCGGCAAAGGCGGCGCGGCCTCGGTGCGCAGCGCGGTGATGGTTTATCTCGCCAACCATGTGAGCGCCGACGGCCAGAAAGTGGCCGATCCCGACGCTTCGGCCTCGTTCTTCCTCGAACTGATGCGCGCGCGGCATCATTACCGCGCCCTCGCCGACGCGACCTACGCGCCCACAGAGGATGAGCTGAAAGCGCACGTCGCCGCCGGCGTGAACGTCCTGCTGCACGGCATGCTCGCCTGAACGGCGACGCGACAGTTCGTTCAGACGCCGTTCAGCCTGCGTTCAGGCGGCAAGCTCCAGCATCAAACTTGCGAGGGTGTGTCCGCTGAGGACGCACATGGGAGCCTCACGATGAAGAACGTCCTCATGGCGGCGGTGGCCGCTTTGAGCCTGTCGGCGCTTATGACGCCGGCAGCTTATGCGCAGAGAGAGGATCGAGGCGGTCGCGCCGAGCGAGGTGAACGCGGCGGCGATCGCGGAGATCGTGGCCGGCGTGGCGACGGCGGCGGTGAACGCCGTGGCGATGGCGGCGAGCGTCGCGGCGATGGCGGCGGCGAACGCCAATGGCGCGGCGCTAACAATGGCGGCGGCGAAGCCCGTCCCCAACAACAGCAGCCGCAACGCGAATGGCGTGGCGGTCAACGCGAAGGCGGCGGCGAGCAGCAAGCTTGGCGCGGGCGCGGTGATGGCCAGCGTGGCGATGGCGGCGAAGGCCGGCGTCGCGAATGGCAAGGCCAGCAACAACAGCAAGAACAGCAGCAACAACAACAATGGCGTGGCCGCGAAGGCCGCGGCGATCGCGAACTGGCTGGCGGCCCGCAAGGCGGCGAGCAACGTCAGTGGCGCGGCGGCGAAGGCCAACGCGGCGACGGCGCGCGCGGCGACGGTCAACGTCAGCGGCAATGGAACGGCGAAGGCCAACGCCGCGAATGGGCCGGCCAACAACGTCCAGGCGGCGACGCCAATCGGCGCGGCGAAGGCCGTCGCGATGGCGATGGCCGCCGTGGCGATTGGAACAACAACAATGACGGCCAACGCCGCGATTGGGCCAACGACAACGCGCGACGCGATGGCCCAGATCGTCGCTGGGACGGCGACGGGCGCGGCCGTGGCGATGTGAGAGACGGCCGTGGCGGCCGTGGCGATGGCCGCAACTGGGATCGCGGCGGACGCGATCAACGCGGCGGTCGTGACTGGGGCCGCGACGGACGTCGCGATTGGGCCGACAACGATCATTGGCGTCGCGACTGGGATCGCGGCCGTCACGATGCGCGCTATCGCCCCTATTGGAACACGCACCGCGACTTCCAACGCCCGCGCTACAATGACTGGCGGCGCGTGCGGCACGGCTATTATTTCGACTACGGCTACGCCTCGATCGTGCGCGGCTATTACGGGCGCGATTATTATTGGTGGAGCTATGACGGCTGGCATCGTCCCTACCGTCGCTGGTCCGTCGGCTACGTGATCCCGGATTGGATGTGGTGGGAGCCGGTTCCGTGGGATCTCTACTACCGCCTGCCGCCGGCGCCATACGGCTGCCGCTACGTGTACTCGGACGGCGACATCCTGCTCGTGGCGATCGCCACCGGCATCATCTTGGACGCGTTGCTCTACAATTGAGAGCGAGGCTCAACGCGTTCGCTTACGGCCGCCCTTCGGGGCGGCCGTTTTGTTTCAGGTTGGCGGCTGCGAGCGCGCTTGAACGAAGCGCGCGACTGCACGCTCCGCGACTCTTATGCCGAATTGCTCGCCCAGCCCCTCAAGCCGCGCTTGCGCCGCGCTCTGGCTGCTCACCAGCGCGCGGCCAGCAGGCGAACGCAGGAAGGCGGTGATTTCAATCAGCTGCTGCTCTGACAACTCGCTCGCGTACACATCCGCCATCGACGCCATCAGCTCCGGCATCCCTGCCCGCATCTCGTCGTTGAAGAGCCCGGTCAGGCGCTCAGCATCGCTCGAGCTCAGCCCCATTTCCTGCGAAATCGCCGCGCTCATGATTGGCGTCAGCACCTCGAACATGTCGACGAAGGCGGCCTCGATATCGAGCAAACGCACAAGCTCTTGCGCCATCTCGACGCGCGTCGGCTGTGCGGCGGCGGGTTGCGCGACTGCGCCGAACAAAAGTGCGCAAGCGATAAGGAATTGACGCATAGAAGCCCCCGGTACTGGCGGCAGCCTCGCTCAAATCGCCTCGACGTTGCAAGCGCTACTCACGCTCCTCCGCGCGTTGGCGTTCCCACAGATAGGCATAGAGATTGCCGAACTCGTGATAGTGCACGCCGGTGTGAGGCATCGTCGTGCCGGGAATCGTGCCCTCCGGATCAGTGACGAACAGAGCGAGCCGCTCCAGCGTCCAATTTCCGCGCGCCTCGCGCATCGCTTGCGAGTACGCGTAGTCCGGCAGCGACCCGATACGGCGATCAAGCACGCCTTGCAGCGTCGGGCCAACACTCGCCGTCCCATCCAGCGAATGGCATTGCGCGCACGACGCATCGAACAAGCGCCGCCCAAACTCGCGCTGATCGAGTTGTTGGTTGAGCGAGGGATCGGCCGCGCGGCTCCGCGCCAGCGCGGCGTAGCCAATGAAGCGCTCCGGCATCTCCGGCGGTGGCGCTTCTTCCCCTTCACGCTGACGCTGCAGGATCACGAGCGAGCCGAAATCCATCAGCAGCACAACGCGCCCATCCGGCAGCGCGACGATATCGCGGATGCGCTTACCCATCGGCATCGGCTCAACCGAGATCACCTGCCGGCCGCGCAAGCGCACGCGATAGAGCGTCTCGCTGATCATCGACGCGACAAGCAAGTCGCCGCGCCACAACGGAAACTCCTGCGCCGGCGCCTCGATCAGATTGCTGATGCCGATGCTGGGCGAAAAGAAATAGATCGGCAGCGTGTAGCCGCGCGCGTGGCGCCCCTGCTCGCGATTGTTCGGCCATGGTGAGCGTGGGCGGCCATATTGCATGCCGTAGGTCGTCGCCGGGAAACCGTAATCGGCGCCGCGACGGATAATGTTGAGTTCGTCGCCGCCATACGGCCCGTGTTCGGTTTCCCAGATGCGGCCGCGTGAATCGCGCATCAGCCCCTGCGGATTACGCACGCCTTGCGCATAAATACGCGCGCGGCCGGTGCGCAAATTCACCTCGACAATCTTGCCGATGTGAACGTTCGGGTTCTGAGGCAGCGCCGGCGACATCAGCACGCCGTCGAAACCGAAAAAGCCGATCGACACGAGCAACCGGCCTGGGGCGAACTCTATGATGCGCCCGCCGCCTTCGTGGCCGGAGAACATCTCCGCATCCGGCGGCAACGGCAGGCAGCGATTTCCGACAAACACGTCGCGCCAGCCATCATCCGACAACAGCGGCGCGCCCGCTTCCATGACGATTCCGATGCGGCTCACCACGAAATTCACGCACCGGCCTTCGGGATTGAAGCGATGGTAGCTGACGAGCAGCGCGTGGCCGCCGCCGTCCTCGATGATCAGGGAGTCCAGCGTGCGATACCATTGCAGCGAGAGCGCGCGATCATTGGCGTTGAGCCACTCGACCAATTCCTGCGTCCGCAATTCCACGCGCTGCGGCAGACGCTGCACGACGCCGGAGAGCGACACGAAATTGATCGCGCCCTTGGGCTCGATCACGACGAGCCCATCGCCGAACGGCGAGATTGATCCGCCCTGCCCGCTTTCGCCGCGGTCAAACTCGCCGAGCGGAATGGTGTAGCGATCGAGATTGAGCAGCGCCGTCCAAACCTCGGTCTGCTCGACGGGCTGTGCATCCGGCGTGTTCGGATTGGCGCCGTTCCACCAATGCTCAAACGCTTGCCGGCGTGGCGCGACCTCGCCGCGTTCTTCCGCGACGATGCCGACGATGACGCCAACCATCGCCGCCAGCCCACCGACGAAGCTGAGCACGAACAACTGACGGCGACGCCGCCAAACTTTCGCTGTGAATGACCGCGCAACCTCGAATGCGCGGCGCACAACCGGGCCGCTCGCCCAGTCGAACTCGTGCTTGCGCCCCGGCACTTCCACCCCCGCCGAACCGCGCACCGCCCGCGAACACGGTGCGCTTTCCCGCTGCGCACTTCACGCGCGAGGCCGGCAACCGCAGATTACCCCAATGTTAACAAAGGATACAGATGGTTACCGCGAGTTAACATTATAGATCGCACGGGCCGTGATCGGCGGCGGCGGTCCCGGCGGCTTTGGCGGGTCTTGAATGGGCGGTTGGGGGATCTCACCTGGCGGCACAGGCGTCGGGTCCGGGTCCGGACCCGGTGGCTGCGGCGGAGGCATCGTCATACCAGCCCAACCCGCCCGATTAACGCCCGTTCCCCTGCGCGTAAGCCGTTGACGAGGGCCATCACCGCCCCTACATGCCCGCCGTTAGCAGCCGGGCGGGCCGAGTGCTAATTCGACCCCCGGGCTCAGACATACTGGTCCACAACCAAGAGGAGTAGGACGTGGCTAGCTTTCGTCCGTTGCATGACCGCGTGCTGGTGAAGCGCGTGAAGGAAGAAGAAAAGACCAAGGGCGGGATCATCATCCCCGAGACGGCTCAAGAGAAGCCGCAAGAAGGCGAAGTCGTCGCCGTTGGCCCGGGCGCTCGCGACGAAGACGGCGAGTACATCAAGCCGGACGTGAAGGTCGGCGACCGCATCCTGTTCGGCAAGTGGTCGGGCACGGAAGTGAAGGTCGACGGTGAGGAGCTCCTGATCATGAAGGAGTCCGACATCCTGGGCGTCATCGAATCCAAGAAGTCGAAGAAAGAGGCGGCTTAAGCGCTTCGCGCGTGACTAGGTTTTGGGGATTGGGGATTGGGGCGCTGCCGCTCCTCCGCCTTCCCTAATCCCCCGTCCCTAATCCCCAATCCCGTTTCAATTCAAAGGTACACACAGCCATGGCTGCTAAGATCGTCAATTTTGGCGCCGATGCTCGCGAGCGCATGCTTGCCGGCGTCGACATTCTCGCCAACGCGGTAAAGGTCACGCTCGGCCCGAAAGGCCGCAACGTCGTGATCGAAAAGTCCTTCGGCGCCCCGCGCACCACCAAGGACGGCGTCACCGTCGCGAAGGAAATCGAACTCGAAGACAAGTTCATGAACATGGGCGCGCAGCTCATTCGTGAAGTTGCTTCCAAGACCAACGACGAAGCCGGCGACGGCACCACCACCGCCACCGTTCTCGCTCAAGCCATCGTTCGCGAAGGCATGAAGGCGGTTGCTTCGGGCCGTAACCCGATGGACCTGCGCCGCGGCATCGACAAGGCGACCGCCGCCATCGTCGAAGACCTGAAGAAGCGCGCCAAGAAAGTCGGCGGCTCGGAAGAGATCGCCCAAGTCGGCACCATCTCGGCCAACGGCGACACCGACATCGGCAAGTTCCTGGCCGACGCGATGGCCAAGGTCGGCAACGAAGGCGTCATCACGGTTGAAGAAGCCAAGTCGCTCGAGACCGAACTCGAAGTCGTCGAAGGCATGCAGTTCGACCGCGGCTATCTCTCGCCGTACTTCATCACCAACGCCGACA
>CAZZFE010000015.1:0-69567 GCA_964653495.1 uncultured Terricaulis sp. | reverse complement strand
GCGGGATCAGTGGTTCGACGCGTGTGTCGATGAAGGTGACGACGAGCCAGATCAGCGACGCCGTCACCACGAACGGCAACACCACGGCGACGCCCGCGAGGAACGAGTTCCGCAGCCACGTGAGCGGGTGGAACGGCTTTTTCGGCTGAGGAGGTGGCGTGGGCGGCATCTGGCGGATGTAGGCCATGCGCGTGGCCGGCGAAAGGCGACCCTGGAACGCACCGTGTTGGGTTCCTACGTGATGGCGCATGTTCGGTCGCAAAACGGGCGGCGGCGCCTCGCCCATCTCCACGGCGCACAAGGAACGCGACGGATTTTCAAGCACGGTGATCGACGTGGTCGAGCGGGTCGGCCCGGCTGTGATCAGCGTCCGGCGCGCGAGCCGTGGGCGCGATTTGTATGACGGCGCCGGCTCCGGGGTGTTGGTGTCGCCTGATGGCTACGCGCTGACGAACAATCACGTCGTCCGCGGCGCGGAGCGGATCGAGGGCGTGCTTTATGACGGCAGCGTCGTGCAGGCGCAGATCGTCGGTACGGACCCGGATACGGATCTGGCGCTGATCCGCCTCAATGGCGGGACGCACCAGGCCGCGCATCTAGGCGATTCCGATGCGCTGAAGGTCGGCGAGCTTTCGATCGCCATTGGCAACCCGCTTGGGCTCCAGGCCACGGTGACGGTGGGTGTCGTCTCGGCGCTGCGGCGGACGCTGCGCGGCGAGAACGGGCGGCTGATCGAGGACGTGATCCAGACCGACGCCGCGCTCAATCCGGGCAATTCCGGCGGTGCGCTGGTTGATGCGCGCGGCGCGGTGATTGGCGTCAACACCGCCATCATCGGTGGCGCGCAAGGCATTTGCTTCGCCGTGCCGATCAACACCGCCAAGCGCATCATCCCCGAACTTATGCGCGACGGGCGCGTGGCGCGCGGCTGGTTCGGCATCGCCGGGCAATCGCAGGAATTGTCCAAGGCGCTGGTGCGGCGCTTGAACCTCAATGTCAGCGGCGGCGTGCTGGTGGCGGCTGTCTCAGGCGGCGGCCCGGCGGAGCAGGCGGGGCTCCGCGTGGGCGATGTCGTGCTGAAGCTCGACGGCGAGCCGACGCTTTCGGTCGACGCGGTTCACAAGCTGCTGACGCGCGAGCGCATCGGCCAGCGCGTGGCGCTGGATGTCCTCCGCGACGGCGTGATCGTGCGGCTGGGGCTGCAGGTCATGGAGCGGCCGGCGGAGCGGCGCTCGGCTTAGGCGGCGACCGCGACGCCCTTGTCGGCGAAGAGGGCCTTCAGCTCGCCGGTCTGGAACATCTCGCGGATGATGTCGCAGCCGCCGACGAACTCTCCCTTCACATAAAGCTGCGGGATGGTCGGCCAATTGGTGAAGGCTTTGATGCCTTCGCGCAGCTCGGGGTCTTCCAGCACGTTCACGTCCCGGAACTCGACGCCCATGTGATCCAGAATCTGCACGACCTGGTTCGAGAACCCGCATTGCGGCCGCTCGGCGACGCCCTTCATGAACAGGACGACGTCATTGCCATCGATGGTGCTTTGGATTTGCTGGTTGATGTCGGTCATCGGCCGCGCGGGCTCCTCGTGTTGCGCCTGAGGTAGGCCGGGGCGCGCCGGCCATCAAGGTGAAGCGGGGTCTGGGGCCTCAAGCTTTTGCTGCGGTGTCTAGCGCCAGGGCGTGCAGGGCGCCGCCCATTCTCCCCTCAAGGGCGGCATAAACCATCTGATGTTGTGCGACCCGGCTTTTGCCGGCGAAGACGGCCGACCGGATGACAGCTTTATAGTGGTCGCCATCGCCCGCGAGGTCATGAATGGCGATCTCGGCGTCCGGAAAAGCTTTGCGGAGGAGCGCTTCCAGGTCTTCGGCGGCCATGGCCATGGTTATTGCAACTCCTGCTTTCGAAATAGGCGTGAAACCAACTGCACTTTGATGTATTTGCTACGATCACAAAAGATTTTGTTGATCCACTAGGCCCCGGTCGTGCATGAGCGCACGGCCCTCAAAAAGGGTCCGCGCTGGGGCAGTGTCTTTTTCAAGATCGCCCACTGCGTGGGAGGCGTTGACAAGAGCACCTTTTCCTAAAATTTAGGGTGCTGGCGTCGTTAGCTCACAGGGTACCTCAAGACCGCGACAGGCGGCCGGGCCCGGTGGGAGTTAGGTGGGAGGAAGTCTACGAGGGATCAAGAGTTCGGTCGCCGGTCTCACCCTCGGTCCAACCACCCAAACTACGCACAAACGGAACTTCCGGCGACGAGGCTATGCGCGTTCATCCACGGGTGCGCGGTTTCGTCGACAATGACAGAAACTGACACACCGCAACTGAGCACAGGGCAAAAGGGCAGATCATGACGTTGATGCAATCGCTGTTGTTCGCCGCACAGCAAACTCCCGCTACGCAACCGGGCGCGACCCCGACCACGCCGGCGCCGACCGCGCCCGCTCCGTCGGCCGCGGAACTCGAAGCCGCAAAGGCGCGTGGCGCCGAAGCCGCCGCTGAAGCGGCTGGCGCGCAAGAGGTCTCCATCTGGAATCTCGTGCAGCACCTCAACGCCGTCGAACTCGGCGTTATGATCATTCTCGGCCTCTGCGCCGTGTACGCCGTCGCGCTGCTGTTCGAAAAAATCTACGTGATGCGCAAGGCCGGCAAGCAGACGAAGGATTTCCTCGCCGCGTTCCGCAAAGCCAACTCGGTTGAAGAAGCCGAAGCCATCGTCCGCAAGCTGCCGGCCTCCGGCATCAAGTCGATGTTCGACGCCGGCATGAACGAAGTTCGCCGCACGCAGGACCTCGGCCTCTACACGATGCGCGACGCTCGCGACCACACGATGCAGCGCGTCGGCTCGGCCATGCAAACGCGTCAGAACGAGTACCTCGAAGACCTCGGCTCCTCGATGACCTTCCTCGCCTCGATCGGCGCGAACGCTCCGTTCATCGGTCTGTTCGGCACGGTCTGGGGCATCATGGTGGCCTTCGTCGGCATCGCCGAAACGCAAACCACCTCGCTCGCGGTCGTCGCGCCTGGTATCGCCGGCGCTCTGCTCGCGACTGCCGCTGGTCTCGCGGCTGCTATCCCGGCGGTGCTCATCTACAACTTCGCCGCCAAGCAGATCTCCAAGCAAGCCAACAAGCTCGAGGACTTCGCTGCCGAGTTCATTGCGCTCGTTTCCCGTGACATGGACCGTCGCGCTGGCTGAGGCATCCGCTTGAAGGGAGATACCCCACATGGCGGGTAAACTATCTGGCGGCGGTAAGAAGGGGCGTGCCGAGGTTAATGCGGATCCGAACGTGATCCCATTCATCGACGTCATGCTCGTTCTGCTGATCATCTTCATGATCGCCGCGCCCATTTCTTCGGTCGATATCGCTGTTGATATGCCGACCTCGAAAATCGATCCTTCGCGCCGGCCGCCAAAGCCGACGTGGGTTTCGGTCACGGACGACGCGAGCGGTTTGCGCGTGTTCGTCATGAACGACGAAGTGACGATGGATCGTCTCGGCGAAGCGGCCTTTGAAGCGGTGAAGACCAACACACCGCAACTGGCCAACGACGAGTACGAACTGATGAACCAGCGCATCTACATCCGCGCTGACGGAACGACGGCGTATCGCAACATCGTGCGGGTGATGAACCGCCTGCAGGATAAGGGATTCACCAAGATCGGCTTCGTCGCCGAAGATCGGCGGAGGTAAGTCATGGGAGCCAAAGTAGGCGGCTCGAAAGACGGGCCGGTTTCCGATCCGAACGTCATTCCGTTCATCGACATTCTGCTGGTGCTTCTGATCATCTTCATGGTCACCGCGCCGATCCCCACCGTCGACATTCGTGTCGACCTGCCGCCGCCGAACCCGGTGCCGATCCGATTGGAGGGTTTAAACCCGACGATCGTCGGCATTCGCGAAGGCGCTGGCGGCATGGAGATCTTCGTGGACCAAGAGACGGTCACGTTGGCCAATCTCGCGGAACGCACTCTCGACCACGCGATTATCAATAATCCCGCATTGAACATCGAACAGATCTACGCCGAGGCGAAAATCTACGTTCGCGCTGATCAGTCCACGGCGTACGGCAACGTCGTGAGCGTGATGAGCCAGCTGCAGGAAGAAGGTTTCGTGAGCGTCGGGATCTTCGCTGAACTTGCGAGCGAGGGATAAGCCATGGTTCGCCTTCGACTAATTTCCATGGGCTTGGCGGCGCTGATTTGCGCCTCCGTGGTCTATCTCGCACTCACCGGCAAGTTTTCGGCCGTCACCGACATGTTCGAAGAACAGGAAGCGGTGAAGGTCGAAATCGAAGAGAAGGAAAAGCCGCCGCCACCGCCGCCGCCGCCGCCGGATCGTCCGCCGCCGCCGCCCCCGCCTGAACAGCGTGTGCCGCCGCCGGATCTCAGCGCGCCGCCGACGCCCACGCCGATCCCGGTCGCCGTGGACCCGCCGCCAGCCCCGCCGAGCCCCGTGCTCACGGGCGTTACGTGGCTCGAGCAGCCGGATGCGCGCGACTACGAACGCTATTACCCGCCGCGGGCGCTTGACCGCGAGCAGACAGGGCGTGTCGTTGTCGACTGTCTAGTGTCGGGTGACGGCCGCATCGCCTGCAGCGTCGTTTCCGAGGACCCGCCTGGCTGGGGCTTCGGCGAAGCTTCGCTCCGCGTCGCACGCCACTTCCGGGTGGCTGCGCAGACGTCGAGCGGGCAAGCGACGACCGGCGGTCGTATCCGCAGAACGATCACTTGGCGTCTGGGCTAAACAGACACTGAGTTCGAACTTGAGGGCCGCGGGCGAAAGCTCGCGGCCCTTTTGCTTTGGCGCGCACGCAAGCGTGAAGGCGCTCTCGCGCGTGTGAAGTGCGAACGCCGCCGACGAAGCGCACGCTCTCCTTGTTCAAGCGAGGGAGGCGCGCATGGCCGGTGCGATCAACACGAGCTCCAAGCGGACACCCGAACCCAATTCCCAACCCAACGTGATCCCATTCATCGACGTGCTGCTGGTGCTGTTGATCATCTTCATGGTCACCGCGCCGAAGCCGACGACCGACATCCGCGTCGATGTCCCCAATCATCGCAGCCCCGCTGCGGCGAGCGATGCGCGGCCAACGATTGTCGCGGTGCTGCGCGATGGCGATGGCTTGCGTGTTGAAGTGGATGGCGAGATCGTCGCGCAACGCGATCTTGCGGCGCGTGTGCTGGCGCGTGCGGCTCTGAACAATCCGCTGGTGCTTGCCGCTGACCTCAAGCGCGACGCGCGTGTCTATGTGCGCGCGGACATGGACGTCGCTTATCAATCCGTCGTTGGCGTGATGGATGAGCTTTATAGCGCGCGTTTCACTCAGATCGGCGTTTACGGTCAGCGCGCTGACACCTGATCGCGCAAGCGTGATGCGCCTCGCGCGGGCGTGAATTGCTGAATTACCAAGGCCTCCGCAAGCTTCATTTATCGCCGCTGCTCACGGCGGCGCAGGGAGGTTAGGCATGACGCAATCTCTGCAAATGCGTACGGCGTCGCTTGGCGCATCGGCTCTGCTGTTGGGCGGCGCGCTGATCGCGGCGCTCAGTTTCAAATACGTCCTGCCGGCGATCGAGTTTCCGATTCCGCCAACGGTGATCGCCGAGGTGGAAGCGCCTGAACCACCGCCGCCCGAACCGATCCGCGAAACCATCACGCGGCCGACAATCGACAATCAAGTGTTTCTGGAAACGCTGGGGCCGTCGGTGAACACCGACATGCCGCCGGTCGAAACCGCGGCGGTGTTCGGCCCGCCGCAGGTCACCACGGTGACGAACCCGACATGGGTCGAGCGTCCGCAAAATCTTGAGCGCTATTACCCGCGCCGTGCGCTGCGCATGAACATGGAAGGCAGTGCGACGCTCGATTGCCGGGTCGGCGTCGATGGCCGGCTCGATTGCGCCATTCTCTCCGAAACGCCGCCTGAATGGGGATTTGGCGAGGCCGCGCGCCGCATCGCGAGCGAGTACCGAATGGTCCCAGCTATGCGAAATGGGCAGGCCATCGAGGCGCGCTATGTGATGCGGGTGCCGTTCAACCTGGAGTGACTGCGCTGATTGACGCATTCTAGCCGTGATTGGCTCGCAAAAGCTTGGGGCGAGGGCTAAGACTGCGCGTCTACGAACAGGCAGGAGTTTGCTACATGAAGGTCCTGATCGGCGCCGCCACTATGGCTGTGCTGTTGTGCGGTGCTGCTGCGGCCCAAGAAACGCTGGGCGCGCCACCGTCGAATTTCCAAGCGCCGGCGTCACGTTGCGCCGCGCTGCCGACCGCGCCAAGCCTGCCCGATGGCGGCTCCGCCGAAGCGGCCGACATGCAACTCGCTACCAACGCGTTCCAAACGTGGGAAGCGGCGTATCGCGAAGTGTTGGCTTGCCGTCGCACCGAAGCTCAAGAAGCGCAAGCGATCCAGCAAGCGCGTACGCAAGAGTTCAACGGCGGCGTTCAGTCCTACAACGCGACTGTCGCGAGCTGGACGGCTGAAGTGGAAGAGTTCAACGGCCGGCAGAACCGTCGCCGTCGTCCCTAACCCAGAGGTTCCGGCGTGACGGCGGCGTTCGGCGCAAAGCGCCAGAGCGGCGTCGTCACAGCCAGGACCAAAGCTGCGATCGCTAAACCGATCCCAGGAATGAGGGCCGCCGCGTGCGGCCCCATTTGACTCGCGGCCAAGCCCGTAAGCGCCGAGCCGATCGGCGCACCGCCCATGAAGCCCATCGAATAAACCGCCAGCACGCGTCCGAGATATTGCGGATGCGCCGCGCCTTGCGTGATCGTGCGGCTCATCGAGATGGTGACGCCAGCGGCGAGCCCCCACACCAACACGATGCCGGTGAACAGCCAGAACGGCGTCGTGAACGCGAGCGTGATAAGCCCAGCCGCGCCGATCAGATGCGAGATGATGAGCGCACGGCCTGGGCGCTCAAGCGGCTTCAAGCGGCTGAGCAGCACGGCGGAGACAAACGACGCGCTCCAAAAGCCGGCAAACAGCGCGCCCAGCCGCGCCCCTTGATCCACAGCCGAGCCGCCGTACTCGTCGCGAATGATCAGCGGAAAAAGCACCTGGAACGAGCCGACGACAAAGATGCCGACGTAAGCGGCCGAGATCAGCATCGGCGCCATGATCGGGTTTTTGAACGCGTAGACGAGGCCGTCGCTCAGATCGTGGAGGGCGCCGGATATAGTGCGTTCGTGTCCTGATGGCTTTGGCGCGCGGATCGTCAGCGAGAGCGCCGCGGCGATCAGCAGGGCGAGCGCCTGCGCCATCAGAAAAGGTCCGGGCGAGGCGCCGGCTTGGCGCGCAAACAAGATACCGCAGATCTGTGCGCCGATTTGCACGGCGGTCGTGGCGGCGGCGGCGGTGGCGAGCGAGGTGTTGCGGCCGCGCTCAAGATCGCGCGCGACAACGCCGTTCAACGCCGCATCCCGCGTCGGCATCAGGAACGCTGCGCAAGAGCCGACGACGATCGCGTAGACGATGAGCAGCTCATAGGTCAGCAGACCGGCGCTGACGATCAGGCTGAGCCCGATCGAAACGAATGCGAAGAAGAGGTGCAGCATCGCCATCGCCGAAGCCGGGCGCGCGCGTTCGGCGAAGAGGCCGCCAAACAGCAGAAAGCAAAACATCGGCGCCGAGAGCGCCGACTGCGCGAGCCCCACCCGAGTCGGTCCTTCGTGCAGCACGAAGGCGACCAGCGACGGGAACAGAACGAATTGCATGCCGAACGCGAAAAAGTACGCGCCGACCAGCGAATAATAGAGCGGCAGCTCCGGCAGGAGCTGTCGGGGCGTGGAATTTGGCCCGGGGCTCATGGGCCGCGTTTAGGGCATGGGCTGCGGCCTTCGTCCAGAGGGTCGGGCCGTTGACGGCGGGTTAACGGACCGCGTGCTGACCTCGACGTGAATTATGTCGAGTGCGAATCAGCCCCGGCCTCTTGCTTTTGAGGCGCCGCAGCCGCTGGAACTCAGCAAGGCTGTCTCTGCGAAGGCGCGCGATGCGCTCGTGGAACGGCTGTGCGATATTGTTTCGTGGCCGGAAACGAAGGCGCCGCCTTATGAGCGGCAGCTGGCGGCCGACATTCTCGTAGGGCTGCTGCGCACGTCGCGCGTGGAGCTGCGTCAGCGTTGCGCGCGCGGAATGGCCTCGATCCACGAAGCCCCGAAGGCGCTGCTGCGCTATCTGGCGCGCGACGAGATCAGCGTGGCCGGCCCGTTGCTGGAGAACGGCGTCGGCTTTGACGATTCCGATCTGATCGCCACGGTGCGCGCCGGCATCGCGCCGCACTGGCTGGCCATCGCCAAGCGCAAGCATTTGGGCGAGGCGGTGACGGACGCGCTGATGCAAACCAGCGACGCGTCCGTGATGGAAGCGGTGCTGCGCAACCAGAATTCGCGGCTTTCGACGCAGGGCATCGATCTGATCGTCGCCCGCTCCCGCCAATCGCCGACTTTGCCGACAATGCTCGTCACCCGCCCGGAATTGCGGCCGACGCAGGCGCTGGTTCTGTTCTGGTGGGCGGACTTCAAGTCGCGGCTGCAAATCCTCCGTCGTTTCGCAGTCGATCGCGGCATGCTGATCCAGGAAATGGGCGATGTGTTCGCCATGGCCGCCGCCGAGGGCTGGGCCGACGCGGACACGCGCAAGACGCTGCAAGTGATCGAACGCCGCCAACGCAATCGCGCGGCCGCCGCGCAAAGCTCGTACGGCTCGCTCGAAGGCGCGCTCGCAGCCGCCGAACACGGGCTCGATCAAACTTTGATGAACGAGATCGCGCATCTTGCCGGCATCAAACCGACAACGGCGGCGCAAATCTTTGGCGATCCCGGCGGCGAAGCGATCGCGGTGTTCTGCAAAGCCGTTGGGCTGAAGCGGCCAAACCTGATCGCGCTGTGGCGCGCGCTGCGCCGGCCGATGGGCGATCCAGAAAGTACGGACAACGGCTTAGGTAGAACGTGTTACGTGTTTGACACTTTGGCGACGGCCAAAGCGCAGACGGTGCTGCGTTACTGGAATTGGTCATTCACAGCCGACGCTGTCTCGCTTGAACGCGTGTCGCTTGAAGGGCCGGAATTAGATTTGTCGTTGGCGCGGCGCAACGCCGCGCTGCTGTTGCGTCGCGGCGCCTGATTCGTCTGACGGATCGGCTGGCGAATCCCTTGCCCAAAGCCTAATCGTGAAGGCGCGCGCCGGCGGCGCGGAGGGAGGCGCTCTTCATGCTTCACGCCGCAGCGATGTTGGCGGGTTTATCCACAATCTGGCTGTTGCTCACCCAACGCTGGGCGACGCCTGTGGATATCGCTTTGGCTGTGGGCGCGGCTTTGCTGTGCGTGCTCGTCAGTGCGCGCTTTGGCGGTTTAGGCAAAACGGGCCCGTTTCTGCGCGCGCCGCAAACGTTGTTGATCCTGCTCGCGCGTTCGGGCGCGGTGATGCGCGGCGCGCTGGCGACAGTGCGTGCGGCGATCGCGGCTGATGTCACGGTGAAGCCGGCTTTGGTACGCGTGAAATGGCGTACTGCGAATGTTGACGAGCGCGCGGCGTTTGCCGGGCTCGTCAGCGCTGCGCCTGGCGCGGTGGTGGTGGAAACCGAACTCGACGGCGTGCTCGTGCACGTCACCAACGAAGATGCGATCGACGCGGAAGATTTCAGCCGCATCGAAGCGCAGGTCACAGGCGGAAGGCGCGCGACATGATCGCTGTGTTCACCGCGGCCGGGCTTGTGCTGGCGCTGGCTTTGACATTGGTGCGCCTGTTCGGCGGACCGACCTTGTATGACCGCTTGCTGGCGGTAAACGCAATTGGCGCAAAAGTGGTGCTGGTGATCGCCGCGATCGCTGCGGCCACCGGTGAGGCGGCGCTGGTGGACGTCGCGCTGGCGCTGGCGTTGGCGTCGTTCGTGGTCAACACGGCGGTGTTCAAATTCTTCCGCGCGCGCACGTTCCAGGCGCCGCTTGCGCGCGCCGGGGAGGAATTGTCGTGACGCCGGATCTGTTCATGGAAACAATTCGCCAAGGCGCGAGCGGCGTGCTGATCGCGGCGGGCTTCGTGTTCGTCGCCGGCGGCGTTATCGGCTTTCTGCGCTTTCCCGATTTCTACACGCGCCTCCACGCGCTCACGACCAGCGACGGCATCGGAGCCGTGCTGGTGTTGACCGGGCTCGCCGTTGGCGCGGCGTCCACGGAAGCGGCGGTGAAGCTGGCGATCCTCGCGGTGCTCGTCGGCGCCATCACGCCGACTTTGGCGCACATCGCCGCGAACGCCGCGCATGCGGCGGGGCTCACGCCGCTTGTGGGCACATACACCGCGCCGAGGCCCGGTCAGACGCGCCAGGAGCCGCGCGGTTGAACGCTGCTCTGCTCACCGCGCTTGATCTCGTCGCGCTCGTGCTGTGCGCGGGCGTGCTGGCAGCCGCGCTTGGCGCGCTGACGGCGCGCTCGCTGTTTTCCATGACGATGTTTGTGAGCGCGGCGGGTGCGATGACCGCCGGCGCGTTGGCGACGCAGGGCGCAACGGACGCAGCGCTCGCGCAAGTGTTCGTCGGCGCAGCACTGGCGCCGTTCATCATCCTTGCCTGCCTGCTGCTCAGTACGCGCACCACCAAGCCCCGGCGCGGTGGCCGCCCGTGGGTCACGATCGCTGGCGGCGCGGCGGTGGCTGCGGCGTTGTTCTGGCTGTTGCCGGATATCGGCAGCGCGCAACGCCCGCCGATTGTTGAGACTGACGCGACGATTTCGTTCTGGCTGGCGCCGCTTCTGTTCGTGGCCGTCGCTGCTGCGGCGGCTTTGCTTGGCTACGGCGAACGCGGTGCGCTGCAGCGCTTGGTGGAGCGCGACGAATGAAGGCCGGCGCGCACATCGTTCTTCGCGGCGCGGCGCGGTTCTACGTTCCGCTGCTGCTGCTGTTGGGCTTGTCGTTCATCGCGGACCGGCCAGCGGGCGGCGGCGTCGGCTTCATCGCCGCGTTGTGTTTGACGCTGGTGGTGGTGACGCATGCTCTCGTGTTCGGCGCTGCCGCCGCGCGGGCGGCGTTCCCGCCAGCATTGGCGCGCGGTCTGCTCTGCGCGGGATTGATCGCGGCGTGCGTGGGTCTTGGTGCAAGCGGACTGGCGTGGGCGCCGATTGTGATCGAAGCGGCGGTGTTCTTCGCAACGAGCGCCGGGTTCGCGCTGGCGTTCAAGGCGCTGGTGGGCCGTGCGCCGACCTTGCGCGACGAGGAATGGTGATGGCGGCGGACGTCCTCCTTCTTCGCGCTGAACTCGCTGTCGCGCTGGTGCTGTTGCTGTCAGGCGCGGTGGCGGCATGGGCGTCGGGCAATGTGGTGAAGCGCATTGTCGGGCTGCTGTTGGCGCATGTCGGCGCCGTGCTGGCGCTAGCGGCGCTCGGCTTGCCGGATGTCGTACTGATGCTCGGCGTCGGCGTCGCACTTGCGCATCTGCTGATCGGTGCAGCGCTGCTGGTGCGGCTGCAGGAGGCTTATGGCGGCGTTGAGGCCCGCGAGTTCGACGCGGCTGACGAGCAGACCGAGCCCACGGAGCAGACGCCGTGATCGCCGAATGGCTCGAGATCGCGCGCATCAATGCACCGCTCTTGCTGGTGACGGCGCCGCTGGTTGGCGCGGCCTTGGCGGCGGCGTTCCCGAACCCGCGCGCGAGTTGGGCGCTCGCCGCCTTGGCGGCGCTGATCACGGCGTTGTTCGCGATCGATCTCGGCTGGCGCGGCTTGTTCAGCGCCTCATCCACCGGCATTTCGCGCCACGACGGCGCGGGCTTGTTCGCCGCGCCGTTGCTCGCGGCGGCCGGCGCGCTGGTGACGCTCGCGTTCGGCGCGTCAAACCAGGACGTGACCGAACGCACCGCGCCGTTCTCGTACGCGCTCGTGCTGGTGATGATCGCCGGCTGGTGCGGCGCGCTGGTGGCGAGCGATTTCGTCAGCCTGTTCGCGGCGGTTGAAACCGCGTGGCTCGCTGGCGTGGGCTTGGCGGCGGTGAATGCGGAGCGCGATCGCGCGGGGCTCTCTGGTGCGTTGCGCATGCTGCTCGCGGGCGGCGTCGGTGCGGCTTTGCTGTTGCTCGGCATTGGCCTGATAGCGCACAGCATCGGCTCCACGCGCCTCCTGGCGTTCGTCGAAGCGCGCATCGACACGCCGGAGACCGCCAGCATCGGCGTTGCGCTGGTGCTGATGGCGCTGGCGCTGAAAGCGGGTGCTGCGCCGTTTCATTTCTGGGTCGGCGGCGCGTTTGGACGAACCGGCGCGGCTTTGGCGTTGGGGGCGCTCGCGGCGTTTGGCGCGGCGGCGGTGCTTGTGCGCGTCGCGGGCTTCGCCTTTGCCGCGCCAGCGCTCGGCGGCGGCGTCAGCGCAACGCTCACCATCATCGGCGCGGCCAGTGTCGTGATCGGCTCGCTGCACGCCGCTGGCGCGCGCAATCTGAAGCGCTTGGCGGCTTACGCGGGCGTCGCGCAGATCGGCTGCATCCTGTTGAGCGCGGCCCTCGGCTCACCAGCGGGGCTCGCCGCGGCGCTTGTGCAGATGTTCGCGATGCTGGCGGCGGCGCTTGCGCTGTTCGGCGGCGGCGCGGCGATCGGCGGCGTGGCGTTGCCTTCGCTCGATGGGCTTGGCCGGCGCGCGCCTCTGGCAAGCGTCGCGATCAGCATCGCCGCGCTGAGCTTGATGGGCGCGCCGCTCACAGCCGGCTTCCTTGGACGCTGGCGGATGATCGAAGCGGGCGTCGGCATCGGTTGGTGGTGGGCGGCGTGCGCGGTGGTGGCTGCTTCGCTCGCGGGCGTGTTCTACGCCGGGCGCTTGATCGACCGGCTCTATTTCCGCAAATCGAGCGCGCCTTATGTGGGCGAGGGCGGCGGTTGGCGTTGGTTGTTCGGGCCGATGCTGGTTGTCGCCATCGTCGCGATCATGCTGGGTCTTGAGCCGGTTTGGCTGCTGCGCGCCGCAGATGCTGCCGCCGCGCGGATGATGGGGCTCGCGCTATGAGCGCTGAACTCTCGCTCCTCATCGCGCTCGGCGCGCCGGTGATCGGCGCGATCCTGGTGCTGCTGTTGCCGAAGCCGCCGGGGCTGCGCGACGTCATCCATATCGGCTCGGCCTTGGCGCAAGCGATCGCGGCGGGGCATCTCGCCAGCGTCGCCGCGGCTGGCGCCAGCGCGCGCGTGATCCTGGCGCGGCCGCTGCCGGGCGTCGATTTCGCGTTTACACTTGAGCCGCTGGGCGCGCTGATGGCGGCGCTGCTTGCGGGCCTCGGCGTTTTGCATGCGATCCACAACGCTGGCGTCGCTCGCGCGACGCAGGACAAAGGCGCACAGCGTCTGATGGCCTACGTATCGCTTGCGAGCGCGGCGATGATGGGCGTGGCGTACTCGGCCAATCTGTTCACGTTCTACGTCGTCTATCAGGCGCTCACACTGGCGACGTTCCCGATGATCGCCCATGGCGGCGACGAGGACAGCCAACGCGCCGCGCGCTCGTATTTGGCGACATTGTTGGGCGCATCCGTCGGCCTGTTGTTGCCGGCTTTGGTGTGGACCTACGCCGTCGCCGGCGCGCTCGATTTCCGCGCGGGCGGGTTGTTGGCAGGGCGCGTCGATCCGCTGACGGCGAGCGCGCTTCTGGTGCTTTACGTGTTCGGCCTCGCCAAAGCTGGCTTGCCGCCAGTGCATGGTTGGGTGTCCGCCGCGAGCAAGGCGCCGCATTCGGCGCAGGTCTCGATCTTCGCGCTTTCGGTGCTGCCGGCGGGCGGCGTCGGCATGATCAAGGTGGCGGCGTACGTGTTCGGCTCGGCGCTGCACGAAGCCGAACTGGCGGCGCGGGTGCTGTTGCTGCTCGTCGGCGTCAGTATGTGCGTGTCGGCGTTGATCGCGCTCTCCAAGCAGGATCTGCGCGAACGCTTTGCTTATTCCGCGATGGCGCAATCGCTCGCAGTGATGATGGGCGCGCTGCTGGCGCACCCGACAGGGATCTTCGCTTCCGCGCTACAGGTCGTCGCGCTCGCCTGCGGCGCGGCGACGCTGACGATGGCGGCCGGCGCCGTACACGCCGCGACAGGGCGAACGGAGGCGCGCGACACGATCGGGCTAGGGCGCGTGATGCCGTGGACGTTCGCGGGCTTTGCGATCGCCTGCGCGAGCATGGTCGGCATGCCGCCGTTCGCGGGCGCGTGGGCGAAGCTTTGGCTGATCGCGGCGGCTGCGGACACTGGGCTCATCTCCGCGGCGGTGCTCGCGGGCGCCGCGGCGATCCTCACCTTCGCGCATCTCGGTCCGCTGGCTGCGAACGCGCTTGCTGGCCGCGCGCCGACCGATCCGTTCAAACGCGCGGATGGCGCATCGATCATGCTGGTGGCGCCGGTGATCTTGAGCGGCGCGGCGACGCTGTGGCTGTTGCTTATCGCCGATCCGCTGGCGCGGTTCTTGTCTCCGTTGTGGATGGGTGGCCCATGAGCGAGCCGCAAAACCAAAAGCGCGGCGGCGGCGCCGCGGCGATGTTGGCGCTGTTCTGCGTCGCCGCGGGCGGCGCGGGGCTGGCGTTCGATCTGACGAGCGACACGACACGCGGTTTCTGGCTCGGCGCGCAGCCGGGCGCGGCAGCGGTGATCGGCTTGATCGCGGCGTTGTTCGTGGTGCTCTGCGGATATCTGGCGCGCTTTCTGCTGACGCGCCGCGAGCGCGCGGAGCAGGGCGATGTTTGAGGTCGTCCTCAATCCGGGCTTTGCGCTGATCTTCGGCGCCTTGCTGGTGCTGGCGCTGCCGATGGGCTTGCGTCCGCCGGCGATGGCGCTCTCGGCGTTCGTGGCGCTCTGGCTGTTGCTTGAGCAAGAGTTCGGCGCGGCGGACGCCGTGGCGCAGATGGGCCTCAACGTCGTCCCGTTGACGCTCGATCCTCTGAACCAGGTGTTCGGCATCGCCTTTTGCGCGGTGGCGATCGCGCTTGCGCTTTACTCAAGCGCGCGGCGCAACCGCTACGAGGATGCGGCCATCATGCTGCTCGCGGGCGCGGCGGTGACGGCGCTGTTCGTGGGCGATTTGATCAGCTTTATCGCTGCGTGTTCGCTCGCGGGGCTGGCGACGGCGTGGGTCGTGTTCGCGTCACCCGTCGAGGGCGCGCCGAGCGCGGGTGCGCGCTTGCTGATCTGGCAAGGCCTGGAAGGGCTGTTGTTCCTCGCCGGCGCTGCGTTCCATCTCTCCTCCGGCGCGGACAATTCGATCAGTGCGCGCATGAGCGTGACGCAGATTGGCGGAGCGTTCTTCTTCCTCGCACTGATGATCCGCGTCGCTGCGCCGTTCGCGCACGTTTGGCTGAAGGACGCCGTGGGCCACGCATCGAGCGCGGGCGCTGCGGCGATATCTGCATTTTCCAGCATCCTCGGCATCTACGCGCTCGCGCGCTTGTTCGGTGCGGAGCCTTTGCTGGTGCCGATCGGCGCGACGATGCTTCTGCTCGGCGTCTTTTACAGCGCCGCTGAGGACGACGTGCGCCGCGCTGGCGCGTACGGGCTGTTGGCGCAAACCGGTTTGTGCGTTGCGTTGATCGGCATTGGTTCGCCGCTCGCGCTTGCCGCGTCCGTCGCGCACGGCTTCACGATCATCATCGCTTTCGCCTTGTTGCAAATGGTTCTCGGTGGCGTCTTGGTGCGCCTGGGCGAGGTGCGGCTGTCTTCGCTTCCTGGTTTGTCGCGATCGATGCCAATCACGGCGTTCTTGCTGTTTGTCGGCGGTGCGGCGGCGTCGAGCGTGCCGCTGTTCGCGACATACGCGTCGTTGGCGGTCGCGCTCGAAGCGTTGGCGTTGTGGGAAACGCGGCTGATGTGGGGGCTCGCAATTGCTGCGCCCGCCGCGTTGTTCTTGACGCTCGCGTTAAGGCCAACGTTAGCCGCGTATCTGAGGGGCGAGAAACAGGCGCAGTTCCGCGAAGCGCCGTTCGGCATGTTGCTCGCCGTAGTGTTGGCGACATTTCTGTGTGTGGCTGTCGGACTTCGTCCGTCTTGGTTGTATTTGCTGATGCCGACGGAACTTGGCTTCGATCCGTTCGCGCTCGATCGCTTGGCGCCGCAGCTTGAGGTGCTAGGCGCCGCCGGCGTCATCTATTTGCTGGCGCGCGCCTTCGCACTGACACCGCGCGACAGAAGCATCGCGTTGCTTGACGTGGATTCACTTTATCGCGGGCCACTCGCAGGCGCGGGGCGTTGGTGCGGCGTGGTGCTGCTTCGTCTCTACGGCGCGTGGCGCGATGCGTTGAAAGCCGGCTGGCGCGGCGCCGGACACGCAGCGGCGGTGGGCGCGGCGGCGTGGGATCGGCCGTATCGCGAGCGCTGGGGAAGTGCGGTCCAACTGGTGGCCATTTGCGCTGTTCTTGTAATTATCCTGTTGGCGCAAAATTAGCCGTCAATCCGAGCATGAATGGCTAATCAGTATTTGACCTTTTGAGTTGAACTTAGGTCAAGGCGCCACCAATATTTCGTCCGTATTGGCTTGCCTAACGTCTTGGCGCCTCTATATTGCACCAGCTTTTGCTTTATCAGAGCGGCCGCGCCATGGATGACAGAACTGACCTTGTCGACATGACCGCCGACATTGTCTCGGCGTATGTCGCCGGTCACCAGGTGCCGCCTCAGGATCTCCCTGGCCTGATCCGCATGGTCCACAGTGCGCTGAAGGATGTCGCCGGCAAGCCGCAGGCCGTGCTCGAGACGAGCCAGGAGCCGGCGGTTTCGGTGAAAAAGTCGGTGACGCCCGACTACATCATCTGCCTGGAAGACGGGAAGAAGTTCAAATCCCTGAAGCGCCACCTGCGCACGCGTTACAACATGACGCCCGAGGAATACCGGGCGAAGTGGGGCCTGCCGCACGATTATCCGATGGTGGCACCCAATTACGCCAAGGCGCGGTCGGACCTCGCCAAGCGCATGGGCCTGGGCCACGCCCGTCGCGGTGGATAATCCAGGATTGTAGGACATAAGTCCTATCAATAGGAAAAAATCTATCCTACACCCGCTGAGCCGGGTGCATGCTTGCGCCTGCATTGGGTCGCCAAGCTTGGAGGATAGAATGAAGGGGTCGAGCGCGCGCGCGAGGGACCGGGCTGCGGCCCAGCTCTCGGCGGCGGTGACGAGTTTTGCGCTGAGCGTCGAGACCGAGGACATCCTGGGCGACCTCAGAGGGCCAGCCGAGGTGGCCCTGGCGCGCCAAGTGGCCATGTACCTCTGCCATATCGGCTTTGAGCTCAGCCTGTCGCGCGTGGCGGCGGCGTTTGGGCGCGACCGTTCAACCGTGGCCCACGCCTGCCACACGATCGAGGACCGGCGCGACGATCCGGCGTTCGAGCATTGGCTTAGCGCGTTGGAGCTGGTGCTTCGCGACACGCCGATTGTCGATACGGATGACCTTATGCGGGCCGCGTCGTGAGCGCGCGCGTGGAGCGGGCGCTTGAGCGCCTGGCGGCGCCGAAGGCTGTGCTGGCGCGCGAGCGCGTCGGTGGCGCGTACGGCGTGTATCCAGGCGGAGACCGGCGGCGCCGGCCAGTGGTGAGGCTCGCGGAAGCTGACGTGAAAGCGCTGGCGGCGAGCGGTGCGATCGGGGCGGCGTGCGACGACGTGTTCGTGCTTTCGCAAGCAGGCCGTGCGCGCGTTCGGCGTGATGGCGCAGCGCTCGGCGAAGCGTTCGCGGCGCAGCACCGCAAGATCCTTGATCGCGACGTGGTCGATGATGACGGGAAGGCACGAAAGGTGCGCGGCTTCGATCCGGGCTCTGTACTGAAGCGCATGAGCGCGCTGCGCGACGCGCGTGGCGCTGCGTGGCTGAGTGGCTCGGAATTGAGCGCGGCAGGGCGCTTGCGTGCGGATTGGGACGCTTCGCAAGCCGGATTGGTGCGCGGTTCGGATTGGGCCGCGCCACCGCGCAGCGGATCGGCGCGCGGGCCGGGCAATGCGCAAGAGACGGCGTTGGCGGTGCGCTGCGACGCGGGGCGGCGGATGAACGATGCGCTCGACGCGCTGGCGCCGCCGCTGCGGCGTGTCGTTGAGCGCGTGGTGCTGCACGAGGAAGGATTGGAAGCCATCGAACGCGCGGAGCGTTGGCCAGCGCGCTCAGGAAAGATTGCGTTGAAGCTGGGCCTGGCGCAGCTCGCGCAGCGTCTCTAAGTTTTTGGGAGCATCATCTTGTCGAAGAACCGGCATCCACTTCTTCGGATGATGCTCTAGCCACCCGCTTCGGCGCGGATGCGCTGCATCATCGAGAACAGGCCATTCGAGCGTTGCGGCGTCAGTGCGTCGGCGAAACCAAGACGCTCGAACAGCGCGCGCGGATCGACGGAGAGTATCTCCGCCGGCGCGCGGCCGTTGAAAATGCGCGTCAGCACAGCGATCAGCCCACGCACCAAATGCGCGTCGGAATCGCCGCGAAAGCGGATAAGGCCGTCATCGTTTCGATCGAACACCAGCCACACCTGGCTGGCGCAACCACGGACTTTCACGGCTTCCGTGCGCAGCTCTTCCGGCAAAGGCGCGAGCGCGCGCGCCATATCGAGCAGGTGCGCGTATCGTTCCTCCCAATCCGAGAGAAACGCGAATTCGTCGGCGATTTCGTCGATTGTGTCCTGGATGCCGGGCGCGCTCATGGGAACGAGATGCGCCCGGCTGATCCAATGCGCAAGTTAGTGGCGGTTGGCTGGGGTGCTCATGGCCACGCCTTCCGGCGGGGTCGCCACGGCGCTGATGCACTGGCCGATATCGCGCAGGCCGTGTTGGCCGAGGCAGAACGCGTTCTCATAGCGGAAGCGCGCCGCCGACATGCATTGATAGAGCTGGAGCTGGGCCATCTCGATGCAATCGCGCGAGCGCTGGTCGCTCATGAGCGCGCTGGCGGCGCTCTGGTGGGTGCTGACGGCGTCGAGCGCCTGCAGCGCACCGAGCGAGGCCATGCGGTCCACCGCCATGCCGCGCGACGGGTTGATGCGCCATTGATAGGTGGCTTGCGTCGCGGACACCTCCGTCACTTCCGGGCCGCCGCGAAGCGCGTCCCAGAATCGGCGGCCGCCGAAGGCGGTCGGGTCGGAGCCGGAGATGCTGAGCGTGGCGACGCTGAGGCGCGGCGACATTTCCGACGGCAGCGCCTGGATCGGCTGATCCGGGCGACCAAGCGAACGGATGCGCTGGACGCGGGCGTTCTGCTGCGGCGCGACGGCGTTGGCCCAACGCTGACGCTGCAGGCCGTAGGCGAGTTCCTGATAACGGTCGGCGACGGTGACGATGCGGCTGGCGTCGGCGGCGGCCGAGTCCAGCAGCATGCGGGTGACTTCCTGGCCGCCGCGCAGTCCGCGCGCGTAGCTCGGATCGACGCTCAGCGCCCAGATCACGGCGTCGCGGCCGTAATAGTCCGCCGCTTCACGCACGCCGCGCACGAAGGCCGGTGATTGCGCGGCGGTCATGCCGCCATAGGCGACCCAGCCGCGGGCGAGCGCGTCGCGGTTGTGGCGGGCGACGCGATCAAGCGCGGTTTCGAGTTCGTTGGCGTTCGCCATGCGCGAGGCGCGCAGCTCGGAGACGTCGTTGTGGTAGGCGGCGTAGGCGGCGATCGCCGTCGCCATTTCGCCCGGTGAGCCTGCCTGCGCTGGCGCCGTTTCCGTCGTTTGCGCGCTGGCCGCGCCCATCAGGGCGACCATGGCTGTCGTGGTCCAGACCGCTATCTTGCGCATCCGCTCGGCTCCTTGTCCCGATACCTTGTCCCGGTGGGTGAGTTCGCTTCCGCGAGCGACTCGTTCGGAGCACGATGTGCTCCCCCGCGTTAATAAGTCTTTTACTCGCCAAAACCCCGTGTTCACTCAAGCCACTGAAGCAGCAATTCCCGAGCCGGACGCAGTTAAGTTTGCGTTAGTTAACTGGGCCTGGTTGGGCGCTTCCCTGCTCGTTGGGGTAGCCGCTTGGGCCGCAGGTGGCGACGGGCGGGCGATCGCCAAGGCGGTGGCTTTGGCCAGCGCGCCGGCGCTCGCGGGCTTCATGCTTGCGCCGGCCCTGAGCGACCGTGTCGCGGCGGCGGCGTTGTTCGGGCTTTGGGTGTTGGCGAGCTTGGTGCTGGTCGCGGTGACGGGCGGCGCGCTCTCCCCGCTGACGGCGATGTTCGTCGCGCCGATCGCACTGACGCTGACCTTGGGCCGGCCCTGGACAGTGGAGGTCGCGGCGGCCTCGGTGCTGGCGTTCGCGGCAGGCGCCGCTTTGCACGCGAACAACGGTGCGCCCGTGGTGCTGTTGGGCGCGTTTCCTGAAATGCTGGCGGTGGCGTCGCTGGCGCTCGCGGCGGCGTTGATGAGCCTGCGCCCGGACGATCGCCAAGGCGCGATGGCGCATCGTGTGGCGGAGGTGTCGCACGAATTGCGCACGCCGCTGACGCACATCCTCGGCTTCTCCGAGATGATCGAACGGCGGATGTTCGGCGAGCTTTCCGATCGTTACGCCGAGTACGCTGGCCTCATCCGCCAGAGCGGCGCGCACCTCTTAGGACTTGTGAACGATTTGCTCGATCTCTCGAAGATCGAAGCGGGCAAGTTCGAACTGGAGCGTGAGCGCTTCGACGCGCGCGATATCGTCGCCGAGGTCGTGCGCATGTCGACGGACTCGGCGCAGAAGAAGAACATCGCCCTCGGCATGACGACGCCGGCAGCGCCGTTGAGCGTCAACGCCGATGCACGGGCGCTGCGGCGCATTCTGATCAACACAATCAGCAACGCGATCAAGTTCACGCCCGAAGGCGGACGCGTGATCGTCGTCGGCGCCGTGAAGGATGGCGCGCTGGTGCTGGAGACGCTCGATAGCGGCCCCGGCATTCCCGAAAGCGAGCGCGCCACGCTTGGCAGCGCGTACGAACGCGGCTCCGGCGGTGCGCGCGCCGAAGGCACCGGGCTTGGGCTGGCGCTCGTGCGCGCGCTTGCGGGCTTGCACGGCGGCGAGTTGAGTTTTCACGAAGCTCCAGGTGGCGGCGCGCTCGTGCGCGTGCGGCTGCCGGTTATCGAAGCCTAAACCTCTGGGCGCAGCGTCAGGAACGTGCGCGCGACAGCGATGTCGCCGACCTCGATCAAAATATTCTCAACCGCCCGTCCGCGCTCGATGCGCAATTGCGCCGCTTCGCGCGGATCGAGCGCGAGCAAGGCCTGGAAGGCGGTGTCGGGAAACTCGATCACTGCGTAACGCTGGCGTTCAATCGTCTCGACGCTCCGGGCGCTGGCGAAGAAGCCTTGCGCGTTGTTTGCCGCCGGCGCGCCAGCCGCAAGGCCGCGCGCGGTGCGGCCGCGCAGCTCAAGTACGTCCACGCCAGTCCGCGTGCGATCGCGAACGAGGATCTGCACGGCGCTCGGCGCGATCTCGTTCGCGGCGAGCGGCAACATCAGGGTAAGACGTTGCACGCCTTCGCGTTCGCGCACGCCGAAAACAGCGGCAGTGCTGATGTCCTGACGCAGCCGCCAGCCCATCGGATCGACGTAGCGGCGCGCGGTCCAGCTTCGCTCGGCGCCGGGGAAGATCATGGAATTGGTGCGCGACCAGGTGGCGAAGCCAGCGCGGGCCTGTGTGGCCGCGGTTTCGTTGCGCGGGTCGTTGCAGGCGCGTGAACGGGCCGAGCGCAGCGTGGCTTGCTCCAGTTCGTCCACGCGCGCGCGTGTCCAGCCGCTGCGCAGCAATGCGCCGCGCGCTTGCAGTGCGCCGGCTTCAAGCGCCGCGCGTGGGCCAGCAGCGAGCAGACGGCAGCGCGTGTCCACCTCAAGGAAGCCGCGGCGTTCGACGAACGCCGATTGCGCTTCCGGCCCGGTAAAAGCGGAAGCGGTCGCGGTGAACGCAAACGTAAAGACGGCGGCAAGAATTGAACGGCGCATGCGGGCAGGGATCATGGCAGGGATTGGTTAAGAAACGCGCGCTTGCGTTTGCGCCGAACTCTGCGACCCAATGGAGCGGCATGGCGGAGCTGAAAACAGATTTCTGGGCCTCGGCGCTGATCCGGCGCGCGCAGATCGGCGGCGCGTTCGCGGCGATCACGCGCAAGGGCGATCCCGACGCCGGCGCTGTGCTGGTGAAGGTGGCGACGCTCGATCGCCGCGCCCGGCTCTACACGTCCGCGTTCCGTGGCGAGGGCGAACGCGTGTGGGTGGACTTGTCGTCGGGCTCGCTCGGAGATGATGAATCCGCTGTTGATACTTACGCCCGAAAGCGGGCCGACGATGATCCCGATCTCTGGATCGTTGAGATCGAGGACAAGGCAGGCCGTCACTTCCTGCTAGAGCCTGTGGATTCCGCAGTGCGTTAAGTATGCGCCCTTAAGCTTTGTTAGTTTACGCGCGCGAATATCGATCCACTATGTTGGTGTTGCTCAATCAATCCGTGATCGACGTTGGCGATCCGCTGGAGACGCTCAAAGCGCTCCGCGTGACCGACATGAATACGCCGAGCATGGCAAAGATCCTGCGCATGGGCCAGGACGCCGCGTTCGCCGGCCGCGGGCTCGAGCGCGCGCATGGCGATCTGTTGCGGACATTGGCGAGCTACATCGCCCTCAACGGCCAGGCCAATTGCGCGCTGTTTCTGTGCCCCGAGAAGGCCAAATCGGCGCGTGACGTGGCGGTGCGGTTCGGGCTCGCGCCGATCACGACGATGGCGATGCTGCTGTTTGAGCAGGATGCCGGCCGGCTGACGCCGACGCTCATCAATCACTACGTCTGGCGGGTTGCTCAGGGGCCAGCGGCGGCGTAAAGCGCCCGGTCACCAAAATTAGCCGGAATTCATGCCCGCCGACCCCGCCTCCGAGGCCGCCCGCCGTAGAACGTTCGCGATCATCTCCCACCCCGACGCCGGCAAGACCACGCTGACGGAAGCCTTGCTGCTCGCCGGCGGCGCGATCCATTTGGCCGGCGAGGTCGCAGCCCGCGGCGCTGCGCGGCGCACCAAGTCAGACTGGATGAAGATCGAGCGCGAGCGCGGCATCTCGGTGTCGTCGTCGGTGATGATGTTCGAGCACGAGGGCTTGGTGTTCAACCTGCTCGACACGCCGGGCCACGAAGACTTCTCGGAAGACACCTATCGCACGCTGACGGCCGCCGACTCCGCCATCATGGTGCTCGACGCCGCCAAGGGCATCGAACCGCAGACGTTGAAGCTGTTCGAGGTATGCCGCCTGCGCGACATCCCGATCACCACCTTCATCAACAAGATGGACCGCGAAGCGCAGGACCCGTTCGCGCTGCTCGATGAAATTCACTCCAAGCTCGCGATGGACACCGCGCCGATGTATTGGCCGGCGGCGTCGGGTCAGCGCTTCGCCGGCATGCTCGATCTGGTGAAGGACGAGTTCGTGCCGTTCCGGAAGCTTGAAGCGAAGGAGCAAGGCTTCGTTTCCACCGAACGCTTCAAGCGAAGCGACCCCGAGTTTCTGGCCGACGTTTCCGATGATGTGCGTGCGGAGTTGGAAGAAACGTCCGAACTCGCGCGCGAAGGCTTGCCGAAGTTCGATCTGAAGGCGTTCCGCGAAGGCCATTTGACGCCGGTCTATTTCGGCTCGGCGCTGCGCCGCTATGGCGTGCTGGAGCTTTTGAGCGGGCTTGCCGCGCATGCGCCGGCGCCGCGACCGCTGAGCGCGACTGTCAAAGGCGCCGAAGACGAGGTTGGGCCAGAGGAAAACGAGGTCACCGGCTTCGTGTTCAAGATCCAGGCGAACATGGACCCCAAGCACCGCGACCGCGTCGGCTTCTTCCGCGTGTGCTCCGGCCGCTTTCAGCGCGGCATGACGTTGAAGACGGCGGCCGGCAAGGCGCTCAACGTCCACAATCCGCTGATGTTCTTCGCTCAGGACCGCGCGATCACGGACGAAGCGTTTCCGGGCGATGTGATCGGCATCCCGAACCACGGCGCGCTGCGCGTCGGGGATTCGCTGTCGCAAAGCGGCGACGTGGCGTTTCGCGGCTTCCCGAATTTCGCGCCGGAAATTCTGAAGCGGGTGCGCGTACGCGATCCGCTGAAGCAGAAGCATTTGCGTAAAGCGCTTGAATCGCTCGGCGAAGAAGGCGTGACGCAGGTGTTCAAGCCCGTAATCGGCTCGGAAATGGTAGTGGGCGCGGTTGGTGCGCTGCAGTTCGACGTGCTCGATGAGCGCATGAAGGCGGAATACAATCTCGAAGTGATGTTCGAGACCTCGCCCTACCAAGCCGCGCGCTGGATCAGCGCTGACACGCGCGCCGATCTCGAAGCCTTCATCGAACGCAACAACGCCCAGATGGCCGAGGATGTGGACGGCGCGCCGGTGTTCCTAGGCAAGAGCGCCTGGGAAATCGGCTACGTGCAGGACAAAAACCCAAAGGTGCGCTTCAGCGCCACCAAGGAACGGCACAGTTAAGACTTAAGCGGCCTGTTCTTCCGCCGTCTTGCGCACTTTGAAGAAGCGGATCGCGCGTTGCGCGGCTTCGACGGGCACGGCGTTGTACATCTTGCCGAACTCTTCCGCGCGCTTCATGGCGTCGTCGCCGCCGAAGGCGAGCACGGCGAGCGTCACGAACAGCGGGCGCTCGACGTTTGCGGCGCGGCAGATCATGGCGAGGCCGTCGATATCCTTGCGCTCGATGATGTCGACGGCGGTGTTGTGGTCGATATTGGTGAGCTCAGCCAGGCCATGCAGGAAGTGCGTGACCTTGGATTCGCGATAGAGCGACACCAGCAGCCGCGCGTTCAGTTCGCCGGAATTTTTCTTCGACTGGATGAACGCCATGGCGTTGCGGGCTTCGGCCGTTAGCGCGCCGACGGACTTGTTCATCCGCTCGCGCGCCTTGTTCAAGGCGGCGTCGAGGGTCTTCGGATCGACGCTGGCGTTGCGTTCGAGGATCTTGTCGCGGAGATCGGTGGCGACGACGAAGTACATCTCGTTCAGGAGGTCGATTGGCAGATCGCGGCGGCCGACGACGCCTTTGTGCAGCATTTCGTTGCGGCGGGCTCGATCGACAGCGGCTTCCATCGAACCGCGCGAAAGTTGCGCGGTTTCGTTGCGGATGAGCGCGTCGAGGGCGTGATCGTCACCGAAACGAACCACGGCGTCCGACACCACCTCGGAGACGTTCTTTCGTTGCGCAACCGATTTGATGTGCGCTTGGCTTTGATAATTGACGATCTGCAGCAGGGTCTGATCGTCCAGCACCGGCGAACGCATCAGCACCGGATTGGCGACCGGAAAGGCGCGGTTGGCGAGATCGCGCAAGAGGCCCACAGGCGCGTCGTGCGCGTCGGCGAACGCTTCGGAGAGTTCTGCGAGCACGCCGTCCTGCATCTCAGCGGCGACGAGCTTCAGAACATCGTCAAACAGCGCGCTTTCGGCCTGCGAGCGCTCGCCGCGGCGTTCAAAGAACAGGTCGGTGACTTCGCGCAGCAATTCACGGCGCTGGTTACTATCCGTCGCGCGGGCAAGGTCAGTCAGCTTTGAAAAACGCGACGTCGACATCCAGGCGCTCCAGAATCGATGCGAGGCTAAAGCGGTGGCGTAAACAAAGCTTAAGGGGAGCCGCTAAAACGTGGACGTAGCGGATTCTCTGTATCCGTCAGCCCGCCGAGGAGCGCGAGGTCGGCGCTGGCGTCAGAGGCCGAGGTTTTGGCCTCCGCGACGGGTTCTGGGGCGATTTCTGGCGCTGCGGGCGCGGTTTCCGCCACCGCGAGGCGCCGCGCGAAATCCGGGGCGCGGGCGCTGAGACCGGATGTCGCGCCAGTCAACGCCACAGGCGCAGGCACGACAGCCTTCAATTCGCACATCGCGTCCGCGCGCTGCGTCCAGGCCATGCAAAGGCCATCGCCGGTGCAAAGCCGCGCGCACGCGGCGGCGTCAACGGACGGCAGCGTGGCGTAAGAACCGCCAGGCCGTGCGGTATCGCGCGCGCCGACCAATGCTTCCTGCGCCAAGGCGGTAGCGCCAGTGGCGCACAATGCGAGCGTGATGAGAGCGGCGCGGAGCGAGAGCATGGCCGCACTACGGGCCGAACCGGTTAAGGCTTGGTCACTCGTTGGCGCTGAGCGCTTCGCGGCGAAGCTCGATGTCGAGCCAATCGGCCTCCGCCTGCTCCTTCTCCGCGCGCGCGGCTTCTAGGCGGGCGCTGGCGGTTTGGAACGCTTTCGGATCGCGGCTAAAGGCGTCCGGCTCGTGGAGCTGCGTTTCGAGGCGCGCGATCTCGGCTTCTAGTTTGGGCAGGAGTGTTTCGATCTCTTTCGCCCGGTGCTCGTCTTTGAAGCTGAGTTTCGTCTGCTTGCGCGGCGCTTGCGGTGCGGGCGCCTGCTTTGGCGTCGCCATTGCGGCTTTGGGCTTGTCGATGCGCGCGTCGCCATAGGCGCGCTCGAAATCTTCCCAGCCGCCGGGGCTCTCGACCCAGCGGCCTTTGCCGATCGGGCCGATGATCTGCGTCGTCACGTCATCGAGGAAGGCGCGGTCGTGGCTGACGATCAGCACGGTGCCGTCATAGCTCGCGAGCATGTCCTCGAGTGCGTCGAGCGTGTCCATGTCGAGATCGTTGGTGGGTTCGTCGAGCACCAGCAGGTTCGCGGGTTTCGCCAGCGCGATGGCGAGCGCCAGGCGGTTGCGTTCGCCGCCAGAGAGCGCGCCGACCGGTTGGCGGAGCTGTTCGCTGCTGAACAGAAATTCCTTGGCGTACGCCGCGACGTGACGCGGATGGCCGCGCACGATCACTTGATCGCCGCCGCCCGGCGTCAGCGCATCCCAGAGCGTCAGCGTCGGATCGATGATCGCGCGGGCTTGATCGACATAGGCGATCTCAAGCTGCGCGCCTTGGCGCACCGTGCCCGCATCCGGTTCGCGGTTCTGTAGCAGGATTTCGAGCAACGTCGTTTTGCCTGCGCCATTGGGGCCGACAATGCCGATGCGATCGCCACGCATCACGCGCAGCGAGAAATTGCTGATCACGTCGCGCTCGCCATAGCGCTTCGAGATCGCCTTCGCCTCGATCACCAGTTTCGCGGACTCGCCGCCGCGTTCGGCCTGGATCGCCGCTTTCGGTCCAACGCTGAGCCCTTGGCGCTCACGGCGCTCGGCGCGCATCGCCATCAGCTTGCGGCGGCGGCCTTCGTTGCGGGAACGTCGGGCGGTGACGCCGCGGCGGAGCCAATGCTCCTCGGCTTTCAGATGCGTTTCGAGCCGCGCCATGTTGCGCGCCTCTTCGGTTTCCACTTGTTCGGCCCATTCCTCGAACGCGCCATAGCCCTTGTTCAGCTTCCACATGCGCCGCTGGCGCAGCCAGAGCGTCGCGCTCGACGCGCGCTCCAGGAAGCGGCGATCGTGGCTGATGATGAGGCAAGCGCCGTTGAACGACGCGATGCGCTGTTCGAGGTCCTCGATCGCGGCGATGTCGAGATGGTTGGTCGGCTCGTCTAGCAACAAGATATCCGGCTGCGCCGCGAACGCGCGCGCCAAGCCGGCGCGGCGCGCTTCGCCGCCAGAGAGCGCGGTTGGCGCGCGATCGGGATCGAGGCCGTAGGCCAGCAATTCCGCTTCCGCGAGATAAGCGGGCGCTTCGTGCGCGCTGCCGACGCGCGTGACTGACGGCGCCATCGCGTAATCGCGCAACGTCGCGAAACCATCGAGGTCCGGCTCTTGCGGTGCGAGCGCGATGCTGGCGCCGCTGGTGAACGCAATGTCGCCGGCGTCAGGATCGACCTGGCCCGCAAGCATGCGCATGAGGGTCGATTTGCCGGCGCCATTGGCGCCGATCAGGCACGCGCGCTCGCCCTTGTGCAGCGTGAACTCAACGCCGTCGAACAGAGGCGCGCCGCCAAGCGTCAGGCGCAAATCCTTCGCGTGCGCGAGCGCCGGTCCCAATGCCTGCGCCATGATTGTTAGTCTTCGTCCTCGTCGTTGCCGAGGCCTGGGAAGTCGATGTCCGGAATCTCGCCTTCGCCGAACGCGCTGGCGAGGTCGCTGAAGAATGTCGCCATCTCCAGTTCACGCGGGCTGCGCGCGGGTTGCTCGATGCCGGGCAGTGGATGGTTCTCGACGCCCTGGTGGGCGACGCGCATCGCGTCAGTCCAGATTTGCGCCGGCAGCGTGCCGCCGGTGGTGCGGCCCATCGAGGTGAAATCGTCATGGCCCACCCAGACGCCGGCCGTGTAGTCGGCCGTGTAGCCAACGAACCAAGCGTCGCGCCAATCGGAGCTGGTGCCGGTTTTGCCGGCGACATCGCGATCGCCGAGGCGCGCGGCGGTGCCGGTGCCGCGGATGACGACAGCGCCCATCAGGCTCGTCATTTCCCGCACGATCTCTTCGTCCAGCACGCGGCGCGGCTCGAACGGTGGGCGCGTGTAAATTTGCTCACCAGCGCTATTGAACACGGCCTGCACGATGTGCGGATCGATGCGGCGGCCATCGTTCATGAATACGGCGAAGGCGCTGGTCATATCCCAGAGCGTCGTCTCAACAGAGCCCAGCGCGATCGATGGCGGCACGAAGCGTTCCGGCATGCCGCGCACGCCAAGCCGCGTCGCGACATCAGCGACGCGTTCGGGGCCGACTTCGTCCGCCACGCTTGCCGCCACCGTGTTGATCGAAAGCGCAAACGCCGTGCGGAGCGTCACCGGCCCGCGATAACCGTCGTCATAATTGCGCGGGCGCCAACCTTGGATGACGACCGGCTCGTCAAAGCGCACGTCCTCGGTGCTCAAGCCGTTTTCGAGCGCTGCCGTGTAGACGAACGCTTTGAACGTCGAGCCGGGCTGCCGTTCGGCTTGCGTGACGCGGTTGAATTTCGATGTGTTGTAGTCCGTGCCGCCAATGAGCGCGATGATCGCGCCATCGCGGTTCACCGCCATCATCGAGGCTTGCAGCGGGCGGCGGCCAAAGGCGCGGTTGCCCAGGCGGCGACGCACGGAATCGGCGGCGGCGCGCTGGACGGCGGGATTGATTGTGGTCTGGATCACAAGGTCAGGCGTGTCGCGGCCGATGGCGTTGCGCGCTTGCTCAACGGCGAGATCGAACGCGTAGCCCATGGTGCGTTCGGTGTTCGGCTGCTCAGCGACGCGGATAGTCTGCGCGCGCGCTTCGTCGCGCTGCTCTGGCGTGATGAAGCCGGCTTCCACCATGGCCTCTAGCACGACGTGCTGACGGGCGGTGGCGCGTTCGAGGTTCTCCGTTGGCGCCGAGCGCGAGGGCGCTTTCGGCAGGCCGGCGAGCATCGCCGCCTCCGCCAGCGTGAGTTCCGCAGCCGGTTTGCCGAAGAAGCGGCGGGCGGCGGCGTCGACGCCGTAAGCGCGGTCGCCGAGGAAAACGCGGTTGAGATAAAGCTCGAGGATTTCGTCTTTCGTCAGCCGCCGCTCGATGCGCGAGGCGAGCACCATCTCGCGGAGCTTGCGGTTGATTGTCTGCGCCGGTGTCAGGAAGAGGTTGCGAGCGAGCTGTTGGCTGATGGTGGAGGCGCCTTGCACCGTCTCACCGGCCTGCACGTTGGCGAGCAGCGCGCGCAGGATCGCCATGCGATCGACGCCCTCGTGCTCATAGAAGCGCCGATCCTCGATCGCCAAAAACGCCTGCGGCACGTATTCGGGAACATCCTCCAGCGTGATGCGGCGCCCGTAATAGGGCCCGCGGACGCCGATGATCTCGCCCTGGGTGTCGAGGAACATCACCGAAGCTTGCCGATTGAGCGTCCACAGCGCGTTGGCGTCGGGAACCCGCGGCAGGCCCCAATAGATCCAGATCCACACCGCGAACACGGCCAAAAGCGCGACGCCGGCGGCTACACCCGCGACGGTCGTCAGCGTGATCTTTTTCCGCTGGCCTAGGAGCTGGGCGAAATGCTGCTGCGCCGCCGCGGCGCGCACTTTCGCCCAGTCTATGCCGCGGCGAAAATCGGGCCGTTCATCAGACAAAGGCGGGGTCTCCGGTAAGTCGTTTAGTCCAATAGAGAAATGGCCGAATTCTGGCCAGGGTCCGCCGACGAAGCGGACAGAATGCGGGGATAGAAGCCTGCCTATCCCGACTCAGAGCCGCGCACACACCTGATTTCATTGGAGTCGGTAAAAATCAATCCGACCGAACCGGGCCGGCGCTACACTTCAGGCATGGTCGAGAAATCAGGCAGCGCCTTGGGGCGCGACATCGCCGCCACCGCCGACCTCGCCGATCTTCACCGGGCTTTGGCCGACGCGCTCCGCGCGGCGGCGCAGGTGATGTCGCATGAGGACGTCGAGGACGCCGAACGCAGCGCCAAGACGATCTCCGCAATTGCGCGCGCGGCCCGCGACGTGAACGAGGTGGCCGAATTGGTGCGCGCGAGCGCGCCGCAGGAGGACAATGTCGAGGATTTACGTGCAGAGCTTCGCCGTCGACTTGCTCTGTATGCTGACGCCGATCGCGCTGGCGCGCCTGCTGAAGTTCTGGAACGCATCGCAGTGGAAGGCGCTGCTCGACGCGCGGCCATATCCGGCGTTTCCCGCGCGAAGCGACGTGTGGGCCGATGGCGCGTCGTGGCGGCGCGGGCATTGGCTCAATGGCCGCGCCGGGCTTTCGGGCTTGGGCGAGGTGGTGGCTGATCTTTGTGCGCGCGCGGATGTTGCAGACATTGATGTCTCCGCGTTGCGCGGCGCCGTCAGCGGTTTTGTCGCTGACGCGCCGGCGACAACGCGTGCGCTGATAGAGCCGCTGATGGCTGCGTATGATTTCACGGCTACGGAGCGCGGCGGACAGCTCGTGTTCTTCCATGCCGACGAGGCGCCGCCGGTGGAGATCGACCAGAGCGAGCTCGCAGAGGAAAGCGCAGCGGACCTGCGCAGCGAACGCGCGGACGCTGCCGATCTGCCGATCGAAGCGCGGGTGCGTTTCCTCGATGCCTCGCGCGACTATCGCATCGCCGGCGTAAGCGCGCGCAGGCTTGATCGCGCCGAAGGCGGCGTGGTGACGATGGAAGCGCCGTTGGTGATGGAGGCGGAGGCGGCCGAAACGTTGGCGCAGCGCCTGCTGGCCGACGCGCGCGCAGCGGGCGAAGCGGCGCGGCTTTCACTGGGTCCGCAGCATTTGGCGCTGGAAGCGGGCGATCGTGTCAGCTTTGGCGGCGAGACCTTCGAGATCGCGCGCATAGAGGATGCGGAAGCGCGGCGGCTCGATCTGCAGCGCACGCGCAGCGGTGCGCTCGGCGATCTGCATGTCGCCGAGCCGTCGGCGCCGCCACATCCGGCGTTCGCGCCGACGCCGGCGTTCGCGTTGCTGGATCTGCCGCCGCTGCCGGGCGCGGAGGATGATGAGCGGCCGTTGGCGGCGTTGTTCGCCGCGCCATGGCTCGGCGCGCACGCAATTTACGCCGGCGCCTCGGACACCGCCGTCACGCTTCGCGCGCGCGCATCGCGGCCAGCGATCATGGGCGAGTTGCTGTGGGCGCTGCATCCAGGGCCGGTGGATCGGTGGGACAACGGCAATCGCGTCCGCATCAAGCTCTATGGCGGAACGCTCGCCAGCGCCGACGCGGACGCGGTGTTGAACGGCGCCAACGTGTTCGCGATTGAGAGCGACGCGGGCGAATGGGAGATCGTGCAAGCGCGCGAGTGCGTGCTGGTGGAGCCTGGCGTCTACGAACTGAGCGGGTTCTTGCGCGGGCAGCTTGGCTCTGAGCACGCGATGCGTTCGCCGCACCCAATTGGCGCGCGCATTGTGAAGCTCGACGCGCGGCTCGCGCGGCTCAGCTTCGGTGCGCACGAATGGGGCGACGATCTGGCGTTCGCCGCCCCGCCGGCTGGCGCTGCGTTCAACGACGCGCGCACGGCGTGGACCGAAGCCGCGCTGCCGCACGCGGCGACGCGGCCATGGGCGCCGGCGCATCTGCGGGCCAAGCGGGCGTCGGGCGACGTCCAAATTTCTTGGGTCCGCCGCGCGTACAAGCATGGCGACCAATGGGGCGCGGGCGATCCGCCGCTTGGTTTCGGCGCCGAAGCTTACCGGCTCGACATCCTCGACGGCGCGACGCTCAAGCGCTCCGTCACCGTTTCGTCACCGGTTTATGTCTATTCCGCAGCCGATCAGACCGCCGATTTTGGCTCTCCCCCGGGCAGTTTGACGCTCCGCGTGGCGCAACTTGGGGATGGCGGCGCTCCGGGCTTGCAGAAGCAAACGACCGTACTCTTATAGTGCGTAAGGGGTAGCGCAGAGCGGTCGGGCACGAATCGTGGCTTAGCTCGCGCGCCTCTGGAGAGTATTCGAGCCCTTGAGCTGGGACCCGTACGCCGCACTCGGCCTAGGCCGAACAGCGAACGCCGATGAAATTCGGCGGGCGTACCGCAAGCTTGCCAAGGAGCTGCACCCGGACGTGCGCCCGGACGACAAGCAGGCCGAAGAGAGATTCAAGCGCGCAACGGCGGCCTTCAACCTGTTGAGCGAGCCGACGACTAAGTCGCGTTTCGATCGCGGCGAGATTGATGCTGACGGCAACGAGCGTGCGGCGTTTGGGTCACGCGCGCACGCGCATTCGCGGCAAGGTGCACGCGCGGGCGCCGGTGCAGGACCGGGAGCGGGGCCGGGCGGCGCCGAGTTCGACCTTGGCGACATTTTCTCGGACCTGTTCGGATCGGGCATGGGCGCGCGCGGTTATTCGCGCATGCGCGGCCGCGACGTGCGCTTCTCGCTCGACATTGATTTCCTGGACTCCGTGAACGGCGCGAAGCGGCGCGTCTCTCTGTCCGAAGGGCGCACGCTTGATGTGAACATTCCGCCGGGCGTTGAGAGCGGGCAGGTGCTGCGTCTCAAAGGCCAAGGCGGGCCGGGCGTGCAAGGTGGTCCGGCTGGCGATGCGCTGGTCGAGCTCACGGTGCGGCCGCACGCATTCTTCCGCCGCGAAGGCCAAGACATCCATATGGACCTCAACGTCTCGCTGACGGAGGTGGTTGAAGGCGCGCGCGTGCAGGCGCCGACGCCGAGCGGGACCGTGTCGCTTTCGATTCCCGCCGGCTCCAATTCGGGCAAGCTGTTGCGGCTGAAGGGCAAGGGTGTTGGCGGCGCGGGCGATCAGATCGTGCGCCTGGTGGTGATGTTGCCGGAGCCGGCGGACGAAGATCTGCGGAAATTCGTCAAAAAATGGCCGAAACGTGACTACGTGCCGCCGCGTCCAGCGGGCTGATCGTCAACTGACATTCACCAAACGGGCGAAGCCTGTTCAGGCCCCATTCACGGCCCTTCACGTACACGTCTGATTGTCATGTGGGCCAAAACCCTCCTCCTTGCCGCCGCTGTGGCCATCTCTTCGATGGCCATGCCGGGTTTGGGCAGCACCTCGAGCGCGCAGAGCGTCCAGCCGCAATGGGTGATCCCGGCGCAAGGGCGTGGCGAGCGCGCGGCCAACATCATGTCCATGCGCGAAGCCGCCGATCTGGTGCGCGCCCGCTATGGCGGTCGCCTGCTCAACGCGAGCCGTGAGGACAACGGTGGCCGGGTGATGTATGTGCTCGTCTGGGAACTGCCCAGCGGCGATCGGCGTGACTTCCGCGTCGATGCGTCGAACGGACAGATTTTCTAAGGGCTGCGCATGAGAGTGCTCGTCGTAGAAGACGATAAGAATCTGCGGGAGCAGCTGACGGCTGCTCTCACGGACGCCGGCTATACGGTCGATTCCGCCGACAATGGCGAGGACGGCCAGTTCATGGGCGAGACCGAGCCTTATGACATCGCCATCCTCGATCTCGGCCTGCCGCAAGTCGACGGCCTGACGATCCTGAAGGCGTGGCGCAAGGAAGGCCGGACGCTGCCGGTGCTGATCCTCTCGGCGCGCGATCGCTGGAGCGAGAAGGTCGAAGGCCTCGATCTCGGCGCCAACGATTATCTCACCAAGCCGTTCAACATGGCCGAGCTTCTGGCCCGCGTCCGCGCGCACGTGCGCAAGCAGACGGACCATAAGTCCGCCGTGCTTGAGGTCGGCGATCTGCGCCTGAACGCGGCGACCGGGCAGGTGACGGTGAACGGCACGCCGGTGAAGCTGACGGCGTACCAATACAAAGTGCTCGACTATCTGATGCACCATGCCGGCCGCATCGTCTCGCGCACCGAGCTGACTGAGAAAATCTACAGCCAGGATCACGAACGCGACTCGAACACGATCGAGGTGTTTATCGGCATTCTGCGCCGCAAGATCGGCTCCAACCGGATCATCACCGAGAAGGGCCTGGGCTATCGGCTGATCGATCCAGCGACCGAGCAGTGAGCGACGCGAAGCCCGCATTCTTCGATCGCTTCGCGCAGCTTATCCGCCGTTCGCTTTCGGCGCGGCTCTTCACCATCGCGATTGCGAGCATTGTCGTCCTGATCGCCGTCGGTTGGATCGCCTACGCGCAATTCAACCGCCAGATCATGCGCATCCTGATCGACCCGGAAATTTCCAGCGTCGCCGATAATCTCGTCGCCAATGCCGGGCCGGGCCTCGCGGGCGACATCGCGCTGACGGATTTGCCGTACGATCCTCGTTACTTGCAGCCGCTCAGCGGCCGCTATTTCCAGATCGCGCACATCGAGGCCAACGGAACGCTCGACGTGCAGGTGATTTCGCCGTCGCTTTTTGATGTGGCGATCGAGCTTGATCCGAAGGCGCTGCAGCAGCTGATCAGCACCGACGTCAACCGCGTCTATGTCGATCAAAAGGGCCCGGACGCCGAGCCTTTGCGCATTCTGGCGCGCGTCGCCAGCGTGCCCAATGTCGAGGGCCGGTATCTGTTCCTGGTGGGCGTCGCCCCGCGCGCGATCCTGGCGCCGGCGGCGACGGCTGCCGCGCTTGCGTTCGCGGCGTTCATAGCTTTCTGCGCGCTGGCGGTGGCTTTGGTGACAGCTTTGCAAGTGCGCGTCGGCCTCGCGCCGCTGCGCAAGCTCACGGGCGACATCGCCGATGTGCGGCGCGGCCAGGCCGAGCGTCTCACGGGCGATTACGCCGCTGAGCTGCAGCCTGTCGCGCACGAACTGAATGCGCTGGTGGACCACAATCGCGAGGTCGTGGAGCGGGCGCGCCGTCACGTGGGCAATCTTGCGCATGCGCTCAAAACGCCGATCGCCGTGCTCAAGAACGCGGCGCACGACGGCAGCGCTGACGATAGCGTCATGCGTCAATCGATCGAGGAGATGGAGGGCTTCGTCGAGCGCCAGCTCCGCCGCGCCCGAGTCGCTGCCCGCGCCGAAGCACGCGCCGGCGCCCAGGCGCCGACGATCGGCTACCGCACGCCGGTGCTCCAGAACCTCGAAGACCTCGTCTTCATGATGGAGCAGAAATACGATCACCAGAAAGCCATCGACATTTCGATCGAGGCCGAAGGCGACGTTACGTTCCGAGGCGAGCGCGAAGATCTGCTCGAAATGGCCGCCAACCTTGTCGACAACGCCTGCAAGTACGGGCGCAGCCAAGTGATCGTGCGCCTGCTGCCGCCGGGCGAGAACAATGGCCTGATGGAGATCGTCGTCGAGGACGATGGCCCCGGCCTTTCCGACGCCGACGTCGCCAAAGTGATGCAGCGGGGCGCGCGGCTCGATGAAGCCGCGCCCGGCCAGGGGCTCGGGCTCTCGATTTTGCGCGAAACCGTTGATCTCTATGCGGGCGAACTGGTCTTTGAGCGCAGTCAATTGGGCGGCCTCAAAGCGCGCCTGCGGCTTCCCGCCACGGATTGAGGCAGGGCGCGCAAACGGCTAAGTCTCGCGCCCATGGGATCGGCCATTCTGGTGTTTGCTGTCGCCGCGCTTTTGTGCGCCGCCGCATCGCTGTGGCTGCTCATGTCCTACCGTCGCGCCGACAAGAACGCCAAAGCCGCGCCGGCTTTGATCGTCTGTGTGGTCGTCGCGGTCGCGGCGCTCGGTGGCTACCTGGTGATCGGGCGCCCGGAGCTTGCGGATGCGCCTTACACTGCGCGGATGGAAGCGCTGAAGCAGCGCGATCCGACCACCTACAACGCCGAGGAAGCGCTCGCGATTCTGGCGGAAGCCGCGCGCGAAAATCCGGGCGATCCGCGTCCGCATTTCTATTCCGGCCAAGTGCTGCTCGACGCAGGGCGCGCCGAGGAGGCCGCGCGCGCGTACGACGCGGCGCTACGGCGTGATCCGAACAGCCTCGAAGCCATGCTCGGGCTGGCGCGATCGATGGTGCAGATCGATGGTGGGCGCGTCTCGGAGCAGGCGCGCGCGTTGTTCGAAACCGTGGGCGCGGCGACGAACGATCCAGCGCCGTGGATCTATCAAGCCATGGCGGCCATGCAGACCGGCGACGGCGCGAACGCGCAGCGCCTGTGGGGCGAAGCTCTGGCGCGCATGCAGCCTGACGATCCGCGCCGCGAAATGGCGACGCGCATGAGCCGTGGCGAGCCGATCGAGGGGATGAACTAATGCGGCGGAGAAATCAGCGGCTGATGTTCATCGGCGCCGCCGGCGCATTGCTGGTGGTGGCGGCGGTGCTGACGTTCGTCGGCCTGCGCGACCAGATCGTTTATTTCGTCGCGCCTTCTGAACTCGCGGAGAAGGCCGAAGCGGGGCAACGGATTCGCCTCGGCGGCCTTGTCGCCGAAGGCTCGCTGCAACGCGATGAGGATGGCGCGGTGCGCTTCGATGTCACCGATGGCGGCGCGACGGTCACAGTGCGCTACGAAGGCCTGCTGCCGGACTTGTTCCGCGAAGGCCAGGGCGTCGTCGCTGAAGGCGTGTGGAACCCCGGCCAGATGTTCCAAGCCACGCGCGTGCTCGCCAAGCACGACGAGACCTACATGCCGCGCGAGGTCGCTGAAGCATTGAAACAGCGCGGCGAGTGGAAGGGCGGCGACGCGCCATGATCGTGGAGATCGGCGCATTCTCGGCGACGTTGGCGCTGGCGCTAAGCCTGGCGCAGGGCTGGCTCGGCATCACGGCGCGCGAGCGGGCGTCGTACGGCGCTGCTGCTTCTGCCGCTGCACAAGCGGCGGGCGCGATGTCACTCTTGGCGTTCGCGTGCTTGGTCACGGCTTTCGTGAGTTCGGATTTTTCGCTCGCAGTGGTGGCGGCGAACTCGCACGTCGACAAGCCGCTGATCTACAAAATCGCCGGTACGTGGGGAAACCATGAGGGCTCGATGCTCTTGTGGTGCGCGGTCTCGGCGATTTTCGGCGCGATCATGGCGTCGGCGCGCGGCGCGCAGAGCTTTGGGCTTTGGTCCAAAGGCGTTGGCGTGCAGGGCTTGGTGACGGCCGGCGCGTTCGTTTACACGCTGCTGCTCTCGAACCCATTCGCGCGCCTTGATCCTGCGCCGATGGTGGGCTCCGGCCTCAACCCGCTGCTGCAAGATCCCGCGCTCGCGGCGCATCCGCCTATGCTTTATCTGGGCTACGTCGGCATGAGCGCGCCGTTCTCGCTGGCGATCGCCGCGTTGATCGAAGGCCGCGCCGATCAAGCTTGGGCGCGCGCGTTGCGTCCGTGGACGTTGCTCGCCTGGACGTGCCTCACGCTCGGCATCGCGCTTGGTTCGTACTGGGCTTATTACGAACTCGGCTGGGGCGGCTGGTGGTTTTGGGACCCGGTCGAGAACGCGAGCTTCATGCCGTGGCTCGTCGCGTGCGCTTTGGTGCATTCCGCCATCGTCACTGAACGGCGCGGCTCGTTGGCGACGTGGACGATCCTGCTGGCGATCCTCGGCTTCGGCTTCGCGCTGCTCGGCACATTCCTCGTGCGCTCCGGCGTGCTCACATCGGTACACGCTTTCGCTGTTGATCCAGAGCGCGGCATCGCGGTGCTCATTCTGCTCTGCATCGCGCTTGGCATCGGCTTTGGCCTCTACGCATGGCGCGCGCCGAAGCTGCAGAACCCGGCGGGCTTCGCTGCCGTGAGCCGCGAGACCATGCTCGTCTGGAACAATTTTGGCCTGGCGATCGCAGCCGGCGTGGTGCTGATCGGTACGATCTATCCGTTGATCGTCGAAGCCGCGGGCGGTGGCCTCATCTCCGTTGGCCCGCCATTCTTCAATCTCACCGTCGCGCCGATCCTGGCGCTGTTGTTCTTGCTGCTGCCGTTCGGGCCGATGCTGCAATGGCGCAGCGGGAATTTTGGCGCGGCGATGAAGCAGCTTGCGCCGGCCGCGATCCTCGCCGGTATCACCATCGTCGCCACGCTGGCGCTGGCGCGCGGCAACGGCGGCGCCGCGATCGGCCTTGCGATCGGCGTGTGGCTGGTGATTGGCGGACTGATCTATCTGTGGACGCGCGTGCAACGTGGCGGTGGTTCGCTGGCGAAGATCACGCTGCTACCGCTTGCGGTTTGGTCCATGAGCGTGGCGCACATCGGCGCTGGCGTGCTGACGCTCGGCGCTGTGGCCGAAACCGCGTTCCGTGTCGAACGCACGGTCGCGCTCGCGCCGGGCGATAGCGTCGACTTTGAAGGCAATCGCGTCAGCTTGCTCGAGGTCGGCCAAGTCGAAGGCCCGAACTACGACGCCACGCGCGCCGTGTTCCGCGTCGAGCGCGACGGGCAGGCGACAACGCTCCACACCGAGCGCCGCTTCTTCCCAACCTCCTCGATGCCCACGACAGAGGTCGGCATCCTCCCGCGCATCGATGGCGATCTCTACATCGCCATAGGCGAAGCCGTGCGCGGCGAGGCCGGCGCGTGGAGCGCGCGGCTCTACTACAATCCGCTGGTGCACTTCATCTTCATCGGTGCAGCAATGATGGGCCTCGGCGGGGCGCTCAGCCTCGTCGCCCTCGCGCGTCGCAAGCGTGGGGCGCCAGCATGAGCTTTCTGCTTGTCCTCGCCGCCACCGCCAGCATCGCGCTAGCGGACCCGCAGCAAGAAGCGCGCGCGCATGCGCTTGAGCAGGAAATCCGCTGCGTCGTCTGCGAGAACGAACCGATCGCCCAATCCACGGCCGAGATCGCCGGCGACATGCGTGAGCTCGTCCGCGAGCGGGTGGCGGCTGGGGATAGTGACGCCGAGATCCGGGATTTCTTCCGGGCGCGCTACGGCGATTTCGTCCTCTTCCGACCGCCGTTTGACGCCCGCACCTGGGCCCTCTGGGGGGCGCCAGGCGCGCTTCTGCTTGTCGGCTTGCTCTGGGTGTTCGGTCTGCGCCGGTCCAAGGACGGGGAGGGCGAGGCCTTCACCCCCGAGGAAGGCGAGCGCTAAGATTGTCGCTGAAACCAGGCCGTTGGCAGAAAAGCCAATGTCGGCAGGTGCTTCTCCCCAAAAAAGCCGCGCTCATTTGCAGGCTCTGATCGCAACTTCGCCTTAAAGGACGCCTACCGGACCGATCTTGGGGTTCCTTAATTATAGGACTTGAAACCCCGGGAGGGCCGCCCTCCTATCGAAGTGCAATTCGAGGACCTCAATGTCTGACGCACCAGCGCAAAAGTTTCTCCGCAGCACCCTGATCGCCGGTGGCGCCACGCTGGCGCTGTTCGCCGGCGTCGCCGCCGCACCAGCCTTGCTCGCCCGACAGGACGCCCACGCCCAAGAGATCGTCGTCGCCCCGCCAACCGGCGCGCCGATGAGCTTCGCCGACCTGATTGAGCGCGTGAGCCCAGCGGTCGTTTCGATCCAAGTTCGCCAGCGCCCCGGCACGGAGGGCCAGGGTCCGTCTGTCGAAGGCCTGCCGCCAGGCTTCGAGGAATTCTTCCGCGGCCGTCCCAACGGCCCGCAAGGCCAGGCGCCGACCGTGCTCGGTTCGGGCTTCTTCATTTCCGAGAACGGCACCATCGTCACCAACCATCACGTCGTCGATGGCGCCGAGGAAATCACCATCACTACCAGCGACGGCGAAGAGCATCGCGCTGAGCTCGTCGGGTCCGACGAACCTACCGACCTCGCCGTGATCCGCATCACCGATGGCGGCCGCTTCCCGTATGTGACTTTCGACGACGCCCGCCACGTGCGCGTTGGCGATTGGGTCGTTGCGGTCGGCAACCCGTTTGGTCTCGCTGGCACGGCCACCGCCGGCATCGTCTCGGCCATTGGCCGCCGCGATGCGGGTTCGTCGGCTTATGTCGACTACATGCAGATCGACGCGCCGATCAATCGCGGCAACTCGGGCGGCCCGACGTTCGATCTCGCCGGCAACGTCATCGGCGTGAACAGCGCCATCTTCTCGCCGACCGGCGGCAGCGTCGGCATCGGCTTCGCCATTCCCGCCGACACCGCGCAAAACGTCGTCACGCAATTGCTGCGCGGCGGCCGAGTGACGCGCGGCTGGATCGGCGTCACCATCCAACCGCTCGACAACGACATCGCCCGCAGCCTTGGTCTCAACAATTCGCGCGGCGCGCTGGTGACGAGCATTGTGCCCGACGGCCCCGCCGCCCGCGCTGGCATCCAGCAGGGCGACGTGATCCTGTCGTTCGACGGTCACGACATCGCCGACAACCGCGATCTCACCCAACGTGTTGGCGCGACGACGATCGGCGGCTCCTCGCGCGTCGAGGTGCTGCGCAACGGTCAACGCCGGACGCTGAACCTGCGCTTGGCGGAGCGTCCGTCAGAGCAAGTGCTCGCGGCGCAGAACCAGCGTCAAACGCCGCAACAGGAAAGCACGAACCCGCCGGGCGTCGCGCAAAGCTCGCTTGGTCTGTCAGTCCGCCCGATCTCGCCGGAAGACCGCACGCGCTACGAACTCACCGCCAACGAAGGCGGCCTCGTGGTGACGGCGGTGACGGACGGAAGCGATCTGCAGTCGAAGGGCGTCGGCCCGGGCGATGTGATCCTGCAAGCCGGCGGACGCGCCGTCCGCACGGCTGAGGATCTCACCAACGCCACCGACGCGGCCCGCCGCGCCGGTCGTCCGTTGCTGTTGCAAGTGCTGACGCGCAACGGCAATCGCGGCTACGTCGCCACCGAAACCGATCCGGGCTGAGGCCAGTAGTAACGGAGACGCTGATGCGAGTACTTCTGGTCGAGGATGACAACGACATGGCCGAGAGCCTGCGCGCCACGCTCGCAGGTGACGACCACGAGGTTGAAATCGCGAGCGACGGCGAAGCAGGCGAGTCGATGGCCGCTGATGGCGGCTACGACGTGATCGTTCTCGATCGCATGTTGCCGAAGAAGCTTGGCGTCTCCGTCGTCCGCGATCTGCGCGGGCGTGGCGTGTCGACGCCGGTGCTGATCCTCTCGGCGCTGCATGATGAAGATCATCGCGTCGAAGGTCTGAACGCCGGCGCCAACGATTATCTCGGGAAGCCGTTCTCAACGCGTGAGCTGCTCGCGCGTGTCCGCGCACTGTGGAACGGCCGCAACCGTGAGCCGCAAACCAAGCTGCAAGTGGCCGATCTGGAGATGGATTTGCTGGCGCGAACCGTGAAGCGCAGCGGCAAGAAGCTCGATCTGCAGCCGCGCGAGTTCCGGCTGCTCGAATATCTCATGCGCCACGCCGGCCAGACGGTGACGCGCAAGATGCTGCTCGAAAACGTGTGGGATTATCATTTCGATCCGCAAACGAACGTGATCGACGTCCACATCTCGCGGCTGCGCTCGAAAATCGATCGCGATTTCGCGCAAACCCTTTTGCACACCGTGAGGGGCTCAGGGTATCGACTGGAGGGATGAGGCCCCGCCTCGACGCGCTCCTCCGTACGACGACGTTCCGGCTTGCCCTCGTGCAGGCCGGCGTCGTGCTTTCGTTTGTCGTCGCGCTGCTGCTCTACGTCTATTTCTCGACGGCGGGGCAGCTCATCCGCGATTCCGACAATCTCGCCGTTGAAGAATACCAAACACTCGAGCGCGCCTATGGCGAAGGCGGCATCCGCCGGCTGACGCAAGAGGTGGTCGAGCGCTCGGCGCGCGATGGGCCGATGCTCTACGTGCTCGCCGATCGCGATGGCCGCGTGCTCGCCGGCGATTTCCAGCGGCTGCCGGTGGTGCCGAGCGAGAACGTCGAGCGCGTCGATTTCGGTTACGAACGCCGTTTGAACGGCGAAGCGACGAGTGCGCGGGCGCGCGGGCAGGTAGGCCGCGTTCTTGGCCAGCCGATCCTGATGGTCGCGCGCGATCTGGGGGACAACGCCGTGATCGCCGGGCGCATCACGCGCGCGCTGTGGACGGTGGCGGGCGTCGGGCTGTTGCTCGCGGTGATCAGCGGGCTTACGGCGGCGTGGCAAGCCGCACGGCGCGCGGAATCGCTCTCCAATACGGCGCGCGATGTCATGGGCGGCGATCTCACGCGCCGTGCGCCAGTGCGCGGCGCGGGCGATGAGTTCGACGCATTGGCGGAGGACATGAACGCGATGCTCGATCGCATCGAGCATCTCGTGCAGACCACCCGCACTGCCGGCGACGCCATCGCCCATGATCTGCGCTCACCGCTCACGCGCTTCCGGCAAAAGCTCGAAGCCGCGTTGGATGCGCCGCCGGATTCCGAGGCCGATCGCGAAGCGTTGCGCAAGGCCGTCGATGAAGCCGATCGCATGGTCGATATGTTCAACGCGGTGCTGCGCCTTGCCCGCGTCGAAGCGGCAGGAAATTGGAAATTCGAGCGCGTGGATGTCACCGCGATCCTGGAAGAGCTGGTCGAGTTCTATCAGCCGGCGGCGGAAGATGAGGGGCTGAGCTTCGGCGGCTTCATCGCGCCGGATTTGGCGCTGCAGGGCGATGCCGGCCTGCTGACGCAAGCCGCGTCGAACCTGATCGAGAACGCGATCAAATACACGCCGTCCGGTGGACGCGTGGAAGTGCGCGCCGTGCGCCGGCCCGATGGCCGCATCGAGCTGTGCGTGTCCGACAACGGCCCCGGCGTGCCGGCTGATGATCGCGACCGCGTGCTTGAGCGTTTCGTGCGTCTCGAAACCGCACGCACGACGCCGGGCGTTGGTCTCGGCTTGAGCTTGGTGTCCGCCGTCGCACGTCTGCATCGCGGTGGTTTGCATTTGCGTGACGGCTTGAACCTCGATGGCCGCCTCGGCCTTGGCGCGGCGCTTGTGCTGCCGGCGGTGGAGACGGGCAGGTGAGCACGCTGGTTCGCGCGGCGATCTCGAAGGGCGAAGCGCCGCCACCGGCGTTTGCTGGCTCTATGTGGGCGGAGGCCGCCGCAGCCGCTTCGGCGCACGCGCCATATCTGCGCCGCTTGCTCGAACGCCGCGAGGATTTGTTCGCCAATCTCGATGCGGAATGGCCCGCGCGCGTCGTCGCCGAGGCGATTGCGCAAGCCAACACCATCGCACTCGATCCGCCGCCGATGGACGAAGCGATGCGGACGCTGCGTTTGGGCAAGCAGGCGGTGCACCTTGCTGTTGCGATCGCCGACCTCGCGCGCGCCTGGCCGCTGATGCGCGTCACCGGCGCGCTGACGGATTTCGCCGACGCTTCGCTCCGCGCCGCTGTTGCTTTAGGCGCGAAGGAGATGGAAATGCGCGGCGATCTCACGCTCGCGCCATTCGCGGACGCCGACGGTCCGGCGCCTGGCCTCGCCCTCATCGCCATGGGCAAGATGGGCGCGGGCGAGCTCAATTATTCGAGCGACATCGATTTCTCGGTTTTCTTCGACGCCGAGCGTCTGATGACCGCGAACGCGCGCGAGCCGCGTGTGGCTGCCGTCCGCATGGTCGCGCCGATCGTACGCGCGCTCGAGGAAATCACCGCCGACGGCTACGTGTTCCGCACCGATCTGCGCCTGCGCCCTGATCCGGGCTCAACGCCGGTGGCCGTCTCGATCGCGGCGGCGGCGCACTATTATCAAACGCTTGGCCAAAATTGGGAGCGCGCGGCTTTCATCAAAGCGCGCGCGGCGGCGGGCGATCGTTCGTGCGGCGCGGAATTCCTACACGAACTCGAACCGTACATCTGGCGCAAGCACCTCGATTTCGCCGCCGTCGCGGACGTGAAATCGATCAAGCGCCAAATCTTGTCGGCGCACAAGAGCGCTGACCTTGCGGACCCGGTGTTCGACGTAAAACTCGGCCGCGGCGGCATTCGCGATATCGAGCTGTTCGTACAAACCCAGCAGCTCATCCTTGGCGGCCGCAACAAAAAGCTCCGCGTGATCGGCACGCTTGCCGGGCTCGACGCGCTGGTGGAGGCCGAAGCGCTGGCGACGAGCGATCGCGACGCGCTGCGCGACGCGTACCTGTTTTTCCGCGACGTCGAGCATCGCGTGCAGATGCTGGAAGACGGCCACACCCACAAAGTGCCCGCCGATGCCGATGCCCGCGCCCGCGTCGCCGCTCTTGCCGGCTTCGAGACGCTGGAATCGTTCGAGCAGGCGCTTGTCGCCCAGCGCCGTGTCGTGTCGGACATCGATCACAAGCTGTTCGGCGGCGGCGAAAGTCTCGCCGATCCATTGGGCAGCCTCATCTTCACCGGTGTTGAAGATGATTCCGAAACGCTGAAGACGATCGAGAAGCTCGGCTATTCCAATGCCGCGTTCGTCAGCCAAACCATTCGCGGCTGGCACCACGGCCGCGTGCGGGCGATGCGGGCGGAGCGGGCGCGCGAGTTGCTGACGACGTTGACGCCAAAGATGCTCCGCGCGTTCTCCGCGACCGGTGAACCGGATCAGGCCTTTCTCCGCTTCGGGCAATTCTTCAGTCAGCTGAGCGCGGGCGTGCAAGTTCTCGCGCTGCTCGACGCGCGGCCATCCCTGCTTGAATTGCTCGCGCGCCTGTTTGCGTTGGCGCCGAGCTTGTCCGAACGCCTCGCGCGCCGGCCTTCGCTGCTCGATGCGATGGTGGAGCCGCGTTTCGCACGTCCGTTGGCGCAGGATGCGCAGGGCGCGCGGCTTGCGGATTTGCGCGAGCGTTTGACCGACGCCGATACGTTCGAGGAGCGTTTGAACGTCGCGCGACGCTTTCAGATGGACGAAGCGTTCCGCATCGGCGTGCAAGTGCTCGAAGGCGGTGCGAGCGCCGAGGCTGCGGGCGCCGCGCATGCTGATTTGGCTGAAGCCTGCGTCATCGCCATGGCGGAGACCGCTTTGGTCGAGGTGGAACGCAATGCAGGCGCCGCGCCTGGCGCATTCACGGTGCTGGCGCTCGGCAAGTTCGGCGGCCGCGAATTGGCGGAGGGCTCCGACCTCGACCTCATGCTCGTCTATGACGCGACCGCGGAAGCCAGCGAACGCGGGCTGATGGCGAGCGAGTATTTCACCCGCGTGACGCAGCGCCTCATCACCGCGCTCTCCGCGCCGACCGAAGCTGGCTTGCTCTACGAGATCGACACCAAGCTCCGTCCGTCTGGCTCAAAAGGCCCGGTCGCGGTGCGGCTCTCTTCGTTCGAGCGCTATTACGAGCAAGAGGCGTGGACCTGGGAGCTACAAGCGCTGACGCGTTTACGGCCCGTCGCCGGTGACGGAGCACTTGGCGCCAAGGTGCAGGCGATTGCCTATGACGTGCTCTCGCGTCAGCGCGACAACACGAAAACGCTCGCCGATGTCGCCGACATGCGCGCGCGCATGGAGCGTGAGCGACGCGCGAAGGGGCCGTGGGATCTGAAGCTCGCGCCGGGAGGCTTCGTCGACATCGAGTTCATCGCCCAGGCGCTGCAGCTGACGGCCGCTGACGCCGGCGTGTTCTCGCCCAACACAGGTCAGGCGCTGCAGGCGCTTGCGGCGCGCGGCAAGCTCGATGTCGAGGCGGCGGACCGGCTGAACGTCGCCTGGGCGCTGTGGAGCGATCTGCAGCAAGCGCTGCGGATTTGCGTGAGCGGCGATTTTGACCCGGCCGAGGCCTCGCCGGCTCTGCTGGCCAAGCTCGCCCAATTGGGTCACGAGCCGGACTTTGAGGCGCTCCACGCGCGCGTGGTCGAGACCCAGGCCGGTGTCCGGGCCGCGTTCCTGCAGCTTGTCGGCCGCCCGGGCGACGGAAACGGCTCCGGCGCCCGTTAAACGGGCAAGAACAGGAGCGAACTCGATGAAACTAGCAAAGCCGATGATCGCGGCGCTCGCCTTGGCCTGCCTCGCCGTGCCCGCGTTCGCGCAGGCGCGCGGCGGCGAGATGCTCGCGGCGATGGATGCCAACGGCGATGGCGCCGTCACCCGCGCCGAAGCGCAGGCCGCGCGCGAGGCGATGTTCACGCGCATGGATGCCGATGGCGATGGCTTCATCAGCCAGGCCGAGCGCGCCGCGGCGCGCGAAGAGGCGCAGCGCCGCCGCCAGCGCGGCAATGCCGACGCCAACGGTGATGGCCGCATCAGCCGCAGCGAGTTTATGGGGCAGCCGATGCGCGGTTTTGACTTCGCCGACGGCAACAATGACGGCGTCATCAGCAGCGACGAGATCGCCGCGCTTCGCGCGCGGCGCGGCGGCGGCTAGAAGGGAGCAGGGTTGTTCCGTTCGCGTGGAGGCAAAGGCGCGCATGATCGATCCGGACGCAGAGCTCGTCCGGAACGCGGGGGCGGGCGACGCTCAGGCCGCGGAAGCGCTCGTGCGCCGGCATTTGCCGCGCATGATCAATCTCGCGCGCCGCATGCTCAGCGATGCGGCGGAAGCCGAGGACGTGGCGCAGGAGGTGTTCCTGCGCGTTTGGCGCACGGCGCCGAGCTGGAAGCCAGGCGCCGCGAAGTTCGAGACCTGGATGCATCGCGTCGCGCTCAACCTTTGCTACGACCGCCTGCGCCGGCGCCGCGAAAAGAGCGATCCGGACGCGGGGCTCGATGTGGCGGACACGTCGCCAACGCCGGGGGATGCGTGGCTCGCCAAGCAGCGCGCCGCGCGCGTGCAGGCAGCGCTTGGCGCATTGCCGGAACGCCAGCAGGCGGCGCTGACCTTGGTGCATTATCAAGAGCTGACCAACATCGAAGCCGCGGCGGCTTTGGAGGTCAGCGTCGATGCGTTGGAATCGCTGTTGGCGCGCGGACGCCGCGCGTTGAAGGCGGCGCTGGCGGATGTCGCGCAGGATTTGCTGGGGAGCGCCGATGGCGTCTCGCCACAATGACGGGAAGGGAATTGTCATGAACCGCGAACGGTTCGAGCAAGTGTTGGCGGCCTATGGCGCTGATCCGCAGCGTTGGCCGGAAGGTGAGCGCGGCGCGCTGGAGGCATACGCGGCGGCGAACGCTGACGCGGCTGCGTTGCTCGTGGAGGCGCGCGAGATCGATGCGCTGCTCGACGTGACGCGCGAGCCGCTCGCGCCGAACCCGCAACTCGCGTCGCGCATCTTGAACGCCGCGCCACGAAAGGCCGCGCGCACGTTATCTTTCGACACACGCGCGCGCTGGGCTTTGGCGGCGTGTGCGCTGCTTGGCGTGGTCGCCGGCTTTGGAGGCGGGCGCTTGGCGCCGAGCGCTTTGACGGAAGACACCGAGGCGATGGCGCTGGCGGCGCTTGATGCGGCGTTCAGCGAAGCTGCATGGGCGGGGGAAGAGGGATGAGCGAGCGAGCGTTTCCTGTGCGCACCTTGCTGTTCGTGTCGCTGGCGGTGAACCTGCTGGCGATCGGCGGCATCGCCGGCGCGTTTCTTTCCGGTGCGCGGCTGCAGCAGCCAGCGCCGGAGCCTGAGCCGACGGCGTTGGTCGAGCGCTTGCCGGGCCCGCGCGCGTTCATGGCGGCGTTGCCGCCGGAAACGCGCGTGAAGATGCGCCAAGAACTCGCGGCCAGCTGGCGCGAGTCGCGCGAAACAAGGCAAGCGGCCGCGCAAGCGCGCCGCGATGCGTTCGAGGTTGTGGAGGCGCAGCCATTTGACGCCGCGCGCGTGAAAGAGGCGTTCGCGCGGATGCGCGCGGCGGATCAGGCGACGCTTGGCGTGTTCCACGACAACATCATCGATGTGTTCGCCGGGATGGAGGAAGGCGAACGGCGGATGGCGATTGAAGCGCTCCGGAGTGCAACGCCTGCGCGCCGCGCGAGCGTTCTGCCTGATGGCGAAGTCGCGCCGGCCGCGGGTGGGGCGATCGTGCCTGGCGACGGCACGTTGCGAGAAAAGATGCGCGAGCGTTGGCGCGAGCGGCGTCAGCAGCGTTTGCAGCAACAACCACAGCAGGCGGCGCCGGCGACGCCATAAGGCTTACTCAGCCGCCGTCGCCGCCGCTTCGGTGCTGCCGCTGAAGCGGCGCGGCAGCGTGATCGTGACGATTGTGCCGCGGCCGACCTCGCTTTGGATCGTCAGCTTGCCGCCGTGCATTTCCACCAGTGACTTGGTGAGCGCGAGGCCGAGGCCGGTGCCGTGATTGTTGCGCGTGAGTTCGGTCTCGACCTGCTGGAACGGCTGCGCGAGGCGCGGCAGGTGTTCCGGCGGGATGCCGCAGCCCGTATCGACCACGCGCAGTGACAAACCATCCGCGTTCGGACGCGCATGCACCATGATCGCGCCGGTGTCAGTGAACTTCACCGCGTTCGAGAGCAGGTTCAACAGCATCTGCTTCACCGCGCGGTGGTCGGCTTCGATCTCGGGCAGATTCTCGGCGTCGACAACGATCGAGAGGTTCTTTTCCTCCGCCTTGCGCTTCGTCAGGCGCACGGCTTGTTCGATCGCCACGCTCGGATCGAGCGGGCGCGGCGAGAGCGTCAGCTTCCCGGCTTCGATCTTCGCCATGTCGAGGATGTCGTTGATCAGATCGAGCAAATGATTGCCGCTGTCGAAAATGTCGTGCGAGTATTGCTTGTACTGATCGTTCTGCAGCGGGCCGAACAGCTCCTTCGCCATGATCTCCGAAAAGCCGATCACCGCGTTGAGCGGCGTGCGCAATTCGTGGCTCATATTGGCAAGGAACGCGCTCTTGGCGCGGCTTGCGTCCTCGGCCTTCAAGCGCTCCTCGTGCGCTTCGCGCGCGAGTTGCTTGATGCGATATTCCTGGCTCTCGGCGCGGCCCAACGCGTCCTGCAGGCGGCGCTCGTTGCGGGCGAGTTCTTCCTCTTTGCGCTTGAGCGCCGTGATATCGACACCAACGGTGATCACGCCGCCATCGGCGGCGCGGCGTTCGACGATGTGGAACCATTCGCCGCTCGTGAGTTCAACAACGCGCACGTCCGGATCGGCGGCGTCGTGCTTTTCGCGGCGGATGCGGGCGGTGGAGGCGGCGGCGATGGCCTCGTACGACGCACGCGGGCGCAGCAATTCCGGGCCAAGGCCGAAGGTCGTGGCGAAGCTCTGGTTCCAGAGCAGCAAGCGTCGGCGCGCGTCCCAGAGCGCGAACGGGCCAGAGAAGCTCTCGATCGCCGCGCGCAATTGGCGCTCGAGCCGTGACACGCGCGCTTCGGCTTCGTAGCGCTGGGTGACGTCAACGACGCTGCAGAAGAGGCGCGGTTCGCTGGCGCCGATGGCGGTGCCGCGTGTTTCGATCCAGGCGACGCCATTGCCGCGCGTGACGCGGAAGCGCGCATCGAGCAGGCCGGATTGTCGGGCGCGGCGGAATTCTTCGTCCACCGTGAAGCGATCTTCCGCGACGATGACGTCGAGGAAGTCGCGCAGGTCGAGCGTGTCGCTCAGCGAGCCGAGCAGGCGCGTGGCTTGCTCGGAAAGTTGCACCTCGCCGGAGTCCGGGCGCCATTCGAGCAGGCCGATCTTCGCACCGTCGGCGGTGATGCGCGAATGGGTTTCTGCGCGCTGCGCTTCGGCTTCGGCGAGGCGGGCGCGCTGCAGGTTCTGGCGTTGCAGCAGGAACAGCACGCCCATCGCCGCCAGCGGCGCGGCGGCGAGGATGGCGAAGCGCAGGATCGCGTCGAGCCAGAGTTCCATCGGGCTCGGCGCGGCGCCGGCGACGACAACACGGAATTCGCCGAGCGGAGCGACGGCTTCCGCCGCCGACCACGTGGCGCCGCTGCCATCCGTGACCATGGCGCCGAGGTTCGGATTGCGTTGCGTCGCGCTCAGCACTTGCTGTTGCGTGCGCAGGCCGGCTTCGCGGATGGCGGGCGAGGCGAAGATCACTTGGCCGGACGGCGTGGCGATCAGCACGCGCGCGTGCTCGTCCAATTCCGGGAGTAGGCCAGCGGGATCGAGCACGGTGATGACGGAGCGATCGCCGATGCGGCGCACGATCACTGGCGCGCTGGGCGCTTCGCCGGTATCGGGCGCGCCCGTCCACACATTGGCCTGGCTCGCAGTGGTGAGCGCCGACATCACCAAAGCGGTCTTGCTGCGATCGGTGATCGCCTGGATCTCGCCGCCATTGCTGACGACAGCGGCGGCGACGGCGGGCGGCACCAGCGATGCGGCGCGCGCGAGGCTCGCCGCATCCGCGCCGCCGCCGGAACGTGCGAGTTCCGTCGCGCCGGCGGAGGCGCCGACTGCGGCGGCGATGTTTGTGTTCACGCGCTCGGCGACGATCGCCGCCGTCGAACGCTGGGCGCCGAGAATGTTGCGCGCGGCGGTGTCGTGGTGCGCCTTGATCTGGAACAACGTCGCCAGCGCGAACGCGATCACGAACAGATAGACAAGACGCAGAATCGAACGCCCGCCCTGTTCGGGCGCAGCGCTGGGCGCGGCGTCGTTGTCTACAGCTTTGCTTGCCACCTGAATTTTCCCCGGCCCGCCCCGAATCGCCGTGCGGAAATCTGGAGCGCCTAAATCGTAACGAGAGTGTAAACAGCTTGTCGAGCAGCGCGGGTGCAACCGCTCACAGCTAGTCGTGAAGTGTGGCCGTCCGTGTTAACGAATGGGGCCGGTGCGTAAGCCGGATCACGCTAATGTGCGTTCGACGATTTCGCGCGCATTCTTTGAAAGTTGCGGCAAAGCGGCGAGTTTTTCGAGTTCCGCACGGGCATGCGCTTGGCGGCCAGCATCGAATCGCTTCCACGTTTCGAACGGTGTCAAGAGCCGAGCGGCGAGCGCCGGATTGGTTGCATCCGCATCTTGAACGAGCGCCGCGAGGAACCGGTAACCGCTCCCATCGGCGGCGTGGAAGGCGCGCGGATTGCGCATGGCGAACGCCGCCGCGAGCGCGCGGACGCGGTTCGGGTTGCGCAGTTCGAAATCCGCGTGCGCGCGCAGGCGTGACACGCGCGCGAGTGCGTCATCGCGCGGCGAGGCGGCTTGGACGGAGAACCATTTGTCGATGACGAGCGGGTTAGCGCGCCATTTGGCGTAGAAGCGCTCAAGCGCCTCATCAAACGCCGGTGCGCCGCTGGCGCCGAGTGAATCGAGCGCGGCCATCGCTTCGGCCATGCTGCCGGCGCCGTCGAACGCGGCGGCGATGTCGTTTGCCGCTTCCGCGCCGAGCGACGAGAGCAGATCAAGCGCGGCCGCTTTCAGCGAGCGCCGGCCAGCCGCGTCGGCGCCCGGCGAGAACGGCGTTTCGCTTTTGGCGCGGGCGAGCGCAACGAGGCGATCCTTGAGCGCGGTCGCGATCTCCTTGCGCAAGGCTTCGCGCGAGGTGTGGAGCTTGTCCGGATCGGGCGAAGCCGATGCGAGGATCAGCTCGTTCAAATCCGGCAGACGCAGCGCCAGCGCCGCGAACGCGGGATCTTCCTGCGCGCGATCGAGTTCGCGGCTGAGTGCTGCGACCAGCGCCGACGATGGCGCTTCGCCGGCTTGGCCGAGCATCATCGCGCGCGCGATCGACTGGCCGGCTTCCCAGCGCGTGAATGGGTCCGGATCGTGCGCCATTTGCGCGAGGCGATCGGCGACGCTGAGGCCGTCGTCCAATGTCACCGGCGCGGAGAAGCCGCCGAGCACGGACGGGATGGGCTTTTGCGCGACATCGTCGAACGTCAGCTCCAGTTCGGAGCTATCGAGCACGAATTGGTGCCGCGCGCGTGCTTCGCCGTTGAACTTGGTTTTGAGCACGGCGCCGTCAGCGCTGATGAAGCCGATGTTCAGCGGCACGGGCAGCGGCTTCTTCGCCGATTGGCCCGGCGTCGGCGCGGTGTGTTGCGTGATCGTCAGTGTGTAGCGCTTCGCCGCCGCGTCGTAGCTCCCGCGCGCCTTCAGCGCCGGCGTGCCGGCTTGATCGTACCAGCCCATGAACTGGCCGAGGTCGCGGCCCGAGGCTTCTTCGAAGCAACCGATGAAATCTTCCACCGTGGAGGCGGTGCCGTCGCGGCGATCGAAATAGAGCTGCATGCCGCGCGCGAAGGCGTCGTCGCCCAGGATGCGCTTGAGCATGCGGATCACTTCGCCGCCTTTTTCGTAGACGGTGGCGGTGTAGAAATTGTCGATCTTCTGATAGCTCGACGGCCGCACCGGATGCGCGAGCGGGCCGGAATCTTCCACGAATTGACGGGCGCGCAGACGCTTCACGTCCTTGATGCGCTGCACCGGGCGCGAGCGTTGGTCGGCTGAGAATTCCTGTTCGCGGAAAACCGTGAGGCCTTCCTTCAAGCACAGCTGGAACCAGTCGCGGCAGGTGATGCGATTGCCGGTCCAATTGTGGAAATATTCGTGGCCGACGACGGCTTCGATTGCCTCGTAATCGCCATCCGTCGCGGTGTCGGGATCGGCCAGCACGAGCGATGAATTGAAGACGTTGAGGCTCTTGTTCTCCATCGCGCCGAAATTGAAATCGCGGACAGCGACGATGTTGAAAATGTCGAGGTCGTATTCGCGCGCGAACACGTCCTCGTCCCATTTCATCGATCGCTTGAGCGAGTCCATCGCGTAAAGCGCGCGGTTCGCGTCACCCGGATCGACATAAATCGCCAGCGCCACGTCGCGGCCACTCTTGGTGACGAAGCGATCATGGATCGCGTCGAATTTTCCGGCGACGAGCGCGAAAAGGTACGACGGCTTCGGGTGCGGATCGACCCAAACGGCGAAGTGCTTGCCGCCCTCCATGTCGCCGCTCTCGACCAGATTGCCGTTGGAGAGCAAAGTCGGGTAGGCGGCCTTGTCCGCTTCGATGCGCACGGCGTAGCGTGCGAGCACGTCCGGGCGATCGAGCGAATAGGTGATGGCGCGGAAACCTTCGGCTTCGCACTGCGTGCAGAAGCGCCCGCCCGACATGTAGAGGCCTTCGAGCGCGGTGTTCTGCGCCGGCGCGATGCGGGTGACGATATCGAGCCGGAACGCGGCCGGCGGATGATGGATGACGAGTTGCCCTGGCTCGACCGCGTATTGATCGGTCGTCAGCATTTCGCCGTCGATGGAGATGTTCTGCAGTTCGAGCCGTTCGCCCATGAGCACGAGCGGGCGCGCTTCACTTGTCGTGCGGCGCACTTGGCTGTGCGCGGCGACCAAGGTCGCGTCCGGTTCCAGCGCGAACACCAGAGCGATTTCATCGATCAGGTAATCGGGTGGGCGATACTCGGAAAGGCGGATGGTCTTGGCTTCGGCGTCGCGCATTGAGGGCTCCGGGAGGAGCCCTTCACATGACGCCCGCGCGCTTCAAAATCAATGCGCGCTATTCAGCCGCGACGCTGGCCAGATCGGGCTTCGGGCCGCTCTCGTGATAGATCGCCGCCAGCACCATTTCGGCTTGCTGGGCGAGTTCCATCAGCTGTGCCGGCGTCTCGTGTGAATATTCCTGCGCGAACTGAATGAGTTCGCGCGACACCCGCATCAGACGCAGGGAATTGGCGACGATGCGCGCCTGGCGTTCGATGTGCTGCGGATCGCGGTCGTACTCGGCCATCGGCACGCGCCAGCCGCCCCAATCTTTCTCATCCGTCACGACGACAGGGTAGGTGCCGGGGAACGGATGATTTTGAGTGCTGGCGTCGGCGCCCAAGCGGTTCACCGCGCGCAGCACGCGCCAGTTTCCAGTTTCGACGAGATCAGGCTTGGCCGGCTCGCGTTCTTCCGGCGCCAATTCATGCGCCTGGAACTCGCGGCCGAGGCCGACGTCGTAGGTGACCTTCAGCGGCTCCTCGACGCCCTTCACCCATTGCGGGATCACGACTTCGATGGAGGCCCACGTGCCCACCGTTTTCACAAAGACGCGCTGGCCTTTGTGGAATACTGCCTTCGCCATAAGGGGGCTCCGCCCAATTCCGAGCGTTCCCCTTAGCGCATGTGCATTGAAGCTTCGTGAAGCGAACCTTACGCGCGCGCTTACGTTAAGCGCGGACTAACCACGAAACTCAGGCCATTTCATCGAACAAGCTTGGCTCGTTGGCGCGCCAGCCTTCGATCTCCAGCATACGCATTTTCGTGATCACGCCGCCATTCGCGGAAAAGCCCACCATGCGCCCGTCCGCGCCGATGACACGGTGGCAGGGCACGATGATCGGAAACGGATTTCGGCCGAGCGCTTGGCCGACGGCGCGCGCCGCGTCCGGCTTGCCGATAGCGCGGGCGATCTCGCCATAGGTTTTGGTCATGCCCGGCGGGATGGCGCGCGTCGTCTGGTAGATGCGGGCGTTGAGTTCGGAGACGTAGCCGAGATCCAGCTGGATCGCGCGCAGCGTCTTCTTCTCGCCGGCCAGCAAAGCTTTGATGTCTTCGATGGCGCGTTCGATCATTCGCGGCGGCGTCTCTTCGTCCGCCTCCGGACAATGCCGCAGCAATCTCAGCCGCGTCTGCGCGATTGTTTTCTCAGGCAATTGCACGCCCAGGATTCCATCCTCGGACCATGCGACGCCGCAGCGGCCGATTGGGGTGTCGAAGAGGGAATAGGCGGTCATGGGGGCCTGGCCTTTCTGGGTTCGACGCGAGCCCCCCGGCCGCATCTGGACTGTACCTCTGAGCCTTGCGAGGCGGGACTCATTGCTGTAGAACATATAGAGAACATGAGTCCGCGTCTACACACTTCCGCGCCCGAAACGATGCTTTCTGGCTTCTCCGGCTACCTCCATCAGATGGCCGGGGCGGCTTTGCACGAAATCTGCCCCGCGGGGCCGGGTTCGGACGCCGCGGCGCTCGGGTTCAGCCTCAGCCTCGCCGCCCTCTGGGCGCGGCAAGCGGGGGTGATTTGGGCGGGCGAGGAAGGGCTGTTCGCGGAAGATGGCGCGCCGTACCCGCCGGGGCTCGCGCAATTCGGGCTCGATCCGGCGAAGCTGATCGTCATCCGCGCCAAGAAGCGCGACGAAGCTTTATGGGCGGCCGAACAAGGGCTTAGCGCGTCCGGCGCGGTGGTGATCTGCGCGCTGTCGGATCGCTCGAAGCCGCTGGAGCTGAAAGGCACGCGCCGGCTTCTGTTGTTCGCGGAGCGCAGCAATTCGCGCTGCCTGCTTCTGCGTCCGCTCTCGGACGCGAGCGCGGCCTGGACACGCTGGGCTGTCGCGCCAGCGCCAAGTAACGCCGCGCCGCGCGAGCTTGGGGCGCCTGCGTTCAGCCTCGAACTCACCCGCAACCGCGCTGGCCCGGCCGGCGCACGCTTCATTGTCGAATGGAATGCCCATGAGCGCCGCTTCGCCGAGCGCTTCCAGGAAAAGTGGGAACCGGTTTTCCGTCAGGAAGCGCGGTGAAAAATGGACCAGCGCTGGCTCGCGATCTATCTGCCGCGCCTGAAGACCGATCGGCTGATCCGATCCGGGCGCGCGGCTGACGATCGTCCGCTCGCGACGTACGCCAAAGAGGCCGGCGCCTTTCAGCTGACGGGCGTCGATGCCCGCGCGTCCTCGCTCGGGCTGAACCTCGCCATGTCGCTCGCCGACGCGCGGGCGATCCATCCGAACCTCAACGCCGTCGAGGGCGAACCGGAAGAGGACGCCCGCACGCTCGATAATATCGCCGCCTGGTGCGAGCGCTTCACGCCGATCGTCGTGCTCGATCCGCCGGACGGCCTGTTCCTCGATGTCAGCGGCTGTGCGCACCTGTTCGGCGGAGAGAAAGCACTGCGCGATCAGATCATCACCCGCCTCCACGCCCAGGGCTTCGCCTCCCGCGCCGAAATTGCGCCGACACCGGGCGCGGCGTGGGCGTTCGCGCGCTACGGGTTGAAGAGCGAGGATATGTTCACCGCGCTCGCACCGCTGCCGGTTGAGGCGTTGCGGCTGAACGGGGACGCCGCCGCTTTGCTGCGTCGCGTCGGCTTGCGCACGATCGCCCAGCTCTACAACGCCCCGCGCGCCAATTTCACCGCCCGCGCCGGCGAACACGCAATGCTGCGGCTCGACCAAGCGCTCGGCCGCACGCGTGAAGCGCTCACGCCGCGCCGGCCCGCGCCGCCGGTCTATGCGCTGCGGCGGTTTCTGGAACCGCTGTTCAGCGTCGAAACCATCCTCGAAGCGACGCAAACGCTTTGCATCGATGCTTTGGAGAAGCTCGATCTCCGCGGCGCCGGCTTGCGGCGGGCGGAGTTGCAGCTGTTCGGCGTAGATGGCCGCGATCGTGTAATTCCAATCGGCGCCAGCCGGCCTGAGCGCGATCTCAAGCCGCTGATGCGGCTCTTTCGCGAAAAGCTCGACCGCGCCGCCGAAAATCTCAATGCCGAGTTCGGCATCGAAGCCGCGCGCCTCGACATCGTGCAGATGGAGCGCGTCGACGGCGTCGCGCGGACTTTGGTGGCGGTGGAAGAAGCGCAAGCGAGCGCGGAGAAGATCGACGCAATCGTTGACGTGCTGAGTGCGCGGCTCGGCGCGCAGCGCGTGCTGCGCCCGCATGTACATGAATTGCACGCACCCGAACGCGCCGGCGGCTGGCGCGCAGCGCTTGGCGGCGAGAGCAAAGCGCCAGTGCGTGGCGCGCCCAAAGATAACGTTCCTCGTCGTCCGCTCACTTTGTTCGCGCGGCCGCAAAAGATAGACGCCATCGCCACCGTGCCGGACGGCCCGCCGATCCGCTTCCGCTGGCGGCGCGTGCTGCGCGAGGTCGCGCGCGCGGAAGGGCCGGAACGGATCAGCGGCGATTGGCTCGGCGGCGCCCCGACGCGCGATTATTATCGCGTCGAGGATCGCGAGGGGCGGCGTTACTGGCTTTATCGCGAGGGGCTCTATGGCGAAGGCGATGAGGCGCCGGGCTGGTTCGTGCACGGGCTGTTCGCATGACGAGAAACCAGAAGTCAGAAGGCCAGAAATCAGAAGTTAGATCTTTTGAAGATTTGCAGGTGTTTCAGCGCGCCTATGCGATCTCGCTCGATATTCATCGCGCGTCTCTGACGCTCCCGAAAATCGAACAATATGCCTTGGCCGATCAGATGCGCCGAGCGAGCAAGTCCGTCTGCGCGAACATCGCTGAGGGTTTTGGAAAGCAGCGTGCATCCGGTGCGGAGTTTAGGCGGTTTCTCACCATCGCCATCGGATCATGTGACGAAATGCAAGTGTGGGCGCGCTATGCGCTCGACCTCGGTTACGTGCCTGAATCAACCATAGACGCCTGGAAACGTGAGTATTCTGAGTTGGCAAAGATGCTACGCGGCCTAGCCCGAAGCTGGGTGTAGCGAATGACTATCTTCTGGCTTCTGACTTCTGATTTCTGCTCATGGTCATGCTCCGCAGGAGCGTGGCCATGAGATTCGCTGAACTGTGCGTCACGACGAACTTCTCGTTTCTGAGAAGCGGTTCGCATCCGGAAGAGATGACAGAGCAGGCCAAGGCCATCGGCCTTGCCGGCATAGGCATCGCTGATCGCAACACGCTTGCCGGCGTCGTGCGGGCGCATGTGGTGGCGAAGGAAAAGAACCTGCGCATGATCGTAGGCTCCCGGCTGGTGTTTCGTGACGGCACGCCGGATCTGATCGTCTATCCAAAAGACCGCGCCGCCTACGCCAATCTCACGCGCTTGCTCACTGTGGGGAACCGTCGCGCGCCGAAGGGCGAGTGCCACCTGGATTTCGCGGATTATCTCGCGCACGCGGAAGGTCTGCAGACCATCCTCATGCCGGTGTTCGCAGCCGGTGAAACACCGGATGCGTTCGCGACGTATCTCCAGCAGATCAAGCGCGCCACAGGCGCCGCGTGGCTCGCCGCGCCGTTCCGCTTCGACGGCGAAGAGCGGCGCAATCTCCGTTTGCTCAAACAACTCGCCTCACAAACCGGCACCCGCTTGCTGGCGACGACCGAGCCGCTGATGCACGTCCCTCAGCGTCGCGCGCTGCTCGATATCGTCACCTGCATCCGTGAGAAGAAAAAGCTCGATGAAGCCGGTGCGTTGCTCGCGGTGAACGCGGAGCGTCATCTCAAGCCGCCGGAGGAAATCGCACGGCTGTTTGCTGATGCGCCTGACGCGGTGGCGGAGAGCTTGCGCTTTCTCGAGGGCGTGAGCTTTTCGATGGATCACCTCTGTTACGAATATCCCGACGAAACGGCTGAGGGTTATCCGGACGCACAAACGGCGCTTGAGGCTCTCGCATGGAAGGGCGCCGCCAAGCGGTTTCCTGATGGGCTTCCGGATAAAGTTGATTCAGCTTTGCGCCGAGAACTCGAGATCGTCGGGCGTATGAAATACGCGTCGTATTTCCTGACCGTCGCCGATATCGTTCGCTTCGCCCGCTCCGGTGTGGATCGTCATGGCAATCCAATCGATCCAATCCTTTGCCAAGGTCGAGGCTCCGCAGCGAACTCGACGATCTGTTATGTGCTGGGTGTTACGGAGGTCGATCCTTCTCGTTCCGAGCTTCTCTTTGAACGTTTTGTCTCCGAGCAACGCGGCGAGCCGCCAGATATCGACGTGGATTTTGAGCACGAGCGCCGTGAAGAGGTGCTGCAATACATCTACGACAAGTACGGGCGTGATCGCGCGGGTCTTTCCGCCGTGGTCATTTGCTATCGCGGACGAAGCGCTATTCGCGAGACCGCCAAGGCGTTCGGATATTCTGAAGATCGCGTGAGCAGCTTGGCGAAAATGCTGCATTGGTGGTCGCGGGGCGTTTCGGAGCGCGATCTGAAAGAGAATGGGCTCGACGTAGCGGATGCGAAGCTCATGGCTTGCGTGAGTCTGGCCAATGAACTGCAGGGTTTCCCCCGTCACCTTTCCCAGCATGTTGGCGGCTTTGTCATCACGCGCGAGAAGCTGCATGACGTCGTGCCCATTCAGAATGCGTCGATGGACGATCGCACTGTTGTTGAGTGGAATAAAGACGATCTGGAAGCGCTGAAGATACTGAAAGTGGACGTCCTGGGGCTCGGAATGTTGAGTTGCCTCAAGAAGGCGTTTGACCTTTTCGCCAAGCACTATCCCGATCAACAATGTTTCAAGCTTGGCGATCCCACGGACGATCCGCGCGTCTACAAGATGCTGCACCGCGCGGACTCGATCGGCGTTTTCCAGGTCGAAAGCCGCGCGCAGATGTCGATGCTGCCGCGGCTAAAGCCGAAAAACTTCTACGACCTCGTGATCGAAGTTGCGATCGTTCGACCAGGGCCAATCCAAGGCGGCATGGTGCATCCTTATTTGAAGCGCAGACTTGATCAGGAGAGGGTCACTTATCCGTCTATCGAGTTGAAAGAGGTCTTGAAGCGCACGCTCGGTGTGCCGCTATTTCAAGAACAGGCGATGCAAATCGCAATTGTCGCCGCGGGATTCGAGCCGTCTGAAGCAGATCGGCTAAGGCGTGCGATGGCGACATTCAAACGTGTCGGCACGATCGGGACGCTGAAGGAGAAGTTCATCAACGGCATGATCGGCAACGGCTACGATCCGGAATTCGCCGAAGCCTCGTTCCGTCAGATCGAAGGTTTCGGCGAATACGGTTTCCCAGAAAGCCACGCCGCGAGCTTTGCGATCCTGGTTTACGCGTCGTCCTGGCTCAAATGCTATTATCCGGACGTGTTCGCCGCCGCGCTTCTGAATGCGCAGCCCATGGGCTTTTACGCACCGGCGCAGATTGTCCGCGATGCTGCCGATCACGGTGTTGAGGTGCGGGCGATCGACGTGAATTGTTCCGAATGGGACAACACACTGGAAGATGGCCCCGTCGCGGCGACGCGTTTGCACAAGCGCCACATCGAAATGGAGGGCGACGTGCGTTCGACGCACGCGCTGCGTCTCGGTTTCCGTCAAGCCAAGGGCTTGGACGAGAAAGAGCTGAAACAGCTCGTTGAACGTCGCGGCGCCGGCTACGATTCCGTGCGTGATGTCTGGTTGCGCAGCGGGGCCCGGCCATCAACGATTGAGCGTTTGGCTGATATCGACGCGTTCCGCTCCATCGGTCTTGATCGCCGCGATGCGCTTTGGGCGGCGCGTGGCTTGAATCGTGTCGGTGGGCAGGAAGATTTGCCGCTGTTCGCGGCGCGGCGCGCGATCGATCCGTCGCTCGAACCGGATTTCGATCTGCCGACCATGCACATGGGCGAGCATGTGGTGGAAGATTATCGCACCATCGGCATGTCGCTGAAGACGCATCCTGCGTCTTTGTTGCGGGATGAGCTCACGGATCGCCGCGTCATCAAGAACGAACAGCTCGCGCAAATGCCCAACGGCCAACGCACGCGCGTGGCCGGCCTCGTGCTGGTGCGTCAGCGTCCGGGCACGGCGTCCGGTGTGATCTTCATGACGCTGGAGGATGAAACCGGTATCGCCAATATCGTCGTCTGGCCGAAGCTGTTCGAACAATTCCGCGCCGAGGTGATCGGAGGACGGCTCGTTGCCGTGGATGGGCCGGTGCAGAGCGAACGCGGCGTCATCCACGTGGTCGCGGAGCGGATACACGATTATACGCCGCTGCTCGGTAAGCTGGCGGAGGGCGGCCCCAAGCACGTCGACCCCTCCACGCCCACGGACGAGCCGCGCAAAGGCGGCCCCGGCGGTTCATGGCGCGGCGATCCGCACCGTCACCCGCGCAATGTGCGCATCGATCTAAAGGTCGAACCGCCGCCCGCGGCGAACGTGATGCCCAAAGGGCGGAATTTTCACTAGCTCCGCCAGCGCGCGTAGATCGCCGTCGGCAGCACGCGCTCATCATCCGCGTGCGGCAGAGCCATTTCGCCGAACTCCCACTCGCCGCCACGGAACGCGGATGCGTCCTTCGCTGCTTGCGCCAGCGCGATGAAGGAGAGGCGCACGGCGTAGACGGTGAGGATCATGAATTGGCCAGGCCGCGCATCGCCCAGCAACGCCGCGCAATCGCGCACAAGTTCGGAGAGCGTATCCTCAAGCTTCCACGTTTCGCCGTTGGGCCCGCGACCATATTTCGGCGGATCGAGGATGATGCCGTCATAACGCCGCCCGCGCCGCAGCTCGCGCTTTACGAAGCCATGTGCATCGTCGCAGATCCAGCGGATCGGCGCGTTGTCGAGTCCAGCAGCGGCCTGGTTCTCGCGCGCAAAGCCGATCGCCTTCTTCGACGCATCAACGTGCGTCACCTTTGCGCCGGCGCGCGCAGCGGCGAGTGAAGCGAGGCCGGTGTAGCCGAAGAGGTTCAGCACCTCGGCGGGCTGCTCACGCTTCACATTGGTGATCGCATCCGCTGCGAAGCGCCAATGCACCGAGTGCTCAGGGAAGAAAGCGAGGTGCCGGAACGGTGTCGGCCGCGAGAGGAATTTCATCCCGTCCCAGGCGAGCGGCCATGTCTGCGGCAGTTCGCGATTGAAGCGCCAGCGGCCGGCTTCGCTCTCTTCGTCGCCGCTCGCGGCGAACACGGCGTCGGCCTTCGCCCATTCCTGTTCGCGGCGCGGCGTCCACAAAGCCTGTGGCTCGGGCCGATCGAAGCGATACGGCCCGACTTGTTCCAGCTTGCGGCCATTGCCTGAATCAATGATGCGATAATCGCGCCAATCGTCGGCGACGAGGATTTTAGGGGCGGGCGCCGTCATAACCACGTCTCCGCCAGAGGTCATACAAGGTCACCGCCGTCGCGACGGCGAGGTTCAAACTATCCGCGCGCCCACGCATCGGCAGCTTCAGCAGCACGTCGCACGCCGCTTCCATCTCCGCGCTCAGGCCTGATTGCTCATTGCCCATGAACACGATCACGCGTCCCTTCACTGGCGCATCCGCGTCGAGCGCCGAGCCTTTGAGCGATGTGCCGATCAACGTCGCGCCGCGCTGTTGCTTGTAGCGCAACAATTCCGCCAACGACGCGCGGGCGATCTTCACGGCGAACACCGAGCCCATGGTCGCGCGCACGGCCTCGACCGAAAACGGGTCGCAGCTCTCGCCGACCAGGACCACGCCACTGACGCCAACGGAATCCGCCGTCCGCAGGATCGTGCCGAGATTGCCCGGATCGCGCACGCCATCGAGCGCCACGACCATCTCGCCGTCCAACGCCTCCAGCGGCGCGAGCCGCTGCTTGTAGGCGCCGATCACCGTTTGCGTGTTCTCGCGCTTGCTGACCTGGGCGAGGATGCTTTCGTTCGTCTCCACCACCCGGACACGCCGCGCCTCGGCGCGGTTCACCAGGTCGCGCACCTGCGGCCGCTCCAAAGCGGCTTCCGACACCACTAGGATTTCTGGCCAGACGCCCAATTCGGCGGCTTCAAGCGCCAGGCGCGCGCCTTCGGCGAGGAACAGGCCGGTTTCGGCGCGTCCCTTCTTCGCGTGGAGCGATTTCAGCGTCTTAATGAGCGGGTTTGCGGCGCTCGTGATCTTGTGCGGCATGGGTGTTCGGGCGCGGGCTCAACCGCCGGGGTTTTCCGGTTTTCGCTTATTTTGATCGGGGTTAGAAGGGCCGGTGGGGCGAAAAGGCACACGCGGCGCGAGAATTATGATCGGTTTGATCCTCTCTGAGATGGTGTTGTTCGCGGTGGCGATCCTGGCGGGGTTCGCGATCGGCTGGCGCATTCACGCCATGGGCGAGGCCGCGCGCCGCCGTGAGGCCGAGCGCGAGATCGACACGCTGCGCGCGGCGCTCAGCGACGCCCAAGTGCGCCGCGCACGGATTTCCTGATGCCGACCGATCCGATGCTTCGCAATCTGCTTTGGGTGGGCCTCGCGGGCGTCGTGCTCGCGGTGCTCGGCGGCCTGTTCGGCGCGCATGACGGCTCGGTGTGGCGCTTGCCGCAAGCGCTCGACGCGCGCGTCGAAGCGGCGCTGCAGCGGGAGAATATGCCGGGCCTTGATGTGCGCATGCAGGGCCAGCGCGCGATCGTCAGCGGCATTGTTGAATCTGAAGAGAACGTGGAGACCGCGCGCCTCGCTGCGCTGAGCGCTGTCGGAGCGGGCGGCAAGTGGGCTGGCGGGGTGACAAGCGTTGATGTTTCCGGCGTGACTGTCGGCGTGTTTGAACGGCCCTACGCTTGGAGCGTGAAGCGCGACGGCAATTACATCCGCCTCAACGGCGCGGTGCCGAGCGAAGCCTCGCGCGAACGGCTGATGGAAGCGGCGCGGACCTCGTTCCAAAATGCCGAGGCTGTCGATGAGATGCGCGTCGTCGGCGGCGCGCCGAGCCCGACTTTCACCGACGTCGCCCGCCAGGCCATTATCGAACTCGCGACGCTCGACAGTGGCGAGGTGCGCATTGTCGACAACCAGATCGCTGTGATCGGCGACGGCAAGGGCGAGGTGGTCGATGCGCTTGAGCATCGCTACGCCAATCCGCCGCCGCCATTCCGCGCGCGGCTTGATCTGACCATCGAAGGCCTCGACGTCGACAATCCCGAGCTGCAGGGCCTCGATCTCAGCAGCGGCCGCGCGGAAACATGCGCAGCGGCGTTCAATCGTTTGCTCGACGGCAATGTCATCAATTTCTCCAGCGGCTCCGCGGCGATCGATCCCTCGAGCCGCCGGCTTCTGAACTCGCTGGCCTCCGTGGCGCTACGCTGCGATCGCTTCACGATCGAGGTGTCGGGGCACACCGACAACCAAGGCGCGCGCGAACTGAACATGACGCTTTCGAACGCCCGCGCTGAAGCCGTCGCTGCGTACCTCGCGAGCCAGGGTGTTTCGCGTGCGCGGTTGCGTGCGCAAGGTTTCGGGCCGGATCGTCCGCGCGCGCCGAACGCGACGCCTTCGGGACAAGCGCAGAACCGGCGCATTGAATTTAGCGTGAGCTCTTAAGGTGCGGTCATGGTCTATCTGATCACGCAATTGGCGGGCTTCTTGTTGTTGGCGTTGGCGTCAGCTGCTTTGGTCGGCTGGGTGTATGCCGCCCAACGCGCAGCGCCGGCGCGCGCACGGCAGCGAGCGGACCGCGAAGCTTTGGTGCGCGATCTGCGCGCGCTGGCGACGGGGGATGGCCCCGTTGTCACTGGCGTCGATCCAGAATTGGCGTCGCTGCGCAGCCGCCTCGCGATTGAATCCGCGCGCGCGGCGGCGGCCGAGCGCAACCTCGAAGCAGCCCGTGCACGCGCCGAAGACGCAACTGGCCGCATCGCCGAGTTTCAACGCGCGCTTGAAGCGCGGACGCCCGCTGCTGAAATCGTGCCGGACGATGCGGTGGTGGTCGAAGCGACGCCGGTGGAGTCGAGCGACACTGCCTTGCAGGCGTGGCGCCTGCGCTATTTCGAACAGCGCGTGCGTTATCTCGAGGGCGCCAGCCGCGCCCCGGAGACGGAAGAAGCCGCGCCGGCCATCGACGCAACGCCGATCGAATGGCGCGCGCGTGTGGCCGAAGCGCGCGCGACGCATCTTGAAGACGAACTCCGCGACGCAGAGCGCGCCGCGCGCTCAACGCCGCCGCCGGTGGAAGCGCCGCCGGAGCCGGAGGTGTCCGCGTTCGCCGCCGACCCGGAGACGGACGCGCTGTTGCGTTGGCGGATGCTCTATCTGGAGCGCCGGGTTGCGCATCTGCAGGGCGAGGCGACGCGTCTGTCCGCCGCTTTGGCTGAACCGCAGCCTGAGCCAGCGCAGCCGCTCGCGGGTCCCGATCCAGAACTCTGGAAATGGCGCTCGCGCTATCTCGAAGCGCGTCTGCGTTACCTTGAAAGCAAAGCGCCGGCGATTGAGCCCGTCGCCGAACTTGCGCCGGAAGAAGCCGCCGTCGTCGACGCCGTCGCCGCAGAGCCCGAGGCGCCGCAGGCGCCAGAGCCGCTGGTGCCCGCTGGCGCCGAGGAGCGCCCCGCGACATTGCCCGGCGCACGCGGCGGTGCGCCCGATGACCTCACGCTGATCGACGGCGTCAGCCCGATGCAACAGACGACGCTCTACTCGCTGGGCATCTTCCACTTCGACCAGGTCGCGGCGTGGACGCCCGCGAACGTCGCTTGGGTGGACAAGTATCTCCGCCTGCGCGGACGCATCGTCGAAGAAGAATGGGTCGAGCAGGCCGACGATCTCGCGCGCGAAGGCGTGCTCGTCGCCCGACGCGTGCTTGAGGACGAAGACGCCTGATCAGCCTTTGAAATAGGCGGCGAACTTGTTGCCTTCGGGATCGCGCACGTAGGCGCCGTAGAAGGGCGGCGTGCTTTCGCCACGCACGCCCGGCGCGCCTTCGTCAATGCCACCATTCGCGAGCGCCGCTGTGTGGAAGGCCTCGACCGCCGCGCGCGAGGGCGCTTTGAACGCCAGCATCGAGCCATTGCCGATCGCGGCGGGTTTGCCGTTCTCCGGCGTCGCCAAATAAATCTCGAGCCCTTCCTTCTTGCCGCCGGGGCCGTACCCGGCCCAGCCGCCGCCTTCGAAGGTACGCGAATAGCCAAGCGGCGCGAACGCGGCGTCAAAGAATGCGCAAGAGCGCGCGATGTCGTTCGAGCCGATGGTGACGTAGCCGATCATTGAGAATGCCTCCCGCGCGAACCATAGCGGAGGGCCGATCGGCGTCAAGAACAAAAAGAGAACTTAGGCGTCGGCGACGACCGCCAGAACGGCTTCTCCGTGGCGCTTCAGCTTGGCTTCGCCGATGCCTGAGACTTTGCCGAGTGCGGTTAGCGAGCCAGGTTTCGCTTCAACGATCGCCGCGAGCGTCGCGTCATGGAAGATCACGTAAGGCGGCACGCCAAGCGCGTTCGCCGCATCGCGCCGCCAATTGCGCAGGCGTTCATAGAGCTTCGCGTCATCGCCGCTGAAGCCAGCCTGCGCGCTTTTCTTCGCGCCACGCGCGGCACGGCGTTCTTCCTTGGACTTGCGGCCCTTGCGCGTTTCCTCGCGGATGCGCACGGCGTGTTCCTTGCGGAAAATCGCGCGCACGGCGTCGTCGTCAGCGATCGCGAGCGTGGGGCGTTCGGTTTCGTCCTCGGTGAGCACGCCTTCGAACAGCAGGTGTTCGATCACACGCCGCCACACCGCTTCGCTTTGATCCGCGCCGATGCCGTAAGTCGTACGCGTCGCATATTGCTCGTCCAGCGCATCGCGTGGCGCGCCGCCGAGCAAATGGTGGATCACACGCCCACGTCCGAAGCGCTGGTCCATGCGCATCACGGCTGAGATCGCTTTCGCTGCGAACTCGGTCGCGTCGATCGACGCTGGCGGATCGGCGCAGACATCGCAGACGCCGCAAGGCTCCACGTTCTCTTCGCCAAAATAGCGCCGCACGCCAGCGCGGCGGCAGGTGAGGCCATCGAGAAAATTGTAGAGCTGGCGCGCCTTCTTGATCTGCACCGCTTTGACTTGATCGGTCGCGTTCGACTGGTTCGCGAACATCAGAGCGCGCCGCAGATCGCCGGCGCCATAAAGCGCGATGCCTTCCGATTGCTCCCCATCGCGGCCGCCGCGCCCGACTTCCTGCCAGTACGCCTCTATGCTTTTCGGCGGATCGGCGTGGATCACGTAGCGCACGTCCGGTTTGTCGACGCCCATGCCAAAGGCGACCGTGGCCACCATCACGACGTCGTCGGCCTCCTGGAAATGATGTTGCCGCTCCGCGCGCAGCTGCGCGTCGAGGCCGGCGTGATAGGCGAGCGCGTCGATGTTTGCGGCTTGCAGGTTCGCCGCGAGTGTTTCGACATTGTCGCGCGTGGCGGCGTAGACGATGCCGGACACGCCTTTGCGCGCGGCGGCGAGTTGCAGGACGCGCTCGCCCGGTTTTGTGCTCTTGCGCTCCGCGCCCAGCACGAGGTTCGGGCGATCGAACGAGGCGATGAACGCCTGCGCGTGTTCGAGGCGCAATTGCGTGCGGATGTCGGCTTGGGTTTTAAGGTCCGCCGTCGCCGTCACGGCCATGCGCGGCGTGTTGGGAAACAGCTCCGCGAGTTTTCCGAGCGCGCGATAATCCGGCCGGAAATCGTGGCCCCATTGGCTGACACAGTGCGCTTCGTCGATGGCGATCAGCGACAGCGGGCATTGCTGCAAGAAATTGAGAAAATTCGGCGCGAACAAGCCTTCGGGCGACACGTAGAGCAGATCAAGCTGCCCTTCGCGCATCGCCGACAGCCAATTGTGCCGCGTCTCGCGATCGAGCGATGAATCCAAACGCGCCGCCGCCACGCCCGCCGCGCGCAGCGCCGCGACTTGATCCTGCATCAGCGCAATCAAAGGCGAGATCACCAGCCCGCAGCCGGGCCGCAGGATCGCGGGGATTTGGTAGCAGAAGCTTTTGCCGCCGCCTGTCGGCAGCACCGCCATCACGTCGCGCCCGCCGAGCACCTCGCCGATCACGTCCGCCTGCAGCCCACGGAAATCCGCGTGACCGAAAACGCGCAGCAACAGCTCGCGGGCGGCGGAGAGGTCGGCCATGCGAGCGTCTTAAGCGCGCGCCTTGTGCAAACCAAGCGCGCCGAAGCAGATCGCCGCTTGCCCGCCCCAATAGATCATCCAGCCGGCGAAACTGCGCCAAAACGCGAGCGTCGGATCGGTTGCGGTATGGAACATGTTCCAGGCGACGAAGCCGTCGGAGATGAAAAACAACACCGCGCCCGCCATGGCGAGCCAGCGCGTGGCCGGCAGCGTGAAGGAGCAGAGCGCCATGAAAGTCAGCACGCCGGTATAGACGCTGAGCGGCGCGAACATCGGATTGTCGCGCGGCACGAGCAGCGCGGTCATGAAGATCGCGGTGGTAATTAAAGCGATCGCGGCGATGAGACGCGCTGGTTGTTTGGACGCCGCGCCGACGCCGATGCCGGCGTGCAGGAAAAGCGCGATGTAGAACAGGTGGCCGATCAGGAACGCGCCCGCGCCGTAGAGAAACGTCGCCGGGCTCCACGCCAACAACGCATCGCCCAGCGCGCCGAAGAAAAGGCCCGCCGCGAGCAATTGATTGCGGGCGGTCGTTGGTTGGAGCGCGCGGCCTCCGACCGCGCTTGTGCCGGCAGCCGGTGCGCCGCCGGAGGCGTCGCGCTCCAACCTGCCAACGCTTGCGCGGGCGGTCCAAGCAATCAGCGCCAATACGATGATGCTGGAAGCTTTGAAGATCGTGCCAACGACGTAAGGCGGATCGCCGACGTAGAGGCTCGAGCCGAACGCGCCGTAGGCGATGGCTAGGATGGCGGAGAGGGCGAGGAATGCGCGTGTCATGACGCGTTCAGAAATCTTGTTAGTTCCCGAATGAGCTCATCCAGCGCGTTTTCGGCACGTGCTACATTTTCCCATTCTAGGATGATGCCTGTCTCTTTCGTCCCGAACACGCCGGCTCGGAGCTTTTGATTCACGTCGTTCAATTCGAGCGCAAGCGCTTCAACTAGAGTGTTGATGGTGGCCGCCGGACCGCTGGTGCTCGGAAGCGAACTGCGATCGGGTCCGAAGGTTGGGCGATCGATGATCTCGGCTGCGGCAAGCTGCACCGGCACAATCGAGTCTAGGTAGTCCTTCAGCTCGAAGAACGCATGAATAGGGTGTCGAATTTCATCGTGCGCGAGATCATAGTGTGGCGCTCGCAGCGCCACGTTGAGGTCAAATCGTGCCTCGGACAACTGACGCAAGATCTCCTGCAGAACTGCAATTCGCGCAAGGCGGCGCTCTTGTTGCCGCTGCTTCTTGGCACTGGTGGCCTGCACCCACACAAACCAACCGGCGGAAGCGAGGACCGACGCGGCCGTCACGACATCGCCGAGCGATATCTGTGAATCGAACGAAAGTGTCGGCATCTTAACCCCGCCGAGCCGGCTGCGCGTACCCGAGCTTTTGGTTCAGCGCGCTCAGCAAATCCTGCGCGATGTCGGCGATCACCCCGCCGGGCGGGTACACGGCGGCTGCGCCCATCTCCTTCAATGTCGGCACGTCTTCTGGCGGGATGACGCCGCCGACGACGATCATGATGTCGCCGCGTCCGCGCGCGGCGAGGGCTGCGCGCAGTTCCGGCGTCAAAGTGAGGTGGCCGGCGGCGAGTGAGGACACGCCGACGATGTGCACGCCCTTGGCGATCGCTTGGTCCGCGACTTCTTCGGGCGTTGCAAACAAAGGCCCGATCTCAACGTCGAAGCCGATATCGCTGAACGCGCTGGCGACGACTTTCTGGCCGCGATCGTGGCCATCCTGGCCCATCTTGGCGACCAAGATTTTCGGCCGTGCGCCTTCGCTTTCTTCGAACGCTTTCACGCTTTGGCGCGCGCGCTCGACTGCGGTGTCGTTTGCCGCTTCGCGCGAGTAAACGCCGGTGACCAAGCGGATCGGCGGCTGGTGGCGGTTGAACGCGCGCTCGAGCGCGAGCGACATTTCGCCGACCGTCGCCTTGGCACGGCCGGCGTTCACCGCGAGCTCCAGCAGATTGCCTTTGCCGATCGCGCCATTGTGCAAAGCTTCGAGTGCAGCTTGTGCCGCAACTTCATCACGCTCGCCGCGCAGACGCTTCAGCTTATCGAGCTGCATCGTCCGCACTTTGGCGTTGTCGACCTTCAGCACCGGCACGTCTTCTTCGACGTCGAGCTTGAACTTGTTCACGCCGACGATGGTTTGATGGCCGGTATCGATGCGCGCCTGCGTGCGGGCGGCGGCTTCTTCGATGCGCGCCTTCGGCAAGCCTTGGTCGATCGCCTGCGCCATGCCGCCGAGCATTTCGACTTCCTCGATATGCGCCCACGCCTTCGCCGCGAGATCGGCGGTGAGGCGTTCGACATAATAGGAGCCGCCCCACGGATCGGCCGGGCGCGTCACGCCGCCTTCGCTTTGCAGCAGGATTTGCGTGTTGCGGGCGATGCGGGCGGAGAAATCGGTCGGCAGCGCGAGCGCTTCGTCGAGCG
>CAZZFE010000014.1:56502-70601 GCA_964653495.1 uncultured Terricaulis sp. | reverse complement strand
GAAGGGCGTGCTGTCGCTCGTCGTCGAGAACGATTCACTCTCTTCCGGTGCAGACGACAATTACACCAGCGGCATCAAGCTCGCTTACGTCTCGCCAAGCGAAGGCGTGCCGGATTGGCTCGAAGGAGCGGGCGGCTTCACGCGTCCGCTCTCCGGCGCGAACCCGGATTTCTGGGGCATCGCTTTCGGCCAATCGATTTTCACGCCGCAGGACATCTCCGCCGTGCCGGCGCCGCCGGATCAGCATCCGTATGCGGGCTGGCTCTACATGCAGCTGATGGTCGGCGTCGAAGAACCGACGACCGGAAACCGCGCGCCGCGCTATCTCGATACGTATGAGCTCGAACTCGGTCTCGTCGGCCCGTCGGCGATGGGCGAGGAAGCGCAGAGCGGCATCCACCAAGTTCTCGGCGCGCCAGAGCCGTTGGGCTGGGACAGCCAGCTCAATGACGAAGTTGCGTTCGCCGTTTCGTTCGATCGCCGCTGGCGCGCGTTGCGCGTGTTCGCGGACGTTGCCGGCGGACTTGAAGCGGATTTGACGCCGAGCGCGGGCATCACGGTTGGCACGCTGCGTGATGAAGCGCGCGTCGGCCTCACGGCGCGCATCGGCCAGCGCATTGACAATGATTACGGGCCGCCGCGTGTGCGTCCGTCGCTCTCTGGCGTCGAGCACTTCGCCGGCGGACCGCTATCGTGGAGCTTGTTCGTCGGCGTGCAGGGCCGCGCCGTGGCGCGCAATCTGTTCCTGGACGGCAATACGTTCGAGGACAGCGCCTCGGTCGATCGCCGGCCCTATGTTGGCGACCTGCAGGCCGGCGTGGCGATCAGCGCCGGCGATTGGCGCTTGGCCTACACCTACGTGACGCGCACCGAAGAGTTCGAGACGCAAACCGAAATCCAGGATTTCGGCGCCATCGCGCTCAGCTGGCGGCTCTAAGTCGCCGCAACGTCGCCCAGCACAGATAGGCGAAGGTCGCGAAGGCGACCGCGCCGTGCGCGCGCACGATCCAGCCGACATTGCTCTCGGTGCGCACGTCGCCGACACCGGTGCTCAGCGCGATCATGCCAAGCCCCGCGACGAAGCCAGCGAGCAAGATCCAACGATCGCCGCCGCCGGGCTTTAACGCGAACGCGCCGAACACGGGCGTGAGCATGCTGACGATGGTGGGGATGCTCGCACTGTAATGGCGCGGGTCGGGCAGCGCGAACACGCCGTAGGTGATCATCGAGCCGCCGAACGCGAGCATGCAGAGCGCGGTGAGGCTGGCGAGGATCGCGCCGCCGCTGATTTGCTTGAGGCCCAGGAACAAGCCGAGCGCCGCCAGCACGCCGCACACGCCCGTCGCGATCAGGCCCGCATTGAACAAAGCCGCGTTCGCCATGCCATCGCGGCCAAGCTCGCTCGGTAGCAGCGAACCCTGATCAAATCCCGGCGTGATTGCGCCAACGCCAAAGAGATTGGCGAAGTAGACAACCGGAATCGCAATCCCGGCGACGAGCAAAGCAGTGCGCATGAAAGAACCCCCGACGCGGCGCATCGGGGGTTCTGAACACGGCTGAATTTTGGCGTTGTGCTTATTGCGCGTCGTCGCTTGCCTCGGCTTGCTCGTAGGTCTCCGCTGGCACCGTCTCTTGCGCGCTCTTCAACGTCTTGGCGCCGGCCTTCGCGGCGCGGGCGTCGGCGCGGGCTTTGGCGGCGGCGGCTTCGGAGACGACGCCGTCGAGTTCGATTTGGCTGCAGAGACCGATCGTCACTGGGTCGACCGGCTTGATCTGGTTGGAGTTCCAGTGCGTGCGATTGCGCACTTGCTCGATCGTCGCCTTGGTCGTGCCGATCAGCTTGACGATCTTGGAATCCGGCACTTCCGGGTGGTTCTTCAGAAACCAGGCGATGGCGTCCGGGCGGTCGCCGCGGCGGGCGACAGGCGTGTAGCGCGCGCCCTTCTTCTTCACGACCGGCAGGTCGATGCGCTTCTGCTCGAGCGGCTTCAGCTTGTAGGTCTCTTCCGCTTCGCCGCGGGCGATCTCTTCGCGCGAGAGGAAGCCCTGGGCGATCGGGTCGACGCCGCGAATACCCTTGGCAACGTCCTCGTTGGCGATGCCTTGGACCTCAAGCGGGTGCAGGCCGCAGAATTCGGCGATCTGACCGAACGCGAGCGAGGTGTTTTCGATCAGCCACACGGCGGTGGCCTTGGGCATCAGGACGTTCGAGGTCATGAGCGGGGCTCCAGATATGCAAAAGCGCCCGGCGTCGTCGCCAGGCGCTAGCCATCTGGTGCAACGGGCTGACGCATCCGGGCGCGGACGAGGTCAGTTGGCGGTGGATATAACGCCGGGAGGGGGCCTTGGGAAGGCGGAAGATCAAGGAACCGCGCCGCGCGGGCGCGCGTTTTCCGCGCATGACCGAGCCGCAGAAACAACCGCACGCCAAGGGCGCCAAGTCTGGCGTTAAGGATGGCGAAGGCGCGCCGTCGCCGCAAAAGGGCGGCAAGCGGCCGGTGGAGGAGGAGGACGTGTTCGGCGGCGTTGAGCGCACTAGGAACGAACGCGTCAGATCCCCAGACGCCAAACCTTAGGCGTCGGAAAAAACAAAACGGCGCTCGGCTCGCCCGCAGCGGGCCGAACGCCGTTGAGTGTTTCGTCAGTTTTACAGTTTGAAGCGGAAGCCAGCTTCGATCACCGAGCTGCGGTTCTCGACATCAAGTGATGCGTCGAACAGGTCGATGCTCGTTTCCAGATCCTCGCTGGCCCGATAGCGGTACTGCGCGAACACGGAAAGACGCTCGCCGAGCGCGTAGGATGCACCGCCGATCACTTGATAGGCGATGGCGGTGTCGTCATCGCTGACGATGCCCACACCCGACGGGGAGTAGTCGACATCAACGAACGCGGCGCCCAAACCTGCGCCGACATAGGGCTGCAGCGCGCCGATTTCGGCGAAGTCGTAATAGACGTTCGCCATCAGGTACGTCGCCTCAACCGAGCCTTGCCCGTCATCGACGAGATCAGCCACGCTGACGCCCAGATTCGGCGAGCCGGTGATCAGCACGCCGGCGTCTTCGCCGCCCAGCGCAATGCCGCCGGCGTTGACGCCATTGTGCGTGTCGATGTCGTTGCTTTGGTAAGCGAGTTCGATTTCGCCGCGGATGTTGTTGGTGAACTGGCGGCCGAACGCGGCGCTCAATGCGTAGCCATCGTCAAATTCCGTGGTCCAGCCGAGATTCGTTCCTCGCGGCAACACAACGCCCGCCGGGATGGTCGTGCCGGCGCCGGTCGTAAAGTCGTTTGTGAATTCGCCGCTATTGTCTGAATCGCCGAGGAGCGCGTAGCCGGCGCTCACGGACACGTAATAATCCTGCGCCATTGCGGGCGCGGCAAAAAATGCAGCCGACAAAGCGGCCGCGCTCAAGGTTGCGCGAAGCATGATGTTGTCCCTCTTCTGCGGGCGAGGCGTCGAGCGCTCTCCACGTTGCTGCGAACGGCCCTGATACGCCGTGCCTTCAGCGGCGGATCACGGGCGCGGACAACGCGCAATCTGCGTCAAACGAGCGCGGCGCAGAGGATGCGAACCGTGTTCGCTAAGCCACCAGCACAATCTTCCCCGCATGCGCGCCGCCTTGCAGCCGCGCATGCGCGGCTTCGGCGTCGGAGAGGGGGAAGGTGCTATCGATCACCGGCTTCAGTTTGCCGGCTTCGATCCAGGGCCAGACGTTCTTTTCAACCGCTTGCGCAAGGCGCGCCTTTTCCTCGTTCGAGCGCGAGCGCAGCGTCGAGCCGGTGATCGAGATGCGTTTCAACATGAGACGCATCAGATTGAGATCCGCTTGCGGGCCTTTGAGGAACGCGATCATGATGATGCGGCCGCCATCCTTCATGATGTTGATGTTCTTTTGAACATAGGCGCCGCCAACCATGTCGAGCACGACGTCGGCGCCGCCTTCGACGCGGATAATGTCCTCGAAATCCTCGGTGCGATAATTGATGGCGCGGTCAGCGCCGAGCTTTTTGCAGAGCGCGACTTTCGCATCGTCACCCGCTGTCGCGAACACGCGCGCGCCGGCGGCCTTCGCCATTTGGATCGCGGTTGTGCCGATGCCGGAGGCGCCGCCGTGAACCAACAAAGTTTCGCCGCGCTTCAGCGCGCCGCTTTCAAACACATTGGCCCACACGGTGAACACGGTTTCCGGAAGCGCTGCGGCTTCCGTCATCGAAAGCTTCGTCGGCGCGGGGAGTGCTGAGCCTTCGTGCGCGATCGCGTAGGTCGCGTAGCCGCCGCCGGGTAGCAGCGCGCAAACTTTGTCGTATAAATGCCAGCGCGTGACGCCGGGGCCGAGCGCTTCGATCTCGCCGGCGACCTCGAGGCCCATCGTGTCCGGTGCGCCGGGCGGGGGCGGATAGAGGCCGGCGCGCTGCATCAGGTCCGGACGATTAATGCCCGCGGCTTCGACGCGGATCAGGATTTCGCCGGGGCCAGGAACAGGCTTCTCTGCCGTGATCAAACGGAGCGGTGCGTCGGGGCTATGAAGAATTCTTTGCATGTTCTCCCTTTCGGCCCGCCTGTCCGCTTAAGCTTAAAGCGGACTTGAGCTAGGATCATAGCGGAGACAAGGCCATGGTGGACGACGATCCCTTCGCCCCGGCGGTAAAAAAGCCGGCATCGCTCGAAGCGCAACTCGAGAACGCCTCGATCACCGAGCTTGAAGCCCGGATCGAGCGGCTCAAGGCTGAGATCGTTCAGTGTGAACGCATGATCCAGTCGAAGCGCGCCCAACGTGCAGCGGCGGATTCGGTATTTGGGTCGAGGCCGTCGTAAGATGCTGGCGCTGGGCGGAAGCGGCCTGCGGTTTGCGAAGTCCCAGAAGCCATGACTGAAAAAACCCAGCTTTCCCCCGCAAGCGTTGATCCGCTGGCCAAGCGCGCCACGGATTTCGCCAAATCCGAGATGTTCGAGCGCACCTTTAAGGAAGGGATGGGGCTCGTCGAAGAGACGGCCGCTTACCTTGACGGCCCAGGCCGCGCCGCTTCGAAGCGTCTCTCCCGCGCCGCCGCGCTCGCCTATGCCGGCGAAAGCATGCGGCTGACGACACGCTTAATGCAGGTCGCCTCGTGGCTTCTGGTGCAGAAGGCGGTGCGCGAGGGCGAGATCCCCGTGAAGGACGCCACTGGCGAAAAATACCGGATGATCTCCCGCGAAATTCAGCCCGCGCCGCCGTTCGCCGGCGCGGATGAATTGCCGGAGGCGCTGAAGACTTTGATCGCCCGCGGCACCGCGATCTACGAGCGCGTGAAGCGCTTGGACGAAGTGATGTACGGCGAAGGCGGCGAAGAAGCTCCGGCCGGCAGCGCGCTCAGCGATCAGATGGCCAAGCTGAACGCCGCGTTCGGACGCTAATCAGCGCAAAGCCAGCAAACAAAAACGCCCGCGCTTCTCGGCGCGGGCGTTTCGTATTTTACGCGGATGGAAGGCTCAGCCTTCCTTCTTCTTCATGAAGCCGCCGAACTTGTCGTTGAAGCGCGACACGCGGCCGCCGCGATCAAGCAGCGTCTGGTTGCCGCCGGTCCAGGCCGGGTGCGATTTCGGGTCGATTTCGAGCGCCAGCGTCGCGCCTTCTTCACCGTAGGTCGAACGGGTCTGATAGGTGGTCCCGTCCGTCATCTGGACAGTGATGATGTGGTAATCGGGATGGCCTTCGGACTTCATGACCGGATTCCTGGGGAAAATTTGAAGCGGCGCTGATAGCCTAAAGGTCTGGGCGGGGCAAGAGGACGGGCCGAATGTTGGCATGGGTGTTTCCTTTCGGGGTTGTTCTCCTTGTTGCGGGGTATGAAGTCGTGCCGAGGGTTTTGCTGGCTGTTCTCACGAAGGGGCGGACGCCGAGTCGGGGGCTAAGGGCTGTTGAGGTCTGGGAGGAAATCGAGGCGGAACTCAAAGCGCGCGATTTGGTGCGTGAAGTGCGGTGTGAGAGGTCGGAGTCCGACAAAGAGAGGCGTCTTTGATCTGGTTTTTCGTCCTCGGACTAGGGGGTATGGCCGCCATCGCGGTAGCTGCCTGGGCGCGCCGGTCCCGGAAGCGGGTCGATGGCCAAGCCGAAGCCCGCCGGGCTCAGAACCAGATGGACATCCAGGAGCGTGAGCTGTTGGCGAAGCTTCGGGAGCGCCAAGCTAAGCAAGAAGGCGAGGGCTGATGCCGGCTGGCTATTCAGGGACGCCGCTGGCGAAGAAGCTCGGCCTCAAGGAGGGCGGTGCGCTTTGGGCGAAGGGCATGCCCGAGAGCGTGCGCGAGGAGATCGAGGCGGAGGTTTGCCCGCGCTATCTCGCACGCGCCGGCAAGGACATTCCTGCCGCGCATCTCTTCCACACGAGCGCTTCCAAGTTGGAAGCCGATCTGAAGAAGCTCCGCCCGCTGCTCGCGGCGGATGGGCAGGTGTGGGTGTCGTGGCCGAAGAAGGCCGCGAAGGTCGCCACCGACATCACCGAAGATACGATCCGAAAGATCGCGCTGCCGATGGGCTATGTGGACGTGAAAGTCTGCGCGGTGGACGAGACGTGGTCCGGCCTAAAGCTCGTGATCCGCAAGGCGCTGCGTTAGGCCGCCGAACTCTTCCGCGCTTGCGCCGGGATGAGCTTGTAGTGCGGCACGGTCTGGCTGTGCCAATGCTCAAGCACTTGGCCGCACAGATCGCACTCAAACACGCCGATATCCTTGATCGGCAGGCGCGCTTCGGCACGCTGGTAGTGCGCACCGCATGCGCAATCGACGCTGGTATTGTACTGCAGCATCGCTGGTCCCCCGCGAAATTCGCGCGGAACATGCGTCGGGATTGGCTAACAAGACGTGCAGTAAAATTGGTTACACGCTTTATTGAGCCGGGGCGGGCGCGCGCGTGGGTTTTGGCGCCACAGCAATCGGCGCGAGCCTCATCAAAACCGGGTTGAGTGCTATAGAAATAAGCGCCGCCGCCAGGATGAGATTGTAAGTCTCCGCGCCCATGACGCCGAGGTCGAGGCCAAGGCCCGCCAGCACGAACGAGAATTCACCAATCTGCGCCAGGCCAAACGCCGCCAACAGCGCCGCGTGCGGTGGTTGGTTGAACAGGCGCATCAGCAGATAGGCGAGGCCGGCTTTTCCAAGCACGATGACGGACACGAAAATCGCCAGCGCGATCGGTTGCCGCAGCACCACGCCCGGATCGAACAACATCCCGACGGCGACGAAGAACAACACCGCGAACGTGTCGCGAAGCGGCAGCGAATCTTCGGCCACCTTATGCGAGAACTTCGAGCCGTTGAGCGCAAGTCCCGCGAGGAACGCGCCGAGCGCGAAGCTCGCGTCGAACCAGCGGAACGCTGCGTAAGCGACGCCAAGCGCCAGCGCCAGGGTGCCGAGCGACAAGAGTTCGCGCGATTTCAGGTGCGCGACCTGGATGATCAGCCACGGAAATACGCGCGCGCCCACAACCAGCATCAAAGCGATGAAGCCGGCGATTTTCAGGAACGTCAGCCCGACAGCGCCGGCGACCGCGATCGGCGAAGCGTTCGCGCCCTCCGACGCCATGGCGCCGACGATCGCCGGTAGGGCGACGATCGCCAGGATGATCAATAGGTCTTCAACCAAGAGCCAGGAGACGCAGATGCGGCCTTCCTCGCTCTTCATCGAACGCCGATCCTCCAGCGCCCGCAGCAGCACGATGGTGGAAGCCACCGAGATGGCCGTGCCCAACAGAATGCTTTCCGCCGGCGGCAGGCCGAGGATGAGGCCAACGGCGAAGCCAAGCGCGGCGCTCAGGATGGTGTGCAGCAATGCGACCGGCACGGCCGTCCAGCGCACGGACCAGATGTCGTCGATCGAGATTTTGAGGCCGACGCCGAACATCAGCAGGATCACGCCGATTTCCGACATCTGCAGCGCCAACTCGACGTCAGCCTCAACGCCCGGCGTGTGCGGGCCCACGGCCAGGCCGGCGATCAGATAGCCAACGATGGGCGAGAACCGGAAACGGCTGGCGATGGCGCCAAAAATAAAAGCAAGCACGATCGCGGCGACGAGCGTCGTGATCAGTGCGTACTTTTCCATTGAATCGAAAGCTCCCGGCGCCTGTGACGCATAACACACGGGCCCCACGCCCCGCGCAAGGCGAGGGCGATATTTTTGCTTGTGGCGGGAACAAGGCGAACCGGCGCCCGTTGTCGCGCGGAGGGGCCCATACGGCTGGTTGTACAGGTGCGATAATGGCTTTCGACGCGCTGCCTTTCGGGTCGTCTGCTGCTTCCGATCTCGGCGTTGAAGCGCCGCAGGAAAAGACAGCGTTCGTTTCCAATTTCCGCAAGTCCGAACGCTTGGTCGTGCTGGTCGGCGCGAGCGCCATGGGCGCGCTCGGCGGCTTCTTCGTCGCCATGGCGCTCGGGCGGATCGAGCTTTGGGCGCTGCTGCTGATCTCGGCGCCGGTGTTTGCGCTCTCTTTCCACTTCACCCGCGAGACGATGGCTGACGCGCTTTATCGCGACGCTTATGGCTGCGCGGTCGCCGCGGGTCTGCACGCGATGGCGCTGCTGGCGTGGCCGATCACGGCGTTCTTCGCGCCCGTGCAAGCGATGGTGTTCTGGGCCGCGCCTGTCGCTGCGCTCACGGCGCTGGCGCTGTTGTCGATGTGCTGGACTGGCTCGTCGCGCGCAATCTACCGGACCTGCGCGCAGGGTGCGCTCGTCGCCATGATCGCCGCGCAGCAGGGCACGCTGTTGATGTTGGGCTAGAGCTAGGCTCAAAAATGGAGCGCCGGCGCCCTCGCCGGCGTTCTTTGTTTCAGCCGATCTGCTTGCTAGCTTCGCGCATGACCCATGCAGGCTGGCGCACGCGAGGCTATCTCCCGCACTACGATGAACGCGGGCTCGTCCAGCATATTGTGTTTTGCTTGGGTGACGCCATCCCAAGCGGGGCGCGAGGCCTGGACAATTCAAGCGCGCGCATTGAATGGGCGGAGCGATTGCTTGACTCGGGCCATGGGAGCAGGTCGCTCGCAGATCCGCACAACGCGGAAATCGTCCAGAAATGTTTGCTCCGCGATCATGGCGAGAGCTACGCGCTGGCGGCTTGGTGTGTGATGCCGACGCATGTGCATGTCGTCGTCGAGCAGTTCGCTGGTATTTCTCTGGCGAGTGTCGTGCAGGCGTGGAAGTCCGTGACGGCGCACGCCATCAACAAGCGTGAAGGACGTAAAGGGGCGCTTTGGCAGCGGGAATACTTTGATCGTTTCATGCGCAGTGAGGCGCAGTTTCATTCAACCTTGATCTACGTGGAGAACAATCCGGTCGCGGCAGGGCTGGTCGGCCGTCCGTCGGAATGGCGGTTTTCTTCCGCTGCCTATGTGGATTGAAGATGCCGGCGAGGGCGCCGGCGCTCCATTTTAGAGGCCTACTGCTCTAACAGCCGTGTCTTGTCTTTCGGCCAACGCCTCGACCGAAAAGCCTTCGACGCTTTCTGCGAACATCACGCCGAAATTCAGCTCCGCGCGCAGATGCAGGAACGCCGCGCCGAGGCCGATGGCGGCGCGGTCCATGAACACGAACTCGCGTGGGATCAAAACGGGGCCGAGCGTCTTCAAGCGGCGGCGCACTTCCATCGCTTCGCGGCGGCCGTATTCGGCGGGTGGCACATCGTCAGCGATGCTGCGGACGCGTTCGTCGAGCAGGGGGCCGTAGATGAAGCGCGCCCACAGCGTCAGCGCTTCGATCAGCTCCGCGTTCAAATTCTTGAAGCCCCAGATCTCGTAGGCATGCGCGATCTGATCTCGATCCTCCGCCTTCAGGCCGCGATAGAGGCCGACGACGCCTTCAAGGAAGCGCGGCGGGAAAATACGCACGCAGCCGAAGTCGAGCAGCTGCAATCGCTCAGCGCCTTCGGTGAGTGAATAATTGCCGAGATGCGGGTCGCCGTGGATGACGCCGTAATGCGTCATCGGCCCCCACCAGGCGCGGAACATCATCTCGGCGATGCGGTTGCGCAGATCCTGCGGCTCGTCGAGCCAAGTGAGCAGGCCGCGGCCTTCGAGCCATGTCATCGTCAATAGGCGCTTGGTTGAGAGCGCCTCGACCGGCTCCGGCGTACGGATGCGGTCATCGCCCGCATACATCGAGGCGAACAGGCGCATGTGCTTCAGTTCGCGCGCGTAATCCAACTCCTCGCGCAAGCGTTCGCTGACTTCTTCGATCGCTTCGGTGCTGTCGATGGTGCCGTCCATCGTCTTGAAAAGGTTGAGCAGCGCCTTGAGCTGGCCGAGGTCAGCTTCGACGGCGCTGGCCATGTCGGGATATTGCAGCTTGCAGGCAAGCGCGCGGCCATCATGGCTCTCGGCGCGGTGGACTTGGCCGAGCGAGGCGGCAGCCGCCGCGTCCTTGTCGAAACGCGCGAACTTGGTCTCCCAATCATTGCCAAGCTCGGCGCGCATGCGGCGCTCCACGAACGGACGGCCCATCGCCGGCGCGTGCGCCTGCAGTTTGCGGAACTCCTCCGCGTACGCTTGCGGTAGGAGATCGGGAATGGTGGCGAGCAATTGCGCCACCTTCATCAGCGGGCCCTTGGAGCGCCCCAACGCCTGACGCAGCGTGCGTGCAAGCGCGGCCTGATCCGCGCCCATCATTCGCGCGCCGACGGCGCCGGATAAGTTCGCGCCCACTTGCGCGACACGGCCGATGCGCGCGCTGATCCGATTGCGTTCTGGATCGCGTTCGTCGCTCATGCGCGGGCCGGCGTGGTAAACATCATGTTTAGATAGTCGCTAAAAACGCTTACGAAAACCGCGCTTCCGTGTGCCATTTTAACGCGACTTGAACCCCTCTTGGTTATGGTCCCCACAACGAACGCCTCCAAAGAGGGGCGTCTATATGGTGGTGGACATGGGTAAGACGATCCTGATCGTTGATGACGATCCGGCGCAACGGCGCCTGCTGCAAGCAGCTGTCGAGCGCAATGGTTTCCTGACGCGCGCGGCCGAGAATGGCCAGCAAGCCGTCGCTGCGGTGGAAACGCACGCGGACATCGACATTGTGCTGTTGGATCTCGTCATGCCGGGCATGTCGGGCCAGGAAGCGCTCAAAGAAATTCGCCAACGCCGCAGTGATCTGCCGTGCGTTGTGCTCACCGCTTCCGGCGGCATCGATACGGTCGTGCAAGCCATGCAAGCGGGCGCGAGCGACTTCTTCGTGAAGCCAGCCTCGCCCGAACGCATTATGGTGTCGATCCGCAACGCGCTCGACATGTCGAACCTGAAAACCGAAGTGGTGCGCCTGAAGAAGAAGGCGTCCGGCCAGTTTTCGTTCGACGACATGGTCGCCAACGCGTCGGTGATGCAGCCGGTCGTGCGCATGGGCAAGCGCGCCGCTGCCTCCAACATCCCGGTGCTGATCACCGGTGAAAGCGGCGTCGGCAAGGAAATTCTGGCGCGCGCCATCCAAGGCGCGAGCGATCGTGCTGGCCGTCCGTTCGTGACCGTAAACTGCGGCGCGATCCCCGAGCATCTGGTTGAATCGATCCTGTTCGGCCACGTGAAGGGCGCCTTCACCGGCGCTGTCGACAACCATGCCGGTAAGTTCGTTGAAGCGAATGGCGGCACGCTGTTCCTCGACGAAGTCGGCGAATTGCCGCTCGACGCGCAGGTGAAGCTGCTGCGCGTGCTGCAGGAAAGCGAAGTCGATCCGGTCGGCGCCAAGCGCCCGGTAAAGGTCGATGTGCGCATCGTCAGCGCGACCAACAAGGATCTGGCGAAGCTCGTCGCCGACGGCCGCTTCCGCGAAGATCTGTATTATCGCCTGAACGTATTCCCGATCGAAGCGCCGCCGCTGCGGGAGCGCCGCGAAGATATCGGCCCGCTGCTGCAGCGTTTCATTCAACGCTTCAACGCCGAAGAGGGCCGCAGCGTCCGCGGCGCGTCGCCCGAGGCGATGCGCATGCTCACCGAGTTCGAATGGCCGGGCAACGTCCGCCAGCTTGAGAACAGCGTGTTCCGCGCCGTGATCCTCTGCGAAGGCGATCTGCTACAGCCGGAAGATTTCCCGCAGATCTCCGGCCTGAAGCCGCTGCACGCCGCCAACGACGCGCGTCCGGAAGTGCTGCCTGAGCCCGCGAACGATCACGTCGCGATGACGATGGCGCTCGAAGCGGCGATGTCGCAGACCCAAACGGTCGATACTTCGCCGATCGCCGTGTTCGATACGGACGGCCATCTGCGCAAACTCGAACAGGTCGAGCGCGACCTGATCGAACTGGCGATCGACCACTATGCCGGCCACATGTCGGAAGTGGCGCGCCGCCTGGGCATCGGCCGCTCGACGCTCTACCGCAAACTGCGCGAGTACGGGCTGGAAGAGCGGATGGCGGCTGAGGGCTGAGCTACTGGATGAATGTGAACGGCATGCGCACGCGCTCTGCGCGTGTGCAGCCCGCCGGCGCATTCGCCGCCCAGGTCACGGTCCAGGTGTCCATCACGTCAGACACGACGTTGGTGAAGCCATCATTGCCTGGCGCCGCTCCAAGCACATCGCGGCGGATGACCTGGCCAGCGTCGTTCGTCTGCAATTGCACAACGACAGCGCCCACATTTCCCGCTGTGCCCTCGCGGGCCGGGAAGTATGGGCGCCGGCCAATATTGACCTCGTAAGGGCAAATCTGCGCGGGCTCTCCGCGTACGGCGGCGAGGCTGAAACGTCCCCAAGGGCGCAGCAGGCGCCCGAGCAGCGCCTCCAGCGTCGCCTCCCAGGCCAAAGCCGCACCATAGGTGCGATCCGCTTCGTCAGGCTCGCCGCCTTGGCGATAGGCCGTGCGTCGCTCGTTGGCGATGCTGCGCGCTTCGATCAGCAATTGCTTGGCTTCGTACTCGCTCGGTTGCACCTCGCGCACGCCGCTGCTCATGGATTGATAGATCAAAGCCGCCGCACGCGCGATCAACGCGTTCGCGCGCGCGAGCTGTGTATCGCCATCGGCGGCGTGCGATGTGTCGCGCGCAACGGCCCATGCGCTGGCGGCTTGAGGAAAGCGGCGCCCGCTCAATTCAAGGCGGCCAAGTTCGACGGCGGCGAGATACACATCGCCCGCGAGGTCCTCGCGCGTGGCGCTTTCAGCGAGGGCCGCGTGCAGGGCGTCTCTGCTAGTGACATCATCGCCGAGCGAGGCGCGTGCCAGCACGAGGCGCGCCATGTGTGGATCGATGCCGGAATCGGCGCGCGCGGCCGCAAGCGCGTGTGCGCGCTGCGCCGGCGCGCGGGCTTCCACGCGCTTGCCAAGCTCGAGCCGAAGGCTTGCCAAGTTTAACGCCAGCACAGCGGTGCGCCCGGCATCGCCATCCCGCGTTTCGCTTGCGGAAAGCGCGGCGGCCGCTTCGTTCTCCGCGCGCGTCATGTCGCCAGCAGCGACAGCCGCACGATAGGCGCGGAAATGCTCAACAACCGGATTGGCCGCGGACTGTGCGTTCGCGCTTGTTGCAAGCGCTAAGCCGAGAACGAAGGCTGCAATTGCCCGCCGCATGACGCTAAAAATCCTCAATGCTGAAGGTGATCGGCGCGAAGATCTTCGTCTCCATCGAGCAATTCGGCGGCGAATCCGGGCGGCGCACCACTTGCCATTGCTGGAAGGCTCTACGGACCGCGTCGTCGAAATCCGCGTTTGCAGGTGCAGTCGCCAGCAATTCGCGGCGCGTCACGGCGCCATTGGCGTCGGTGTGGAACAACACGACCACGGCGCCCACCTGGGACGATAGCTCCGCGCCCATCGGATATCGCGGCATCGGGTCAGGATCGATCCGAAACGAACAGCTGTTCCCGGTATTGGCGATCGTCATGTCGGCGCGGTTTTCGTCGGCCCATGGGACGTCGATCGAGCTCAGGCGCGCGTTGAGTGCGGAATGCCACGCATACGCGGTCGCGTAGGCGCGAACCAAGTCGAGATTGGCGGGCGCGTCTGCATCCGCGTCCGGCGGCGGCATCGATACGCGCATGGCTTCGTGCAGCCGCGCGTGCGCATTGATTTCGGGCTCACGCGCGATCGAGATGTTGCGCGTGTTGCCTTGGTAGATGAGGGAAACAGCTTCGAGCGTTAGGGCGTTGGCGCGGGC
>CAZZFE010000014.1:0-56402 GCA_964653495.1 uncultured Terricaulis sp. | reverse complement strand
GGCGCGGGCGTAGCGGCGATCGGTGAGTTCCTGGCGTCCAAGATCAATGGCCGCGAGGTACACATCGCCCGCGATGGCTTCGTTTGTCGCCGCGCCGGCGAGGGCGGCGTGTAGTTCGTCCTTGCTTGCGCCACTGCGCGAGAGACCGGCGCGCGCCAGGGTGAGGCGGGTCAGCACTGGATCGACATTGGCGTCGCCGCGCGATGTCGCGAGCCCATGCGCACGCTGCGCCGGCTGCAACGCTCCGGCGCGATCGCCGCGTTCCAAACGCAAGCTGGCGAGGTTGAGCGCCAATATTGCCGTGCGTCCGCCGTCGCCGTCGCGCGCTTCGGACGCCGCGAGCGCCGCTGCCGCCGCCGTATCAGCAGCGGTGAAATCACCCTGCGCAAGCGCCGCGCGATAGGCGCGGAAATGCTCCATTACGGGGTTGGATGGCGTCTGTGCCGCAGCGCTTCCAGCAAGCGCAAGCCCCAGCGCGAAGATCGACAGAAAGCGGCGCATCGGCGTTCCCCGGTGTCGTTGGCGTCTAGGCTAACGCGAAAGTTATTGGCGCGAGTATCACGTGTGATCTCACGCAACCGGCCGGCGCGGATGCGTCCCATCGAATGTTCCACGTGTCGAAGGCGCGACTCACGCTCGTTTGAAACTCTTCACGACCGGGCGCGGCGGCGACGATGTCGCGGCGAACAACATCGCCGCGCGCATCCACATGTAGGGCGACGATGACCGTGCCGACCCGAAACCCGCGCTCCGCCGCGTCAGGAAAGGCCGGGAGGCGGCCTGCATCAATTGCGAACGGGCAGATGTTCTGATCGGCGCGAAGCAGCGGGGCTTCGTCCTCCCATGGACGCCGCGCATCGAGCGACCGAAGGCGTGCATTCATCGCGTGATGCCAAGCAAGCGCCTGGGCGCTAAGGCGAGAAGCTTCGCTGACAGGTTCGCCGGGCGTGCGGATATCGAGGGGACGCAAGATATCGGCAGCCTCGTGGAGTAGGGCGTGGGCTTCTTCGTCGCTAGTCAGCAATGTGCTGCGTTCACGGCGCACGCTGACGTAGAGCAGCGCCCGCGCCTGTGCGATCAGCGCACGCGCGCGATCGATATTTGCTTCCCCGGGCGCCGCTGAGGCCGCACGGACAGCGATTCCAAACGCTTCCGCCGCACGCGTGGCGTTAATGAGGCGTGGCTCATCCAGTTCTTGCTGGCCCAAATCGGAGGCGGCGGCGAAAATCTCATTGGCCAAAGCAGGGTCGCGCGCAAGCTCGGTCACGGCCACGCGGAGCGCCTCGCGTGACTCACCGTTCACGCTGGCGGCGCGCGCCAGCACCAGCCGCGCCGCGCCAGGGTCAACGTCGGTGTCGGCGCGCGCCGTGGCGAGTCGATATGCGCGTTGCGCTGGCGAAAGCGCGCCTGCGCGATGACCGCGTTCGAGCCGCAGCGTTGCCAGATTGAGCGCCAGGACAGCCGTGCGCCCGCCATCGCCGTCGCGGGCCTCCGATGCCGCAAGCGCCGCGGCGGCCGCGGTGTCAGCAGCGGCGAGATCACCCTGTGCGATCGCCGCGCGATAGGCGCGGAAATGCTCCATCACAGGGTTGGGCGGCGCCTGAGCTGTGGCGCTCGCCACAAGCGACAGGCCGAGCATAAAGGCTGCAACAGACCGCAACATAGCGTCCCCCACGTTGGCACTTTAGCTCGTGGGTTGTGCGACGCTAGCGCTTCTTCTTGCTCCCCAGCGGTTTGCGCGTCTGCAGCCCCTTGCGGGGCTTACCGCGGGCTTTCGCGGCGATCTCTTTCAGCTTCACGGTTTGCAGCATCGAGAGTGCGTCTTCCTTGCGGCCTTTGCCGAGGTCGTGGAAGGCGGAGCCATATTTCTCGAGGCGCTGGCCAACCTCGCCGAGAAACTCGTTTTCCCAGCTTGAGTAGTCGACGCCGGACTGCGCGTCTTTCACTTCGCCGGTTTCGGGATCAATGGTCTCTTCGCGCGCGGCTTTGGCGGCGAGCTTGCGGACGATGCGCAGCGCTTTGCGTGTCTGTTTCGGATCGACGTCGCGCGGCATGCGCCCCTCCGAGATCGATCAAAGCAGAGCGCCTAGGTTGCGGCAATGTTGACTCTCGCTCGCTCCGGCGCGACAGGGCCGCATAGCAAGAGGGGAGCGCCGCATGGGGTAGAGCTTGAATGGGCGGCCTTGTTCGTGGTCGCGGCGCTCGGCGCAAGTCTGTTCGACCGCTTCGAGATCGAAACACCGGCCTGGAAGAAGCTCCTGCGCTGGGCGCTTGCGGCCGGGGTCACGATCGGCGCCTACCAATTCGTCGGCCGCTGGGCGCTCGCCGTGCTCGCAGCTTTTGCCATACTCGGCTGGAGCGTTCACTTCATCTGGTGCGCACGCAACCGCATCCATCCGCTCACCGCTGAGCCGCGGCGGCGATATTACGAGTTGCGCGGCTGGCGCTGGCCTGAAGCTTAGATTTCGCCAAGCGCGTGAAGGTACAGATCGCGGATCTGTTCCTGTTCTTCGCGCTCTTGGCGGTCTTGTTTGCGGATCTTGATGACCTGGCGGAGCACTTTGCTGTCGAAGCCAACGGCTTTCGCTTCGGCGTAGGATTCCTTGATGTCGTCGGCGATCGACTTCTTCTCTTCTTCGAGCTTCTCGATGCGGGCGACGAGCTGCTTCAGCTTCTCGCGCGTGGTTTGCGTCAGCGCCTGCGGCGCAACCACGGATTCCGTTCCACCAAAATCAGCCATCGCAGCCACCTCGAATACCCCCGAATCGAATCGTTTCGACAAGGCTAGCGTTCGGCGGGCGCGCTCACCATGGTTCCGACGCGACGAACTGCGGACAACACGAGGTCTGGCCGTAGCCGGTGCGGCATATGGCCGGTGTCGGGCGCGGTGACCAATTCCACCGATTGCAGTTCGGCGGCGAGCGCGCGGGCGTGGCGCTTGGGGGAGACGATTCTGTCCTTCTCGGCGCTGATGACGATCGTGGGTGTGAGCAACTCGCCATAGCGCGGCGCTTGCGCGGCGAACTCCGCCTTGGCGGCGCAGACATCGAGCGCATTGGCGCGGAAGGTGCTCGGCCGAAACACGAGGCCGACGCCGGCGTCTTCGTAGAAATTCCTCGGCGTTTGCGCCGGCCAGAAATTGTTGGCGACGCTCGCGCGCGCCATCGCTGGGCCAACGAACGGCACGATCGCCGACGAAAACACATCGCCGACAATCGGCATAGCCGCGAGCCGCGCCCACCATGCAGGGTCTTTCGGGTGAGGGTGCGTGAACGGCGCGACGAGCACGAGCCCGGCGACAAGTTCCGGATGCTCAAGCGCGAGGCGCAGCGCAACGGCGCTGCCGAACGAGTGCGCGACAATGATCGCCGGTCCGCCGCCAGTTTCGCGCAGCACGCTTGCGGCCAAGCGCGCCTGTGTGGCGATGCGATGTGCGTGTTTGCGCGGCCGCGTCGAATGGCCGAAGCCGGGGCGATCGTAAGCAATCACGCGATGGTCGCGCGCAAGATCGGCGGCGAGCGGGCCCCACAACTCGCGCAAATTCGCGCTCGCGCCATGGATCAGCAGAATGCGCGGCGCGTTTGCGTCGCCGGCTTCGAGCACATGCAGGCGTGCTTCGCCGGCATCGATGATGCGGCCTTCGGCGGGCCATGTGCGGGAAGCGCGTTCGCTATAGCCGCGCCCATACCAGGCGCCGCCCGCTAGCGCCGCCGCGATGCCGGCGGCGCCCAATTCAAGAATCATGATTTTGGGATCATGCGTCGCGGCCGTCGACGCGGGGTTCGAGGCGGCGCACGCCTTGGAGCGCCACTTCGTAATGCGGATGCACCGCAAGCGCTGCGCGGAACGCTTCAAGCGCGGCGCGCTCTTGGCCGAGTTCTTCGTAGATCAGCCCCAAGCCCCCGAGGGCGCCGAAATGGCGCGGCTCGCGCTTCAGCGTTTCCTGAATGGCCGAGATCGCGCCTGCGTAGTCCTCGTCCTGATAGAAGATCGAGGCGCGGCGGTTCCAGGGTTCGGCGTAGTTCGGGGCGAGGTCGCTGGCTTGATCCAGAAATTGGACGGCGAGTTCGTTGTCGCCAGCGGTTTCGGCCGCGCGGGCGCGCTCCAGCAGCACGTCCACCGTGGCTGAGCCGCTTTCGGCCCAGCGCGCCCAGATTTGCTGTTCGATCGAGGCCGCCGCCGCGTCGTCCGGCGTTTCGGCCAGTTGGCTGAACAGGGCGTCGAGCTGCGGGTCGCTTGGTGCGCGCGCGTCTCTGCCCATGCCGCAGGCGGCAAGGCTCAGGGCGCACAGAAAAGATGCAAACAAGCGACGCATGGCGACGCACGAATCTACATGAGAATCAGGAGGCCCGCGAGGGCGGAGGGCGCCAGGAAACCCAGTTTGGGCGCCCTAATTTCGCCGGCTCAGCCCTGTTTGGCCTTATAGCGCGGGTCAACCTTGTTGATGATGTAGACCCGGCCCTTGCGGCGCACGACGCGGCAGGCCCGGTGACGGGCTTTCAGCGACTTAAGGGAGGACCGGACTTTCATGACACGCTCAGGCTGATGGTTCTGGCCCTTCGGGCCGAAATCGGAAGCGGGGTGGATAATGGGCCGGGCGGGGGAAGTCAATTGTCGGCCCATTTGATGCAGGCGGCGATGCATCTTAGGGCGATTTTAGGGGGCGCCGGCCTGGATTTGGCCGGTTCGGATGTAAGGACGAGCTGTTGAGACACGTTAAGCACGCCCTGATCTTGGCTGTGGCCTTTCTGGCGCTGGCCTGCGGCCCCGCGGCCGTTCAGGCCCAGGCCCCGCCGCCGCCGATCACATATATCTCGTCGGGCAATGCCGATTTTGACGCTTGGCGCGCCTCGTTCTCGGATCGCGCGCTGCGCCAGGGGCGGGACCGGGCTGTGGTCGAGCGTCTGCTCTCCGGCATCACGCCAGATCCGCGCATCATCGAACTCGACCAGCGCCAGCCTGAATTCGTCGCCCCGGTGTGGGATTACGTAACCAACCGCGTCACCGAAAACCGCATCACCACGGGCCGCGCGCTCAAGGCTGAAATCCGCTCGACGCTGGAAGCCGTCGAAGGCCGTTATGGCGTCGATGCTGACATCATTCTCGGCATCTGGGGTCTGGAGTCGAATTACGGCGCAGCGGCTTTGAACTACGAAGGCGCGGCCGCATTGGCGACGCTCGCTTACGAAGGCCGCCGCCGCGCGCAATTCGAAGGCTATCTGCTCGCCATGATCGAGATGGTGGAGCGTGACCTGGCCTCGCAGCAACAGCTTCGCTCATCATGGGCCGGCGCGCTCGGCCAACCGCAATTCATGCCGGACGTGTACCTCACGACCGCCGTCGATTGGGACAATGACGGCCATCGCGACATCTGGACCAATCGCGGCGACGTTGCTGCGTCGATCGCCAATTATCTCGCCGATCGCGGCTGGCGCCGTGGCGAGCCGGTGTTCGACGAAGTGCGTTTGCCGGATGGCTTCAACTACGCACTCGCCGACGGCACGCAGCGCAGCGTCTCTGATTGGCAAGAGCGCGGCGTCACGCGCATCGACGGCCAAGCCTGGACGTCCGATCAGCGCGGCCTGCAATCGCAACTCTTCCTGCCAGCCGGTGCGCAAGGGCCGGCGCTGCTGCTGCATCCGAATTTCGCGGTGATCCGCCGCTACAACGCGTCGGACCGCTACGCGCTGGTCGTCGCGCTGCTGGCGCGGTCGTTTGAGGGGCAACGCGGGCTGGTGGCCGATTGGCCGCGCGCGATGGGTTCGCTCAATCGCGAACAGACTTTGGAGCTGCAGACTTTGCTCAACGCGCTCGGCCATGATGCGGGCGCGGCTGACGGCTTGTTCGGCTCGGCCACGCGTCGCGCTGTGCGCGCATTCCAAACGGAGCAGGGCCTCGCCGCCGATGGTTTCCCCACGCTGTCGCTGCTCGAGCGCATTCGCGTGCGCGCTGGCGTGACGAGCCCCGAGCCCGCGCGCGTGCCGCGCGGTTTGCAGCGCGCCGGCATTCGCGAGCTGCAGCGTCTGCTCAATCGCTTGGACTACAATGTTGGCCGCGCCGATGGCGACATCGGCGAACGCACGCGCGCCGCCATCCGCCGCTTCGAGCGCGATCGCGGCATGGAGGTGCGCGGGCGGGCGACGGACATTGTGCTGGAAGCTGCGCGCGCCGCCGCCGGTTAGGGTGTTTGACTGTCCGTTGGCGCGATGAGCGTCGTGTTGCGCAAGCGCCGGCTCATCAGTGTGAACACGGCCATGGCGCCGAGCATCGCGATTGAGATCCAGAGCGGCGCGTTGATGCCGAGCGTTTCGTAAGCGACGCCGCCGAAAATCGGCGAAAAGATAAAGCCCGCGCCGTTGATGCCGACAACGAGGCCGGCCGCCGCGCCTTGTTCATGCGGGCGCACCGCGACCGATGAGCCGCCGGTAAAGCCTGGCCGCGCAAGCCCAAATCCCAGGCCCTGCAGCGCTTGCGACACGAGCAATGCGCCTAGGCTTGGCGCGATGATTTGCACCAGAATGCCAACCATGATCAGCGCGACGCCGATCATCATCAGATTGCGCGAGCTCATTTTCAGGCGCGGCAGGATCGCCATTTGCGTGGCCAGTAGCGCCAGCGCGTTGACCATGAAGCCCGCCGCCGCAAGCTCGGCGCCAGCGCTGCCTTGCACGCCGAGGCGGTCCATCGTGAACAGCGCATAGACTTGCGTGACGATGCCGCTGACAATCGAAAGCCCGAAGCCGTAGATCAAATACCCCGACAAACGCGGGTCGAACGCGAGCTTCAGCGAGCTCACCTCTTCGCCGCCGCCTTCAAGCGGCAAAGCGTCCGGCGCTGGCTTGGGCTTTTCCTCCTCAGGCAAGAAGCGCCACACCAGGAACGCTGAGATCGCCGCGAGCACGGCGATAAGCCCGATCGGAAACACAAGGCCAAGCTTCGCCGCCAGCGCCGCGCAAATGCCGGGGCCGAAGGCTTGGCCAACGGCGAAGGCCGAGGTGAGCGTCGCCAAATGCTCGGTGCGTTCGAGCGGGGAGGTGCGGTCGGCGATGTAGGCTTGCGCGGCGGGGCTGGATGACGAGCCGAAGCTGCCGAAGATCGCCCGCGCACTCATCATCAGCACGAACAGCAGCGCGCCCTGCAGGATGTTCATCAGGCCGAGCACGACGACGACGCCAAACGCCGTCATCGACACCGCGTAAGCGCATAATCCAAGCGTGATGATCGGCCGGCGGCCGACCTTGTCCGAACGCCGGCCCCAATACGGGCTGCAGAGCACCCAGAGGATGGCTGATGGCGAGAAAATCCAGCCAACGCTCGAATCCGAGAGCCCAAGCTCGCGCACCAGCGGCGGCGCGACTGCGAGCAGCATCGAATTGCCCGCGCCGATCACGAGCATGCCGATGAACAAGAGGTATATACGCGGCGGCGTCGGGGAGGCGGTTTGATCGGCGGTCATGCGGGGAGCTCGATCAATACAGCACATCGCGCCCGCGCAAACGGGCTTGGCGTCGCGGAAGGCTCAAACTTTGTCGCGATTTGTTTCAGGCTAGGCCGCAATCGGACGCTGATCGCTAATTCCTGTTAGCGTTTCTTTTCGTCAACCGAAACGGCGCGTTAAGCGCCCTCAGGCATAAGGCGCTGTCGGCAGAAAGCCTTTCGGTAAACGCGCGCTAACTATGTTTCCCATTATCGGCCTCGCAGTTGTGTTCGGGATGGTGTTCGGGGGCTTTATGCTCGCGGGCGGCCACTTCGAGGTCATCATCGAAGCCGCGCCGATGGAGTTCATGATGATCTTCGGCGCCGCGGTCGGCGCGCTGATTATCTCCAACGACATGCACGGCCTCAAAGGCGTGATGGGCGGCTTCGGCATGGTGATGTCGGGCCCCAAATGGGGCAAGAAGGACTATCAGGATCTGCTCTCGCTGCTCTTCCAGCTGACGAAGCTGATGAAGACGAAAGGCGTCGTCGCGCTCGAGCCGCATATCGAAAAGCCTGAAGAGAGCGCGATCTTCTCGAAGTACCCGAAGCTCATGAAGGACCACTTCGTGGTCGACTTCATTTGCGACACGATGCGCATGATGACCATGAACCTCGACGACCCGCACCAGGTCGAAGACGCCATGGAAAAGCAGATCGAGAAGCACCATCACGAAGCGCTGCATCCAGCGCACGCGCTGCAAGGCATGGCCGATGGTCTGCCGGCGCTCGGCATCGTCGCGGCCGTGCTCGGCATCGTGAAAACGATGGGCGCGATCAACGAGCCGCCGGAAATTCTCGGCCTCATGATCGGTAAGGCGCTCGTCGGCACGTTCCTTGGCGTGTTCTTGGCGTACGGCATCGTCGGGCCGATGGCGTCGCGTCTGAACTCGGTGATCGAGCACGACGCGCAATTCTACAAAATCATCCGCGACGTCCTCGTCGCCCACCTCCACGGCAACGCCGCCCAGGTGTCAGTCGAGATCGGCCGCGGCTCGGTGCCGTCGTCGATGCAGCCGAGCTTCGCGCAGCTCGAAGAAGCGCTCGCGGCCGCCGCCGAAGGCTGAGAATTCCGCTCGGGCAGCCCGTAGGAAACGATTCAGCGCTATGCAGAAACGGATGCCCCACTGAGTCCGATGGGCTTGCCAAGGTAGTTAATCCTTGGCACAGGAGTCGCCGCCTGCGTTGAGGATTGCCTCGACGTTGAGACGAGGGGTGCAACCTATGAACATGCGTAAGTTGGGCTTTGCCGCTGCGACGGCGGCCGTTCTCGCCTTCGGCGTCGCGGCCTGCGGCCAAACGACGACGGTGGAAGAACCTGCGGCGACGGAAGAAGCTGCTCCGGAAGCTGCTCCGGCTGAGGCTCCGGCCGATCCGGCTGCTGCTCCGGCTGACCCGGCTGCTGCGCCGGCCGATCCGGCCGCCGCTCCGGCTCCGGCTACCCCGTAATCGGTTTTACGACCGTTATGAGCTTTCGAGCCGCCCGAAAGGGCGGCTCGTTTGCTTTTGGGGTATCGCTCTCACGTGCCGCGCCTGCCGCCCCAACCCGCGCTCGAATGGAGCGCTGACGGAACGCCGAAGGCGGCGGCGTTCGATGACGTGTACTTCTCGCGCGAGGGCGGGCTCGCCGAAAGCGAGGCGGTTTTCCTAGCAGGCTGCGGTCTCCCAAACGCATGGGCCGGGCGCCAACATTTCGCGCTTTGCGAACTGGGTTTTGGCAGTGGTTTGAACATTTTGGCTGTTTGGCGTGCTTGGCGCGCAACAAAACCGCCTCGCGCAAATTTGCATATCTCGACCATCGAGGCATTCCCCCTCGCAAGGCAGGACGCAGCCCGCGCGCTGGCGTTTTTCCCGGAAATCGCCGACCTCGCCGAACAATTGTTAGCCCGCTGGCCCGTGCGCGCTTACGGGCCGCAACGCCTTTGGTTTCCCGACGATGGTTTGGCGCTGACGATCCATATCGGCGACGTCGAGCGTGTGCTGGGCGCGATGCGCGGGCAATTCGACGCCTGGTTCCTTGACGGCTTCGCGCCAGCGCGGAACGGCGCGATGTGGAGCCCGGCCGTGTTCGAGCGAATCGCCGCGCTTTCCGCGCCCGGCGCCCGCGCGGCGACCTTCACGGTCGCCGGCGACGTGCGCCGCGGGCTCGAGGCGGCCGGGTTTTCTGTGGAGAAGAAGCCGGGGTTCGGACGGAAGCGGGAGAGGTTGGAGGCAGTGTTTGCCCCGTCAGCCCTCTCCCTTGCGGAGAGGGCGCCGACGAAGTCGGCGGGTGAGGGGCGTTCCACGGCCCAGGCGCCAGAGCGTTTGCACGCCCCTCGCCCCCTAACCCCCTCTCCGCAAGGGAGAGGGGGAAAGCGTATCGCCATCCTTGGCGCGGGAATCGCCGGCGCGGCCACGGCTGCCGCGCTTACGCGGCGCAATGTCGAAACAATAATCCTCGATTCCGCCCCAGCGCTCGGCGCGGGGGCGAGTGGCAATCCGGCGGGGCTGGTGATGCCGCGGCTGGATCGCGGCGGTGCGTTGGCCGAGGTGTTTCTCGCGTCGTATCTTGATGCTGTCGCGACGTACGAGGGGCTCGGCGTGTTCGAACGCTGCGGCGTTGAAGAACGCGCACGCGCAAACAACGCCGAGGCGCTCGCGGACCTGCTGCGCGATCCGCCGCTGCCGCCCGATTGGTACGGCGCGCTGCCGAACGGCGCCGCTTGGCACGCGCGTGCTGGGCTGGTGCGGCCGGTGGCGGCGATCGAGAAAATGCTCTCTGGCGCTGAGCTGATGCTCGAAGCAGAGGTGGCCGCGATCGAGGGTTCGGACGACGGCTGGCTGCTGCGCGCACCGGATGGACGCGCGCGGTTGAAAGCGGATGCGGTCGTGCTCGCCTGCGGCGCGGCTTTGACGGCGTTCGAAGGCGCGAAGGTTTTGCCGATTGAGCTTTCGCGCGGGCAGATCGAGTGGGGCGGTGGCGCTTCACCTGCACACGCGCTGACGCAAAGCAATTACCTCGCGCCATTCGACGGTGGCGTGCTTTTTGGCGCGACGTTTGAGAAATTTCTTGGACCGCTGGCGTCCCCGCCGGCGAGGACGCCGGCGGTCCAAGATAGAACCGAAAATCTCACTGCGCTCGCGCTTCTCGCGCCAGATATCGCAGCTGCGCTCGATCCAAGCACGCTGCAATCGCGCGCGGCCCTGCGCGCAACGACACAGGATCGCGCGCCAATTGCCGGCGCGCTGCCGAACGCCGGTGGCGTGTACGTGCTGGGCGGCTTTGGTGCGCGCGGGCTCACGCTTGCGCCGCTGCTTGGCGAAACCATCGCGTCGCTGATGTTCAACGAGCCGCAAGCGCTTTCACAGTCCGCGCTCGATGCGATCGATCCGATGCGCTTCCTACTGCGGCGTGCGCGGCGCGGCGGCTAGTCGTTGGCGTGGCGCGCGGCGATGGCTGCCGCCAGTTCGGCCTGGCGTTTTTCGTCCAGCGGATAACTCTGCAGTGACAATGTCGCCAGCAGGTTCAGCACGACGGGAACCCAAATGAACAAAGCGCTCAATGTGCCGAGCGCGAGTGCGCTGTTGCCCGCGCCTTGGCTCGCGACGAACCCGACGCCGCCGAGGATTGCGTACGTGATCGGCCCAGCGGCGATGCCGAGCTTTGATGTCGTCAGCAACAAGCCGAAATAGAGCCCGGAGCGGCGTGCGCCAGTGTTGAGTTCGTCCTCATCCACCACGTCGGCCATCATCGCCCGTGTTAGCAGCGTGCCGCCGCCTTGCGCGAGGCCAGCGAGCGCCATGAATGGGCCGACGATCCAGAATTGTTCGGCCGGCATGATGGGCAGCAGCGCCAGTGTGATCGCCGTGTAGAGAAAAGCGGCTTGCAGCGCGCGATGCTTGCCGATCTTGCGCGCCGCGATCCACCAGATCGGCACGCCCGCGAGCCCGGCTAGAAAATAGATCGCCAATAGCGTCTGTGACTCACGCTCGAAGCCGAGCACGAACTGGAAGAAGAACAAGAACAAGCCGCCCGAGACGCCCTGGGCGATCCCGAGCAACAGGTCCGGCAAAAGCACACGCTGGGCCGTGCGGTTTGCGATCAGCGCCTTTATGGAATCTAGGAGCGAAAGATGCGGCTGTGGCGGCTTTTGCTCTTCGCGCACGAACAGCACCGCAAGCAACGTCGTCGCCGGCAGCAGGAACAGCATCGTCCAACCCATCGCGTGCACGGCATCGGCGTTGGACCCATGAAAGCCTTGCACCACGACGCCGGCGAGCACGAGCATGATCGTTTGTCCGAGTAAACTCGCCACTTGCACCGCGCCGAGGACGTGCGTGCGTCCGTGATAGGTGGGCACGAGTTCGCCGGCCCAGCCGAGATGCGCTACCATCATCGCCGCGAACACGGCGTAGAGCACGAGGATCACTATCGCCGCCGCCGCGATGCTCACGCCAGGCTGCAGCCCCATGAAGGTGATCCACACCAGCACCATCAAAGGCGCGCAGGTGATGGCGAGCCAGAAGCGGCGGCGGCCCCATTTGTGTTCTGTGCGGTCCTGAATGCCGCCGATCATCGGGTCGAGCACGATGTCGAACAGGCGGGCGCCGAGGAAGATCGCCGACACCGCCCAGAGCGGCAGTCCAAGATGCTCGGCGAAATGCGGCGGCAGGAAAATGACGCTCGGCAGCGTCAGCGCCAGCAGGGGCGCGGCGGGAGCGGCGAAGGCGACGATCTCCCAAACGGAGACCTTACGCTCGCCTGCGTTCGAGTTCGCCACGCCGCCTCCATCTTTTTGTCTTCCCCCGTTCACGGGGGAAGTGTCGTTCGCGAAGCGAATGACGAAGGGGGTGTAGGTTTACGCGCCCCCTCAGTCATCGTGCTTCGCACGCTGACAGCTCCCCCGTAAACGGGGGAGCGCAAATCGATCAACCGCCGCGGACGGCTGTCGTTAGGAGAGGCAGGAGTTTTTCGTTGGCTGCGACGATGGCGCCGGTCTTCATGAAATCGCCGCCATCGATTTCCTTCGCGAAGCCGCCGGCCTCACGCACGATCACGGCGCCGGCGGCGACGTCCCACGCGTTCAAGCCGCGCTCCCAATAGCCGTCGAAACGGCCGCAGGCGACGTAGGCGAGATCAAGCGCCGCGGCGCCGAAGCGGCGCACGCCGGAGGTTTGCGCGATGACGCGGCCGATTTCAGCAAGTGATTTGTCGTGGCCCGGCTTGCCGAGGAACGGCGTGCCGGTGGCGAATAGCGCGTCGGCCATATTGGTGCGTGCGGCGACGCGGATGCGGCGATCGTTGAGGTAAGCGCCTTGGCCTTTCTCGGCCCAGAACAGCTCATCGCGGATCACGTTGTAAACAACGCCGGCGACCAGCACGCCCTCACGCTCAAGTCCGATCGATACGGCGAAGTGCGGAATACCGTGCATGAAGTTGGTGGTGCCGTCGAGCGGATCGACAAGCCAGCGATTGGTCTTGTCCGTGCCTTCAACAACGCCGCGCTCTTCCATCACGAAGCCGTAGCCAGGGCGCGCTTTCGAGAGCTCCTCGAACAGCGTCTTCTCCGAGGCGAGATCTGTACGCGTGACGAAATCGGCTGGGCCCTTGCGCGAGACTTGAAGATTCTCGATCTCGCCAAAGTCGCGGATCATCCCGCGCCCGGCTTTGCGGGCGGCGGCGATCATGACGTTGAGAAGGGCGGAGGCCTGGGGCATCGGAGGCGGGGTGCTAGCAGGGGGGCGCTGGGGCGGCAAGGCCGGCGGCCTGCTTAAGCATGTTCTTCGCAGCCCAAACGCCTGTCGCGAAGCAGGCTTGCAGCAAATAGCCGCCGGTGGGCGCTTCCCAGTCCAGCATTTCGCCGGCGACGTAGGTGTTGGGGATGGCGCGGAGTTGGAGCGTGTCGTCCACCGCGTCCCAGCTGACGCCGCCGGCGGTTGAGATGGCGCGCTCGAGCCCGCGCGCGGCGAGTAGGCGGATCGGCACGGCTTTGATGTGCGCGGCGAGCTGCTTTGGCTCACGCGGCGGCGCGCCGTTCTCGTGCAGCAGGCTGATCGCGAGGCGCGTGAGGCCCAGTGTTTTTCGAAGCGTGGATGACAGTGAATCGCCGCGCTTGGCGCGTGCGAGTTTGTCATTGATGTCGTTGTGGGTGAGCGAGGGACGGAGATCGATGTGGATTGTCGCGGGTACGGCGCTGCGGAGCGAAGAGGATAGCGCGTAGATCCCGCCGCCTTCGAGGCCATACTCCGTGATCATCGCTTCGCCGCGCACTTCGTGATCCTGGTGGCGGATGGCGATGGTCTTGAGCGGCTGGCCGGCGAAGCGATCGCGAAAATGTGGAGACCAGGCGACGTTGAAGCCGACATTGCTCGGCGCGAACGGCGCCAGCTTTACGCCGCGAGCCGCGAGCGCCGTGCTCCACAAACCGTCAGAGCCAAGCTTCGGCCAACTTGCGCCGCCGAGCGCGAACAACGTCGCGTCCGCGCGCACTGGCTCGGCGCCCGCGAAGCGTAACGCGCCGTCGTCGCTCCAGCCGAGCCAGGTTGCGCGCGTTTGGATCGTGACGCCTTGCGACTGAAGTCGCGCGAGCCAGGCGCGCAGCAAGGGCGAGGCTTTCATGGCTTTCGGAAACACGCGCCCACTAGAGCCGACAAATGTCTCTTGGCCGAGGCCCTCACACCACGCGATCAGATCGCGCGGGCTAAACGCTTCGATCATTGGTGTGAGCTTGTCGCGCGCTTCGCCATAGCGGGGGAGAAATGCGTCGAGCGGTTCGGAGTGCGTGAGGTTCAGACCGCCGCGCCCAGCCATCAGAAGTTTGCGGCCGACGCTCGGCATGCGGTCATACAACGTGATGCGCACGCCCGCGGCGCTCAGAATTTCCGCCGCGATCAAGCCCGCCGGGCCCGCGCCGATGATCGCGATGGTTTGCATTGGGGCTGTGTAGGACTTTGCGCTGATTGCTGCCAGCGCTTGCTCAACGCTCTCCGGGGCGCGCGAAGCGCGAACCCGGAGCCCATCGCAGAAAGAACCTCCAACGTCGGGAGTTTCGATCGACCATGGGCTCCGGGTCCATCGCTGCGCGATGTCCCGGAGAACAGGCGGATCAATCCACCTTGTAGAAAATCATGCCGCCTTGATGCAGCACGCCGTCCTTGAATTCGCCTTGGGCGATGAAGCCGGTATCGTCTTCGTAGTCGATCGTGTTGCCTTCGAGCCAGTAGCGGCCCTCGAACGCGCTTTGCTTGCGTCCGCGTGCTTCCGAGTAACGGCCATTGGGCAGCAATTCCTGGCGCACATAGCCGGCGGCGCTGACCCACATTCCAACGTAGCTAAGCGGGTCGTTTTCGATGAGTTCCGCGTGGCGCGGCTTGGTGTTGAAGAGCATGCCCATGGCGTTTCCTTATGCGGCTGAGGTTGGGCGGATGATGATTTCGTTCACATCCACGTCCGCCGGTTGTTCGATGGCGTAGGCGATGGCGCGGGCGATCGCGTCGGCTTTGAGCGAGCCTTTGCGGAATTCGTTCACCCAATCGGCAGTTTCTTTGTGCGTGATGGTTTCGGCGAGTTCCGATTCCGTCGCGCCAGGCGAGATGATGGTGACGCGCACGTCCTTGTGTTCCTGGCGCAGGCCTTCTGAGATCGCGCGCACCGCGTATTTGGTGCCGCTATAGACCGCCGAGGTCGGCCAGATCTGATGGCCGGCGACAGACGCCACGTTGATCACGTGGCCGGCGCCTTGCTTTTGAAACACCGGCAGTGCGGCGGCGATGCCGTAGAGCACGCCCTTGATGTTCACGTCGATCATGCGGTCCCATTCGTCCACCTTGAGCGCGGCGAGCGGCGAGAGCGGCATGAGGCCGGCATTGTTCACGAGCGCGTCGAGCTTGCCGAAGCGCTCTGTCGCCGTGCGGACGAAGTCTTGCACGCTGTCGCGGCTCGTCACGTCGAGCGCTTGGAAGTCGGCCTTGCCGCCAGCGTCGCGGATTTCGCGGGCGAGCGTTTCGAGACGATCGGTGCGGCGGGCGCCGAGAAATACGGTCGCGCCGCGTTGCGCCAAGAGGCGGGCGGTGGCTTCGCCGATGCCGCTCGACGCACCGGTGACGGCGATGATTTTGCCCTTCAGGTCGGACATTTGAGTTCTCCTCGATTTTGAGTTTGGGGCCGGCGCTGGGAGCAACCGGCGACGAGGAGAAGATGGCTGATGCGAGCCGCTCAGCGGTAGATCAGACCTCCGCGATCATTGCCTAATCCTCCAAGAGTGCCTATTTGGCTGTTCAGCGCCCGCGAGTTTTATGCAATGTTGTGGGCGTCAAGATGAGATTTACCGAGATAAATCAATGGATCGCCTGAAAGAGCTTACGGTATTGATTGACCGATTCTCCACGGAAGAAGGAGTCAACGAGACGCCAATTCCGGGGCTGATGCTCATCCGCGGCACCGCGCCGACCTCACAGGTCCATGCGCTCATGGAGCCGACCATCTGCCTGATCGCGCAGGGCCGAAAGCGCACGATGATGGGCGACCAGGTGTTTGAGTATGATGGCTCGAAATATCTGATCGCGTCGGTGGATGTGCCGATCGTCGGCCAGATCCTCGAAGCCAGCGACGAGCGCCCGTATCTCTGCCTGCGCATCGACCTCGACCGCAAAATGCTGTCGGAGATGCTGCTCGAAATCGGCGACGGCTTGTCGGAAGCGCCGTGCAGTTCGAGCCTCGCGGTCTCGGATGTCACGCCGGATCTGCTCGATGTCGCCATCCGGCTGGTGCGCTTGCTGGAAACGCCGAAAGACATTCCGGTGCTCGGCAAGATGGTGATGCGCGAGCTGATTTATCGTCTGCTGATGGGCGAGCAGGGCGCGCGTTTGCGGCAGATGGCGCACGGCGAAAGCCGGCTCGGCCAGATCAATCGCGCCATCATCTGGATCAAGGAAAATTTCCGCGAGAGCTTCGCGATCGAGACGCTCGCCAGTGAAGCGCGCATGAGCGCGTCAGCGCTGCACCAGCATTTTAAGCAGGTGACGGCGATGAGCCCGCTGCAATACCAAAAGCAGATGCGACTGCAGGAAGCGCGGCGCTTGATCCTGGTTGAAGCGATGGACGCTGCAAGTGCGTCTCACGCGGTAGGCTACGAAAGTCCCTCGCAATTCAGCCGCGAATATCGCCGCTTGTTCGGCGCACCGCCCGTCCGAGACGCCGCGCGGCTGCGTGAGAGCGCGACTTTGATCGGAGCTGATGCGCCGTGAGCGATAAGCTGAAACGTTGCGCCTGGGCGGGCGACGATGCGCAGATGCGCGCCTATCATGACGAGGAATGGGGCGTGCCGCAGCGCGATCCGCGCATGCTGTGGGAAATGCTGATGCTCGAAGGATTTCAGGCAGGGCTCGCCTGGATCACCGTCCTGCGCAAGCGCGAGGCGTTTCGCAAAGCGTTCAAAGGCTTCGATCCGCACAAGGTCGCGCGCTTTGGCGAGAAGGATATCGAGCGGCTCATGGCCGATGCGGGCATCATCCGCGCCCGCGCGAAGATCGAGGCGACGATCGCCGGCGCGAAGATTTACGTCGACATGGAAAAGCGCGGCGAGAGCTTCGCGGATTATTGCTGGTCGTTCACCGACGGCAAGCCGATCAAGGGCGATGGCAAAACGTTTCCGGCGGTGACGCCGCTCTCAGAACGCATTTCGAAGGATCTCAAGAAGCGCGGCTTTAAATTCGTCGGTCCCACGATCGTCTATGCCTGGATGCAGGCGGTCGGCATCGTCAACGACCATTCGAGCACCTGCTTTCGCCGCAAGGCTTAGCTCCGCAAGCCAAGCAGCTCCAACACTTTGCGTGACCAGCGTTGCGCGCGATGCGGCGGCAATTCGAACTTCTTCTGCATCGCGTTGAAGACGATGTCAGGCACGCTGACGCCGCAGGCGCGCTCTAAGCCCTGAAAGCCAGGCGCTGAGTTTGCTTCGCAGACTTTGTAGCCATCATCGCCGAACAAAATGTCGATACCAGCGACATCGAGGTTCAATGCGCGCGTCACGTCGAGCGCGAGTTGCGACATCTCGTCTGGCGGATCGTAAGGCTTCGCCGTGCCGCCAAGCGAGATGTTGGATTTGAAGCCGCCATCATTGGCGCGCCGCTCCATCGCCGCGACGATCTCGCCGTCGATCACGAGCAAGCGCACGTCGCGGCCGTGGCTCGACTTGATATACTCCTGAAACAGGAAATCCGCGCCCGGATCGGCGCCGTCGAGCAAATTGGCGAGGTCGTCAAACTGCGCGCGATCCTGGCACAGCACGACGCCAGCGCCGCGCGTGCCTTTGAGCGTTTTCACGACAACCGGAAAGCCAAGCTCACGCTCGACCAGATTCACGTCGACAGGAAACTTTCCAAGGATGGTTTTCGGGATCGGCAAATTCGCGCGCGAGACGACTTGCAGCGTGTGCAGCTTATCCGCGACCGCTTCGATCGCCGCCGGTCCGTTGACGATCGCGACGCCCTGGCGCTCGAAATGGCGGAGCACTGCGAGCGTGAAATAGCTCGTCTCCGCGCCGCAACGGGGGATGATCATGTCGGGCTTCGGGAGTTCGCGGCCTTGATAGATCGCCGACCAGCCTTCGGTGGAATCGACGACGAGATCGAACTCACCGGGTTTCAGAACCTCAAGCTCAATGCCAAGCGTCTTCGCGACCTCTTGGAAGCGCATCACTTCATGGGCCTCGGGCACGCCAGGGGCGATATCGCGCTGAAAGAAAAGCCAGCACCGCATGAGAGTCCCTCCTGACGCTCGCTACTAACGCCGCTGCACCCGCCAGTCCGCCCTGATCGCTTTTAGATCATGGCACACTTTCTTGGCGAAATGTGTAAGCGCCGCTCACGCGTCGCTCAATCAAGCGCGCGATGGATGACAACGCGGTCAGGTTCGTCTGGTTCCGTCGTGCGCGTTAGGCGTGCGGCAATTCATGTGACGCAATCACGACAGTGGCGGCGAGGCCTTCGTCGCGATGATGCAGCGCGTCGCGGTAGTCGGGCGCGTGCTCCATGCTGAGGATTGCAGACGGGTTAGGATAGCGCATCGCCGCGAGATCATCCCACGCGCCGAGCGTCGGGCCGGCATTCGCCTCGCGCACGATTTCAAGCACGCGTGCGTAGAACAAGAGCGCACCGCCGGTGCGATAGACGGTGCGCAGCGCGACCATGCCGTATTTGCGATACGCCGCCGCGCCGCCGTTCGCGTTGTAGCGCAGGAAATTGACCATCGCCGGATTGTAGGTCGGCTTTTGCGCGAGCAGGCGAGCGATGGCGTTTACGCTCGGCATGACATCCGCGCGATGGCCGAGATGCTGCGCTTCTTGGGCGATGTCGCCCTTTGGCGGCGAGAGCACGCCGAGCGCTACCAGAGTGCGCAGGATACCAAGCGCGAGCTTCGGTGGCATCAAGAGCCGAACGCGGGCGATGAGGGCGTCGTCGAACGCGGCGTCAGCGCGGAGCGGCGAGGCGCCATCGGTGCGTACGATGTAGAAACGCGTCCAGTACATATCCTCGGCGCCGATGAGAGCAAAATCGGCCGACGAGCTCCACATCACGCGCGCACCCGCCGCGAACGCAGCTTCGCCATCGCCTTTGAGCGCCACGAACCAAGCCGTGCCGGCGCCCGCGAGTTTGTACACCGGCTCGCGCGATCCAATGAGCCAAAGCGCGACAATGATCGCGAGAACAATTCCGAGCGCGATCATCATCTCAGTTTGACCAGTAAACGTATTCTTGATCCGCGCTCCACGGCGTATTCAGCGGCACATCGATGCGCACCGGGCCTTCGAGCAAAGCTGGCCAGATCGGCGGCGGCAGGCCGGCATTCTGTGCTTCGATCATCGCCCTCATCTGCGCGACGCGTTCCGGTTCTTGCGCGGAGAGATCGCGTTGTTCGGTGGGATCATCGCGCAGATTGAAGAGCCAGACGCGGTCTGGCCGCTCCGCCACTTGCAGCTTCCAATCGCCGGCGCGCACGACGCGATAGGAGCCGGAGCGCCAGAACAAGACTTCGTGTGGCGCCGCGCGTGTTTGCCCGCTCAGCAGCGGCAGTAAGTTCACGCCGTCTTGCGGTTGATCGACATTTGCGCCAGCCGCCGCGGCGGCGGTTGAGAAAATGTCCATGTGCGTCGCCGGCCCATCGACACGCACGCCGGCAGGCAAGCGCGCTGGCCAGCGCGCGAGGAACGGCGTGCGCACGCCGCCTTCGAAGAAGGTCGCCTTCCAGCCGCGGAACGGCCGGTTGAGATCGGGCAGGCCGACATACCAGGCCGCGCCGTTGTCGCTGGTGAAGATCACCAGCGTGTTGTCGTCGATGCCCTGATCCTTCAGCGCCTGCATCACCCGGCCCACGCCGCGATCGAGCGCCAGGATCATCGCGCCGTACACGCGCTCGGTGTGATCCGGGATCGCGCTCAGCGCGTCGTAATCCGCGCGCGTGGCTTGCAGCGGCGTGTGCGGCGCGTTGAATGCGAGATACATGAAGAACGGTCGGTTGCGGTTCGCCTCGATCGCGGTGACGGCCTCGTTGGCGAAATAGTCGGTGATGTAGCCGTGAGGCCTGAAACGCTGGCCGCCATTCCATTGCACTGCGTAGGGCAGATTGGCCCAGAGAAAGCGATCGATTGGATCGAACGGCAATTCGGCGTTGACGACATCCGGATCGTTGGCCGGCAGGAACATGCCCGCGCCGGCCATGAAGCCGAGGCTTTCGTCAAAGCCCTGCGCTTCGGGGCGCATCTCCGGCGCTTCACCGAGGTGCCACTTGCCGATGTGGATCGTGTGATAGCCGCGATCGCGCAGCACTTCGGCGATCGTCACCTCGCTCGGCGGCAAGCCTTGCTCTTGGAGCGGCGGCATGGCCGCGACGCGCTCTTCGTGGAAGATCGGTTGATGCAGCGAGTCTGGGCTCGTGTGCGAGAGATAGCGCGAGAACGCCGTCGGCGCGGAGGTGAACTCGAAGCCGAAGCGCGACGGGTAGCGCCCGGTCATGATCGCGGCGCGCGAAGGCGAGCAAGTGGCGTTGGCGGCGTAGGCGATATCGACGCTCACGCCTTCGCGCGCCAGCGCATCGATGTGCGGCGTCTGCACCGCGCCGCCGCCCACGCCGCCGCCATTGAGAGAGATGTCGTTGAAGCCCAGATCGTCGGCGACGATGACGATGATGTTCGGCGGCCGCTCGCCCACGAGCGGCGCTTGCGGGCCGCGTTCCCACAGCACGGGCTGGTTCTGCGCGATCGGATCACGGATGTTGCCGATAATGCCGGGCAGATAATAGGCGTAGCGCTTGAAGGCGAAATAGCCGCCCGCGCCGATCAACACGACAATTCCAAGAATGATCGCCAGCCGCTTCATCTGCCTGCCCCCTCAGAACGGCAATTCATTGCTCCGCCGCATGCCGCCGGCGCTGGGCAACGAGATCACGTCGCCATCGCGCATCACCATGATGCGGCCGTCATAAGTTTTGCGCGCGTCGGTCTCGAACGTGTGCGCGAGCCCTGGCATCGGCGTTTGCGGCAGCAGATGCGTGATCGCCAGCGCGCCAACGCCGGCTTCCTGCGCCACGGCGCCAGCGTCCTCCGGGCTCGTGTGATAATCGAGGATGTCGTGGAAGATCGCGCCGATATTGGTGCGCCCGGCGCCGTTGGCGGCGTTCTGCATGATGGCGTTGAGGCGTGTTGAGATTGCTTCGTGCACCAGCAAGTCCGCGTCGCGCGCATTGTGCGCCAGCGATTCCGAGCGCGCCGTATCACCGCTGACGACGATACTGCGCCCGCCATATTCGATGCGATAGCCGACGGCGTCCGTCGGCGCGTGTGCGACGGGGAAGGCCGTGATGCGCACGCCATCCGCGTCGCGCAGCACGATCGCTTCCTCGCCCGCGGGCACGGCGAATTCTTCCGCGCGCAGGCCGAAACCGCTCGGCGGCATCACCTCAGGGCCGTGATGGGCGGTGCGATAGCCGGCGTCGATCGTGTAGGCCTCGTTCAATCCCGCCGCGACACGTGACACGCCCGCCGGGCCGACAAGGCGCAGCGGTTCTGTCGCAGAACCATTCGCCCAATGTTGCAAAGCGAGCGGGGCCAGGCCGTCGAAATGGTCCGAGTGCAAGTGTGTGAGAAACACCGTGTCGATGTCGCCGGGATTGAGGCCGACAAGCGTCAGCGTTTCCGACGCGCCTTCGCCAGCGTCGAAAACAAAAATCTGATCGCCAGCGACCACGGCCAAGCACGGCCCGGCGCGGGCGCGATCCGGCAGCGGCGTGCCGGTGCCGCAGAAGATTGCGTGCAGGCCGTCAGGCAGTTCAGCGATTAAGTTGCGGCTAACCATGTGCGAGGCGGTGCGCTCCACCAAGCGCGTCGCCAGTTCGCCGCGATAGTGCCAAGCCGCGCCCGCGGCGCCGGCGAGCGCCAGGCCGATCAGCGCGAGAACTGCATTTCGCTTCATCGCTACTCTTCCCCCTCTTGACGTCTCGTTCAATCAATTGGCACTATAAGTGCCAATATAGGCGCCGAGGCGATGTCCGTCAATCGTTTCGGTCATGGAGGCCAAGATGCAGATTTTGCGCACGCCCGAGGAGCGTTTCGCCGGCTTGCCCGATTTCCCGTTCGCCCCGCGCTACACGGAAATCGCCCACGCGCCCGGCGTGAAGCTGCGCATCGCGCATATCGACGAAGGTCCGCGCGACGCCGCGCCTGTGCTGCTGCTGCACGGCGAGCCGACTTGGTCGTTCCTCTATCGCAAAATCATCGCCAAGCTGGCGGCGAGCGGCCATCGCGTCGTTGCGCCGGATCTCGTTGGCTTCGGCCGCTCCGACAAGCCGACCGATCGCGACGATTACACTTTTGAGCGCCACGTGCGCTGGATGGGCGATTGGCTGGTCGAGAACGACCTGCGCAACATCACCCTCTTTTGCCAGGATTGGGGCGGGCTGATCGGCTTGCGCCTCGTCGCGGCGATGCCGGAACGCTTCGCACGCGTGGTTGTCGCCAATACAGGTTTGCCGACAGGCCAAGGCGCGACGCCCGCGTTCGACGCATGGCTCAATTTCAGCCAGAGCGTGCCCGTGTTTCCAACCGGCATGATCGTCAATGGCGGCACGCTGCGTGATCTCTCGCCGGAGGAGGTCGCCGCCTATGACGCGCCGTTTCCGGATGAGAGCTACAAGGCTGGCGCGCGCGCGTTTCCGGCTTTGGTGCCGGTGCGGGCTGAGCAAGCTTCTGTCCAAGAGAACATCGAAGCCTGGAAAGCGCTCGGCGCCTTCGCCAAGCCGTTCCTCACAGCTTTCAGCGATCAGGACGCAATCACGCGCGGCGGCGACGTGGTATTCCAATCACGCGTGCCGGGTACGCGTGGCCAAGAGCACGTGACGATCAAGAATGGCGGCCACTTCCTGCAGGAAGATCAGCCGGAAGAGATTGCACAGGTAATCGACGCATTCATATCGCGCACGCGCCGCTGAATGCGCTAGGCACGACGCCATGGACGCTCGCCCGACCACTGACGGCCGCCACGCGCGCGCTGACGCGAACCGCCGCCGCATCGCCGAAGCAATGCTGGAGCTGGTGAGCGAGGGCGACGCCGCGCCGAGCGCGGAGCGCGTGGCGGAGCAAGCGGGCGTCGGCCGGCGCACGGTGTTTAGGCTCTTTCAGGACATGGAAGGCGTCTATCGCGAGATGCATTCGCTGATGGTCGCGCGTTTGCTGCCGATGTTCGCAGCGCCGTTCGCATCGACAACATGGCGCGAGCGGCTGGACGAGGTGATCGAGCGGCGCGCGCGGATGTACGAAGAGATGCTGCCGGTGAAGTCAGCGTCGGACGCGCACCGCTATCGCTCGAACTTTCTGAAGCGCGAGCATCGCCGGCTGACGCGGCTGCAACGCGAGACGCTCGTGGCGGTTTTGCCGGAATCCCTCGCAAAGCAGACCGAGAAGGTCGACGCGCTCGACCTCACGCTGAGCTTCGAGGCGTGGCGGCGGCTGCGGTTCGAGCAAGATCTCTCGACCAAGCAGGCCGTCGGCGTGCTGCGCGGCATGGTCAAAGCGCTGGTCGACTAGCCCAAACTGGCTTTTGCTTGTCGTCCGAACCGGCTTAGGCGATTGTCGCGCCGCCGGGAGGATCGCATGCTGTGGCTGCGGGCGTTGGGGCAGGACCATCTCGACCTGACGCTGAATTCATCGGCTGATGTGCGCACGCGCGTGGTCGATCGTCCCGGTTTGTGGATGAGCGCCGAACAGCTGGCGGCGCTGGTGCGCGACGTGCGCACCGTCGCGCGTGCTACGTTGCCTGAGGGCGATCTGACTTACGGCGTGCTCGGCGGCGATCCGGAACGCTTGGGCGCGTCGGTGATCACGCTGCTTTATGATCGCGAGAGCGGCGCGCCGGTGGCGTTCAACGCGCTGGCGTGGTTGCCGGTGATGCTGCGCGGGCGCGCGGCGCATGTGCTGCATTTGGGCCTCGTCATGGTCGATCCGGCGGCGCGCAATCGCGGCATGTCTTGGCTGCTCTACGGCTTTACCTGCTTCATCCTGTTTCTGCGCGGCGGCGCGCGCCCGCTCTGGGTGTCGAACGTCACGCAAGTACCGGCGGTGTTCGGCATGGTTACGGAGAGCTTCGCCTCCGTCTATCCAACGCCCGAGCCCAGCAAGCCGAGTTTCGAACACGTTCTACTCGCGCGCCAGATCATGGCCTCGCATCGCCACGCCTTTGGCGTCGGCGCCGAGGCTGGATTTGACGAAGCGCGTTTCGTGATCACCAACGCTTACACCGGCGGCTCGGACGATTTGAAGAAGACGTTCGAAGACGCGCCGAAGCACCGCAAAGAAGCATTCAACATCGCCGCGCAGCGTGAATTGAACTACCAACGCGGCGACGATTTTCTGCAATTGGGGCAGGTCAATATGAGCGCGGCGCAAGCCTATGTGTGGGATACCGTGCCGCGCGAAAGCTTGCCCGGCGTGCTGCTGAGCGGCGGCTTCTTGATGTTGCAGGCCTTCGTCTTGCCGATCCTGCATTGGTTCGATTCCAAAACGCCGTGGGGTTCATTGCGCGCGGCGGCAGCGTCATGACCGACACGTTCAGCTATGCCGAGATGACGACGCGCAATCTGGGCTTCGTCACGCCCGAGGAGCAGGAGAAGCTCCGCGCCGCGCGTGTGTTCATTCCGGGCGTCGGCGGCATGGGCGGGGCGGCGTTCCTCACACTCGCCCGCGCCGGCGTGGGGAATTTCACGATCGCCGACATCGACACGTTCGAGATTTCCAATCTCAACCGGCAAGTGTTCGCGTTCACGGATACGTCGGGAAAGCTGAAAGCCGAGGCCGCGGCGGAGGCGGTGTCGCGCATAAATCCCGAAGCGAAGGTGCGCGTGCTTGGCGCTGAGTGGCTTGATCAGATCGAGGACCTTGCGGGCGCTCACCCCGTGATCATCAATGGCGCCGACGATGCGCAGGCCGGCGTGCGCATGTACCGCGTCGCGCGGGAGAAGCGCGCGACGGTGATCGATGCTTACGCGGCGACGTTGCCTTCCGTGTACGTCGTGAAGCCCGACGATCCGCGCCCGGAAGAGCGGATGGGTTATCCTACGGTCGGCAAGGATTGGCGCGCGATCAGCGATGAAGATCGCCAAGCGTGCCTTATGAAGGAGCTCGAATGGGCGCTGACGCATTCGAGCACGCACAAATACGTAGATCTCGGCATCGCCGCTGAACTCGCCGCCGGTAAGCGGAAGCGTTTTTCGTTTGCGCCGATGGTGATCACCACAGGCAATCTGATGGCGTACGAGGCGATCCGGCTCATCCTCGGCAAGCCGGGCGGCGCCGATCATCGCGGCTATTTCTTCAATCCGCACGGACCGGGCGTAGAGAAGCCGTTGCCTTGGCCGCTGTCGGCGCTGAAGGGCGCGCTCGTTCGCCGATTCATGACGCAAATGACGAGCGCCGGATGAACGCCGACGCCAGCGTCGCGCTCAATCTGCTCGCGCTACTCGGCGCGGGCGCTTACGTGCTCGCGCAAACACGCGCCAGCGGCGCTTCTCCCGTGGATCAGCGGCTCGCGGCGCTGTTTGCGTTGCTGATGGTGCTCGTCGGCGTGCGCGCCGCGCGTTGGGGCTTCGATGTCGAAGGCCTCCGCCGCGTTGAGGAAGCGCTTGCGGCGTTGCTGCCATTGTTCGCGCTCACGCTCGCGGAAGGGCTGATGCGCCGGCACGCGCCAAGCTGGATGAAGCGCGCCATCGCCGGCGGCGCGCTGGTGTTCATGCTTGCAGGCTTGTTGCGGCCGGTCGAGATCGCCAGCGGCTTTGCCTGGCTACTTGGCGGCTTCGTCGCGTTGAGCCTCGCGGCGATCGCGGCGCTGCTGGCAACGCGCGACCGCGCGAGCCTCTCGCGCGCGGAGAATGATGCGATCAGCGCACTGTTCGTCGGCCTCATCTTCGCGCTGCCTTTGGCGGCGACGGATTTTCTGGCGGCGGCTGGCGTCTCGCAAGTGCGTGCAGGCGGTTTGGGCCTGCTGGTGTTCATCTTCGCGGTCGCGCGCGTCACCGCGCATGGCGGCGGCGGGTGGGGCGTGTTGTCCGAACTGTTCTGGACAATCGCCGCCGCGGGCCTGGCGTTCGCGGTGTTCGTGTTTGTGTTTGGCGAACCGGACTTGCTCACTGGCTTGCGCTGGTTCGCGATCGTTTTGTCGCTGGTGCTGCTATTCGGCGTGATCCAGTCCGTGCGCGAGCAGCGGCTGGCGCGCAAGCGCGTGTCGTTCTGGCGCGCCTTGGCCGAGGCGCCGACGAGCGATCTCGATACCTTCCTCGACCACGTGCTCGACGCTCCGGAGCTGGAGCGCGCACACGTCCTCGAAGGCGCGGCGCTCGCGGGCTATGATCGCGACGCCATGTTGCGCTTGTTCGCCGGTGCGCCGGTGATCAGCGTCGCTGAAGCCAAAGGCGTGCGCGCCGGCGCGTTGGAGCAGCTTGCGGTGCTGTTTGACGAGCAAGAAGCGACGCACGCCATTCTCGTAACGTCGGAGCCGTTGCGTCTGCTGTTCGTGAACATGCCGCGCGTCGGCGCGGGGCCTGATGTTGAGCTGCAATTGCGCTTGTTGGCGAAGCTTGCGGGGCAGGCGGCGCATGCTTGAGGAGCGCGCATGAACCACCAAGAGCGCCTCGCTTTGGTCTACGCGGCGAACCGAGCGCCGTCCGTGCACAACATCCAGCCAGCGCGGTTTCGGTTCGTGGATGATCGCACGATCGAGCTTGTCGAAGACGCGCAACGTCGCCTCTTCGTTGGCGATCCGGAAGGCAAGGACAATCAGAAGAGCCTTGGCGCTGCACTGGAAGGTCTCTCGCTTGCGCTCGGCGAGCGTGGCTTCGGTGCGCAGGTAAGTGGCACGCGCGTGCAAATGGTGACAGGCGCCGCCCGCGATCCGCTCGCACCATTCGCGGAAAAGCGCGCCAGCTATCGCGGCGCGTTTGCGCCGCCGTCCAATCGCGACCGCGGCGCGCTTGCGGAGATCGGTACGGCTTGTCCGGATCTGCACATCATCGAAGCCGCCGATGCAATCGCCGAGATCGCGCGGCTGTTTGACGATGTGAGCATGGAGGTGCTGCGCGCGCCGGCGTATCGCGCGGAGCTTCTCTCTTGGATGCGTCTTTCGCAACGCGCGCCAAACTACGCACGCGACGGCCTGAACGCCGCGCATATGGCTCTGTCACCCATTGAAGCGACCGGCGCCGGCATTGTGCTCGGCGCCACGGCGTTTCCTGTGCTCGATGCGATCGGCTTGGCGAAGCCGTTGATCGCGGAGAGCGGCAAGGTGCGTAGCGCGGCGGGCGTTGCGCTGTTCCATCGGCCGGCAGACGAGCCGGAGCTTGAGACGGGGCGCCGCTTCTATCGCGTATGGCTTGAGATCGAGCGCGCGGGCCTCGCGCTTTGCCCGATGTCCGTGCTCGCCGACGTGCCGCACGTGGCGGCGCGCTTGCTTCGTGAAGCAAACCTCGAGGGCCGCAAGCTCGTCACGGTATTTCGCATCGGCCGCAGGCCCGCGAATTTCGTGCAGCCGCCGCGCGCGCGTCTGCCGGCGAGTGAATTGATCGTTCCTTAGAGCAGTTTCAGGTATTCGATCAGATCGCGGCGCTGATTGTCGTTGAAGCGTTCGAACTCTTCGGTGTGGCCTTGGTTTGAGAGCCCTGGCGTGCGTGTGTCGATGACAACGGGGCGCGACCATGGCCGGTAGTTTGCCGGATACATATAATCGCCGCCGCGCGCGGCGTTTCCGTCGATGCCGAGGCGCGTGTAATTCAGCCGATGGCCGCCGACCATGAACCGCACTGGCCGCGTCTCAGGCTTCATCAGATGCCAGATCGTCGGCACCGAGCCGTTGTGCAGGTACGGCGCACTGAGCCAAAGGCCCGTGAGCGGCGGCGCCTGATATTGGTTCGTCGCTTGCGTGCTCATGAGATGGCCGTAGGGCGACGCGTTCACCGCCGCGGCCGTCGGCGCGTCAAATGCTGCCGCGCGCGTCGAGTCGGTGTTGTAAGGCCCGATCCAATTGGGGAATGAAACAAGCGTCGGGCGTTCCAAGTTCTCATCATAAACGCCGTGGCATCTCGCACAGCGTTCGGCATAGAGCGTGCGTCCGCGCGACGCGCGCCGCGCATCGATGCGACCGGGGAAACGTGGCGCTTCGTATTCGCTCAGATAGGCGAACACCGCGCGCGCGTCGTCGAGGTGCGCGGCGGCGCGATCGGGATGTACGCCCATACTGGGCACTGTGAAAAACGCCGTGACGGTGGCGAGATCATCGAGATGCGTTTGCGTCACGTCGCCGGCCGCAAGCGCCTGTCCGCGGCGATTGTTGCTCGGTGCGTACGCGCCGTCATAGAGCAGCGCCGTGCGGAAGCCGCGCGCGCCAAGATCGGGGATCGAGGTGAAGCCGCGCGCAGTTTGGTACGCGTTCGCGTCCAGCAAGCCGAACTGCATACGCAGCGCGGCGACGCCGTTTGTGAGGCCGGGCGCGCCATTCACGAACGGCAGCGGCCGATCACCGGCGGCTTCGAGCGCGTCCATCCGCGTTTGCAGGCGCGGAAGCACGAAGCTGTCGATCGTCCGCATCTCCGCGACGGTCGTGTCCGGAAACAGTGTGCGCACCGCTTGAAGCAATCGCACCTCGTCGCCGCGCACGGCTTTGAAGGCGGTGTAGATCTCTTGAACGTACGCTTCGAGGTCGAGCGATGTGTTCGGCACGCCGAGATAGGCGATGTCCGGCTGCGGCATGCCGTTGGCGTCGAACGAATGGCCGGCGTGGCAACTTGCGCACGCAAGATTCGCGGCCGTGAGGCGTACGTTCGGCAAGTCGCGCTGCACAACGCCGATCGAGAGCCCCATCGGCGCTTCTAGCGAGCGCGTCGGCTGCGGCAGGCCCTCCGGCCAATTGGCGATGCGCTCGGGATAGAGAAAGCCGAAACGCGTCATCAGCGGTTGCACGCGTCCGAGCTCGACGGAGCCGCCATTCTGATCGGCGTCACGCAGCGCCAGCGCGGCGACGGCAAGGCGCCAGGGCACGGCATGCGTTTCCAGCGTATCGGTGTTGAGCGCGCCGAAATCGCTGAGCGTGAAGGCGATGGCGCCGCGTTGCGCGGGAGTGAGCTGTGCTGATTCGTATTGGCTCAGCGCCGTCGCTTCGCCTTCGGCATAGCCGCGGGTGAAGTCACTGATCGCGGCGGCGCATGCGGCGAGTGAAGCGCTGAGCGCAATGGCGGCGAACGCCGCGTGGCGGGTCTTCATGTCGTCCCTCGTCAGTCCCGTGCGCCGGCCCGCTCCGGCGGCGTCACGCGTAACAATAGCCCCAAACCTACAAACAAAAGTAGCGCAATCGCGGCAAAACCCGCTTGTTGGCTCTGATACGTGCGCGTGAAATGCTCGACCAGCAGTGGCGCGAGCCACGCTGTGGCCGCATTTGAGAGCGCGTAGAGCCCAAACAACTCGCCGGACATGCCGGGCGGCGCGAGCCGCGCCATGAGCGTGCGGCTCGATGCGAACGCCGCCGTGATCGAGATAGCGATCAGCATCGCCGCGAGCAGATAGCCGATCTCCGGGGCGGTGTTGAAGAGCGGGCCGCTCCATACCTGCGCGTTTGGATCAACGGGAACAACGAAGAACATGCGTTCCGCTGACATCGACACCATCGTCAGCAAGCACAACGTCGTCACGCTGACCTCGATGAGCACGGCGCGCTTGGGGCCGAAGCGTTCATCGAGCCAGCCCCCGACGAAGCCGCCAAACACCGCGAACGTCGAAAGGATGACGCCGAACGCAAGCAGTTCGATCAGGCCCCAGCCGAGAACGCCGGCTGCGTAAACGCCGCCAAAAATCAGGATGGCGATCTTGCCGTCCGCGTAGAACATGCGCGCGACAAGGAAGAGGGCAATGTTGCGATAGTCGCGAAGCTTGCGCAGCGTGCGCACAACATTGCCGAAGCTGCCGCGAATGGCGCTGAGAAAACCTTGGCCGGTTGAATCGTAGTCGGGCGTGTAAAGAAACAGCGGAATCGCAAATAGAACCAGCCAAAACGCCGAAATCGGCGCGACAATGCGGCTCGGTTCATGTGTCGCCGCGTTTAGGCCGAACAGCGGCGCATCCGGTACGAATGGCCAATCCACATTGCCCGGTAGCGCGAACGCGAACAGCACGAAGGTGAGCAGCAGCACCGAGGCCGCGTTGCCGAGCGCAAGGCCAAGGCCCGATACGCGCGGCACCAGCGCGTTGTGCGTGGCGTGCGGCAGCATCGAATTGTGCAGCACCTCCGTCCACGCGAAGCAAACATTGGCGGTGACGAGCACGGCGCCCAGCGCCAAAAGCGGCAAGCCAGCGTCGCCGGGTTGCGCGAAATATTGCAGAAACGTCGCTGGCGCCATCAAAGCGACGATGAGGAACAGCAACGGCTTGCGCCGGCCCATGCGATCAGCTGCGGCGCCGAGAAACGGCGCGGTGAGCGCGACGATGATGCCGGCGGTCTTGTGCCAGCCGGAGATCACCTCTTGTCCGCGGATCGGATCGCCGATCACGACGGTCGCGATGTAGGGGCCGAGCACGTAGATCGTGCAGAGCAGCACGAACGGATTGCGCGCCCATTCGAACAGTGCCCAGCTCCAAGCGCCGCGGTCGATGCGCATCGCGGCGTCGGCTGTGTGCATGAATTATCCTCCGCTGCGGAGTGTGGGCCGCGCATCGCGTTGCGTCGAGACTGTCACGGTGGGCGACTTGCGAACAAAGCCGAAACATGGTCGCCTCAGCGCATGGCCCGAATCAACGCAGAAGCGGCGTTCGCGGATTTGAACGCAGCGCAATTGCGCGCCGTCGAGCATGGCGACGGGCCGCTGCTGGTGATCGCCGGCGCGGGTTCCGGAAAAACCAAAACGCTCGCCTCGCGCGTGGCGCGGTTGCTGCGCGATGGCGCCGATTCGTCGCGGATTTTAATGCTCACCTTCTCACGCCGTGCAGCGAACGAGATGGCCAAGCGCGTGGCGGCGACGGCGAAGAATGAGCTTGGGCTTGCCGGCGATGTGGCGCTGCCGTGGGCTGGCACGTTTCACGCGATCGGCGCGCGTCTGTTGCGGGAAATGGCGCCTGTGATCGGCCTCAGCGCCGATTTCACGATCCATGATCGCGCCGATTCCGCTGACATGATGGGCCTCGTCCGTCACGAGCTTGGCTTCACGCAAAGCGTGAAGCGTTTTCCGATGAAGAACACGTGCCTCTCCATCTATTCGCGCATGATCAACGCGGAGGAGAAGCTCGACGCGGTGCTCGCCGAAACGTTTCCGTGGTGCCGGCAATGGCCCGAGGAATTGGAGAAGCTGTTCGAGGAATACGTCTCGACCAAGCAGGCGCAAGGCGTGCTCGATTACGACGATCTGCTCCATTACTGGGCCGGCATGATGGAGGAACCTGCGATCGCCGCTGAGATCGGCGCGCGTTTCGATCATGTGCTGGTGGACGAATATCAAGACACCAATCGCCTGCAGGCGCGCATTCTCGCCGGCTTGAAGCCGGATGGACGCGGGCTCACGGTCGTCGGCGATGACGCGCAATCGATCTATTCGTTCCGCGCCGCGACCGTGCGCAATATTCTCGATTTCCCGAAGGCGTTCACGCCGCCGGCCGATATCGTAACTTTGGAGCAGAATTATCGCTCAACCGCGCCGATCCTGGCGGCGTCGAACGCGGTGATTGATCTCGCGGAAGAGCGCTTCACGAAGAACTTGCACACAACGCGCAGCGCCGGCGCCAAGCCGCAGCTCGTCAGCGTGCGCGACGAAGGCGATCAGGCGCGCTACGTGGCCGACAGGGTGCTGGAGGCACGCGAAGAGGGGCTTGAGCTCAAGCAACAAGCTGTGCTGTTCCGCGCGGCGGATGCAAGCGCGCAGCTCGAACTGGAACTGAACCGCCGCGATATTCCGTTTCTCAAATTCGGCGGTCTGAAATTCCTGGAAGCGGCGCACGTGAAGGATCTCGTCGCGCTGATGCGCTGGCTGCAGAACCCGAACGATCGGCTCGCAGGCTTTCGCACCCTGCAGCTGGTGCCGGGCGTCGGGCCAGCGAAAGCGGGCAAGGTGCTTGAGGCGGCAAACGATGGTGGCCCGGCGCGCGCTATCGCCGGCATCCCGGCGCCGGCACAAGCGCGCCAAGCGTGGGACGAGCTTGGCGAACTGGTCGCGAAAGCCGCGAACGACAAGCTCTGGCCGGACGAACTCGGCGCTGCTGTGGCTTGGTATCTGCCGCTGCTGGAGGAGCGTTACGACGACGCGCGCGCACGCAAAGGAGATATCGAGCAATTGCTCACCATCGGCGGCGCCCGCAGTTCGCGCGACGATTTTCTCACCGACCTCACGCTCGATCCCCCGCAATCGACGAGCGACGAAAGCGGCGTTCCGCATCGCGATGACGATTTCCTGATCTTGTCGACCATCCATTCGGCGAAAGGGCAGGAATGGAAAAAGGTGTTCGTGCTGAACGCCGTCGATGGTTGCATCCCGTCTGATCTCGGCACCGGCTCGAACGCCGACATCGAAGAAGAGCGCCGTCTGCTCTACGTGGCGATGACGCGCGCGAAGGACGATCTGCACATCATCACGCCGCAGCGTTTCTACGTGACGCAGCAAGCCAAGCATGGCGACAAGAACGTGTTCGCGATCCGCACGCGCTTCATTCCTTCGGCGATCCTGCCGCATTTCGAGCAGGTGGCCTGGATGCCGGGCGCTCCTGGCCGCGACGCCGACCCGCGCGGACCTCTGCCGCAGATTGACCTGGCGGCCCGGGCGCGCTCAGCCTGGAAGCGGGGCTAGCCGACGAACCGCCACAACCCTGCGACGGACGCCGGCTTGCTTGACAATCGATAAGCGATTATCGTTTATCGATACGGAGGGCGGGTGGCCCTCGCGCGAGGGCGGCATGCTGCAGATCGAAAACCTGACACACAAATACCCGAACGGCGTTCTGGCGCTGGACAACGTCTCGTTGAACATCGGCACGGGGATGTTTGGGCTGCTTGGGCCGAACGGGGCCGGCAAATCCACCCTCATGCGCGTGATCGCCACGCTGCAGACGCCAACGTCCGGCAACGTGCGCTTCGGTGAGATCGACGTGATCCGTCAGCCGGAGAAGCTGCGCCAAACGCTTGGCTATCTGCCGCAGGATTTCGGCGTCTATCCGCGCGTGACGGCGGAGAGCATGCTCGATCACCTCGCCGTGCTGAAAGGCATCACCAATGGCCGCGAGCGGCGCGACGCGGTGCATGGCCTGCTCAATCAAGTGAACCTCTGGAGGGTGCGCAAGAAGGCGCTCTCTGGCTATTCCGGCGGCATGCGCCAGCGTTTCGGCATCGCGCAGGCGCTGCTTGGCCAACCGAAGCTCATCATCGTTGACGAACCAACGGCGGGTCTCGATCCGGAAGAGCGCAATCGCTTCCTCAATCTGCTTGCGGCGATCGGCGATGACGTCGTCGTCATTCTCTCCACGCACATCGTCGAAGACGTCTCCATGCTTTGCCAAAGCATGGCGATCCTCGCTGGTGGCAAGGTGATGCGTCAGGGCGCGCCCGACACGCTGCTACGCGAGATGCAGGGCAGGGTGTGGCGCACGACGATCGCGCGCGACGCGCTGGAAGAAGCGCGCAAGCAATATGCGGTGATTTCAGAGCGACTCGTCGGCGGCCGTACGATGATCCATGTGCTCGCAAACACGCAGCCTGGCGCGGATTTCGCGCCGGTCGAGGGCGGCCTTGAGGACGTCTATTTCTCCACCCTCGCCGCCGCGCGCGCGGCCTGAGCGGAGCGCCACTGATGTTTGGACAAGTCGCCTGGTTCGAGCTGCGCTACCAGCTCAAAAGCCCCGTGCTCTGGATCACGTTCATCCTGTTTTTCTTGATGGGCTTCTTCGCCACTGTCGCCGATCAATTGCAGATCGGTGCTGTCGGCAACGCCTACAAAAACGGCCCATTCGCGATCACGCAGACCATCGGCATCATGGCTGTGTTCGCACAATTCGCCGTGGTGGCGTTTGTCGCGAACGTTGTGATCCGCGATTGGGAAACGGGCTTTGGTCCGATCCTGCACGCGACGCGCATCAAGAAGTTCGACTATCTGTTTGGTCGCTTTGTTGGTGCGTTCATCGCCAGCATGGTCGTGCTTCTGTCGATCCCGTTGTCGATGATGATCGGCTCAATGATGCCGTGGATTGATCACGAGCGCTTCGGGCCGTTCAATCTCTGGCACTACGTGTACGGCTTCCTCGTCGCCGGCGTGCCGACCTTGCTGTTGTGTTCGGCATTGTTCTTTGCGCTGGCGACCGCGACGCGCTCGATCATGGCGAGCTATCTCGGTCTGATCGGCTTTCTTGTGCTCTACGTCGTGATGAGCGCGCTGTTCAATCGCCCGCAATACGAAGACATGACGGCGCTGCTAGAGCCGTACGGGCTCGGCGCGCTCTTCCAGGAAACGCGCTATTGGACGGCGTCTGACCGCAACACGCAGCTCATCCCGATCACCGAAACCTACATCGCCAACCGTGCGATCTGGGGCGCGGTGGCCTTGGCGGCGCTGGTTGCGGCCTATTTTCTGTTCACCTTCTCCACGCGCGCCGCCAAGCAAGCGCGCAAGGCGAAGGCGGAGGAAGAGGCGCCGGCCTCGGCGATGGTTGCGCCGCGCGTGAACCAGCGCTTCGATTTCGGCGCGGCGGTTACGCAGGTGCTGGCGCGCGCGGGCTTCGAAGCGAACTATGTGTTCTCGAGCCCCGCCTTCATTGTGCTGATTGGGATCGGCCTGTTTAACGCGGGCGGGGCGCTTTGGTTTGCGGACCAGGGCGCCGGCAATCAAACGCTTTATCCCGTCACCATGATCATGGCGCAGACGCTGCTCGGCGCGTTCACGATCATCCCTGTGATTATCGCGACCTATTATTCCGGCGAGCTCGTCTGGCGTGACCGCGAGAAACGGCTGCACGAGATCGTCGATTCCACGCCGGCGCCGGATTGGACGTTCGTGACGCCGAAGGTGCTCGCGCTCGTGCTCGTGCTTGCCGCGAGCCTCCTCATCGGCCTCGTCGCGGCGGTTCTGATCCAGCTGATGAAGGGCTTCACCGACATCAATCTCGGTCAGTACCTGCGCTGGTACGCGCTGCCGTCGATGTTCATCTCGTTCACGACAGCCGCGCTCGCCGTGTTCTTCCAGGCCGTCTCGCCGCACAAATTTATCGGTTGGGGCCTGATGGTGTTTTGGCTTATCGCGACGATGGTCGCGGGCCAACTCGGCTTCGATCACAACATCTATCTGTTCGGTGGCTATCCGCAGGCGCCGCTCTCGGAGATGAACGAACACAGCCATTATTGGATCGGCGAGGCGTGGTTCCAGCTTTACTGGGTTGTGTTCTCGCTGCTGCTGATCGTGCTTGCGTACTCGCTCTGGCGGCGCGGCGGCGATACGCGGCTGATGCCGCGCTTGGCGGCGTTGCCGCGCAAGCTCTCTGGTGGGGCAGGCGTGCTGGCGGGTGTGCTGCTGGTGTCGTTCGCCGGGCTCGGCGGGTGGATCTATTACAACACCGACGTTCTGAACTCGTATCGCTCCAACACCGCCACCGAACGCTGGCAGGCGGATATGGAGCGGGCGCTGCTGCAATACGAGAACACGCCGCAGCCGAAGGTCACCGACGTGACGCTGCGCGTCGATCTCTATCCGCACGAGCATCGCGCCATTGCGACCGGCACGTATCAGATCGAAAACCGCACCGGCGCGCCGCTGAGCGAGATTCATTTGCTATGGCCGGAGGCGCTCAAGCTCGACCGCGTCGAGATCGATGGCGCCACCATCGCCACGGATTTCGCGGAACAAACGCCGGCGTTTCCGTTCCAGATCTGGCGTTTGTCGACGCCGATGCAGCCAGGCGAGCGCCGCGAAATTCGCTTCACCACGCGTGACGAGTATCTCGGCTTCCGCACCAACAACGTGCTGACGCAGGTCAACGACAACGGCACCTTCATCAATGATCGCGCGCTCGCGCCGGTCATGGGCTTTGATCGCAGCGGCTTGCTGCAGGATCGCAATGTGCGCCGTCGCAACGGCCTGCCGGCCGAGTTGCGCATGGCGCAGCTTGAAGACGAAGCGGCGCGGCAGGTGAACTATCTGCGCCACGACGCCGATTGGGTGAACGCCGACATCACCGTGTCGACCGATGCCGGCCAGACGCCAATCGCGCCGGGCTATGTCGTTTCGGACAACACCGAGAACGGCCGCCGCGTCGTGCATTTCCGCACCGATGCGCCGATCATGCACTTCTTCTCGATCCAGTCCGCGGACTACGAGATCGCGCGCGATCGTTGGAATGATGTTGATCTCGCGATCTATTACGACCGCCGCCACCCCTATAATATCGACCGCATGATGCGGGCGATGAAGGTGTCGTTCGACGTGTTCACGCGCGAGTTCTCGCCATTCCAATTCCGGCAGATGCGCATCCTGGAATTCCCTGGCTACGCCTCGTTCGCGCAATCGTTCGCGAACACGGTGCCGTACTCGGAATCGATTGGCTTCATCGAGCGCTGGGACGAGCAACGCGCTGCGCGCGAGAATGATCTCATCGACTTCAACACCTACGTCACCGCGCACGAAGTAGCGCACCAATGGTGGGCTCACCAGCTCATCGGCGGCGACCAGCAGGGCTCGACCATGCTGTCGGAGACGTTCGCCTCGTACTCGGCGCTGCTGGTGATGGAGGAGATTTACGGCCCCGATCAGGTCCGCCGCTTCCTGCGCTTCGAGCTCGACAATTATCTGCGCTCACGTGGCGCCGAAGTGGTAGAGGAGCTGCCGCTGCTGCGTGTGGAGAACCAAGGCTACATCCATTATCGCAAAGGCGCGGTGGTGATGTATTTCCTGCGCAACGAGGTCGGCGAAGAGGTCGTCAATCGCTCGTTGCGGCGTTTGCTGCAGGAATTCGCCTTCCGCGGTGCGCCCTATCCGCGCTCGAGCGATTTCATCCGCATCCTGCGCGAGGAAGCCGGCCCCGAGCACGCACAGCTGATCACCGATCTGTTCGAGCGCATCACGCTCTATGACGCCCGCGTCGTGGAAGCGACGACCTCGCGCCGCTCGGATGGGCGTTGGGACGTGTCGATGGTGGTAGAGGCGCGCAAGCTCTACGCCGATGGCGAAGGCGCTGAAACCGAAGCGCCGTTGGAGGAAGAGTTCGAGTTCGGCGTGTTCACCGCAGAGCCTGGGCGCGGCGCCTTCAGTGCGGATGACGTCATTGTGATGGAGCGGAGGCCCATTCGCAGCGGCCGTCAGACGATTACGCTGACCGTCGATCGCGAACCGGAGTTCGCCGGCATCGATCCGTACAACAAACGGATCGACCGCAACTCGGACGACAACGTGCAGGCAGTCACGGCGGCGAGCGCGGCGACGCGCTCTTAGCCGGCGGCGACGCGGTCCAAAGCGGCGCGGTCGAGAATGCGCGCGCGGCGGCGCTCGATCTCGATCAGCCGCGAGGCGCGGAACGAGCGCAGCGTGCGGTTCACGTGCACCGGCGTGATGCCGAGCGCGTCAGCGATGTGATCCTGGTTCGCCGGCAGATCGAAGGCGCCGTCGCCCGCAACAAGCGCGCGCTCAGCGAGACGATCATGCAGGTCCGCGAACAGGCGCGCGAGGCGGCCCGGTGCGCCGCGCTGGCCGATATCGACAAGTCGTTCGCCGAGCGCGCGCAAATGCAGGCGCACGGCTTCTTCGAACGCGCGGCGTTGATTTTCCGAGCGTTCCGCCATTTCGCGTAGATCGGACGCTGGCAGCGAACGCAGATCGAGGTCGGTCAGCGCGCGCACAGAGAACGAGGCCGGCGCGTCCGGGAACATCAGAGCTTCGATGTCGATGATGTCGCCCGGGATGAGGAAGTTCAGGATCTGGCGGCGGCCGTCGTCGAGCCGCTCATAGCGATAGGCCCAGCCGGCTTGGATGATATGCGCCAAACGGTTGGTCTCCCCCGCGCGCACAATCACCGCGTTTGGGCCGTAGGCGGTGACATCCGAAGATGTCTCGAAGTTATCGCCAAGCAAAAACGAAGGTCCGCGCGCAGTATCGATTGCGGTGGCGCGGAGGGCTGGGCGAAGCGGTGTGGGGGCGGCTTTTTGCACTTGGACGGGGTCCTAACGGGGTGATTTGCCCGAATTACGCGCCGATATAATCACCAAATGCTTGCTTCACCTCAACTGGCGTTCGCCATACAACCAAAGTAATAGGTCTTTCTGTGTAATCTAGGTATAGAACAATATATGCAGTATATTACGTAATATCTGTAATATGACCTTTGTTTGCAACTAATGTTAGATAAATGACGGCTGCTGCATTTACCACGACTTAAGTGCGTCCCGCGAATATTGGGATACCGACGCAGAATTCGCTGTCGGTTTCTCAATGGGGCCGGCCATGAGCACCGACAAGTTGCAGGAGCGTCTGAACTTTATGCGCCTCGATACCGAGGCGCGGGGCGCACTGCAGCGCGCCAAGGCGCTGATCGAGGCGGGCCTCTCAACGGGGCTCGATCGCTTCTACGAGCAGGTCCGCAAGGTCCCGGCGGTCGCCAAGTTCTTTTCCGGTGAGCAGCACATCGGCGCCGCCAAGGGCGCGCAGGCGCGGCACTGGTCGCGCATCGCCTCGGGTGAGTTTAGCGCTGACTACTACGCAAGCGTCCAACGCATCGGCGAAACGCACGCGCGGATCGGTCTGGAGCCGCAATGGTACATCGGCGGCTACGGCCTGATCCTTGAGAACCTCATACGCCACGTCGTTGAGGCAAAGGCGAAGAAGGGGCCGTTCGGCCGCACTATCGACGCCAAAGACGTCTCCGACACGCTCGTCGCGCTCACCAAGGCGGCGTTGATCGACATGGATCTCGCCATGTCGGTCTATTTGGATGCAAGCGAGCGTGAGCGCCGCCGGCTCGAAGATGAACGCCGCATCGCCGAGGAGCAGCAAAACGTTGTCGTGAGCAACATCGCCGCCGGGCTGTCCAAGCTTTCCTCCGGCGACATGACCTTCCGCATCGATGTCCCATTCGCGGGCGACTACGAGAAGCTGCGCACTGATTTCAACGACGCGATGTCGACATTGCAGGAAGCGATGAAGGTGATCGCCGCCAACGCCAGCGGCATTCGCTCCGGCGCCAACGAGATCACCTCGGCTTCCGACGATCTGTCGCGCCGTACCGAACAACAGGCGGCGACGCTCGAAGAAACGGCCGCCGCGCTCGATCAGATCACGGCAACGGTCAAGAAGACCGCCTCCGGCGCGACGCAAGCCAACAATGTCGTCAGCGCCGCGCGCGGTGACGCGCAAACCAGCGGCGAGGTGGTCAGCCAGGCCGTCGCGGCCATGGGCGAGATCGAACGCTCGGCCAAACAAATTTCGCAGATCATCGGCGTCATCGACGAAATCTCGTTTCAAACGAACCTGCTTGCACTGAACGCCGGCGTTGAAGCCGCACGCGCTGGCGAAGCGGGGCGGGGCTTTGCGGTTGTCGCGAGCGAAGTGCGCGCGTTGGCGCAACGCTCGTCCGACGCGGCGAAAGAGATCAAGACACTCATCCTGGAAAGCTCGCGCCACGTCGAGACCGGCGTCGATCTCGTCGGCCGCACCGGCGAAGCGCTCGGACAGATCGTCGGTAAGGTCAACGAGATCAGCGGCCTGGTCGCGGAGATTTCAGCGTCCGCGCAGGAGCAATCGACGGCGCTCACGGAGGTGAACTCGGCCATCAACCAGATGGATCAGACCACGCAGCAAAACGCGGCGATGGTGGAAGAGAGTACCGCCGCCAGCCATGCGCTCACGCACGAAGCGGAAATTCTGACGCAGCTCGTCGCCAAGTTCGAGATCGGCGCGCCGCATCCGGCGGTGACGACAACAACTGCGCCCGCGCCAAAGCCTGCGACGCCGAAGCCAGTGATGGCGAAGCCTGCAACGCCAGCGCCAAAGCCTGCGACGCCGCAAGCCAAAGCGCCCGCGGCGAACGCCAACGTCGCCAAGCCGACCGCAAATGCTGGGACCGCAGCCTATTCGACGCGGGGCGCCACGGCGCTGAAGCCATCTGCCGAAGAAGATTGGCAGGAATTCTAACGACAGAACGCGAGGGGGAGCGCATGTCTGTGTCTTTGTTGAGAAAGGTTGATCCGCGCCTCATCGGCGCTGGTGCGGCCGCGCCTCTGGCGCTGCTGTTTCCATGCGACGCGGCGGCGGATGATGCTGTGTCGTGGTCGCTTGCTTATACCGGCGACATCATTGCCGGCTGGGATGACGACATAGGGCCGGCTGGCCAGTATCTCGACAATCTCGATGTCGTGATGGACGCCGACCTGCAGGCGCTCACCGGCTGGCGCGGCGCGACTTTGCACGCGCACGTGCTGAACAATTCCGGCGCCGTGCCAAACGATCGCCTCGGCACGCTGCAGGGCGTGGACAATATTGAGGTCTCGCGTCAAAGGCTGCGCCTGTTCGAGTTCTGGGCCGAGCAAGCCTGGGAAGGCGGCAGCGTTCGCGCTGGCCTGTACGATCTCAACAGCGAGTTCTACGCCAACGAAGCCGCTGGCCTGTTGATCGCGCCGGCCTTCGGCATCGGCTCTGAGCTTGCGGCGACCGGCGCCAATGGCCCGTCGATCTTTCCCTCAACCGCGCTTGCGGTGCGGGGGCGGTTCGAGACGAGCGAGCACGGCTCGCTGATGGTCGCGGTGTTGAACGCCAATGCCGGCGTCATCGGCGATCCGGGCAGTGTCGATACAGAATTCGACAATGGCGCCTTGGTCATCGGTGAATATGCCTGGACGGGCTCCGGCAAGGTCGCCTTCGGCGCCTGGGGCTACACTGACGATCAGGACGACATTCGCGATCTCGATCTCTTCGGCGATCCGGTGCAGCGCGATGCGCGCGGCGCCTATGTCGCGTTCGAGCATCCGATCCGCGATGGCCTTGATGGCTTCGCGCGCATCGGTGTTTCCGACGGCGATACGACGCCGTATTCAGGCGGTTGGCAGGCGGGCGTGCTGGTTGACGTGCCGCTCGCGTCGCGTCCCAACAGCCAAATCTCGTTCGGCGCCTATCAAGGCGTGCTGAGCGACAAGCATCGCGCCAACGAAATCGACCTCGGCGTTCGCGCCGCGCGCGCCGAGACCGGCCTTGAAATCACATACTCGGATCAGATCACGCCATGGCTGCGCGTACAGCCGGATCTGCAAATCGTGCTCGATCCGGGCGGCGACCGCGACCGTGACGACCTGTGGGTCTTCGGTCTGCGTTTCGAAATAACACCACGCCTTGGGGGAGGCTGAAACCATGCTTGCAAAGTTCAATTCGCGATTGTCGATCGGCACGCGGCTTGCCGTGATGTCTGGCGTGTTCGGGTTCACGGCAATCGCCGCCGCGGGCCTTTATGTTCAAGACAAGTGGAGCGAGGAGCAATTCCTTGAGAAGGAGCGTCAAGGTGCGCTCTATCTTGAGCAAGTGTGGGATGCGCTCAACACCGGCGCCTCCATCGAAGGTCATGAGCAAGCCAACGCCCGCTTCGGCACAGTCGAGGAATATGAGGCGTTCATCGGCGCAGAGGACGGCGTGCCGAAGCTCGAAGCGGCCGCTGCCTTCATGCAAGCTATTGCCGATGGGTCGAACCTGACGCTCGATGCCGAGCTTGAGAGCTATTATCTCATGTCGGCCGTCACCGCCGGCATTCCGAACATGATGTTGCGCGAGGATCAGCTCGATACCTCGATCGAGGAAACGCCCGTTGGTGAAACCGGACGCGAATTCACGATCCTGGGATTCATCAATCATCTCGAGGCAGGCACCGATTCCGCCGCAGACAACATTGAGCGCGCAATTGCAGTTGATGAAACCGGCGCTTTGCGAGCCGCACTTGCCGACGACGCGGTCGAACTCCGTCGGATCGGCCGCCAAATGGTCGAAGAGGAGCGCGGCGGCCTGTTTGGATCGAACGCAATCTCCAGCGACCAAACCGAGATCGACTTTCCGCGCATTAGCGACGCGACTTGGCGCGCGGCGAACGAGCAATTGATTCAACTGCTCGATAGCCGCGTCGCGACGGCGAATCGCGAATTGATGATCCAGTCACTCATTGCACTGCTAGGCCTCAGCCTTGCTGGCCTGCTGGCTTGGGTGACCTCGCGCGGGCTGGCGCAGCGCTTCAGCGCGCTGGGTGAAACCATGGATACGCTCACGCAGGGCCGCGACGACGTCACTGTACCGTTCACTGACGACCTGCACGAGACTGGCAAGATCGCCGCCACGCTCGAACTGTTCCGCAAGAGCCTGCTGCAGCGCAAGGAAGACGAGAAGCGCCGCGAAGCCGAGCGCATCGCCGCCGAAGCCGCGCAGAAGGAAGCGGAGGAGCGCGCCGCGCGCGAAGCCGAGCAATTGGTCGTCCGCTCGTTTGGCGAGGGCATGTCCAAGCTGGCGTCGGGCGATCTGACCTATCGCGTCAATCACGATCTGCCTGAGGCCTATCGCCAGCTGCAGAATGATTTCAACGCGGCGGTCACGCAGCTCGAACAAGCGATGACGGTGATTGCTTCGAATGTGAACGCCGTTCGCTCCGGGACGGGCGAGATCAGCCAAGCGGCTGATGATCTCTCGCGCCGCACCGAGCAACAAGCCGCGACGCTCGAAGAAACCGCCGCCGCGCTCGATGAGGTCACCGCGACCGTTGGCAAGACCGCTGAGAACGCCCGCCAGGCCAACACCGCCGCCGGCTCAACCCGAGTCGATGCGGAGAAGGGCGGCGAGGTCGTGCAGCAAGCCGTCGGCGCCATGGAAGCGATCGAAGGCTCGGCCCGCCAGATCAACCAGATCATTGGCGTGATCGATGAAATCGCCTTCCAGACCAATTTGCTCGCCTTGAATGCCGGTGTTGAAGCCGCGCGCGCTGGCGAAGCTGGTCGTGGTTTCGCGGTGGTCGCATCCGAGGTGCGTGCTTTGGCGCAACGCTCGGCGGACGCCGCCAAGGAAATCAAATCGTTGATCTCGACGTCGTCGCAGCAGGTTGAGGCGGGCGTGAAGCTGGTTGGTGAAACCGGTGATGCGCTGCACCGCATCCTAGATGGCGTGAACCGCATCAATGCGCTCGTCAGCGACATCGCCGGCTCGGCGCAGGAGCAGGCGACCGCGCTCACCGAAGTGAACACCGCCGTCAACCAGATGGATCAGACCACGCAGCAGAACGCGGCGATGGTGGAAGAGACGACAGCGGCCAGCCACGCGCTCGCGGGCGAAGCCGAGAAACTCTCCAAGCTGATCCAGCAGTTCGAGGTGTCGGAGAAAGCAGCGCCTGCGAAAGCGACGCCGCGCGGCAATCCTGTGGCGAAGCAACAAGCGCGCCTCGCGCAAAGCTTCAAGGCAACGCCGGCGCCGACGCCTGCACTCAACACGCCAGCTGTGAAGCCGACGCCGATGCCCAAGCCTGCGCCGAAACCCGCGGCAAAGCCAGCGTCTGCGCCAGCAGCTGCCGCAGCCGCCGCACGCGATGACGATTGGCAGGAGTTTTAAGGATGGGCTCACCATCAGCACTCAAGTTGGCGGCGGCGTTGGATTTCCGCGCTGCTGCGCCACTCCGCAACGAGCTCATCGCTCTGCGCGGCAGGCCGGTCGAGATCGACGGCGGCGAGGTGGAGCGGATCGGCGCGCAATGCGTGCAGGTGTTGGTGTCGGCCGCGCGCACGTGGGCTGATGACGGCGTGGCGTTCGCGATCGTGCGGCGCTCGGAAGAAATGGTGTCTGCGCTCCGGTACATGGGCGTGCACGCCGAGGAGGAAGCAGAACATGGCTAAGCGCATCCTCACGGTGGACGATTCCCGCATGATGCGGGAAATGCTCCTGCTCGTGCTCAAGGAAGCGGGTTTCGACGTTGTGCAAGCCGAAGATGGCGAGCATGGCGTCGAGGTGCTCGAGCAGCACGGCGCCGACGTGATCATCACCGACATCAACATGCCGAAGCTCGACGGCTTCGGCTTTATCGAACGCGTGCGCGCCGGCGAGAGCCATCGCGCCACGCCGATCCTGGTGCTGTCGACCGAAAGCGAAGCCGCCAAGAAGCAACGCGCGCGTGACGCCGGCGCGACTGGCTGGATCGTCAAGCCGTTTGACGCCGTGAAGCTCGTCGACGCGATCCGTCGCGTCTCGGCCTAAGGAGAGCGAACGATGGACGCGTTCGAGGCGATCAAGGTTACGTTCTTCCAGGAGTGCGACGAGCAGCTCGCCGAGTTGGAAAACGGGCTTATGGCGCTCGAAGCCGGAGACGGCGACGGCGAAGTGATCAACGCTGTCTTCCGCGCTGTGCACTCCGTGAAGGGCGGCGCCGGCGCGTTCGGCTACGAAGATCTCGTCAAGTTCGCGCACACGTTCGAGACCGCTCTCGATCTGATGCGCTCTGGCAAGCTGGCGATCGATGCTGACGCAGTGCGCGTGATGCTGCGCGCGAGCGACGTGCTGGCGGATCTCGTCCACGCGGCGCGCGATGGCGGCGTTGTCGATCAAGAACGCTGCGACACGCTCGCTGAGGAACTCACGCTGCTCGCCTCTGGCGAAAGCAAGCCGGCCGTTGCGGCAGCGACCGACGAAGAGGAAGACCCGTTCGGCTTTACGCCTCTGCAGATCGCGCTCGATGACACGCCGGCCACACCGGGCCGTTGGCTGATCAAGTTCAAGCCGCACGCCGCGCTCTACGCCAAGGGCAATGATCCACTGTTCTTGCTGCGAGAAGTCGCGCGCTTGGGCGAGTGCGAGATCGAGATGGACGTCGAGGGCGTGCCCGCGCTCGACGCGCTCGATCCGGATGGCTCGTACTTGTCGTGGATCGTCTATCTCGATGGCGAGAAGGCGGAAGCCGATATCCGTGAGATTTTCGATTTTGTCGAAAGCGATTGCGATCTGGTGATCGAGCGCGAAGAACCAGCGCCAGCGCCGGTTGTCGAGATTTCCGCGCCGCCAGTTGTCGCCGCGCCTGTCGCTGCTGCGCCGAAGGCCGCTGCGCGCGCTGAGCCTGAGCATCGCGAAGAAGCTGAAGGCGGAAAGGCCGCCGCAAGTGGCGGCGCGTCGTCCGCTTCCGCGCCGCCGGCCGCAACCATTCGTGTTGACCTCGAACGCGTCGATCGCCTGATCGATCTCGTCGGCGAGCTTGTGATCAATCAAGCCATGCTGGCGCAGCGTGTGGGCGAGACGGGCGCGGTCGAGCGTTCGTCCAGCGTCGCGCTTGGCCTCGATGAGCTCGAACAACTCACGCGTGAGCTGCAAGACAGCGTCATGGCGATCCGCGCGCAGCCGGTGAAGTCGGTGTTCCAGCGCATGCCGCGTCTGGTGCGCGAAATCGCGACGGCCACGGGTAAGCAAGTGCGCCTCGTGATGGAAGGCGAAGGCACCGAGGTCGACAAGACGGTGATCGAGCGCCTGTCCGATCCGATCACGCACATGCTGCGCAACGCCGTCGACCACGGCCTCGAAAGCACGGCCGAACGCATCGACGCGGGTAAGCCGGCCGAAGGCACGATCAAGCTCGCGGCGCTGCATCGCTCTGGCCGCATCGTTATCGAAGTGTCCGACGATGGCCGCGGCATCAATCGCGAGCGCGTGCGCGCCAAGGCGATCGAGAAGGGCCTCATCTCGCCCGACGTGCCGATGAGCGACGAAGAGATCGACAACATCATCTTCCTGCCCGGTTTCTCGACCGCGTCGGCGATCTCCGACATTTCCGGCCGTGGCGTCGGCATGGATGTAGTGAAGCGCTCGATCCAAGCCCTTGGCGGCCGTATCTCGATCACCTCGCAGCCGGGCCATGGCTCGACCTTCACGCTCAGCTTGCCGCTGACGCTTGCCGTGCTCGATGGCATGGTTGTCACCTCCGCCGAGCAAACGTTGATCGCGCCGCTCACCACCATCATCGAAACGCTGCAGCCGAAGGACGGCGAAGTGCATCGCATGGGCCCGAACCGCGCCGTGCTTTCGGTGCGCGATAGCTTCGTGCCGCTGATTGATGTCGGCGTGTCGCTTGGCTTCCACGATGCGCCGACGAAGCCGACCGATGGCGTGATCCTGTTGGTTGAAAGCGAAGGCGGCGGACGCGCGGCGCTCTTGGTCGATGCGATCCAAGGTCAGCGCCAGGTCGTGATCAAGAGCCTTGAGGCCAATTATCAGCGCGTCGAAGGCGTCGCCGCCGCGACGATCCTCGGCGATGGCCGCGTCGCGCTCATCCTGGACGTCGATGGCTTGGTGGCGCAGCGCGCCGCCGACACGCGCGCTCCTGACTCCATTCCGTTAGCAAAGGCAGGCTGAACATGACGGACATCAATTCCGCCAACCGCATCGAGTTGATCTCGTTCCGCATCGGCGACCAGGAATATTGCGTGGACATCATGGCCGTGCGCGAAATTCGCGGCTGGGCGGCGGCGACGCCGTTGCCGCATTCGCCGAGCTACGTGCGCGGCGTGATCAATCTGCGCGGCGCGGTGTTGCCGATCATCGATCTCGCCAACCGCTTGGGCTTCGGCGCAACCGAAACCAGCGCGCGCAATGTCATCATCGTCGTCCGCATTGGCGGCCGCGTTGTCGGCTTGCTGGTTGATGCGGTGTCGGAAATTCTTACGACGACCGCGGATGCCGTGCAGCCGACGCCGGATGTCGCGTGCGACGCGGTGAAGAAGTTCGTGAAGGGCATCCTCGCCGTTGAAGGCCGCATGATCTCCTGGATCGTGCTCGACCAGATACTGCCGGATGACGCCGTGCTTGAGGTGGCCGCATGACCGCAGCCGCGGCACGCCCCCGAAGCGACAGCGCAAACTTGGTCGAAGGCGAATTTCCGTTCACGCAGGCGGATTTCGACCAGGTTGCGAAGATGCTTTACGCCGACGCCGGGATTCACTTGCAGGAGTCGAAGGTCGCGCTTGTCTATTCGCGGCTGGCGAAGCGCTTGCGTGCGCTGAAGCTGCCGAACTTTAGCGCGTATTGCGAGTTCGTCTCCGGGCCGGAAGGTAAGGACGAACGCGGCGCCATGCTCGCCGCGCTGACAACGAACGTCACCCGCTTCTTCCGCGAGCCTCACCATTTCGATCTGCTGCGCGATCAAGTGCTCGTACCGATCGCAGCCGCCGCGAAGGCAGGGCAGCGCGTGCGCCTGTGGTCCGCGGGCTGCTCGACCGGCCAAGAGCCATATTCGATGGCGATGACGCTGCTCTCCGTCATCCCGAACGCGACGCAGCTCGATATTCGCATCCTCGCCAGCGACATCGACCCGAACGTGGTCGCGACCGCGCGCGCCGGTGTTTACAACGACGAAGCGGTCTCGCCGGTGCCGGCGTCGATGCGCGACAAGCACATGAAGCGTGATCGCGCCAATGGCGGTTGGGTCGCGAACGACGAACTCAAGAGCCTGATCGCGTTTCGTCAGCTCAATTTGATCGGCGATTGGCCGATGAAGGGCAAGTTCGACGCCATCTTCTGCCGCAACGTCGTCATCTATTTCGACGATGCGACGCAGGAGCGCATTTGGGCGCGTTATCGCGCGGCGATGCTGCCGCATGCGCGGCTCTATGTCGGCCATTCCGAGCGCGTGACCGATCCTGGTTTCGATTCCGACGGCCTCACCGCTTACAAATTGAAGGGGAGCGCACGATGAGTTTGCGCGTTCTGATCGTTGACGACTCGCCCACAATGCGGGCGATGATTGCCGGCGCGTTGCAAAACGAGCCAGACATCGAGGTCGCCGGCTTCGCCGCCGATCCGATCGAGGCGCGCGAAGCGATCAAGCAACTGAATCCGGACGTCATCACGCTCGACGTCGAGATGCCGCGCATGAACGGCATCGAGTTCCTCGAGCGCTTAATGCGCCTGCGCCCGATGCCGGTGATCATGGTGTCGACGCTGACGCAAGAGGGCGCGGACACTACGCTGCAAGCGCTTGAAATGGGCGCGTTCGAGTGTGTCGGCAAGCCGCGTGGCGGCGATGTGCGCGCCTCGTTTCGCGTGCTGCCCGATCTGATCCGAGCGGCTGCGACCGCGCGCCTGCGCACGCGCACCGAACCGCGTGCGCCAGCGCCGACGCCGCAATCGTTCACGCCGAACGACAACATTCTGGCGATTGGCTCGTCCACGGGCGGTGTCGAAGCGTTGCAGACTCTGTTGAGCGCGTTCCCGGCGAATTGCCCGCCGGCCGTGATCACCCAGCACATGCCGCCCGTTTTCACGCGCAATTTCGCCATTCGCTTGGATCGCCTTTGCGCGCCGACTGTTTGCGAGGCCGAAGACGGCATGACGCTAAAGGCCGGTCACGTCTACCTCGCGCCGGGCGGCGACGCGCATTTGCGCGTTGAACGCCTTGGCCGTGAGTTCAAGTGCCGGCTCGTGCAGGCGCCGCCGGTGAACGGGCATTGCCCGTCGGTTGATGAGCTTTTCAACAGCGTCGCCATGAACGCGCGCGACAAATCCGTGGGTGCACTGCTCACCGGCATGGGTCGAGACGGCGCGCAAGGTTTGCTGAAAATGCGCCAAGCCGGCGCGCGCACGATCGGCCAGGACGAAGCCAGCTGCGTCGTCTACGGCATGCCCAAAGTCGCTTTCGAAATCGGCGCGGTTGAGCGTCAAATGTCGCTGTCGCGCATCGCCGCGGCGGCCTTGTCTAGCTGCTCCGCGCAGCAAAAGGGAGTAAGCTGATGCCCGCCGCCTCCGCGATCAAAGTGCTCGTGGTCGACGATCAGATGACCATGCGCGCGCTCGTCCGTTCTGCTTTGCAACAAATCGGCATGACCGATGTCGCCGACGCCGTCGATGGCGCCGATGGCTTGAAGCAACTCGCCGCACGCCCGGTTGAGTTGATCATCTCGGACTACAACATGCCGAACATCGACGGCCTCGAGTTTCTCAAGGCGGTGCGTGGTCACGAGCGCACCAAGAAATCCGCCTTCATCATGCTCACGGGCCGTTCCGACAAGGAATTGGTGCAGCGCGCTGTCCAATACGGCGTGAACAATTACCTCGCCAAGCCGTTCACGACCGCGGAGCTGAAGAAGAAGATCGAGCAAGTCTTCGGCGCGCTTTCGTGATCACAAACCTCGCCCCCAGCCAACCGGCGCCGCGCGAGCGCATGGTGCACGTCGTTCAGGGTCAGTTCGAGATCCTGAACGATCCGAACGCCGTGTTGAGCACCGTGCTCGGCTCCTGCGTCGCTGCCTGCGTGCGCGATCCGCTGTTGCAGATCGGGGGCATGAACCATTTCCTGCTGCCGGGCGACAACAATTCCGGCCGCAATGACTCGCTCAAGTACGGTGTGCAGGCAATGGAATTGCTGATTAACGGCTTGCTTCAGCGCGGCGCGTCGCGCGAGCGCCTTGAGGCGAAGTTGTTCGGCGGCGCGCGTGTCGTTGAAGGCTTGTCTGACATCGGCCAGCAGAATGCCGCGTTCGCGAAGCGCTTCCTGCAGGCGGAAAAAATCGCGTGCGTCGGCGAGAGTTTGGGCGGCGATCGGCCGCGCCGCATCCGCTTCTGGGCGACGACGGGCCGCGTGCAGCAGCTCTTCCTCGATCGCGCCGATCCGGCGGCGGTCACTGTCGCGCGCGTTCGTCCCGCACCGGTCGCGCCGGCGCCAACAGGCGATCTGGAATTGTTCTGATGAACGCACTCGCCCCCAAGCTTCCCGCCGAAGACAACGTCGCCGATACGGTGACGATCGGCGAACTCTGCCGCCGCTTGGCGGTAGAGATGGAAGCGACGCGGGCGATGGGGCTGCATATCGAAGGCTCGCTCTGCTCGCTCACGGTGAAAGCCGAGAACGCGGGCGAACGCTTGCTTGATCTGCAGATGCTCGACGTGATGCTGCAGCATCTGGCGGCGATGCGCGATGTACTCACCGCTGTGCACAATCACGCCGCTCCGGAAGCTTTGGTATCGCTCGGCTCAATTCTTGACCGAGTCACGCTCGGCGATCTTCGGGCGCGCCTGCACGGGCAGGAGCAGATCGGCGGCTGGGACGACGACGTCGAGTTTTTGTGAGGGGATAAGCAATGCTGACCCCAGCCGAAGAGGCGTTGAAGCTCAATCTCGAACGCGCTTGCATCTTGTTGCTGGAACGCGGGCAGCACAATCTCGACATTCTTGGCCAGATCGTCAAAGGCTTCGGCGCCGGCAATCTGCAGCGTTGCCTGTCGATTCAAGAAGCGAAGGACGTTCTCGTTCGCAAGCCTGTCGATCTCGTGATCGCGGAGCCTGAACTCGACGGCGAGGATGGGCTTGATCTCGTTCGCTGGCTGCGCAAGTCGCCGCTGGAGCCGAACCGCTTTACGTCGATCGCGCTCATCATGGGCCACACCAGCGTTGCGCGCATCGGCCAAGCGCGCGATTGCGGCGCCAACACCGTCGTCGCCAAGCCGCTGAAGCCGGCGGTGCTGCTCAGCCGCATTCTGTGGCTAGGCCGCGATCATCGCCCGTTCGTGGAAGGCGATGCTTATGCCGGCCCCGATCGCCGCTTCAAGAACACGGGTGTGCCGATCGGCACGGATGGCCGACGCAGCACCGATCGCGACACGCCGATCGGTGACGCGAGCGAACCGAACCTCGGCCAAGACGAAATTGACTCGTTCATGAAGCCGCAGAGGATCGCCCTGTGATGCGCCGCTTCCAGCCCGAGAACCGCTTGGCTCAATACGTCGGTGTCTCCGAAGGCATCAGCGGCCAGATCGCCCTCGCGCAAGCGCGCGAGCAGCTTGACGAACTCAAAGAGGTTGTTGTCGGCGCGATCGAGGTGAAGGTGAGCATGCTGCAGGGCCTGTCCGCGCAGCTCAACACGCCCGGCGGCGCCGATCTCGTTCCAGAAATCTACAAGCTCGCCAACGACATCTTCTGCGACGCCGGCGTGTTCGATTTCGACGATCTCAGCGAAGCGGCGTTCCAGCTCTGCGATCTGATCGCCCACTGGCGCGCGGGCGCGGCGTTCAATCCGGAAGCGATCCGCGTAAACATCGCCGCGATCGCGCTCCTCGCGGACGCGCGTGCGCCGTTGCCGGCCCAAAATCGCGCCGCGATCCTGGCGGGATTGCGCAGCGTGCACGACAAGTTTGCCGATCGCCCGGAAACGGCGAACGAGAACGAAGCAGGCTAAGTCGTGGCGTCGATACCGAGGTCGCCCTCGACGCGCGTCACCCAAGCTTTCACCGCTGGAAACTTGTTCAGATCGAAGCCGCCCTCATGCGCAACGCGCGTGTAGGCGACGAGCGCGATGTCCGCGAGCGTGAGGTCGTGGCCAACGAGATATGGTGTCTGCGCAAGTTGCAGATCCATCCGCGCCAGAGCCGCTTCGCCTTTGACCATCAAGGTCGGCGCGATCTCATCGTCCGACTTACCGAGATATTTCACCTGGAAGCGTCGCACCGCGACTTGCGGCTCGTGACTATATTGCTCCCAAAACAGCCACTCGTTCATCTTCGCGCGTGCGTAGGCGTCGCGCGGCACGAGCCGTGAGTTCTCCGCCAGAAAAAGCATGATCGCGTTGGATTGCGCCAAGGTGCGGCCGTCAGGCAGGATTGCGACCGGCACTTGCCCAGCCGGGTTCATCGCCAGAAATTCCGGCGTACGCGATCCGCCGACCATGATGTCGGTTTCGATCCATTCGCACGGCACGCCCAACAAATCTGCGACCCATTTGCCTTTCAGGCAATTGCCGCTCTTGCTGTCGCCATAAAGCTTGATGCTTTGCGCCATATTCGTCTCCGGTGCGGCATGAATAATCCTGGCCAGCGCCGAAGCGCGAGCGGGAAGCGACAAATAACGCGATAGTTGAGTTGCGAGCCCAAACAGCGAAGCTAAACTGCGCCCACATGAACCGCCGCATCCTCATTGTCGATGACGACCCGCACATTCGCGACGTCATTTCGTTCGCGCTTGAAAAGGCGGGGATGGAGATCGCCACGGCCAATGACGGCGCGCAGGCGCTTGCTTGGTTGGAGGCGAACGGCGCCGATCTGATCGTGCTTGATGTCGGCATGCCGGAAATGGACGGGCTCGAGCTTTGCCGCCGCGTGCGCAAGAACGACGATACGCCGATCCTGTTCCTGTCGGCGCGCGACGAAGAGGTGGATCGCATCGTTGGCCTTGAGGTCGGCGGCGACGATTATGTCACCAAGCCGTTCAGCCCGCGCGAACTGGTGGCGCGCGTCAACGCGATCCTGAAGCGCGCTACGCCGCGCGCGGAGGCGGAGCCTGAGGATGTGCTGCGCCAAGGGCCGCTCGTGCTCGATGGCCCACGCTTCAGCGCGACGTTCGATGGCGCGCCAGTGCCGCTCACGGCGATCGAGTTCGCGCTGATGCGTACTCTGGCGGGCAAGCCGGGCATCGTGTTCAGCCGTGAACGCATTCTCGATGAAGCTTACGACAACGTGCACGTCTCCGATCGCACCATCGACAGCCACATCCGCAACATTCGCGGCAAGTTCACGGCGCTCGGCTGCGCGGATGCGATCGAGACGGTCCACGGCGTCGGCTTCCGGCTCGGCAAGCTGACGAAATCCGCGTGATGGTTCCCGCCAAATGGCGCCCGTCATTGTGGATGATCACGGCGGCATTGATCGCCGGCGCGATTCTGCTGCCGCTGTCCGGGCTTGTGTTCTTCCGTATCTACGAGAACCAGCTCATTCGCCAGACGGAAGGGGAGTTGATCGGCCAAGCGGCGGTGCTGGCCGCTTCGTATCAGCGCGAAATCGAGCGCGCGGGGCCTGAGATTTTTCCAATCGGCGCGCCGCGCCCGCCGGAAACGCCGATCGATCCCGAAGGCCGTTACGCCCCAATCGTGCCGTCGCTCGATCTGGCGTCCTCGCCGATCCGTGCAACACGTCCTGACGCGACGTTTGCGCCGCCTGTGCATGCCGAAGCCATCCGCCTCGGCGGCTATTTCGAAGACATCGCGCTCAGCGCGCAGCGCACCACGCTCGCGGGCTTTCGCTTTTTGGACGCGAACGGTGTCGTCATCGCCGGTCGCGCGGAGACCGGCGGATCGCTCGCCAGCGTGCCTGAGGTGCGTGAAGCGCTGGCCGGTCGTTTCAGTTCTGCGCTACGCGTGCGTGTGCGCGACGCGCCGCCGCCGCCGCTCTATTCGATCAGCCGCGGCGCGGCGATCCGCGTGTTCGTGGCGATGCCCGTATTCGTGGACGATCGCGTGCGCGGTGTCGTCTATCTCTCGCGCACGCCGGACAACATCATCCGCAACATGTATGGCGAACGCGAAAAGCTATTGCAGGCGGGGCTTTTGATCCTCGTGGCGGCATTGCTGATCGGCGTTTTGTTCGTGCGCGCTATTGCGCGGCCGGTGCAGGGGCTGCTTGCCCGCGCGAACGACATCTCGCGCGGCGATCGCGCCGCCATCGGCCCGCTGCCGCAGCACGGCACACGTGAAATCGCCGATCTCACGCAAGGCTTCATGGATATGGCCAAGCGACTGTTCGATCGCTCCGACTATCTCGGCGCGTTTGCCACGCATGTGTCGCACGAACTCAAAACCCCGCTCGCGGCCATCAAAGGTGCGGCGGAGCTTGTGCGCGATAGCGGCGACGAGATGACGCCGGCAGAGCGCGAGCGCTTCCTCGGCAACATTCTCGCTGACGTCGAGCGCATGAGCGCGTTGCTTGGGCGGCTCCGCGACTTGGCGCGCGCGGAGAACCCGGAACTCGGCGGCGAAGTGCGGCTGAGCGCGGTTGTGGAGCAACTGAGGCCCGCGCATGAGGGGATAGATGTTTCGCTCGAAGGCGAGGCGTTGGTGCTGATGTCGGCCGAGAATGTCGCCATCGTGTTCGGACATCTGATCGACAACGCGCGTCGGCATGGTGCGCGTCATATTTCGATTTCAGTGCACAGCGAAGGCGATGCCGCACATATCCGCGTCGTCGACGACGGCGAGGGCATCTCCGCCGCTAACCGCGCGCAGGTGTTCGAGCCCTTCTTCACCACGCGGCGCGCCAGCGGCGGCACGGGCATGGGGCTGGGCATTGTTCGCGCGCTGATGCGCGCCCATGGCGGCGACATCGTGCTCGCAGAGAGCGAGCAAGGCGCGGCGTTCGACCTTGTGTTCCCGGCGCGGGTTTGACCTTGCCGCGCGGCGCAAAATCCAGAATACATGCGGCTCGGTGCACCGGTGTCAGTTGAGGCGCTCCAAGCGTGACGCGATCTTCCACTCCAGCGCGTAAGTCTGGCGCGAAAAGCGTCGGCGACGCCAATGCGCTTAAGCGGCGCGCGACCATCAATGATATCGCCAGGCTCGCGAACGTCTCGAAGAAGACGGTTTCGCGCGTGATCAACCAATCGCCGTTCGTGAAGGAAGAAACCCGCACGCGCATCGGCGAGATCATGCAGGAGCTGGGTTATGTGCCCGATCCGCAGGCGCGGGGCCTGGCGTTCCGCCGCTCGTTCCTGATCGGCATGATCTACGACAATCCAAACGCCCAGATGGTCGTGAACATGCAGCAAGGGCTGCTGAACGGCCTGCGTGGTTCGGGTTTCGAGCTCGTCGTTCACCCCGGCAATCGCCTCGACAAGAATTTCATGGACGAGGTGGCGGCGTTTATCGATCGCCAGAAGCTTTACGGCGTCGTGCTGCTGCCGCCGGTGTCGGAAAACGACAAACTGGTGGAGATGATCGAAGAGCGCGGCTGCCATTATGTGCGCGTTGGCTCCGCGGTGCTCGACGAACCGGAGAATATGGTCGCCTCGAACGACCGCTTGGTAACCGCGGAAGCGGCGCGGCACCTGGCTGATCTCGGCCACACGCGCATCGGCTTCATCGCTGGCCCGCCGGGCTTCCGCTCGCGTAAAGAGCGCCAAACTGGCTTCACCGAAGGCCTGCGCTCGCGCGGCATCGAGTTGCCGGCGAGCATGTGTGTCGACGGCGCTTACACATACGAGTCCGGCATCGCCGCCGCCCAGCAATTGCTCTCGCGCAAACCGCGGCCGACGGCGATTTACGCCAGCAACGACGAAATGGCGGCGGGCGTTTATCACGTGGCGCGGCAGATGGGGCTGTCGATCCCGCGCGATCTCTCCGTCGTCGGTTTCGACGACACGCCGGTGTCACTGCGCCTCTGGCCCGCGCTGACGACGGTGCGCTGGCCGATCCTGGAGATGGGCCAAGCCGCCGCTGAGCGCCTGCTGCGCGCTGAAAACGGCGCCGTCGCGCCAAACGGCGAGGCGAAGCCATTCCCGGCGCACTTCATCGTCCGCGACTCGACTGCGCCGCCTGAATCCTAGGCGTTGCGCTGACTTATGACACCGGTTACCATACCGACAAAAGGGAGCCGCTTCGGTGTTCAAGAAAACCTATCACGCCACCCATCCGGACATGATGGCGGACGCTAGCAACGACGATCTGCGCGCGCGTTATCTAGTCGAAAATCTGATCGTTTCCGGCGAGCTCAACCTCTTCTACTCGCACAACGAACGCATGGTGATCGGCGGCGCCGCGCCAACGGCGAGCGCGCTCGTGCTGCCGGCGCAAACCGAACCGGCGTCCGCCGCCGGCAAGCCGTTCCTCGAACGCCGCGAACTCGCGGTGATCAACGTGTCGAACGGGCAGGGGCTCGTGACGGTTGACGGCAAGCGCGTCGAACTTGCCGCGCGCGATGGGCTCTATATTCCGATGGGCAGCGCCGATGTGTGCTTTGAGTCCGCCGATCCGAAGAATCCCGCGCGCTTCTATCTCGTCTCGACGCCGGCGCACGCCCGCTTCGAGCTCAAGAAAATCTCCAACGCCGACGCGACGCCGCTGGAGCGCGGTTCGCTCGAAACCTCGAACGAACGCACGATCTATCAGTACGTGATCCCGGGCGTCTGCCAGTCGGCGCAATTGCTGCTGGGGCTGACAATTCTGAAGCCCGGCAGCGTCTGGAACACAATGCCGCCGCACCTGCATGATCGGCGCTCGGAGATCTATTTCTACTTCAATCTCGACGGCGCAGATAATCGTGTGTTCCATTTCATGGGCGAGCCGGATTCCGCGCGCCACATCGTCATTGGCAACGAGCAAGCGGTGATCTCGCCGCCCTGGTCGATCCATATGGGTTCGGGCACCAGCGCCTATGCGTTTATCTGGGCGATGGGCGGTGAAAACCTCGACTATACCGATATGAACGTGCTCGATATCTGCCAGCTGAAATGAGCAACATGTTCGATCTTTCCGGCCGCGTCGCGCTCGTCACCGGTGCGAACAAAGGCCTTGGCCAAGCGCTCGCACTGGCGCTTGCGGAAGCAGGCGCGGATGTTTGCGTGGCCGGCACATCCACGCCATCCGAGACTGAAGCGAAGGTCAAAGCGCTCGGTCGGCGTTTTCATTACGAACGCGCGGATTTCAGCAGCATCGCGCCTGTCGAAGGCGTGGTGAGCG
>CAZZFE010000013.1:0-79053 GCA_964653495.1 uncultured Terricaulis sp. | reverse complement strand
GGTCGAGTTCGGCGAACCGCTGCTGATCATCGAATGAAGAAGGCTGTAGGCAATCGGCAGTCGGCAGTCGGACGCCGACCTTTCGCCGTGGCCAACCGCCGCGTTTCTGTACCTGTTTCAAACCAGCTTTCGGCCCCGACTGCCGACTGCCAATTGCCGATTGCCTATGTTTGAGAAAGTCCTCATCGCCAATCGCGGCGAGATCGCGCTTCGCGTCCATCGCGCCTGCAAGGAGATGGGCATCGCCACCGTTGCGGTGCACTCCACGGCTGACGCTGACGCCATGCACGTGCGCCTCGCCGACGAGAGCGTCTGCATCGGCCCGCCGCCGGCGGCGAAGAGCTATCTTCACATCCCAAGCATCATCGCCGCCGCCGAAATCACCGGCGCGCAAGCGATCCATCCGGGCTACGGCTTTCTTTCCGAGAACGCCAAGTTCGCCGAGATCGTCACCAAGCACGGCATGACGTTCATCGGCCCGACCGCCGAACACATCCGCCTGATGGGCGACAAGATCGCCGCCAAACAAGCCGCGATCGACACCGGCATGCCGGTCGTGCCGGGTTCGGACGGTGGCGTTTCGAGCGAAGAAGAAGCCAAGAAAGTCGCCAAGAAAATCGGCTATCCGGTGTTGATCAAAGCCGCGGCAGGCGGCGGCGGGCGCGGCATGAAAGTCGCGCGCACGGCGGACGATATTGCCGAAGCTTTCTCTACCGCGCGCGCCGAAGCCCGCGCCGCGTTTGGAGACGATGCGGTCTACATCGAGAAATATCTCCAGAAGCCGCGTCACATCGAAATTCAGGTCGTCGCCGATAGCCACGGCAACGTCATCCATCTTGGCGAACGCGATTGCTCGCTGCAGCGGCGTCACCAGAAGGTGCTCGAAGAAGCGCCCTCACCGGCGCTCAACGAAGACGAGCGCAGCGAGATCGGCCGCATCACCGCGGACGCCATCCGCAAGCTTGGCTATCTCGGCGTCGGCACGGTCGAATACCTCTACGAAGACGGCCAGTTCTATTTCATCGAAATGAACACGCGCCTGCAGGTCGAGCATCCCGTCACCGAGATGATCACCGGCATCGATCTCGTGCGCGAACAAATCCGCATCGCCGACGGAGCGCCGCTTTCGGTGAAGCAGAAGGACGTGAAGTTCAACGGCCACGCCATCGAGTGCCGCGTGAACGCCGAGAACCCGAAGAGCTTCCGCCCTTCGCCCGGCAAGATCACCGGCTATCACCCGCCCGGCGGCCTCGGCGTGCGTTTGGATAGCGCCATCTATGCCGGCTATTCGATCCCGCCGAACTACGATTCATTGATCGGCAAACTAATCGTCCACGGCCGTGACCGCGCCGAATGCTTGATGCGTCTGCGTCGCGCACTCGACGAAATGGTGATCACTGGCGTCGAAACCACCATCCCGCTGTTCCGCGAGCTAATGGGCGAGACCGACATCATCAACGGCGATTATTCGATCCACTGGCTCGAAAAACATCTCGCCGCCAACGAGGCTTAAGGGGACGAACATGCGGTTCGCGTTTGCAGCTCTCGCTCTTTGCGCCACCGCCTGCAGCCCGCCCGCCAGCGAAGCGCCGAGCAGCGAAGCGGCGATCCCGCAAGGCAACGTGGACGCGGCGCTGCTGAACGCCGTGTCCGCAGCGCTCATGGCCGATTTCGGCACGACGCAAGGCGTCTCGCTCACCTCCGACACGATCCGCACCGAAGGCGATTGGGGCTGGGTGATCGCGCAGCCGCAGAACGTCGATTGGTCACAAACCAAATATGCCGAGCAAGCCGCCGAAGGCATGCTCGACGGCAACGGCACCACCTACGCGCTGCTGCAGCGTGAAAACGGTGTCTGGATCGTGCGCGCATTCGCCGTTGGCCCGACCGATGTTGCTTACGCGACGTGGCCGCAAGAATACGGCGCACCGGCCTCGCTGATGGGGCTCACCGAGTAATCAAGCCTCCGCCGGCTTCCCGAACCGAACAGCGTTCCGCTCGCGCGCCTTTTGCGCTTCGGTTTCGCGGTCCTTCGGCGGCGCTGTCGTTTCGAGATCACCGATCAGTCTGCGCGCGGACTGGAATACCTCTTCCACCGCCAGCGAGAACGCGGCCTCATTTGCCTTCGATGGCGCATTGAAGCCCGACAGCTTGCGGACGAATTGCAGCGACGCGGCGCGGATTTCTTCGTCGCTGGCGACGGGTTCGAAATTGAACAGCGTCTTGATGTTGCGGCACATGAGCGGCGCTCCCTGATGTCTCAATGTAGTGGCTCCTACGTTCGCGCGCACCCCGCTTGTCAGGTTCCCGCACCAGCCGCATGCTCCGTTTGGAACGGAGAGAGCCATGCGCGGGCTGCCGCGTCGCGATCTGCTCTGGGCGGCCATGCTCTTGCCCCTCGCGGGTAAGAATGAGGCGTTTGCGTCCTCGCAAACCGCCGCGCCCGAACCGGCCTCGGCGCTCGCGCCGGAAACGGCGATCCCTGCGCAAATTTCCAACGGTGATCGCATGGTGGTGAACGTCACCATCGGCGATGGCGGGCCGTACCCGTTCGTGATCGACACCGCCGCCGAGCGCAGCGTGATCTCGCTCGAACTCGCCGATGAATTGGGCCTGCAGCGCACGGGAAGCGCGCGCATCCTCTCGATCAACAGCACCCGCGAAGTGAACCTGTTCGACGCGCCGCGCGTGTCGTTCCTCCCGGGCCAAAGCCGCGATCTGCGCGTGTTTGCGCTACGCGGAGAACATGTCGGCGCGGCCGGCGTGCTCGGCATCGACGCGTTGCGTGGCCAGCGCGTGGTGCTCGATTTCGAAGCGCAGGAGATGCGCGTGGGGCCTGCGCCACGGCGCGAGCGCGCAATCGGCGCCGATGAGATCGTCGTGCGCGGACGGCTGCGCTACGGACAGCTCGTGCTGGCGGATTCCGATGTCGATGGCCAGCATGTCGATGTGATCGTCGATTCCGGCCTGCAGGTCAGCGTTGGCAACGAGCCGCTCCGGCGCCTGCTCACCAATCGCCGCAACGATTTCACCGACATCACGCTCGTCAGCATCACGGGCGACACGATGATGGCGCAATACACGCGTGTGAACCGCCTGCGCATCGGCAACGTCGCCATCACCGGCCTGCCGATCGCGTTCGCGCAGGCGCATTTCTTCCGCCGCATGCGCATGACGCGCCGGCCGGCGCTGCTGCTTGGCATGGACGCGCTGCAGATGTTCCGCCGCGTCGCTGTCGACTTCCCGAACCGCACCGCCCAATTCGTGATGCCCGACCAGGGCGCCGCGCCCGAGGCGTCACGCTAGGTCGATCTGAAACCGACCTTCACGTGGGAATTGTCACAGAAGGGCTTCGTGTTCGAATGCCCGCAGCGGCAGAAACGCGCTGATTGCACGCGCGCGACGACGCGGCCGGTGCCGGAGATGATTTCCATGTTGCCGCGCACGACCAGCGGGCCGTCTGTCTGCGGCGCGACCGCGAGCGGGCCGTCGCGGACTTCGAGCATATCGATCTTGTCGCCAGTTGGCGGTTCGCCGGAAGCGGCAAAGTTCACGTCGTGGTGCGAGCCATCACAGAACGGTTTGTTCTTCGACGCGCCGCAACGGCAGAGCGTCGCGCGATAGCCGATGGCTTTGCCATCGATCGAGAGATCGCCGCGAAACGCGTACGGCCCGGCTTCGCGGGTTGAGATCAAATTCACCGGCGGCTTCTGTTCTTCCGGCGCGCCGTCCTTGCGCGTGTACTGAATGGCGCCAGACGGGCACTCACGCGCCACCGCCGCGAGTTCTTCCACGTCCATTGCGTCAGGATGGATCCATGGCCCTTTCACGTTCGCCAAAAACACTTTCGGCGCGCCGGTTACGCAGAAGCGCGAGTGAATGCAGAGCTTGCCGGCGAAGCGCAGCTGCATCTTCTCGCCTTCAACGATCTCGACGCCATCAACCATCGTCGTCGCTTCATTGCCAGCGCTTCCTGGCGCGGCGGCCACGGGCTGCGGCGCAGGCGCCGGCGCATCATTCATTTCCATGAAACGCTGCGCCCGCACCGCGAGCGCTTTTAACAGCCCAGTCGCGCGCGCCACGCGTTGATCGGCCTGATCGAGCCTCTCCGCGCCCTTCACCAGTTCGTTCATACGCTCCGCGAAGAAGCGGCGCGTGCCGGCGTTCGGCGGAAGGGGAGCAGCGTCGCGCAGCGCCGTGAACGAAACGCCCGCATTGCAGCCCGGGTTGCTCGGCCCTGCTGGACGGCGCGCGGCGCTCTCGGCCAGCAACGTCAGCGCTTTCATCAAATCGATGCCGAGATCGACAGCGAGGCTTTTCTCCGCGCTCGGCCCGCGCACCGCGTACGAATACGCGATCAGGCGCAACATCGTCTGATACGACGCGTTGGCGACATCGACGATCGCCGAGGACATTTCGTCCTCCAGCCACACGCGGCCCTCCGCGATTGGCGGGCGGCGCAGCACTGGATTTGTGGCGGCCGGATGCGCGGGCACGAAGTTTGGATTCTTCTTGAGCACCGCCTGGTATTCGTCGCGGATGTGGCGGAAGCGGCAATAATGCGAGTTGGGGCTCTCGGCGCTCGCGCCTTCGCCTTCGGTGATGATCGCCGCGCACGCCGCGATCGCCGTCTTCGAGCAGAGCACCGGCTTTGCGCCACTGAGATCGATCTCGTTCGGTGAAAGCTGCAGACCCGGATCGCCGCAGAACAAATCCTTCTCGCCGAGCTTCTCGGTCATGAAGGTGAGCGCGAATTCCATCGTTTTATAGAATTGGCCGACGGTTTCATAGTCGATCGCCATCGGCGTCAGCCGTGGGGTCACCGCGTTGCGACGGAACGAATAATGCTGGAAGCCCGCGCCATCCGGCTCGTCCGAACCCTCGGGGCGTTCGAGGTGGATGAAGTGCTGCAGCACCTCCGCGTTGAACGGCGCAAGCTTCACGACAACGCCGCCCGGCAAGCCGCCGGGATCGAGCGGAAAATTATCGCGGCCGAACGCCGGGCTGCCGCCCAGCGCCGAAGTGATGTTCCAAACCGCCGCCAAATGGCCCATCTCGTCGATGGCGACATCGAGGATCGCGCGGCGCCAGCGCGCGACGGCTTCCGCTTCGTCCTTGCTCAAGCCCTCCGCTTCGCCGTCCTTCAAGCTGAAGGCGGCGTAGAGGTAGGTGCACATCAGATTGTGCTCGAGCTCCGCGGCTTCGTAGAGCGCGTGGATGAGCTGCTCGCGGGTCGGCAGGAGGATTGGCGCTTCCATGGGCGCCGAGCTTAGCTCAGCGCCGGCAAACGCCAATCACCATTCGGTATAGGTTAGCTCGCGGCGCCCGCCGCTGCTTCCGCGGCTTCGCGCTTATCGCGGGCTTTGCCGATGAAATAGACAAGCCAGATCGAGATTTCGTAGAGCGCGTAAACCGGCGCCGCCATCACGAACATTGAGATCACGTCGTTCGGCGTCACCAAGGCCGAGAACGCGGCGATGCCAACGATGGCGTAGCGGCGGCCCTTGCGCAGCATCGACGCATTGACCATCCCCACGCGCCCGAGCAGCGACAGCACCACCGGCAATTGGAACATGAGCCCGAACGCCAGCACGAGCGTCGTGACGAGGCCCATATATTCCTCGACCTTCGGCAGGTACGAGACCCGCACCGGGCCCTCCGTGACTTCCTGGTGCAACGCGAAATTCAACGCGAACGGCATCGCCACGTAGAACACGAATGCGCCGCCGAGGACGAACATGGCAGGCGCTGCGATCATGAACGGCGCGGCGGCCGCGCGTTCACGCTTGTAGAGGCCTGGCGCGATGAAGGCGTAGGCTTGGTAAGCGATGATCGGGAACGCCAGCACGATCGCGCCGAACAAAGCGATCTGCATCTTCACCGAGAAGAAGCCAAATGCGCCCGTGTTGATCAGCTCGATGGCCTGACCGGCGCGCTCAGGGTGAACGATGGCCATCGCCGTTTGAAACGGCTGCACCAAGAACAAGAAGATCGGATCGACGAAAATGAAGCAGACGATGAAGCCGATCACTACCGCCACCAGCGACGTCACCAGCCGGTTTCGCAGCTCCAGCAAATGATCCATCAGAGGCGCGCGTGACGCCTCGATCTCATCGTCGTCGGCTTTGTGCGCCACGCTCACGGCGCGCTCCGGGCGATCGGCTTGTCGTAGGCTTCTTCCGCTTCGATGGGAGCAACATCCACCGGCGCTTCGACCGACGTTGCAATCTCAGCCGTTGCAGGCGTGGACTCCATCACCGTTGGCGGCGTCTCAGACGCGGGCAGCGGCTTGGGCTTCGCGATGCCGGCGTAATCTTCCAGCGTCGGCAGCGGCTTGGTTACGTCGGCGGCAAGGCTTTGCAGGTTCGTCGTGCGTCGCAGCGCATCGACTTCCTTCTTCAGCTCATCAAGCTCGGCCTGACGCGCCAGTTCATCGAAGCCGGTGCGGAATTCCTGCGCCATACCGCGAAGCTTCGCCGTCCAACGGCCAAGCTTCCGCAACATCAGCGGCAAATCCTTCGGCCCGATCACCACGAGGGCGAGCACGCCGAGGATCAGAATCTCATTGAAGCCGAGGCTCGGCAGCATGGGCTAATTCTCGCGCGCTTAGTTCTGCGCACGATCTCCGTTGGAGGTCTCGGTGCGCGGCGCGGCGTTCTGATCCGGCACCTGACGCGGCGGGTCGTTGGCCGACGGCGGCTGACCAGCTTGGTCGCCTTCGCCAAGCCCCTTACGGAAGCCTTTGATGCCCTTGCCCAGATCTTCCATCAGGCCCGACAGACGGCCCGGGCGCCCGAACAGCAGGAACGCCAGAAACAGGACGATCAGAAGCGGAACCAGTCCGGGGAAATGCATTATTTACTCCTTTGGGCGCGCTGGCCGTCTTCCGGCCCCGCGTTACTCGCCCTGATCCAGATGATCCACGAAAAAGCTTGAAGAGTCCTCGCCGGGCGCCAGCGGTTCTTCGTCGCCTGCCATTTCCTCGCTTGGACGCGGCACGTCCAGCTCTTTGGCCGCCCGCGGGTCGAGCAGGCCGAGGCCCTTGAGATCGTCCTTGCCCGGTAGCGCGTCAAGCGAGCCCAGGCCGAAATGACTGAGAAATGCGTCGGTCGTCCCGAAGGTTAGCGGCCTGCCCGGCGTGCGGCGGCGGCCACGCGGCCTGATCCAGCCGATCTCCAGCAGCAGCTCCATCGAGCCCCGCGACAGCGATACGCCTCGGATTTCCTCGATCTCGGCCCGGGTGACCGGCTGGTGGTAGGCGATAACCGCCAACGTCTCCAGCGCCGCCTTGGGCAACTTTTTTGGCTCGGCGCGCGTCTCGGCAAATAGGGAAGAGAGGTCCGCCGCCGACTGAAAGCGCCAGCCGCCGCCGGCCTCGACCAGCTCGACGCCGCGCCCGGCATAGTCCCGCTTCAGCCGCATCAGCACGGCGGCCACGTCCACCTCCGGTCCCAGCTTCTCGGCCAGCTGCTTGGCCGTCAGCGCCTCGCCGCCAGCAAACAGCAGCGCCTCAGCCGCACGGATCGCGTCGGCAGACGGCTCCGTGCGCGGGCGCTCGCCACCTTCAGCGAAGGCGTCTTCGATCCGGCGCATGGCGTCGGCGATGGGGGCGCGCGGGGCGTCGCTCATGAGCCCTCATTGTGGGCCGTTTTGGCCCGCACGAACAGCGGCGCGAACGCCTCAGCTTGCCGGAGCTCCATCTTGCCCTCGCGCGCGAGTTCCAGCGCCGCGCCGAAGGTGGAAGCCAGATACGAGGATTGCGGCGGCGCTTCGGGGCCAGACTCGGTCGCTGCCGGCGTTACCTGATCGATCGCACGCCAATCTTCGAGCTTCACCAGCGCTTCTTCGAGCTTCCGCCGCGCCGTTTCCAACGGATACGCGCGCCGCACCATGGTGCGATAAGCGCGCTTGCGCACACTCTTGGAGCGCTCCGCGCAATAGGCGTTGAGCAGGTCGTAGAGCTCCGCCTTCCAGACCACTTGCTTCGACAAGACCGTCTGTTGCGGCGCACCGTTCAGGAAGAAATCGCGCTCCAGCTGCGGCATCGTATCGAGGCGCTTGGCGGCAAGGCGCGCCAGCTCGATGTGCATCAGCTTCGATTTCAGCGCCGCCGCGAGTTGATCTGGATCAGGCTCGTCCTCCGCCAACTTTGGCTTCGGGATCAACAGCCGCGATTTGAGCAGCGCCAGCCACGCCGCCATGACGAGATAGTCGCCGGCGATCTCGATGTTCGCCGCGCGCGCTTCGGCGACGAAGGCGAGATATTGGTCAGCCAGATCGACGATCGACACCTTCGCCAGGTCGACCTTCTTCTGCCGCGCCAGATCGAGCAGCAGATAAAGCGGCCCCTCGAACACATCGAGCGCCACAAGCAAAGCCTCACGCCCCTCCGCGTCAGCCGCGGCGGCGAGATCAAGCTCGGTCTGGTCTTCGCTCTGGTCGCTCATGCTCTTTCTCCCTTCGCCCCCGCGAGGGGGAGAAGGTGGTCGCGAAGCGACCGGATGAGGGGGGGAGTGTCAAGGTTTAACGCTGCTCTAGAAGCTGCCGCCACGCCCCCTCACCCGCTTCGAGCATGCTCGAAGCGACCTCTCTCCCCCTCACGGGGGAGAGGTATGTCCGGAGAGCAATTCCCTAAACCGCGCCCAGCCCGCCTCGGCGTCGAACGCGTCCGGCGCGCGTTTGGCGAAGCTCTCGACCGCCCGCGCACGCACCAGGGGAAGCCCGTCCAGCGCCACACAGCCCTTGGCGACCTCCACCATGTCGCTCAGCACGCCGGAGCATTGCAGGACCACGTCGCAGCCCGCGCCGAGCGCCGCTTCCGCGCGCACCTGCAGGCCGCCGTTGAGCGCGTACTGGAGCGCTTTCATGTCGAGATCATCGCTCATCAGTAGGCCAGCAAAACCGATGCGGCCGCGAATGATCTTCTCGATCACAATCGGCGAGCAGGTCGCCGGACGATCGGGATCCCAGGCTTCGAACACGATATGCGCCGTCATCGCAGCTTCGGCATCGTTGAGCGATGCGAACGGCAGAATATCCGCTTCCAGTTCCTTTTCCGAGGCGCTCACCTTTGGCAGCGCCAGATGCGAGTCCGCCGTCGCGCGGCCGTGCCCTGGCATGTGCTTTATCGAGCCGGCGACACCGCCCGCGTGCAGGCCCTCAAGCGCCGCGCGCGCGAGGATCGCCACCTCTTTCGGGTTCGCCGAGAACGCGCGATCGCCAACGATCTTGTCCGAACCTTCGACCGGTACATCAAGCACCGGCGCGTAATCCGCATCGACGCCGATGCTTCGCAGCTCATGCGCGATCAGCCGATGCCCAAGGCGCGCCGCTTCAATGCCCGCCACCGCGTCGCGCTTGAAGATTTCGCCGTACGTCGCGCAGGCCGGCCAAGTCGGCCATTCCGGCGCTTTGAGGCGCGCGACGCGCCCGCCTTCCTGGTCGATCCAGATCAGCGCGTCATGGCCCGCCGCGTCGCGCAATTCCTCGCACAGCGCCCGCACCTGCACGCGCGAGACACACGCTTCGCGAAACAGGATGAAGCTCCACGGCCGCGCATCACGAAAGAACGCGCGCGTTTCGGCGTCGAGCTTGGGTTGGCGAATGCCAAGGGCGCAGGAAAGCACGCTCATCGCGTGAACCTAACGCTGCACGACGATGCAGTCCTGTCCCATCTGCCGCACGCGCTCGCAGAAGCGCGTGGCGTTGGCGCGGTCGGAGAAATAGCCGGCGCGCAAACGATAGAACACGCCCTGCGCGCCAAGGTCCGCGCGTTCGACGTCCATATGCGCGGAGCCAAACAGGCCCGGCGCGCGTGAGGACATCCGCGTCCACGCCGCCTGCGCGCCGCTCTCGTTCCGCAGCGCCGCGAGCTGCGCGAGATATGGGCCGCTGGAAGTGATCGCAGGCGTTGGCGTGAGGCGCGGCGCGCCAATGGTCTCCACGGGCGGCGGCGCGGTTTCGCTCACGGCGGTCGTCGGCGCAGCTTCGCTGCCCGCGCTCTCATTCGGCAAAATGACGTTGCCGCCAAACGCGTTGAGTTCGGTCTGATCCGGCGCGGTCGCCAGTTCCGGCGGCGGCTCGACCTTGTAGGCGCCCGGCTGCGCCGGGATCAGCGGCGCGCTCGGCCCGCTATAGAGCTGCCAAACGAAGCCGCCGAACGCGATCGCGACGACCAGCATCAGAACGTAGAGCGCCAGGCGGGGCGCGTTCTGGTGGCCGTCATCGTATCCAGGATGGGCGTGGTACGGGCGGTTCAAGGCGAACTCCAAGCGCGGGAATCGTGATTTCGCTCGGATTTTAGCACCGCGTCGTTCGTCAAAGGTGAATGACGGAAACGAAACGTTACAGCGAATGCAGGCGCTTATGCTCGTCGATGGCGTAATCGTCGGTCATGCCGGCAATATAGTCACACACCCGGCGCGCCGTGCGCAGGCCGCCCGGCCCGTCGCCGCCCTTGGACCAGTCCGGCGGCAATAGTTCCGGCTCCGCAAGGAGCAACTCGAACAATTGCTTGATGATGCGCTTGGCGTGGCTGCGCGAGCGGTTGACGCGCCAATGGCGGTACATGCGCGCCATCAGGAAACGGCGCAGCACGGCGATGTGGTCGTTCATCACCTCGGAAAAGCCAACGAGCGGCGCGCCCATCGCGCGCACGTCCTCGGCGCTCTCCGGCTTGTGCGCCTCGATGCGATTGCCGGTTTCCCAGATGAGATCGTCGATCCACACGCCGATCAGGCGCCGCACCAACTCCGCGCTCACGCGGCTCTGTTCAAGCCCCGGATAATCCGCTTCCACATTGGCGAGCACGCGCGTCACCATCGGCACCTCTTCGCGCAACTCCGTCAGCGTGAAGAGCCCGGCGCGCAGGCCATCGTCGATGTCGTGATTGTTGTAGGCGACGTCATCCGCATGCGCGGCGATCTGCGCTTCAGGCCCTGGCCACGTCGCCAATTCAAGGTCGTGCGTCGCCACATATTCCTGGATCGCCACCGGCAAATTCTCGAGCGTGACGCCGTAACGGATCAGCGGCCCGTTGTGCTTCACGACGCCTTCCAGTGTTTCCCAAGTGAGGTTCAGGCCATCGAACGTCGGGTAGCGGCGCTCCAGTTTCGTGAGCACGCGCAAAGTCTGCGCGTTGTGATCGAAGCCGCCATAAGCCTCCATGCAGGCGTCGAGCATGTCCTCGCCCGTGTGCCCAAACGGCGGATGGCCAAGGTCGTGCGCGAGCGCCAGCGCTTCGGCGAGATCGTCATCGACACCCAGCCGCCGCGCCGCCGCGCGGGCGATCTGGGCCACCTCCAGCGAATGCGTCAGCCGCGTGCGGTAATGGTCCCCCTCGTGGGCGACGAACACCTGCGTCTTGCCCTTCAGACGCCGGAAGGCGCTGGAGTGGACGATACGATCACGGTCCCGCTCGAAGGGCGTGCGGGTCTTGCTGTCAGCTTCGTCATGGAGCCGGCCGCGCGAGCGCGCCGGATTGGTGGCGAACGGGGCGCGCGGGGCCTGCGCCGGGGGTGCAGCCGGCTCGCCGCCCTTGCCGGTCGCCTGCGTTCTCCTCACCTCCGCCATAAGGGCGTTCTCCCCAAATTCAGGTTCACACCATATATTGGCGGCCCGACCGTGCGAAACCGGTTCATGAAGGCCCAACCTTAAGAGACCGATTAATGGCGAATGTTTCCCTCTCCGCCTCAGCTGCCGCCCGCATCAAGGCGATCGCGGACGGCGAAGGCGCGTTGGCCGGCCTCCGGGTGGCGGTCGAAGGCGGCGGCTGCTCGGGCTTCCAGTACGAGATCGCCATCGCCACGAACCCGAACGCCGAGGACATTATCGTTGAGCGCGATGGTGCCCGTTTGTTTGTGGACCCCGTGTCGCTGCCGTTCCTGCTCGGCTCCGAGGTGGATTGGGTCGATGAGCTGATCGGCTCGTCCTTCAAAGTGAAGAACCCCAACGCCGTGTCGAGCTGCGGCTGCGGCGTGAGCTTCGCCGTCTAGTGTTCGGGCTCGGCCAATCGAATCTCGACAAGGGCCTCGACGCCTTTTCCGCCAAAGGCTGGAAACGCGCGCGCCGCTTCCTCACTGAGGCGCTGCAGGAAGAAGAAACCGCCAACGGCGCCTATCACCTCGGGCTGCTCTATTGGCGCGGCCTCGGCGGCCCGCGCGATCACGGCGCCGCCGCTGAATGCTTCCGCGTCGCCTCCGAGCACGGTCACGCCGCCGCGCAAACGGCGTTCGGCGTCGCGCTTCGCTCCGGACACGGCGTCGCGCAAGATCGCGAGAAAGCGCGCGCACTGTTCCGCGCCGCCATGGGCGCGGGCGATGCCGAAGCGATGACGCAACTCGCGGCCATGAGCGAACCGGAAGAAGCGCGCCGCCTCTACACGCGCGCGGCCCAGCAAGGCCACGTCTCGGCGATGCGACATCTCGCTGACCACATAGTGGACAGAGATCCGATCGACGCGCTCGCCTGGCTCTATTGCGCCGTCGCCCTCTCCGCCGACGAAGACGCCCGCAAGCATGCACGCGTCATCGCCAAGGAAATCTCCGCACGCGACATCGAAGAGGCGCAGAAAACCGGCCGCACCTACGCGAAGGCGATCGAACGCGCCGCCAAGGGTGCGCGCTAACGCCGCGTGAGCTTGCGCGTCGCGCGGACGGCAGGAACAATGCCCGCGAAAGGCATTGTTCCATGAACGTCACCGAAGCCCTGAAAGCGCGTGTCTCTATTCGCTCGTTCAAGCCAGACCCGCTGCCCGAGGCGCTGGTGCGCGAGATCATCGATGTCGCCCGCTTCGCGCCCTCCGGCGGCAATGTGCAGCCGTGGAAGGTTGTCGCGGTCGCCGGTGCGGAGAAAGACGCGATCATCGAGATGGCGAAGACCGGCGGCGGCGATATTGGCGACCGCTTCATCTATCCCGCCGATCTCTGGGAGCCCTATCGCACGCGCCGCTTCAAGGTCGGCGAAGATATGTACAAGCTGCTTGGCATTCCGCGCGACGATAAAGCCGGACGCCTCCGGCAGTTCGCCAACAATTATCGCTTCTTCGGCGCGCCGGTGGCGCTGTTCTTCATCATCGATGAGCGCATGGGCTACGGCCAATGGGCTCATCTCGGCATGTTCATGCAATCGGTCGCGCTCGCCGCGCAGGAGCGCGGCGTATCGTCATGCATGCAAGAAGCCTGGGCGCGACTGCGTACACCGCTCAAAGCGCACTTCAATCTTGAGCCAACCGAGATGGTCTATTGCGGCATGGCGCTTGGCTATGCTGACGAAGCGCCAGTCAACACGCTGCGCAGCGACCGCGCCGAGGTGGATGAGATCGCTGTGTTCAAGGGCTTTTAATTTTCAGAAGGAACAACTCCGTCATCCCGGAGCCGCGGAGCGGCATCCGGGACCCAGGGGCAAATGCACGGCGCTATGACACCCTGGGTCCCGGCTCTCGCTACGCTCGGCCGGGATGACGGTGGCTATTTCGCCGTCAAACCCGCCCGCTCACAGGCACCAACGCACCCGTCACCGCGCTCGCCTCATCGCCCGCGAGCCACAGCATGACATTCGCCAGCTCCGCCGGCTGCACCCACGACGCAAACTCCGCGTTCGGCATCTCCTTGCGGTTCGCAGCCGTATCAATGATCGACGGCAGCACCGCATTCACGCGGACTTTGCCCTTGAGTTCCTCAGCCAAGCTCTCCGTAAGCTTCATCACGCCCTGCTTCGACGCTGCATACGCACCCATGCCGGCGCCGGCCTTCACGGCGCCCAGCGCGCCGACATTGACGATCGCGCCTTTGCTCTCGACCAGATGCGGCAGCGCAGCTTTCGACGCGCACGCGGCTGTTTTCACATTGAGCTTGTAAAGAAAGTCCCAGGTATCGATCGCGCCATCGGCCAAAGTCTGCCAGCGAAAGCCGCCGGCGATGTTGAGCAACGCATCAATGCGCCCGGCTTTGGCGCGGATGTCGTCTATCACCTTTTGCGCCGCGCCGAGATCGCTCAGATCGACGCCGTCGAACTTGAACGCCATCGCATCCTTGATCGGGGCCATGTCGACACCCGCGACCGTCGCGCCGCGCTCGCTCGCGAGCTTTGCAACAGCCGCGCCCAACACGCCACCCGCGCCGGTCACCACGATCACCTTGCCTTGCATCAATGGCTCCGTCTCATTCGTAGATGCGTAAGATCAGCGACTGGCTCGCGCTCGCCAGCACCTCGCCGCGCTGGTTGAACAAATGCATCACGCCGTGCGTGATGCCGCTCACGATCGCTTCGACGCGGATATCGCAGAGCACCCATTCCGTGGGCGCGAGCTTGCCGAAGCGGATCGTGTTGTCGAGTGAATTGCCGCCGGCGCGCTTGCCGATCGCGGAGGTGTTGGCGCTGGACACGAAGTCCGCCATCACCGCCAGCAGCTCGCGCGTGATCGCATGCCCTTGCGCCGGGCGCATCCAGAGCATCAAACGCCCATCTTCGCCGCGCCCGCCGACGAAATCGCGCGTCGGGTAACGCCCGTGCGCCACGCGCATCTCGATCCGCGCGTTCACGCTTTCATCGATGGCGCGCCAATGCTTCACCGGCTCGCACGCCTCCGGCGGCGGCACGTCGGGCATAGCGAGCCATTGATCGCTCAAGCCTTCGCGCTCACCGAGCGCGGCGTTGACGCTCAGGATTTCCTTGTCGCCGATATGCGCGGTCACGCGCACCTGGCTGATCGCGTTGCCAACGGTGACCTCGCGCACGTCGAAATCAACGATCGCGCCGGGCCGCGCGTACGAAAGATATTGCGATGTCGCCCAGATCGTTGGCCGCTTGGTCGTCCGCTCCGCGGCCGCCAGCGCGGCGGCCAAGCCGACACCGCCAAACAAGAACAGCTTGTCGCGCGGGCCGACGCAAATGTTCGGAATCACAGGCAAGAACCAGCGATGCGAATTGTGCGTGGCGCGGAGGTCAAAGAACGCTTGTGACATCAGCTGCGGAATTGCTCCGCCATGTCGCGCGCATCGCCCAATTGCGAGCCGCCGTCGCAATCGAGGATCGTGCCGGTGATGTAGTGGGCGGAATTGGAGCACAGGAACACCGCGCTCTCCGCCACCTCGGAAATCTCGCCGTAACGACGCAGCGGAATGCGATCGGTGCGGGACTTCGTGGCCGCGTCACCCGGCGCCAAGCGCGCCATGCCTTCGGTGCCGGCAATCGGGCCGGGCGAGATGCCGTTCACGCGCACGCCCTCTGGGCCCCATTCCATCGCCAACACGCGCACGAGTTGGTTGATCCCCGCCTTGGCCGCGCACGCATGCGCTTGCAGCATGATCGGGTTCACCGCCTGGCCGGCCGTGATGGCGATCAACGATGCGCCCGGCTTGTTGATGAGATCGTAGCAGCCCCGGAACACGTTGAAGGTGCCGTTGAGATCGATATCGACCACCGTGCGGAAACCGTTCGCGGACAAGCCGGCGACGGGCGCGAGGAAATTCCCCGCCGCGCCGGAGACGACGATGTCCATCTTGCCCCAATCGGCGACGATCGCTTCCATCACCGACCGAGTCGCCGCAAAATCGCGGACATCGCACGAATAGCCCTTCGCACCGCGACCGATCTCTGCGGCCGCGCGCTGCGCTTTCTCCGGATCGCGCCCGGCCACCGCGACGCGCGCGCCGAGTTCGGCCAAGCGCTTGGCGATGCCGAGATTGATGCCGCTGGTGCCGCCAGCGACGAACGCGACCTTGCCGTCGAGAATTCCGTCCTTGAACGCACTCATCGGCGCATCTCCCTATCGATCATGTTGGCCGTCATCGGCGCGAATATATGTGCCGGTCACAAATTCGGACGATGGCGAAACCAGGAACAGAAGCGTGCTGTCGAGCTGCGCCGGGTCGCCCAGACGCTTGCGCGGCAATTGCTGCACCCAATCGTCGCCGATGCGCTCGATCATCCCGTCCATCATTTCAGACGCAAACGCGCCCGGCGCGATAGCGTTCACATTGATGTTGAACGTCCGCCACTCAACCGCGAGCGCTTCGGTCATGCGGATGAGCGCCGCCTTGGTGATGGAGTAAAGCGCGGCGCCATTGCCGGCATAGTCGAACGCCGACATCGACGAGATGTTGACGATGCGACCCGGAAGTTTCGCCTTGATCAAGCGCCGTGCGACTTCAGCGCTCAAGATATACGGCGCGCGCACATTCACCGCGAGCACGCGGTCGATCAGCTCCACCGGCGCGGACGTCGCACGCTTCGCATCGGGAATGCCGGCATTGTTGACGAGGATCGTCACCGACCCGAGTGCGCCTTCCACCTCGCCGACGATGCTTTGCAATTGCGCGGCGTCGGTCACGTCGAGCGCGAAGGCTTTCGCCTCGCCGCCTTCGCTGGCGATCTCTTTCGCGACTTCCTCAAGCCGATCCAAACGCCGCGCCGTCAACGCAACCTTGGCGCCGGCCTTCGCCAGCACCTTCGCGAAGCGCACGCCCAGCCCGGAAGATGCGCCCGTGACAAGCGCGGTTTGGCCTTTGAGGTCGATAGAGAAATTCGGCAGCGCATAGCTCATGATTTAGTCCGCCTTCCCTGCTACCTCAGGCGCCGCGTATTCGGTGACCCCGTATCCAGCTTCGGCAGGGATCACCACCACCAACCCATCCGGGCGCTTCTCGACGCGCGGCATCACCGTAAACACGGTACGCGCCCGCGTGTCGGCCAAAGCGGAGGCAACGTCCGTGCTCTTTGCGAGCATGCGGAGGTTCATCAGGGTCGGAAAGATGATCGTGTTCTCGCCGCCTTCGGCGCGCGCGATTGCATCGACCGGGCGAACCCACTCGAGACTCACGGTTTCATCGCCATCGCACTTTGGCTCGACGCCTTCCGGCGCGGCGGCGATGAAGAAGTGCGTGTCGAAACGCTTCGGCGCGCGCTCCGGCGTGATCCAGTGACCAAAAAGCGAAATGTCGCCCAGCGGCAGCTTGGCGTTCTGGCGCGCGACGATGTCGATGAACGGCACGCCCGGTTCGAACGCGTGCACTTGGCCGCCGAGTACGACAGAGGATTCCTCGTAGGATTCGCGGCACGCGGCGATGCGCAAAGCGCGCTCAGTCTCGCTGAGACCTTCCGCGCCGGTGATGTGCGGCAGCCAGGCCTCCGCGCGATCTTCCGGATCAAGCAGCCCGCCCGGAAACACGAGCGCGGAAGAAAAGTGCGACGACGAGCGTCGTCGCACCATCAGCACCTCGAACGGATCGTCCCGCAGCAACAGGATCGTCGCGGAGAGAACCGCCTCGACCGGCGGCGGACGGACTTTGTCGTTCACTTGGCGCCAACCTGGTGCAGCTTCTTGTCTTCCGCCGCGAGCTTTTCGAGCAGCGCCGCGGGCTTGAAGAAATCGCCGCCTTCGGCCTGCATTTCTTTCAGCTTGGCGACGATCTTGGGCAAGCCCACCGTGTCGGCCCAGAACATCGGGCCACCACGATAGACCGGCCAATTGTAGCCCATCATCGCCGCGACATCGATGTCCGAGGCGCGGAGCGCGATGCCCTCTTCGAGGATTTTCACGCCTTCGTTGACGACCGGATAAAGCAGCCGCGCGACGATCTCTTCCTCGCTCAAGGGCGGCTTCTGCACGATCTGATGGTCGCGCGCGAAATCGGCGATCACTTGCGCGGCCACCGGCGAAGGCGTCGCGTTGCGCTTTTCGTCGTAATCGTAATAGCCGCCATTCTTCTTCTGGCCGAGGCGATCGAGCTTCACCAGATCGCCACGCACCGTGCGTTCAGTGTTGTCGCGGCCGATCACGTCGAGGCCAACGAGATCCATCATCGAGAACGGCCCCATCGCGAAGCCATAATTGTAGATGGCGGCGTCAATCGCTTGCGGCGACGTGCCCTGCAGCGAAAGCGCGTCCGCCATGCGCCCGCGCGGCCCCATCAGCCGGTTGGCGATGAAGCCGTGGCAGACGCCCGACAGCACCGGCAGCTTGCTGATCTGCTTGGCGAGCTTCATCGCCGTGGCGATCACGCTCTTATCGGTCTTCGCGCCACGCACGACCTCAAGCAGGCGCATCACGTTGGCCGGTGAGAAGAAATGGAGACCGAGCACGTACTCCGGTCGCTTCGTCACCGAGGCGATCTCGTTGATATCGAGATAGGACGTGTTGCTCGCAAGGACCGCGCCTTGCTTGGCGATGCCATCGAGCTTGGTGAAGATGTCCTTCTTGATCGGCATGCTCTCGAACACGGCCTCGATCACCAGATCGGCGTTCGCGAGCGCGCTGAGTTCAAGCGCTGGCGTGATGAGGCCCATGCGCTTTTCAACATCGGCTTGGGTGATCCGGCCCTTCTTGGCCGTGCCTTCGTAATTCTTGCGGATGACCGCGATGCCGCGATCAAGCGCTTCCTGCTTCAACTCAACCAAAGTCACCGGAATGCCGGCGTTGAGGAAGTTCATGGCGATGCCGCCGCCCATGGTGCCGGCGCCAATCACGCCGACGCTCTTGATCGGGATGATCGGAGTGTCATCCTGAACATCTGGAATCTTGGTCGTCGCGCGCTCGGCGAAGAACGCATAACGCTGCGCGCCGGCTTCGGTGGAATTCATCAATTCGTAGAACAGCTCGCGCTCGCGCTTCATGCCGTCGTCGAACGAGGGCAGCTCCACCGCCGCTTCGATGCACTTGATGATGTTCTCAGGCGCCTTGAAGCCACGGAACTGGCGCGCGTTCTTGGCGCGGAAGTCCGCGAACAGCGCTTTGTTGCCACGGAATGGCGCGACCTTGTCCTCACGATCGCGCACCCGCTTCAACGGCTTGCCTTCAGCGACGACGCTCTTCACGAACGCAATCGCATCGCGACGCAATTGGCCTTCTTCGGCAAGACCATCGATCACGCCCTGCTCCAGCGCGTCCTTGGCGCTGATGTGGCGGCCGCTGGTGATGAGATCGAGCGCGCGCTCCGGCCCGACGAGACGCGTCAGGCGCTGCGTTCCGCCGCCGCCCGGCAACAGACCAAGCGCCACCTCCGGCAAGCCAACCTTCGAGGACGGCACGGCGATGCGATAATGGCACACGAGCGCAAGCTCTAAGCCGCCGCCCAGCGCCGTACCGTGGATCGCCGCAACAACAGGCTTCGACCCGTTCTCGATGATGTTGAGCACGTCGTGCAGGCCAGGCGATTGCTGCGGCTTGCCGAACTCGGTGATGTCAGCGCCAGCGAAGAACGTGCGGCCCGCGCAAATCAGCACGATGCCTTTCACCGCTGGATCGGCGTCAAACTTCTTGACGCCCTCGTCGAGCCCCTTGCGCACGGACGCGCTCAGCGCGTTCACCGGCGGATAATTGATGGTGAGGACGCCAACACCATCCTCGATCTCAAATGTCGCGACGTCGCTCATGACTTTTCTCTCACTGCGTCTAAGTAGGCTCTTGTAGGGCTTTAGTTTGTTGTGCCCCTATTGCGAAGAGCCCGCCTCACGATTGTTACTAGGTATACTAGGTCGTATAAAATCCAAAATGCCGCTTGATCCAGACCGTCTGCTCCGCGCCCCGCCCATCGAGACGCGCCATGTCCTGACCAAGCGGGACACCATTCTTTACGCCCTGGGCGTCGGCGCCAGTGAATTGCAATTCGTCTATGAGGACGGATTGAAGGCGCTACCGACCATGGCCGTGGTGCTGGGCTATCCGGGCTTCATCTGGCGCGACCCGCAATACGGCGTCGACTGGAAAAAAATTTTACACGGCGAAACAACGCTGCAGATCCATAAGCCCCTGCCTGTCGAAGGCGAAATCCTCGGTGTATCGACGTTCGGGCCGATCTTCGACAAGGGCTCCGACAAAGGCGCGATCTGCTACGTGACGCGAAAAATCTACGACGCATCCGGCACATTGCTGGCGACGGCGACCGCAGGCAGCTTCCTACGCGGCGATGGCGGCTTCGGCGGCAGCGCCGAGGGCCAGCCGAAGCCGCCGGCGCTGCCCGAACGTCAACCCGATCTCAGCCACACACTCACCACCGCGCCGAACCAGGCGCAGATCTACCGCCTCTCTGGCGACCTCAACCCGCTGCACATCGATCCTGACGTGGCGAAAGCTGCCGGCTTCGCGCAGCCGATCCTGCACGGGCTCTGCACCTATGGCGTGGCCGGTCGCGCGATCCTCGCCGCGCTTTGCGACAACGAGCCGGCGCGTTTGAAGCGGCTCGACGTGCGCTTCTCTTCGCCGGTGTTCCCTGGCGAAACTATCAGAACCGATATCTGGCGCGACGGCGAAGGCCGCGCTCTTTACCGCGCGACAGCGGTCGAGCGCGACATCGTCGTCCTCAACAATGGGTTGGCGGAGTACGTATGAGTAAGGACATCGGCATTCTGGCGTACGGCGCGTACATCCCGCGCTCGCGCCTGCAGCGCTCGGCGGTTTACGCCGCCAATGCCTGGTTCGCTCCGGGCCTCAAGGGCGCCGCCAAAGGCGAGCGCGCGAGCGCCAATTGGGACGAAGACACCATCACCATGGGCGTCGAAGCCGGCCGCGATGCGCTGACCGGCATCGACCGCAACACGATTGGCGCCGTTGTGCTCGCCTCAACGACGCTGCCGTTTGCGGATCGGTTGAACGCGGGCGTGGTGAAGGAGGCGCTGAACCTGCCCGACGCCGTCGCCTCACTCGATTCCGCAGGCTCGCAGCGCGCTGGGACAAGCGCGCTGATCCAAGCTCTGAACGGCGCCGGCGCGAAGCCGACGCTTTGCGTCGCTTCCGAGCGGCGCTTGGCGCGGCCAGCTTCTGAAGCCGAACTTTCTCAGGGTGATGCGGCGGCAGCTCTGTTGGTTGGCAAAGGCAAGGTGATCGCCCGCCTACTCGGAACGCACAGCGTCACGATCGACTTCGTCGATCATTTCCGCGCTGACGGCGAACAATTCGACTACACCTGGGAAAGCCGCTGGATCCGCGACGAAGGTTATACGCGCATCGCCGGCGACGGTTTGAAGGCAGCGCTGGAAGCCGTGGGCGTCGCCGGCGCCGATATCGCCAAGGCGGCGATCGCCATCAATGTGCGCGGCGTGCCGGAAGCTCTAGCGAAACGTGCTGGCATCAAGCCGGAAGCGGTCGCGGACACGCTGAGCGCCACTGTCGGCGACACAGGCGTGGCGCATCCGCTGCTGCTGCTGGCGGCGGCGCTCGAAGGCGCCAAGGCTGGCGACAAGATCCTGGTGGCCAGCTTCGGCCAAGGGCTCGACGTGCTCGTGTTCGAGGTCACGCCGGCAATCGCCGAGCTGCCGAAGCGCAGCGGTGTCCCCGGCTCGCTGGCGCGCAAGAAGGCGGACAGCAATTACCAGCGCTTCCTGTTTCATCGCGGCTTGCTTGAACTCGATCGCGGCATGCGCGCTGAGCAAGATCAGAAGCAACCTGGCTCGACGCTCTATCGCAATCGCAAAGCCGTGCTTGCGCTTGTCGGCGGGCGCTGCACCAAGACGGGTTCGGTGCAATTCCCAAAAACCGAGATCAGCGTCAATCCCAACGACCACGCCATCGGCACGCAGGAAGATTACCCGCTGGCCGAGAAGCGCGCGAAGGTCGTCACCTACACTGCTGACGCGCTCACCTACTCACCCGATCCGCCAAGCTATTACGGCATGATCGATTTTGAAGGCGGCGGCCGCATGACGGCGGAGTTCACGGACGTGGACGCCGCGGACGTCGAGGTGGGTCGCGACATGCGCATGGTGTTCCGCATCAAGAACGTGGACGAGCAGCGCAACTTCACCGGCTATTTCTGGAAAGCCACGGCAGCCAACTAAGTTCACGCGAGGAGTAAGACGATGGCCAAAGGCATCAAGGATCGCGTGGCGATCTTGGGCATGGGATGCTCAAAGTTCGGCGAACGCTGGGACGCGGACGCCGATCAGCTCATGGTGGAGGCGTATCAAGAAGCGATGGGCGATGCGGGCATTGATCCCTCGCGCATCGATGCGGCGTGGCTCTCGGTTGCGTTCGACGCCGTGAACATCGGCCCTTCGGGCATTCCGCTGGCGACAGCGTTGCGTTTGCCCGATGTAGGCGTAACGAAAGTTGAGAATTATTGCGCCAGCGGCACCGAAGCGTTCCGCGGCGCTGTGTACGCTGTCGCCTCTGGCGCTGCCGATATCGCGTTGGCGCTTGGCGTCGAGAAGTTGAAGGACACTGGCTATGGCGGCCTGCCCGTGCGGACGCGCGGCACGACGTTCGACATGGTCGGCGCCTCTGGCTCCGCGCCCGGCAATTTTGCGCAGTTGGCGTCGGCCTATCGCGCTGAGCATGGCGTCTCGAAGGATGATCTAAAGCGCGCGATGGCGCACGTGTCGGTGAAGAGCCACGCCAATGGCGCGAAGAACCCAAAGGCGCATCTGCAGAAGGCCGTCGATATGGACACGGTGCTGAACGCGCCGATCATCGCTGAACCTCTTGGCTTGTTCGATTGCTGCGGCGTGTCTGATGGCTCAGCCTGCGCGATCGTGACGACGCCGGAGATCGCGCGTGCGCTCGGCAAGAAGGATGTCGTGACGGTCAAAGCGCTGCAGATCGTTTCGTCGAACGGCTGGGAATCCCAAGGCGCGGGCTGGACGGGTTCGTACTTCCACACCACGCGCGTTGCGGCGACGCGCGCGTACCAAGAAGCCGGCGTCACCAATCCCCGCGAGCAAATCAGCCTGATGGAGGTGCACGATTGCTTCTCCATCACCGAATTGGTGACCATGGAAGACCTCCACATCTCCAAGCCCGGCCAAGGCTGGAAAGATGTGCTCGACGGCTTCTTCGACGCTGACGGCAAAGTGCCCTGCCAGATCGATGGCGGCCTGAAATGCTTCGGTCACCCGATCGGCGCCTCAGGCTTGCGGATGATTTACGAGAATTATCTGCAATTGCTCGGCCGCGCCGGCCCGCGTCAGCGCGCGACACCGCCGGTACTCGGCCTCTCGCACAATCTCGGCGGCATGCCGAGCCAGAACGTCTCCGCCGTCGCGATCGTGGGCCTGGCCGATGCCTGATCAGAGCTTCACCAAGGTTACCTACGAGCTCGACCAAAACGTCGCGCTCATCCGCCTGAACGATACGGCGACGCTCAACGCCATGTCGGCGACGATGGGCCAAGAGCTGCGCGCAGCGTTGGATCGGGCACAGACAGAAGCGCGCGCGATCTTTATCGGCAGTCACGGGCGCGCGTTCTGCTCCGGCGCGAACCTCGCCGAAGGTGGTTTCTCGCTCAACAACCCAGCGCATGACGGTGGCGCGCGTCTGGAGACCATCTTCAATCCGTTGATCATCGCCATGCGTGACAGCGCGATTCCCATCGTGATCGGTGTGCGCGGCGCGGCGGCGGGCGTTGGCTGCGGCATTGCGTTGACGGGAGATGTGATCGTCGCGGGCGAGAGCGGCTATTTCTATCAAGCCTTTCGCCATGTCGGCCTCGTGCCGGACGGCGGCTCAAGCTATTTGCTGGCGCGCGCGATCGGCCGCGTGCGGGCGATGGAGATGATGTTGCTGGGTGAGAAGCTACCAGCGGCGAAGGCGCTCGATTGGGGCTTGATCACGCGCGTCGTGCCAGATGATCAGCTGGAGGACGTCGCCATCGGCTTCGCGCGCCAACTTGCCACCGGCCCGCGTTCGCTTGGCCTCATCCGCAAGGAAGCCTGGGCTGCGCTCGACTCGCCGCTTGAAGAGCAGCTCCATTGCGAACGCACACTGCAACGTGAAGCCGGCCGTTCGAAGGATTTCATCGAGGGCGTTCTGGCGTTCCGCGAGAAGCGCGCGCCGAAATTCAAAGGCGAATGAAACGGCCCCGCCGAAGCGGGGCCGATAAGCTTAAACGCGTTCGATGATGATCGCCGGGGCCATGCCGCCGGCGGCGCACATAGTGACGAGGCCGCGCTTCAGGTCGCGGCGCTCCAGCTCATCGAGCATCGTGCCGATCAGGATCGAACCAGTGGCGCCGATCGGGTGACCGAGCGCGATGGCGCCGCCGTTCACGTTGACCTTGTCGCGGTTGAGCTTCAGGTCGCGGATGAATTTCTCCGCCACCACGGCGAACGCCTCGTTGATCTCCCAGAGATCAATGTCCTCGACCTTGAGGCCCGCCTTCGCCAGCGCCGCGCGCGCGGCCGGCACCGGCGCATTCAGCATCAAAGTCGGGCAATCACCGACATTGGCGGCCATCACCACGCGCGCACGCGGCTTCCAGCCGTTCTTGCCGGCGTAACTCTTGGACGAAAGCAGCAGCGCCGCAGAGCCGTCGACAACGCCAGAACTGTTGCCGGCGTGGTGCACGCCCTTCCAGTTCGCTTCCGGATATTTGCGCTGAATGAGCTGCCGGAATGTCGTGCCGTCAACTGAAATCGAAACGTCTGCCACCGCGTCGAAGCTAGCCTTCAGCCCAGCAAGACCCTCCGCCGTCGTTTCCGGACGCGGAAATTCTTCGCGATCGAGCGCCACCGTGCCGTCGAGGTTCTTCACCGCCACGACGCTTTTGTTGAAGCGCCCTTCCTTGATCGCTGCCGCGGCGCGCTTCTGGCTTTCGAGCCCGAGCGCATCCACGTCGGCGCGGGTGATGCCTTCCATCGACGCGATCGCGTCGCCGCAGACGCCTTGGTGCGATTGCGGGTGGAGCTTCATCAGTTCCGGATTGCCGCCGCCGATGCCCATCGGCTTCAAACCGGCGGCTTGCTCCTCCGCGCCGATCGCAGCGGTGTAGGACATCATCTCGGTTCCGCCGGCGATCACGCATTCAGCGAAGCCCGCGCGCACCTGGCCCGCAGCGAGGTTCACGCTGGTGATGCCGCCGCCGCAAAAGCGATCGAGCGTCATGCCGCTCGCCTTCACGTCATAGCCCGCGAGCAGCGCCGACATCCGCCCGAGATCGACGCCCTGCTTGCCCTTCTGTGTGCTGGTGGACCAGATCACGTCATCGACTTCGGCCGTCTTGATGTTGTTGCGCTCCGCCAGCGCCTTCAGCACCGTCGCGCCGAGGTGCTGGGGATGGAGGTGCGCCAGCGCGCCTTTGCCGACCTTGCCGATCCCGCGCGGCGTGCGGCACGCGTCGATGATGTAAGCCTCGGTCATGGGTCCAATTCCTCCGGTTTTGCGCAATCTGGGCGAGATAGTATACTAGGTCAACTTTGCTGGCGCAAAAGCGCTGTATGGCGAACTTTGGGCATCGAAGCGCGGCGCGTCAGTGCGGTGCGTCGTCTCACGCAGTCGACTGAGCGGACGGATTTTCAGCGTGCGAGGCTGGAAAGCTTGGCCCCGCTCGCGCATGTTGCGCCACCCCGCGCACAACCTTCTGAAGGAGAATACGAGAATGATCGGTGTCGTCGCGACGATGAAAGTGAAGCCGGATCAGGTTGAGGCGTTTGAAGCCACGATGCGCGAATTGGTGGACGCCACGACCCGCCTTGAGCCGGGCGTGACCATCTACAAATTCTTCCGCTCGCAGAAGGAGCCGACCACCTACACGATGATGGAGCTGTACTCCGACCAAGCGACGCTCGACGCGCACATGAAGTCGGACCATTTCCGCACCATCGGCGCCAGGCTCGGCCCCTGCCTCGCCGAGCGCCCGCAACTTGACCGCTACGACTACCTCGCCGGGTAACGCAGCGTTTCAACGGCCTCCGCCGGGTTGTGCCGCGCCGCGCGCGCGGCATACTCGTTTCTGGAGGAACGCCCATGGCCGCCTACGACCTCGTTATCCGCAACGGCGAAATCCATGACGGATCGGGCGCTGACGCGCGCGTGGGCGACGTGGCGATCAAGGACGGGCGGATCGCCGCCATTGGCAAAGTGACGAGCGCAGGCCGCGAGGAAATCGACGCGGACGGCAAGCTCGTGACGCCCGGCTTTATCGACGTCCACACCCATTATGACGGCCAAGCCACTTGGGAAACCAAGATGGCGCCATCGTCCAATCACGGCGTCACCTCCGTCGTCATGGGCAATTGCGGCGTCGGCTTCGCGCCGTGCCGCCCGCATCAGCGCGACATGCTCGTTGAGCTGATGGAAGGCGTCGAGGACATCCCGGAAGTGGTGATGACCGCCGGCCTGCCGTGGAATTGGGAGACGTTTCCCGAATATCTCGACGCACTCGATCAGCGCCGCCTCGATATCGACATCGCCGCGCAAGTGCCGCACTCGGCGCTGCGCGTCTACGTGATGGGGGAGCGCGGCGCGCAGCGCGAGGCGCCCACCTCCGACGATCTTGTGCAGATGCAGGCGCTCACCACCGAGGCCGTGCGTGCCGGCGCGCTTGGCGTCAGCACATCGCGCAACCTGCTCCACCGCACGCGCGCAGGCGCGCTGGCGCCGAGCATCCACTCCGAGGAAGACGAACTGATCGCGCTCGCACGCGGCCTGCGCGATGCGAAGGCTGGCGTCTATCAGATCATCCCTGAAATCTACGGCGACGCACGCGCGGAATTCGGCTTGATGCGCCGCATCGCCGAGGCTGCGCAGCGTCCGCTCTCGTTCTCGCTGCTGCAGATGCCGACTGGCGATGCAGATGGCTGGCGCACAGCGCTGCAGCTGCTGCGTGAGGCGAACGAGGATGGCGTCGCGATGAAGGCGCAGGTGTTCCCGCGGCCGGTTGGTGTGATGTTCGGTCTCGACCTCTCATTTCACCCTTTCAGCCTGCATCCGAGCTATCGGCCAATCGCGAACCTGCCGCTGCCGGAGCGCGTCAAGGCGCTGCGCGATCCGTCGCTCCGCGCGAAGCTGCTCTCGGAGCAACCGGAGGACACCAATCCGGTGTCGCTGAAAACCGTGCACGTCTGCCGCTTCGGCTACATCATGGGCGATCCGCCGAACTACGAGCCGAACCCTGCCGATCAAATCCGCTTCCTCGCTGAGCGCGCGGGCGTCTCGTACGAGGAGTTCGCCTACGATCTCCTGCTGGAAAACGAAGGCCGCAACATCGTCTATCTGCCCGGCGCGAACTACCGCGATGGCAATCTCGACGCCGCGCGCGCCATGGCCGCGCATCCCGACACGATCCTGGGCCTCGGCGACGGCGGCGCGCATTACGGCATGATCTGCGACGCCAGCTTCACGACGTTCTTCCTCGAGAAATGGGTGCGCGACGCCAAGGCGGAGCACAAGGTTTCGCTCCCACAAGCCATCCGCGCGCTGACCGAAGAGCCCGCCCAAGCCATCGGCCTCAACGATCGCGGCCGCCTCGCGCTTGGCCTCAAGGCCGACGTCAACGTCATCGACCTCGAACGACTGCGCCTGCACGCGCCCAGCGTCGCCTACGATCTCCCCGCCGGCGGACGCCGTTTACGCCAAGGCGCGGACGGCTATGTCGCGACGATCAAGAACGGCGAGATCACCTATCGCGGCGGCGAAGCGACCGGCGCTCTACCGGGACGGCTCGTGCGCGGCGCACAGGCGCTTCCTTCACGCCACTAGTCCGCTTTTGGAATGAAGCGATAGCCAACGCCGGGCTCTGTTACGATTCTGCTGGGCGCTTCCGGATTCTCTTCGACCTTTTGGCGAAGGTGACGGACGTGCACACGCAACGACTGAACGTCCGCACCCACGTCATTCGGCCAAGCCGACTGGAGCACCTGGCGGTGCGTCAGCACCTTACCCGCGTGCAGCACGAGTTCGTGCAGCAAACCGTATTCGCGTGGCGTCAGTTTTGGATCGTCGCCCGCCACCCGTACAACGCGCTTAGCGAGATCAACGTAGAGTCGGCCGTCGTCATAGATCGCCGGCCCGCCTTGCATTTGCACGCGATGGCGCAAGGCGGCGCGCACACGCGCCATGAACTCCGCGACGCCAAACGGCTTGGTCACGAAATCATCGGCGCCGAGGTCAAGCGCCTGCACTTTGCGCGCTTCTTCATCGAGCGCGGAGAGCACGAGAATGGCCGGCTTGCTGAGAGCCGCCAAAGGCTGGATGAGCGTTGAACCGTCGCCATCGGGCAAGCCAAGATCGAGCACGACGAGATCGGCCTTGAGGGTTTCCGCGGCCGCGCGCGCCTGCGCTATCGTCTCCGCCTCAACAACCTCGAAATCCTCGGCAATCAGCGTCGAACGCAGAAAGCGGCGAATGGCTTTCTCGTCGTCAACGATCAGAGCTTTGAGGCGGTTGCTCGGCATGGACACCAAAGTCATGCCGTGGCGGACTCCGGGAAGGCAAGAGTAAAGATGGCGCCCGCATGTGAGCGCCGATTGTGCGCCTCCACTTTCGCGCCCATGAGCGCCGCGAATCCTTTGACGATGGCAAGGCCAAGCCCGGTACCGCTCGTTTTGGTTTTGTCGCCCCGGAAGAAGCGATCAAAGATTCGCGTTTCGGCGCCTGCGGGCAATCCTGGCCCGTTGTCGCAAACCTCAAAAGCGATGCCGCCATCCACCAATCGGGCCGAGAGTCGCACTTCACCGCCATCGGCATGACGGGCGCCGTGCACAATTGCGTTCTCAACCAAGTTAAACAGTGTCTGGTGAAGGAGTGTCGCGTCGGCCTTGAGCAGCGGCAATCCCGGCGCGACATCGCCATCGAGCCACACCCCTTCCGAAATGGGTTCTGCGCGCTTCAGAACCGCAGCGACCACATCGGCGACGTCAAGCGGTTCAATCTTTGGCTTTACCCCGCCTGCTTCGAGGCGCGTCATGTCCAAGAGCTTCACCACATAACGCTGCATGCGGTCCGCTTCGGACTCGATGCCGGCGAGTAATTCTTTGCGCGTTGCCTCGTCATGCTTGTCGCCGTAAGCCCGCAAGCTGGAGGCGGCGCCCAGGATGCCGGCGATCGGTGTCTTAAGATCGTGTGAGAGCGAGGCAAGCATGGTGGCGCGTAGGCGTTCGGCTTCCATCTCAACGCGCCCTTCTTCGTAGGCGCGCGCGATATGGGCGCGCTCCAGCGCGGTTGCGGCTTGATCCGCCATGGCGTCAAGGCGACGGCGTTCCTCGGGCGAGAGCACGGCGTCACGCGCAATCGCGAGCACGCCAGCAAACAGCCGCGAGGTCCGCATCGGCACAAACAACCAGCGCGCGCCGGGCAAAGTGTCCGCGCCGCGACCGGCGGCTTGGCCTTTGTCGCCGGTCCAGCGCGCGGCGGCCATATCGGCATCGCTCAATGTCGCTGCACCGGGCGCAGTGCCAGCTAAGCGCAGATCGTTGACGCCTACGCGCGCGAACACGGCGCATTCCGCATCGAACGAGCGCGCGGCGTAAGCAGCCAGCGTTTGCGCGACTTCATCTTCGGTCGCGACGCTTGCGAGACCCTTGGCCAAGCCATAAAGCTCGCGCGACGTCTTCGCTTCGGCGCGTGCGGATTGCGTTTGCTCGCGCGCACGTGCGGCCAGGAAGGAGACGAGGATCGCCGCGCCGGAGAACGCGATGATCGCCAGCACGTTTTCGGGATCGGCGACCGTGAACGTGTAGCGCGGCTCGGTGTAGAACCAATTGTAGGCGAGCGCGCAGATCACGCCGGTCATAAGTCCGGTCCAGAGTCCGCGCGTGAGGGCGCTAATGAGCACCACCGCCAGGAACACCAGACTGAGATTGTTGACGCCAATAAAGGCGTCGAGCGGATAAGCGACGGCAGTCGCCGCCGCTGTGAGCAACGCACTCTCCATCAAGGCGCGGGAGGTGAGCGCCGGATGCGGGGCGAGATTGCCCAGCGGACGCTTCTTCGCGCCTTCGCCTTCTTCTGGCACGACGTAGATTGCTATCGTCTCCGCCGCGTCGATCAGCTCACGGACAACGGAGCCGAATAGGATTTCAAACGGCGGCGGGCGCTTGGCTTTGCCGACGACGATCTGCGTGACGTTCTGCTCTTTCGCGTAAGCCAGCACGGTCTCCGCGACGCGATCACCGGGAAGCGTCGCGGTTTCGGCCCCTAGTCGCGTCGCCAATCGGAGTGTTTCGGCTATGCGGCCACGCTCCATCTCGGACAGGCGATTGTAACGCGCCGTCTGCACGTGCACCGCGACCCATTGCGCTTTGGCGCGATCGGCGATGCGTTTGGCATGGCGAACGACTTCCGCCGCGTCCGGACGGTCATCGACGCAGACCAGAATTCGCTCGCCCGCGGCCCAAGGGGCACTTTCGCCTTGGGCCTGACGCAGGCCCCGCACTTGCTGATCGATCCGATCGGCGGCGCGGCGCATCGCGAGTTCGCGGAGCGCCGAAAGGTTGCCCGGTGCGAAATAGTTGCGGATGGCGCGCTGCGCTTGGTCGGGCGCGTACACTTTGCCTTCTTTCAGGCGCTCAATCAGCTCTTCCGGCGTAAGATCGATCAACTCGATATCATCGGCGCGATCAAGCAACGCGTCCGGCACCGTTTCACGCACACGGACGCGCGTGATGCGGGCGACGATGTCGTTCAAGCTCTCAAGATGCTGGATATTGAGCGTGGACCAAACGTCGATGCCGGCTGCGAGCAATTCTTCTACGTCCATCCAACGCTTGGGATGGCGTGACCCTTCGACATTAGTATGCGCAAGCTCATCGATCAGCGCGATCTGCGGGCGGCGTGTAAGCAACCCATCGATGTCCATCTCCGCAAGCTCTTGCCCACGATAGCCGAGCTTTCGCTTGGGGATGATTTCGATGCCCTCACACAGCGCCAATGTCTCGCGCCGGCCATGCGTTTCGACCACGCCCGCGACAATATCCACGCCGTCCGCCAGCTTCTTGCGCGCGTCCGACAGCATCTCGAACGTCTTGCCCACGCCCGGCGCTGCGCCGAGGTAGATTTTCAGCTTGCCGCGCCCTTCTGCCTTCGCTTGCGCGAGCAGGGCGTCCGGAGATGGCCGGCGTTCGTCTTGGTCTGTCATGGCCCGTTAGCCTTGGGAGAGTTCGTCCAGCGCGAGGTTGAGCTGAAGCACATTGACGCGCGGTTCGCCAAGAATACCCGCAAGTGGCGTTTCGGTGTGGACTTGGATCAAGTGGCGCACGTTATCGATGCTCAGGCCCCGCGCATCAGCGACACGTCGCGCTTGAAAGAACGCAGCCTCCGGCGAGATATGGGGATCGAGCCCCGAACCGGAAGTGGTCAAAAGTTCCGCCGGGATGCGATTGACGAGCACGCCATAGCGCGCGGCGTCGGCGGAAATGCGATCAGCCAGAGCCTGCGATGTCGGCCCAAGATTGGCGCCGCTGGAGGCACGCGCGTTGTAGCCGTCGCCGGCCGCGGACGGACGGCCCCAAAAATAATCGTCACGGGTGAAGGTTTGGCCGATCAGCGCCGAGCCGACCACCTGCCCGTCGCGGACAATGGCCGAGCCGTTGGCCGCGTTGGGGAAGAGCGCTTGGCCGATTCCGGTCATAGCGAGCGGATAGGCGATTCCGAGCAACAGCGTGAACAGCGCAAACATAACAAGCGCCGGGCGAAGTGTCTGTAACATGGAATGCCTCAAGCCAGATGAAGAGCTGAAACGATGACATCGATAAACTTGATGCCGACAAACGGCGCGATCAGGCCGCCGACGCCGTAGATGGCGAGATTGCGCGACAGCAACTGCCCGGCGGGCGCCGCCCGCCATTTCACGCCACGCAAAGCAAGCGGAATAAGGAACGGGATGACGATCGCGTTGAAGATGATCGCCGAGAGGATCGCGCTCTCGGGACTTGCGAGCCCCATGATGTTGAGCACGCCAAGCCCCGGATAGATCACCGCGAACATCGCGGGGATGATCGCGAAATATTTTGCAACATCGTTGGCAATCGAGAACGTCGTCAGCGACCCACGCGTCATCAGAAGCTGCTTGCCGATCGAGACGATCTCGATGAGCTTCGTTGGATCGCTGTCAAGATCGACCATATTGCCGGCTTCGCGCGCGGCGGGCGTGCCCGTCTGCATGGCGACACCGACATCGGCTTGCGCCAGCGCAGGCGCATCGTTAGTGCCGTCGCCGCACATGGCGACGAGCTTGCCCTCGCCCTGCTCGCGGCGGATGAGCGCGAGCTTGTCCTCCGGCTTGGCTTCGGCAAGGAAGTCGTCGACGCCCGCCTCCGCGGCGATGGCGGCAGCGGTGAGCGCGTTGTCGCCTGTGATCATCACCGTGCGGATGCCCATTTTGCGCAATTCGGCGAAGCGCTCTTTCACGCCGCCTTTGACGACGTCTTTCAGATGCACGATGCCGAGCACTTGGCCGCCCTTGGCCACAGCAAGCGGCGTGCCGCCTGAACGCGAGATGGCCTCCGCCGCACGGCGCACGTCGCCGGGGACGCTGCCGCCGCCATTCTGCGCACTCACGAAGTTCAACACGGATTCCACCGCGCCTTTGCGGATCGAGACGCCGTCGACATCGACGCCGCTCATGCGCGTTTGCGCGGTGAACGGCACGAACTTGGCGTGCGTCGGCGCCATTTCACGGCCGCGCATGTCGAAGCGTTGTTTGGCGAGCACCACGATGGAACGGCCTTCCGGCGTTTCGTCGGCGAGCGATGCGAGCTGCGCCGCGTCGGCGAGATCATGCTCGGTAACGCCCGGCGCGGGAATGAATGCCACGGCTTGGCGATCGCCGAGGGTGATCGTGCCGGTCTTGTCCAGGAGCAGCACATCGACGTCGCCGGCGGCCTCCACCGCGCGGCCGGAGGTCGCCAACACGTTGAAGCGTACGAGGCGATCCATGCCGGCGATGCCGATAGCCGACAGCAACCCCCCGATCGTGGTGGGGATCAGCGCGACAAAGAGCGCGGCCAGCGCCACAACGCTGACGCCGTCGCCGGCGTAAGACGCCAGCGCCGGCACGGTGGCCACAGCGAGCACGAAGATCAGAGAAAGACCCGCCAGCAGCACGGAGAGCGCGATCTCGTTCGGCGTCTTCTTGCGCGACGCGCCTTCGACGAGCGCGATCATACGATCGAGGAACGTCGAACCCGCCGTGGCCGTAACACGCACCACGATGCGATCCGAGAGCACGCGCGTGCCGGCCGTGACAGCTGATCGGTCACCGCCCGCTTCGCGGATCACAGGCGCGCTTTCGCCAGTGATAGCGCTTTCGTCCACCGTGGCGACGCCTTCGACAACTTCGCCGTCCGCCGGGATCAGCTCACCCGCGACGACCTCCACGGCTTCATCAATCTTCAGATCGCTGGCCGCGATGGGCGCTTGCGCCTTCCCACCCACAATGCGGCGCGCCGTGAGTTCCGAACGCGCACGACGAAGGCTTGCCGCTTGCGCCTTGCCGCGCCCTTCGGCGACAGCCTCAGCGAATGCCGCAAACCATACGGTGGCCCAGAGCCAGAGCGCGATCTGGCCGGCGAACGACGCCTCGCTTCCGCCGCTGGTGAGATCGCGCACAAACAGGATGGTCACGTAGAGCGCGACAAGCTCCGTCGCGAACATCACCGGGTTGCGCCACATCTTGAGTGGGCTGAGTTTGGCGAAGGCGTCGAGCGCGGCCGGGCGAAGAATGGCGCCGTCGAACAGCGACGCCGGTTTGGCTTTGTCAGACATGGATAGCATGCCCCTTAGAAGAGCTGCCCAGCGGTTGCCTCGGCCAATGGGCCAAGCGCAAGCGCCGGGAAGAATGTGAGCGCGCCGACGATCACGATGATGAAGGCGAGCAGGAAGATGAAAAGCGGGCCGTTGGTCGGGAACGAACCGGTTGACGCAGGCGCGCTGGTCTTCGCGGCAAGATTGCCGGCAATTGCGAGCGCCGGGATGATCACCAGGAAGCGCCCAATCAACATCGCCGCCGCTTGCGCGTACGTGTAGAAATCGCTCGTCGCGGTGAGACCACCAAAGGCCGAGCCATTGTTCCCTGCCGCCGACGCGAACGCGTAGAACATTTCGGTGAAGCCGTGCGGGCCGGCGTCCTGCAAGCCTGCACGACCGACTTCAGTCGAAGCAGCGAGCGCCGTGCCGATCAGGATCGCCAGCGGCGAAGCCAGGATCGCGAGCACGGCCAGTTTCACGTCGCGTGCTTCGATCTTCTTGCCGAGATAAGCCGGCGTGCGGCCCACCATGAGGCCAGCGACGAAGATCGTCAGGATGGCGAACACGAGGATGCCGTAGAAGCCGGCGCCGACACCGCCGACGATCACTTCGCCGACCAGCATGTTCACAAGCGGCACCATGCCGCCAAGCGCCGAGAAGCTGTCGTGCATCGCATTGACGGCGCCACACGAAGCAGCCGTCGTCACGACCGCGAACAACACGGATGCAGCGACACCAAAGCGCGTTTCTTTACCCTCCATGTTCGCCGCGCTTGGATCGATACCCGCCGCGATCATCGCCGGCGTGGCCTGCGTTTCGGCCCAGTACGTGACGCCCACGCCGACCAGAAAGAGCACGCCCATCGACGCAAGTAGCGCCCAGCCTTGGCGCTCATCGCCCACCATGCGGCCGAACATGATCGTCATCGCCGCGCCGATGGCAAAGATGGAAAGCATCTGCACAAGGTTCACGGCCGCTCCCATGTTCTCAAACGGGTGCGCGGCGTTGGCGTTGAAGAATCCACCCCCATTGGTGCCGAACATCTTGATCGCGATTTGGCTGGCTACGGGTCCGACTGCGATGTCTTGGCTCGCGCCTTCCAGCGTCGTCGCCTGCAACGCGCCCGCAAGCGTCTGCGGCATGCCGAGCGCGATAAAAGCGAGCGCCATCAAAACTGAAAACGGCAACAGCAGGTAGAGCGCGCCGCGCGTCGTATCGACCCAGAAATTGCCGATTGTGCTCGCGCCCTTGCGCGCAAAGCCGCGCGCGAAAGCAACGGCCACAGCCATGCCGACCGCCGCTGACACGAAATTCTGGACGGTAAGGCCGACCATTTGCGAGAAATGGCTCATCGTGCTTTCGCCAGCGTAAGCTTGCCAGTTCGTGTTGGTCACGAAGCTGACCGCCGTGTTCATGGCGATATTGGGCGCGACGCCCTCAAAGCCTTGCGGATTGAACGGCAGCAAACCCTGCAAGCGCAGCAGTGCGTAAAGTCCGAGCGTGCACAGCGAACTGAAGACGACCAACGCCAACGCGTAGCCTTTCCAGTCTTGCTCTTGATCCGATTTCACACCGGCAAGCGCATAGAAGCCGCGCTCGATCGGCCGCAGCACCGGCGAAAGCCACGTGGCGCGTCCTGAATATACCGCATCGAGATAAAGCCCGAGCGGCCGCGCGATCGCGGCCACCAGCAGCGTGAACCCAAGGATCAGGGTCCAACCTTCCAATGTCATGGGGATGTCGCCTTTAGAAGCGTTCAGGCCGCAGCAGCGCCGCGAGAAAAAGGATCAGCAGCGCCACGCCCAGCGCGCCGCCCAGCACAAGATCGAGGCTCATCGTCAAAGCCTCCGCACGCCCGAGAGCGCCGCGCCAATCAGCGCGAACGCAAACAGAATGAAACCAATGGCAATCAGGTCCGGCATCTTCAGCCCTCTCAATCGAGAGAGGAAATGCCGCGCTTCACATAAAGGATCGAGGCGCCAAACGGGCGCTGGGTATTAAGAGCGCGTTAAGCGCCACGGAGCATGGCGACGTCATCTCCTGCCCCGCTCCGACAACCAAGACGCTCCAGACAGCGCCAGGATGCGCCGCGATCAGCGTCCAGAGAGCCTGCGTGCGGCAGCTTCGTTCGCCGAGATACTGCCGCCGAGCGTGACGATCATTCCAGGGCCGCTGTCGAGCGCAATGCGGGTGTGGCGCGAGACAGCGCCGGAGCGCTCGCGGCCAGTGCAGAGATGGCCTTCAGGGCGACGACCAACCGGATTTCTTGCTGCACTCACGGCGCCCGCCGTGGACGCGCCAATGCGCGGCGGCGCGAAGATCGCGGCAGAGAGCGTGACGTCCTGGCAGGCGGCGACGGCGTCGCCCCAGAATTCGCTGAAATTGTAGATCGTCGTGGGATTGATTGCATTGCTGCGAGCGGCGACCCGGAGATCGCCGATCCTGGTTTGCACAATGCGCCCTTCGGCTGCGAGCGTATCAATCCAGCCGCTCCACCATTGCCCGCCAGCATCCGCCGCGCCACGGACAACGCGCACACGATAGAAGGCGTCGGCCGCGATCGCCCACGGTAGCTCGCATGTCATGCCGACACCTTCACCGTCGAAGCGTCGGCAAGCGGCGCCGCGCGCGCTGGTGGCGTTCCACAAAGAGAAGCGCACGTTATGCGCGCCGGCCTCGTCGGATTGAAGACCGATGTATCCACCTTCGCCAACCTCGAAGTCCCAGTTGAGCGTGAAGAAGGACGCGCGCGCAGGTTCGGCAACGCGGATATCCTGTTCTACGCGCGCAGACGCCGAAACATCCTCCGCGAAAGTCCAGTCGACGTACGCGGCGGCCCATTGCTGTTGCTGCGCGCTAGCTGGCGTCGCGAAACCGAGCGCCAGCATTGGAGCAGCCAACGCGGCGGCGGCGAGTCGAAGTATCTGATGCATAATTCAACCCTCAGTCACCTCGGCGCACTGAAGCCGCGCGCACATGTACGGTCAAGCATTTCAGCGAGCACCCTCGTCGGCCCATTGCACTCCGAAGGGCGCGCCCAGGCGATTCATAGGATAAGTTGCGATATCGTCCGCACGCTGCAGTGCGTGCATATCGAGACACTGAAAGTCCGGATCGTCGGCATATTGGCTCCACGACCAGCCAAGACCCGCCAACAATACGCCGCCACCGCCTTCAGTGAAACGCTCGATCGCGCCGATCTCGTTGGGCGTGAAATCGCCCCACGCATTGCCGACGATGAGCACGCCGGCCTCCGCTAGCGCTGCATCGTCAATCACATCCGGGGCCGTGCTTACGCTATAGCCCCAATCGCGCAGCAGAGCCGGCAGGCGCCAGTCCGGCGCATTGTTTGGCACCCATTCGCAATGACTACTCGCGATCAACACGCGTTGCGGACGCACAGGCCCGCGCAACCAACCAATGGTGCGACGGAGAAATGCATCGCCGCGCGTCGAGCGCACGCCCTGAAGCACGCCGTCATGCGCCACCGCCAGCACACGGCCCTCGCCATAATCGCGCGCGGCCGCGAACATATCCTCGCGCCGCTCCATCAGAACAACCCAGTCCGTGGGCGAACTCACGGTCAGCACGCCGGGATCATTGTCACTTGCCAACACCTGCGTGATGGCGCTCTCACCGATCATCGAGAGATACTCGCGCTGTAGCTCCACACGTGCGGCCGTCGCGATCTCGGCCTGGCGGCGCGCCTCCTCGGCGTTTCGGTTGGCAGCAATGCCTAGGGCAATCGCCGTAACTGCGAGCACCGCAAACACTGTGCTGACCGCGCTTAGCACCATGATAGCGCCACGCTGCCGCGCCTCGGCGCGCCGCCGGTCGCGTTGCCAGAGATCGTTGAAATCGACGCCTAGGATGCCAGCCGCGAGCCGTGCGCAAACACGCGCTTTGCCATCAACACGGACATCGAGCCCAACCGGCTCGATCGGCATCGCGTTCCCGTCGGTCGGATCGAGGACGACGCGCAGAGCGCGTGGAAAGCATTCCCGCATCGGATCGTCGGCGTTGGGCTCGCCATCGATGATGACGGCGAATACCTTTCCGCTGGGATTGGCGCGCCGGAAATACTCGATCTCAGCTTCGACCCATTGCGACTGCGCCGAGCGCGGCGAACAGATCACGATCAAGCTTTCAGCCACTTCGATCGCATGTCGCACCACGGTGGCGATGTCGGTCGCGGCCGGCATTTCCTCTTCGTCGCGGAAAAAGCGCCCCAAGCGGCGGTCGGTGCTGACGTCCACCATGACGCCCACCGGCACGCGATAGGTCTCAAGCCAATTATGGATGCGCTTGCCCCAGGCCTTATCGGCCTGGGAATAGCTGATGAACGCGGTGTAGAGCTTTCCTTCCGCCATAACGCCCCCACGCAGCCGGGCTTTGCCGGCCCCGCAAATTCGTCTAGCAGACTTTTAATGTCAGATCAGGCGCCCGTAATTGCACCGCACCCTCCGCGTGCGCGCCTCTCCCTAGGCGTGACTGGGCATCGCCAAAGCCATCCCGCCTATTCCGCTAATCTGACGCGCATCGAAACTACGCTGAAGCGGGTCCTCGATCTCATGGACGCGGCGCTCGCGGAGACATCGCCGCCGTTCGGCGAGGCAAGCGCACCGGTGCGCATGCATACGCTGCTCGCGGAGGGCGCCGACCAGCTCTGCGCGCACGCCGCGCTCGCCCGCCAGTGGGAGCTTGTGGCGCCGCTGCCGTTCGGACGGGCGCTCAATGTCGCGATCAACGCGCTGCCGACCAATGCCGAGGATGCGCGGGCTCTGCTCGATGGAGCCGCGCCCGCCGATGCTGCTACAGCGAACCGCGCGGAAGCGATCCGCGACTTGCAGTCAAGAGCGCATCTGTTTGAGCTGGCGGACGCCGACACGCGGATCACGCGCGCTTATCTGGCCATGCATGACGCACCGAGCGATGCGAATGCGGCCAACATCTATGATGCGGACGCTTCACAGCGCGTCGCGCTGGCCGCACGCATCATCATCGAGCAATCGGATATCATCATCGCCATCTGGGATGGCGCGCGCACCACATTCGTCGGCGGCACCGGCCACACTGTCGCGGCGGCCTTGGCGCTGGGCGGCAATGTGGTGTGGATCGATCCCGCCGCGCCAGAGGACTGGCGCATTCTCGGCGCACCGGAAGCGTTGGCCACTCTGCACGCGGCGCCGCCACCTGCTGATCGCGAAGGCCAATTGAAGCGACTCGTCGCGCAAGCAATATCGTCAGGCGCCCTAGGCAGCAAAGGGCATGCGCCTACGAGTGACGGCATCCACTCGCTCGACTCTTCGCATTGGCGCGCACGCAGCAATCCGGTATGGCACGCCTACCGCCGCGTAGAAGCGCTGTTCAGCGGCGAGAAGGCAACCAACCCGTGGCGCGACCTTCAACAAACCTATGAGCGCGCCGACGCTATCGCACACGGCTCTGGCGCACGCGTGTTAGCTGCAATCTCTGACATGCCCGGCGCCGATGCGACGCTTCCAGAGCGCGTGGCGTCGATGGTGCTGGCGCGTTTCGCTTGGGCGGATGGCATTTCCTCAAACCTCTCCGATCTTTATCGCAGCGGCATGAGCGTGAACTTCGCACTCTCCGCGCTCGCCATCATTTGCGGCATCGCCTATTTGCCGCTGGTCGGCAGCGCATGGAAATGGCCGTTCGCGCTGTTTGAATTCGTGCTGCTGGCCGCGATTGTCGCCATCACTTGGCAGGGCCAGAGACGGCGCTGGCACGGACGCTGGTTTGAAACGCGACGCGTCGCGGAATATCTGCGTCATGCGCCAATCTTGCTGGCTCTGGGCGCAGCCCGCGCGCCGGGAAGCTGGCCCGAGGGCGCGGAAACATCGTGGCCTGAACATTATGCGCGCCACGCTATGCGCGAAGTCGGGCTGCCGAAGGCCGTGGTGACATCCTCGTATTTGCGCGCCGCGCTGACCACCATTCTTGACGTCCATGTCTCCACGCAGCGCGACTATCACCGCGCCAAGGCAAAGCGGCTGAGCAACGTGCATAACAAGCTCGATAAGCTCTCTGAAAAGCTATTCCAGATCGCCGTCGCCTCGGTGGCCATCTATCTGTTTATCGCCGCCGTAGCGGCCGCGCACTTCATCGAGAAGGATGCGTTCAAGGCGCTCTCGAACCTCTTCACGTTTCTTGGCGTTGCCCTGCCCACGCTCGGGGGCGCCATAGCCGGCATCCGGTATTTCGGCGATTTCGAACGCTTCGCCGCCATCTCGGAAATCACCGCGGGTAAGCTGGACGCAGTGCACGACCGCATCGCGCTCCTCGCCCCCGTCGATGCGCTAGACTACGGCGCCGTCGCCGAACTGGCCCACGCCGCCGACGAGATCGTCGTTAGCGAAATCGAAAACTGGCAGGCCGTGTTCGGCGGCAAGCACATCACCGTCCCGGTGTAGCAATCAGCGTGATCGGCAATGCATTTACGAGTCCTGTCGGATCGAATGTGCTCAATTCGCGCTTAGTAATTTGCCGAAAGCGAAAAGTACTGCCGCCAGTCGTTGTCGCCTTCGGCCAATGGCACGCCGTCTATCGGTCGAGCCAATTCGACAGCGGCGGTGTACTTGTCGTCAAAGGTGAGACGCAGGCCGCCTCCCAACGAACCGATCGAGGCGCTGGCTCCAGTTTCATTCCAGACCTCCGCGCCGTCTACGAACAAATAGCCCTGGACGAAGCTAATTGTATCTATTCCGGGCGCCGCGCCCGCGCGGAACTCTAACGAACTACCAACGCCACGATCGCCGGAGATTTCGCCATAGGCATAGGCGCGCCCAAAGGGCAGAGCGCCAGCGGAGAATTCTTCCGATTGCAGCAATGGCTCGTCCGCCCACTGACCGGCGAGCGCGCCGTAGAGGCCGAAATAGCGCCCCAACGGCTGATAGTGCGACGCAAAGAAATCGAGCTTCGCGAAACTCGCATCGGCATCCCAACGCGAGCGGCGCGCCGCGGACATGCCTGAAGCGCCGAGCGCATCAAGTCCGAACGACGTTTGCACGAACACCCAACTCGACCGCCCCTCGTCATCGAGAAAGCCGCGCAAGCTGACACGCGCGACACGCAACTCGTCTGCGTAGCCGCCACCGCCGAACCAATCGTTCTCCTGATGGCGGAGGTCGAGTGTCGCCCCAAGCCAAAGCCCGCGATCGCGACGTCTCAGCAGCGGATGCTCGAAGCCGACAGAGAGCGCATAGCCATCACCATCGGCGCCATTTGTCGGCGCCGCGGCCCGTGCGCGCGACGCTGACAGCGCAGCGAAGGCTCGACGGCCGTTCTCGAACGTGCGGCCATAAGAAAATTCGGCAAACGCGAATTCGTTCGCGTCCTCAGGTGTGGCGAAGACCGCAATGCCGAACCGATCGCGCAGACCGGTCACCGCATTGAAGCCGACCCGGCCATAGGCCTGCAGCGGGCCAACATCTTCTTCGCCGCGATTGTCGACACCACCGCTCGCCTCGACGCTCTGGAGATCGGCGGTGACGATCAGGCGATGTGCGGCGGGATCGGAAAGATCGGGCTCCATGCGCGATCGCACGCGGATTCCAGGCACATCGCCCGCCAACGCCAAGCGCCTGTCCATGTCAGCCAAGTCGGCGATATCTGCTCTGTCCAATCCACGGAGATAGGTTTCAACCAGATGCGCGCCATCGCCTTCGACAACAAGCGATGTGATGCGGCCTTCAATGACGTTGATATGCGCGATCCCATGCGACGACTGCGGCGGAACCTCGGCGCGCGAAAGAAAATAGCCCGCTCGCCGATAGTGATCTGTTATCTTTTGGGCGATGCGCGCGAGATCGCTCTGGCTGACGTTTTGAGTCAAATAGTCCGCATAGAGCGGCGCCAATTCCGTTTGGGTGAACGCCTGGGCGCCATCAACGACAACACCGAGCAACGTGAAGCAATCGCCAACGCCGACCTCGCAAGCCAACACGGGATCACTGGGTGCGTTCGATCCCTGTTGCAGAACTGGCGGCGCATCTTCGGCGCCCGCTGGAACGCACGGCGCCGCCGTGAGCGCTAAGATAACGCCTCCGGTTAGCCGTCTCGTTCCGACGACTTTGCGATTTGCCGCACCTCGCACCACAAGTCGGGAAGCTGACGAGCAAAGCTCAATACGTGATTAATTCATCCGCAAGCATGGCCCTAAACAAAGGCTTAGCGCCTTTTCTCTAAGATGCCGCGTTCGAATTGGGCGGATTAGCTTGGCGCAATCTCATGAAAAGCCTCTTTGCGGCGGTCGGAGCGGTCTTGGCCGCGGGCTTCTTGCCTTTCACTGCATCAGCTCAGCAAGCGGAATGGCGCATCGTTGAAGCGCATGGCAGCGTGCGGGTATCACAACCCGGCGTAGCGCCAGCCGACGCACACGCACCGCAGAGTGTAGTCAACGGGATGACCATCACCACGGGCGCGAACGGCCGCGCCACGGTCACAAACGGTGTCCAGCGCATGGTCGTCACAGCCAACAGTCGTATGACCATTGCGCCGGACTCCACCGACGCGATGACGCGCATCCTGCAAGATCTGGGCGCTGTGCTCTTCCAGGTCGATCGCCGCGGCGAGCAACATTTCCGCGTTGAAACCCCTCTCCTCGCGGCCGTCGTGAAAGGCACGACCTTCACGGTGATGGCGGGCGGCGCGGAGGATGTGGTTCACGTTACCGAAGGCCTCGTTGAGGTGCGCGCACTCAATGGCGGCGCAGCGAACGACGTCGCGGCCGGCGTTTCGGCGCGCGTTTCGCGCGACGCGCCGAGCGCGGTCGCGGTTGCGACGCCCTCCCCGCACGCCAGTATTGCGGAAGGCCGCGCCACTGCTTCGTTTGATTATCAGGCGGCCTCTGGCGGGGTCGTCGCAAATCCGGTCGCCGCTGAGCGCGCGCAAGGCGCACGCGGCGCGGAGATGTCCAATGGCAGCGCCAGTAACGCGTTGGGGCCGCAGGCCGATGCGTTCGGCCACGGCATGGCGGCATTGCGCGCCACAACCGTTCAGGCGAACGGCAATTCCAACAATGGCGGTGCGGGCAACGCCAACAATGGCGGTGCAGGCAACGCCAACAATGGCGGCGCGGGCAATTCCAACAATGGCGGTGCAGGCAACGCCAGCAATGGCGGCGCGGGCAATTCCAACAATGGCGGCGCGGGCAACGCCAACAATGGCGGTGCAGGCAACGCCAACAATGGCGGCGCGGGCAACGCCAACAATGGCGGTGCAGGCAATTCCAACAATGGCGGTGCGGGCAATTCCAACAATGGCGGCGCAGGCAACGCCAATGTCGGTGTCGGCGTCAATCTGGGCGGCGTTGGCGCTAACGTAGGCGTCGACATCAGCGATAGCGGCGTCGGCGTTGGCCTCGGCCTGGGCGTCGGTCGCGGCAATAGCCCTTAGACCGCTCACGAAGATGTTGGGGGCGGGCATGACAATCACGACGGAGGTGATGGCGGCGAGGGCGGCGCGTCTTGCGATCAGTCTTCCCGCGATGCTGCGCAAATGTATGACGCTGGCGTTGTGCTTGGCGGCGCTGATTGCAGCTCATTTCGGCGGGCTCGTTGCTTCAATTGACAACGGCCTCGCCGCGTGGCGCTCCCAACTCGTACAACGTGATGCATCCGGCTCGATCGTCGTCGTCGAAATCGACAGCCAGAGCTTAGACGCCGCGGGCCAATGGCCTTGGCCGCGCGACAGGTTTGCACGCGCCGCCGAAAATCTTCGCATCGCTGGCGCAGCACTCGTCGCGTTCGATGTCGATTTCAGCACCCGATCCGATACCGAAAACGACGCCGCGTTCGCGCGCGCGATTTCGGTAGACCCAAGCACGATTGTGCTGCCGACGTTTATTCAAGCAGGTGGATTGGGAGAAAACACGCCGCTTGCCTCGCTTTCAGGTGACGCACTGGTCGCCAGCGTCAATATCCCCATCGATTCCGACGGGCGTGTGCGGCGCTACGCGCGAGGATTTGACCACCGCGGTCACTATCACCAAAGCATGGCCGCGCTCCTTGCGGGCGGACAATACGGATCGTCGTCGACCTTCGCGATCGACTACGGCATCCGCATCGATTCCATTCGCCGCTTGAGCTTCAACGACGTTCTAAACGGCGACTTTGACCCCGAGATCGTTCGCGGCCGCCACGTGCTGGTCGGCGCCACGGCCTTGGAACTGGGTGATGAATTCGCCACGCCGGTTCGCCCCGTGATCCCAGGCGTATACCTCCACGCGCTCGCCTACGAAAACCTCGTGCAAGGCCGCGCGCTCGTGCAATCCACGATGCTGCTTTCGCTGCTCGCGGCGCTTGCGGTCCTGGCGTTGCTTTGGCCGCGGCGCGCGCCAATCAAAGCCACACCCTGGATCACACGGCAGGCCGCCGTGCTGGTGATTCTTGTGGGTCTACCGATCATCCTACAATGGTTCACTCCAGTCAGCCTCAACTTAGCGGGCGCGCTGATAGCGCAATTGCTCTGCTTTGGCGCCACCGTTCAGCGCGAACTTAAGCGCCGCGCCGACGATCTCGTCCGCCAACGCGAAGACCATTTGCGGCACGCCGCGCTGCACGATCCCGAAACCGAATTGCCAAATCGCCGCGCCATGATCGAGCGGCTGCAGCAAGAACTCGCCCGCTCTGATGGTCGGGTGGTCGCCATCGCCATCGGCGTCGATCGCTTTGCAATGCTACGCGCCGCCATCGGCTATCGCCACGCCAATCAGATCATCAGGCGGCTCGCGCAGCGGCTAACCGAGCATGGCAACGCTGAAGTCTATCACCTCTCGACATCGATCGTCGGCGTGGTGGCCTTGGCGCGCGGCGAGCAAGAGCTTCGAAGTAAGAACGCAGGCATCACCAAGCTGCTGGAGAGCGCGATCGAACTCGAAGGCCAAGACATCAGTATCGCCATCCGCTACGGCTTTGCATTCGGCGGCGGCCATGAAACGAATTCCGAGGACCTCCTCGAGCAAGCCACGATCGCACTGGACCAAGCGCGCATCCGCAATGAGCGTTTCGTGCGCTATGACGCCCAAACCTTCCTCGATCCCAAAGTGCAGTTGGCGCTGACATCGGATATCGGTCGTGGTCTTGAACGCGGCGAGTTCTTCCTTGTCTATCAGCCGAAAGCCCGCGCGCGCGATGGCGCCATTAGCGGCGTTGAGGCGCTCATCCGTTGGCGCCACCCCGATCACGGCGACATACCGCCAAGCCGCTTCGTCCCCGCCGCCGAACAGACTGGCGCGATCGATGACTTGACCCGCTGGGTGCTTCGCCAAGTGGTCTCGGATCAGCGCCTCGCGACCGCGGACAAGTTGAACGGACCGATTTCCATCAACATCTCGGGGCGTTTGCTGACGAACGCCAGCTTCTGCGCCGCCGCTATCGACGCCATGCGAGACGCCGGCGTCTCGCTTTGTCTTGAAATCACCGAGACCGCAATCATTGAGGATCCCGTCGCCGCGCTCGCGGCGCTCGCGGCGCTGCGCGAAGCTGGCGCGAAGATATCCATCGACGATTACGGTTCTGGTCTGTCTTCCCTGTCCTACCTCAAGCAGATCGCCGCCGATGAACTGAAGCTCGACAGCTCCATCATCGCCGATATCAAGACCAGCGCCCGTGATCGCCTGATCCTCAAGTCAACGATCAATCTCGCGCATAGCTTGGGCATGAGCGTTGTCGCCGAGGGCGTCGAAGACGAACACACCCGCGCGCTGTTGGCAGGCCTCGGTTGCGACCTCATCCAAGGCTATCTGATTTCGCGCCCGCTCGCACTCGCGGACTTGTTGCGCCATTTGCACCAATCTGGCTATCCAAATACCGCCGACGAACCGCAATCGCCTCCGCTGCAAACTGCCAGCAATGCCGCCAATCGGCGCATCATCTAAGTCCCCGGAAATATGGCGACACCGGACCAGAGCCTGTGATGGCGATAGTCCCCGTCACTCCCACTCGATTGTGACGAGTGGACGCTTTTTCCTTATTCCATGCGGGTTTTAGCGTCTGTCCAATCGAGCTAACCCGTCAGGTCTGCCGGCAAAAAACTAAGCGACGGATTTCATTCAAAAACGCGACTATCTCGGTCAGTGTGACCTATTGTCTACATTCGGCAGTTCGTTGATCTTCCAAAGCATTTGAAGGATGGCCCGGTGGTCTTGGAGATTCCGCCCACCGGTTTGGTCTTTCCAATCCGGTTGACCCGACCAGTACACGATCTGGTTCCAACCGCCCGGCACCTCGCGCACCATCGCTTTATACATGAAGTCGAAATTGACCGTCGGCATACCCTAGAGCACCGCCTCAACGGTGCGGCTGCGGATGGTGTTCGCGGCGAGGTCCGCGGAAGACACGCTTAAATCATGCGCCGCGCGCAAATCCGCGCCAGCGTCCTGCCTTTTTTGTAACGGCCATGACGAACTCCGGCGACGCTCTAGTGCGGGCGCAGCGTTTCGTAACGTCCTCTATTCTCCGGGCATGTGTGCGCATGGGGTCGCAACCCGAGGTCACGATGGATCGCGGAGCAGTCATCAGACGAAGTCCAACACCTCGCGGACCTTGTACGCGAGCTGATCTAACGTGAACGGCTTGCTGAGCAGAGATACCCCGGCGTCGAGCATGCCATTATGAACCACGGCATTACGGGTATAGCCGGTAGTAAAAAGCACTTTGAGACCGGGACGCAATGCGCGCGCTTCGTCCGCCAGGACACGCCCATTTTTGTCAGGCATCACGATGTCGGTGAGGAGCAAGCTGACGTTAGCGTCGCTCTTCAGCACCTTGAGCGCTTCGGCCGCGCTGGCGGCGTCAACGACGAGGTATCCCAACTCTTGCAGCATCGCGCGTGCAACCTCGCGCATGCGATTGTCGTCCTCAACGATAAGGACGGTTTCCGAGGCCGCGCCTCGCGGCGCACCCGTTTTCGGAGGCGTAATTTTGGCGACGTCGCCCTCGCCATAATGGCGCGGCAGATAGACCTTGATCGAGGTCCCCTCCCCGAGTTCGGAATAGATTTTGATGTGGCCGCCCGATTGTTTGACGTAGCCAAAGGTCTGGCTGAGGCCGAGCCCAGTGCCTTTGCCGATATCCTTGGTGGTGAAGAAGGGCTCGAAGGCGCGCGCGATGGTGTCGGCGCTCATGCCGACGCCAGTGTCGCTGACCGCCACCATCACATATTGGCCGGCCGCGACCTCGACATGTTCAAGCGCGTAAGCGTCATCGAGATGACAGTTGGCGGTCTCGATGGTGATGCGCCCCCCGTCGGGCATGGCGTCGCGCGCATTGACGGCTAGATTGACGATCATGTTCTCCAATTGACTGGCGTCTGTGCGCACGGGCCAGAGGCCGTCGGCCAGAACTGTCTCCAGCCGCGCCTCTTCGCCCAAGGTGCGTTGCAACAGATCGGAAATGTCGGAGACCACGCGATTGAGGTTGAGCACCTTGGGCTCCAGCGGCAGTTGGCGTGCATAAGCCAACAATCTGTGGGTCAGCGCCGCCGCGCGCGTTGCGCCATCTTTGGCCGCCGCAATTAGGTCATCGGCGCCCTCGCCCTTGCGCAAGCGGCGCTCTATCAGATTGAGCGCGCCAATCACCACGGCCAGCATATTGTTGAAGTCATGCGCGATGCCGCCCGTGAGCTGGCCGATCGCCTCCATCTTCTGCATCTGGCGCTGAGCGTCTTCGGACTTAAGCCGCTCGGCAACTTCATACTCGACACGCGCTTCCAAGCTGGCATTAAGCGCCCGCAGTTTTGCGCTGGCGGTTTCCGCCACCTTCTTGGCTTGGAGCAGCTCGGCTTCATAGCGGCGCCGGTCGGTGACGTTGAAGACGCTGACGCCGACCAATTTGACTGCACCCGCGTCGTCACGCCGCTCATGCGCGTTGACGAGCACCGGCACCGAAGCACCCGACTTCATCAAGAAGTCGAGCGCAACTTCGTTGAAGCTGCCCTGCATCCTGAGCAAGGGTGCGAAATGGGTCTCGTAATAGATCTTGCCGGCAATGTTCAAAAGATCGTGGAACCGCTTTCCCTGGAGTTCATGCGCTTCATAGCCAAGCCAGGCTCTGAGCGTGCGATTGGTTCTGAGAATGCGTCCGCTGGAATCGAGCGAGAGGTATCCGCACGGGGCGTTGTCAAAGAGATCTTCGAAATCTTCTATATCGCGCTCGCCGGTCGTCATGCGGCGAGAAACGCCTTCATCGCCGCTATAGTCTCTTCCGGGGCGCTCAGATTGGGACAATGACCGGTCGCCTTGAGCGTGACCAAGGTGCTGGCCGGCATGTTCGCATGCACATAATCGCCGACTGCGTTCGGCGCGATGATGTCCTCGCTGCACTGAAGAATGAGCGTGCGCGTCGACACCGCGCTAAGATCGGCGCGATTGTCCGAGGTGAAGGTCACCCGCGCGAAATGTTTGGCGATGTCGGGATCGGTGCGGCAGAAACTGTTGGTCAATTCCTCCCCAAGCTCCGGGCGGTCGGGATTGCCCATGATCGATGGGGCCATCGCCGCCGACCAGCCCATGTGATTGGAGCCGAGAAAGTCCAGCAATTCCTCAATCTGCGCCGCCGTGAAGCCACCTACGTAATTGTCATCGTTGATATAGCGCGGCGATGGCCCGATCAGGATGAGGTCCGACAAGATGTCTGGCGCCTTGCGCGCGGCCAGAACGCCGACCATGGCGCTGACCGAGTGACCAACGAATACTGCGCCAGCCAAGCTCAACGCTTCCGCGATCTCGACGACGTCGTCTGCATAGGCTTCGAGGCGCGCATAGCGATCGCGGGTATAAGCCGACAGATCCGAACCGCCGGCGCCCACATGATCGAAGAGCACAGTTTTGAAGTCCGCCTCAAACGCAGGCGCCACGAAGCGCCACATGTTCTGGTCGCAGCCGAACCCGTGCGCGAACATCATCGCGCGTTGGCCTTTGCCTCCGACATGAACATTGTTGCGCTGAAAAACGTCCATACTGCCCTGCGCGAGGCCAAAGTAGCTCTCTTATGCAATCCTTCCACTCGATCTTTGCAGATTGCAACATTCGCGCGGAGGGCACAGACGCTCGCGCATTGCCCCGCAGGCGGGAACCGAGTGGTACACTGCGCGTTGATGTAGGAGCGCCCGCGATATGGTGAGGCGCCACGGACCCCATACATGCGATATACGACTTTGGAGCGCGCGTTTCAGCTCGCGCAGAACGGCCCCACGAGCATTCTTTCAGAAATTCGTGCAGCGCTGAAGGCCGAAGGCTATAGCGATGCGCAGGCGCAAACATCGTTCGCCAGCGTGCGAAAGCAATTGCGCAACGCCGTGCAAAAGCGGCTCGGCGCTTCACCCAGTGCGCGCGCCCGCATCCTAGGCGTGCTTCATCTGCATCATCAGCGCTTTTCGCTTTCGACGTGAGCGCGGCATTGTTGGACCTAGCGCAGCAACTCCAGCCGCACAGCGAAACTCTTCTTGCGCATCTTATCAGTCTGAACGCTGAAGCTTAGCCGCTGACCGACGGCGAGTTGAGCCAGTCCCGCCCGCTCGACTTCACTGACGAAGACGCTGACGTCTTCCCCTCCATCGTCACGCGAAAGCTCGCCCATGCCGCGGCGCGGATCGTATGACTTGACCGCGCCCTTCACCGCGCCACGGCGTCCGGCTGTCGCGGCCAGAGCACCCCATCGATGCCATGCACGACGCAGGGGCCGATGATGAGATCGGGCGCCACCAGCGAAGCTGTGTTGACCCGAAGCCCGTTGCGCCCGTCGATGATCAAACTTTGACCGCCATACGTCACGGCGCGGATGCGTTTGCCGGTAAATCGCGCCGACACCACCTTGCCCGCCGCGAAATGATAGCCGGCGACGGAGTGAAGCAAGGCTTCATCCGCCTCCATCAATGTTCGAAACGCGCCTTGGGGAAACTTTGCAAACGCCGAATCGGTAGGGGCAAAGATCGTGTAAGGGCCACCGCTCTCCATCAGCTCGGCGAATCTGCTCGTGCGCAGCATGCGCGCGAACGCGCCGCATCCCGCGCGCTCAATCGCGCTCGCAATCGTGCTCATCTCATTGCCTTCCTTGCTTGCGCGTTGGTACGGCGCGTCTGCGTTTGCGCGGCGACACGCGCGGCGTTGCGCTCGTCCAGAGCCGCGCCAACGAGCGGCAGCAGCTCTTCAGCTCGCTGCCGCTGGATAGCCGAGCCGGTCTTCCTCAAGCGAACTGCGTTCGCATGGAGGTTCTCCAACTCCTGGTCCGAAAGATCGGGGATACGCTCGCCGATCGTCATGAGGACTATTCGGTCTTGAGATTGGTGGCTGAGTCGCGGCCCTGGCGATCGCGTTCAAGATCGAACGACACACGCTGCCCGTCGGCGAGGCGGCTCAGGCCAGCACGCTCCACCGCCGAGACGTGTACGAACACGTCCTTGGCGCCGCCCTCCGGCGCAATGAAACCAAAGCCTTTGGCGGAATTGAAAAACTTAACGGTGCCGACAGTCATTTGACGTCTCCAAGCTCAAATGGCCCCTCGTGGAAAATCCACGGGAGCTGCGATTTTTCGAAGGAAACTGCAAATAACCGGCGCGACAGCGGAGGATCAGAGCGTGACGCGACGAGGATCGATGTGAACTCATATAGGCGCTTAAGGCCGCAAAGTCCATGCAACGCCGCTGTCGCAAATCACAGCACAAAATGCCGAATTCATGGGGGCATCGAGGTCATGCGTGATAGCCTCGTTTCATCATGATTATCGACGTGACGCTTGTGGCCGCGAATGCGCGCGACTTTGAGCCCGCTCCCTAGCAAGGCTCAAACCATGCCGCAGACATCCGAACACTGGCGCCTTAACGCCATCAGCCACACCGATCGCTTGACCGGCGTCGCCATGCATCAGCTCGATGACACCAACGAAGCGCGTTGGCTCGTGCACCGCGTCTTGCTCCGCGCCATGGACAATATGCTGGGTCCGATCAGCGGCCTTACTCTTGACGCAGCGCTCGCCGGCGCGCTGCGCGCTCATCCCGCGAACGTCGCGTAAGATGAAGGATCGGCGCCCCGGCGTGGTTGTCGATTGCGCATGCGGACTTCGCTACATGCGCAGCACGCGCACACTCACGGCTGTCGAACGCGCGAGCGCCCATTGTCCGTGCCAACGCCCGCTGGAGGAATGGCAAGGCATTGAGCGGGTGATCTTCGAAGCGGAAGATCCGGCAGCGCCGGCGATCTTCACGCGGATCTCGCTGAATTGATCCACGCGCGGACGTCACGCCAAGGACGGCTTGGGCGTCAGGTCATGAACAGTGCGATGATAAAGCACGCCGTTCGTTAACCGGCGCTCTTCGCCCAGCGCCTCCTACGGCGCTCATCTTCTCAAGACGTATTCTTCTCATGATCGCCCGTAACGCCGGAGCCACTAGTTCTTCGGCGCGTCGCGGAAAGTCCGAGTAAGCAGATTGTCGCCCTTCCAGATTTCCACGATGAAGTGGCGGCTCTTGTCGCCTTGCGTGTGATCGGCCGCCTCTGCATCGGTTTCGAACGGCAGAAACTCCGAACGCTCGGTGATGCCGCGCTCGTTCAAATATCGGATTGAATAGTTCATATGATCCGCTCCGCGGATTCCGCATGCGCGAGGCCTTGGTGTCGGGCCGACATGCGATGAGTCTTCGTGGCAGTGCAACGAACCGACGCCCGCCGGAAGAACACCATGGGGCGCTCTTCCGGTGACCGCAGTGTTAGGCCTTCTTGGTCTCGGCGACCGGCGCCGCGGCGGGCGTTGGCGTAGCAGCACTCGCCGACTTGGCGTCCGTCGCGCTCTTATCCGTTTGGTTCGCAGGCTCGTTGGCAGGCGCCAGCGGCGCCGCCTTGGGCTCGTTGCTCATATCAAATCTCTTTGAAAACGTCAGAAGACTCTGACTTATTAGAAGTGGCCATGCAGTGACGCGATTACAATGGCGCGTGGCGGAATTGTGCGCCCTATAAGCTGCATAAACGCGCGCGCGCCTGAGCGCAGGAGCGCGAGACCATCATCACCGCGAATGCATCGTCGTCGAGACACTTGATGAGCGCTGACGCAAAACCTTCCGCGAGCAAGGCGTAAGCGACTTGATACCAATGCTTGTAGCGGCCGCTATCGGCGAGTTGATAGGCGCGATTGCGCAAAGCGAAAAACGCGTCCCGCTCGCAGAGCGCGCCCGCGTCAGGCTGCGACACAGCGATTGTCGCTGCGCCGCAGCGGCCGGTTGCATTCCCATCCATCGCCCGCGGCGTTTACGTGCGCATTGTCAGGAATGACGAGTGCGTCGCAGCGAAGGTCGCTTCGTACAAATCCGTGGCCGCAACTCCAGCCGTCGCCGCGGTGATCAAGATGGGCGTTCGCGGGAATCTCGACCGCGATGCAGGCGCCGCGTGCGGCTCTATAGCCGCGCGCACACTCCCATCCATCCGGGCTTGCTCGCGTCAGGTAGCCGTTCCCCGGTACGATCACGGCAACACAGGCGGCGCTTTCGCGGCGATAGCCGCGCTCACATTCCCAAGCATCGCCGCGATCGCTCAGGAAGCCGTGTTCGGGGACAATTATGGGCTCGCAATCGCTGGCGCGCTGCATGTAACCACGACCGCACTCCCAGCTGCGCCCGCCGGAATAGGTAGAAAGATAGCCTCCGGCAGGCACGATGATGGGCCGGCAGGCAGTCTCGTCGCTGCGAAAACCGCGTATGCATTCCCAGCCATCGCCGCGTCCGTTGAGGCGTGCATGCTCGGGCACAATAACCGCCGCGCACGCCTCGCCTCTCCGCGCGAAGCCGTAGTCGCATTCCCACCCGGGCCCATAGACGCGCGCCCGCGCGTGTTCCGGTGGCGCGCCGGGCTCTGTTTGAGCCAAAGCTGGAGCGATCGCGAGGATTTGCGTCAGCATTGCCAAGGCAATGATGCGTGCGAGCAACGCGCGGTGGAAAACGGGCATTAGGCGCGCTCCTCAGTCGGCGCGACAACGCTCACTATGCGCCCTTGCTTGCGCAGCGCGAGAGCGGCGGCCTCGGCGCTTTCACCGGCGTGCCCGCGGGTGCGATAATCGCCATAGAAGGCGCCATCGAGCGTCACCCGCCAGATGCGCCGGTTTAGTTTTATTTCGAAGATTGAGTTGGGCGGGCTCGTGGACATTCTCAGTGACGCAGCGCGACGTAAGCGTCGCGCGTCCTCATGCATCGATCGTGAAGGTCGCGAAGATGCGACCCCGGCTCGCCAGCTGCGCGTCCGTGAACACGCGCGAGCCCCGCTTCACGGGCGCCGAAAACACGCGCGACCTCCGCCATCCAGGCTTCGTCAGCGGCGTTGGCCGCCACAAACAGCGCGAGCCTGCTCATGCCACCCCCTGGAGACGTTTGATTTCGTCACGCAACTCTCTTTCCTCGAAGATGCGGCCGGTCTCTGTGTCGCGGATGCGCACCAGACGCATGCCGCGCCGCGACAGCCCAGCCGCCCACTCGAGCGCCGCCTTTATGTCCGTCAGCGTGTTGCTGGCCTCAAACCGAAGCCCGGCGCCCGGCGATGAATTCACGATAAAGGCCATCTAACGCTCCCGTCGGGCAAGCACCTGAACCGGAAGGCGCGCATGTTCGGGCGGCCCTCAGGGGCCGCCGAAAAGCGCTGGTTCTGTTTGCTGATGAGCGACCCTAACACAGCCCGCAGCTGATTGCGCGATTTATCTCAGCATTTGGCCATTTCGCGCGCATGAAGGATCGCCGCTGAGTCCTTGAGGAGAAGACATGACCAGGTTCGTGAAGTTCAATTCCGCCAACGATCCGAAAATCGAAGTGCACATCAATCCCGAGGAAGTCGCCGCAGTGCGCGATTCCCACGGCAAGACCATCATCCTGTTTCGCGGAATCGCCGCTACGGAGACAGTTCAAGGCTCGATCGCAAGCGTCGTCGCCGCGCTGACCGAGGTAACCTGAAATTTGGCCTAGCCGGAGACGCGTGTATACCAACCCGCCAATACGGCGACCAGCATGACAAGCGGGATCACAACCGGGGGAATAAACCAGCCTTCGCCATTGCTGGGATTTTCCTCCAGACCGCTTTGTGTCTCGCTTGCTGAAGCGGAATGTATCGCAGGGGCTTCGCGTGAACTGACGTCATGCGCTGGGCCGCCCACAGCCAAAATGTCGGGATCAGAGTTTCCGGTCATTGAGTGCTCCTTTTGAGGCGGGAGCACGTCGCAACTCTCAGCCGCCAGCGGCCTAGCAAGGCTGACGATGCCAGCACTCTACACGCCGAATGTTAGCGCACCTAACGATCATTGTTCGCATGTTGTCGGCTGACTCAGCAAAACCGGAACAAGCGCCCCTGCACGGCGCGTTTCCACCGCGCCTCACGCGTCCGGGGTAGAAGCGAGCCGCTGTCACTTCTTCGCTACCTGACTTCGGTCTATCATTGCTCTTCGGCAACGCGCGAACCAGCGCCAGCCATTCACGCTACACCCCGCACAAAAAGCACCATCACCGAGCCGTCAAACGTCCCTGGCTGCTCTCTCCTCCCATTTCATGAAAGACCACCATGAGCGAGAGCCATGCGCGCCTACCAAAAGAACCGATTGACCGGTTTACGAAGGCGTTTGGCCGGTTTCTGCGCATCGAGGCTGGCGCTGGCGTCGCGCTGCTCCTCTGCGCGATCTTTGCTGTCGCTGCGTCGAATTCGCCCTGGTCCAGCGGCTTCATTGCATTCTGGGAAACACCGGTCGGGATCAGTGCGGGTGAGTTCGACTACGTCCGTTCTCTCAAGCATTGGATCAATGATGGTCTGATGACGTTCTTCTTCTTCGTCGTCGCTTTGGAACTGAAGCGCGAGATCGTCCTGGGCGAATTGCGCGATCCACGTCTGGCGATGCTTTCGGTGGCGGGAGCACTGGGCGGCATGGCCGCCCCAGCGGGCCTTTATCTGCTCCTCGCCGGCGGCGGTACGGGCGCGCACGGCTGGGGCGTGGTGATGGCCACGGACACCGCCTTCGTGATCGGATGCCTTGCTTTGCTCGGTTCACGTGTCCCCCTGAGCTTAAGACTTTTCCTGCTTTCGCTCGCTATTTTCGACGATGTCGGCGCGATCATGGTGGTGGCGATCGGCTATGGCGGCACGATCCAAGGCTGGGCGCTCACACTGGCCGGGATGGGCATTGCAAGCGTTGCGCTGATGGCGCGGCTCGGCATGCGCTCGCTAGCGCTCTATTTTCTCGCTGGCGGCGCCATCTGGCTGGCGCTCGATGCGTCCGGCATTCATGCGACGCTCGCTGGCGTCGTGCTTGGCCTGATGACACCGGCGCGCGGCTGGGTGAGCGACACACGCTTGCGCGCAATTCTTAGCCGCGTGCTCGCGCGCCCGGTCGGCGACACTTGGAGCGGCGACACTGGTGAGCGCCAAGATTTGCGGCGCGCTGGCGTCGCCGCGCGAGAGACCCTATCGCCGGTCGAGCGCCTTGAACTCATGCTTCACCCGTGGGTGGCGTTCGCAATCATGCCGCTTTTTGCGTTGGCGAATGCCGGCGTGCCGATCACGCCCACTGAATTCGACAGCATGATCGCAGCTGCGGTGATCGCCGGATTCGTGATCGGCAAGCCGCTGGGTGTGCTGGCGTGCAGCTATCTGGCGGTGCGGCTAGGACTGGCTACGAGACCACCTAGCCTTTCATGGCCGGTGCTGGCCGCCGGCGGCTTGCTCACCGGCATCGGCTTCACGATGGCGCTGTTTATCGCCGAACTGGCTTTCGACCCGATTGCTTTGGTTTCAGCCAAACTTGGAATTATGGCCGCATCGATCATTTCCGGGGTCTGCGGATTGGCGGCGCTGTTCCTTTTGACTCGAAAGAGAACGCCGCTGCGCCGATCATAGCGCCGACAATTCATGGCGACCGCGCTTGATTACTGACGCGGACGCACCAACTCTACAGCTCAGCAGGGATCATCGATCCGAGCCATCTTGGCGGATGTGATCGCATGGATACGGTCTCTCAGGAGAGACCAATGCCCATCTTGCAGGTTCGACACGCCACAACCTACCGCTATAGACGCGCCGTGATGATCGGCGCGCATCGACTGATGCTCCGTCCACGGGACAGCCACGATCTGCGGCTGGTCTCATCCGAACTTACATGCACGCCCTCCGCAACGCTTACGTGGTCGCACGACGTGTTCGGCAATTCACTGGCGCACGCCACGTTCGCCGAACCTGCGGACACGCTGACGATCATCAGCTCTATCGTCGTCGCGCAGTACGCGCCGGAATGGCCGGTTTTTTCTATCGCGACGTCCGCGCACCAGTATCCTTTCGCCTATACGCCGGACGAATGCATGGATCTTGGCGCGCTGCTTAGCCCGCAATACGCCGATACGGACGGGCGCTTGAAGTCTTGGGCGCAAGCTTTCGTACTCGGCGCCCGAACCGACACGTTGTCCTTGTTGAAGGACCTTAATACAGGGATCTCGGGGTGGGTTTCCTATCAAAGCCGCGACGACGAGCGCACCCAAGGACCGCTCGAGACTCTCGCGCGCGGCTGGGGCACATGCCGCGACTTCGCGGTGCTGTTCGTTGAGGCCGCGCGCACGCTTGGATTCGGCGCGCGGATCGTATCGGGCTACATGTACGATTCCGGGCAGGCGTTCCCCCCCGCACGAGGCGCAGGATCTACGCACGCTTGGGCGGAAATCTATCTTCCTGGCGCCGGCTGGATCGTCTTCGATCCGACCAATCGAACGCTTGGCGGCGCCAACCTCATCCCAATAGCTGTGGGGCGCGCCATTACCCAGACCTCGCCCATTTCCGGCGCATTCGTGGGCGCGCCTGACGACTTCATCGGACTGAATGTCGACGTCTCAGTGACGTCGCCTCAAAGCTGACGGCGGCGCGATCCCCTTGTTGTGCAGCAAGCTGCTGCACAATCTCTCGCCCAACCTTCCTAAACGCTCAAGAGCGGCAGTATACCGTCAAAACTACTGTCGCCACGAAGCAAGCGTCGTCGAAAGCAATCGCCTCTAACCGATTGTAGTCGATAGTCCCCGTCACTCCCACTCGATCGTGCCGAAAAGGCGATTTGCCCTTATTCTATGCGGGTTTTCGCGCCATCTAATCGAACCAACCCGTCAGCTTCGCCGACAAAACACTAAGCGGCGGATTCCATTCAAGAACGCCATTTTTCTCTCCGCTGTGCTCTATTGTCTACATTCGGCTGGCCGAATGTTAATGGCGCACGGTGCTTATCATTGCAGTTTCCTCCAAACGCGGCGCAAAATGCAGCGCTAATTCGACGTGCCTGCGCCCGATTCATCCCAAAAGCAGGAATCAGCGCGACATCGTCCCACAACGGACGCGAGACTTCTGAATCTCTGGGGTTATCGGATGGACGCCGGCCGCGCCAAGGCGCCGGCGCGCGCCGCAACTTCACCGTTCCAAGACCACCACCCGGTTCGCCGAAATGAGACCAGGTACCCATCGGGCAAGATAGAAGCGTCATGCTCTGGGGCCGGAGGACGATTCAAATTTGCATCGCAAACTGCCGCGAGCATCGTCCTGACCAAAGGGCTGCTATCGACCTTCTGAGATTGTGAGACCGAAGCGTCGAGCGGCGCCGGCGGAAACCATGAGCGAAACTCCAGAACTCCGGCACATCCATCTGACATGCCGGGCGTCCGACATTCGAACGCCCCAAGATAGCGCCTTCACCGTTGCTCCCGCCAGACGAGCGCGCCATCCAAGGTGTCAGTTCTTATCTGAAACTCGTCCGCGCCGCGCCGAAGCAGGCCATCTCGCGCGCGACTCTTCGCAGCCTCAAGATCGCCACTCCAGGGCGTACTGGCCACGTGCGATCCTCTTCTAAAATACACAAAGACATAGTCGGCCATACCGCTCGCACCGTTCAAACTTCCGGCAAGGCTGCGCAAAGCGCTGGCGCCAACAGCAGCTGCGACGCGTCTACTGGCGTTACGTCGTCCGACGAAATGAGCGCGGCGCGCAATCGGAAGCCACGCGCAAAGTCGGCGCGACCAATGTCGTTGAAGTCAGAACGCCAGCGCTCTTGAGGTCGCCATCGCCAAGATCAGCACCACACCAATCGCTGGAATGACAACCGGTGGAATAAACCAGCTGCTCGGCTCACGCGTGGGCGGCGCCACATCGTCGGCGCGTGCGACGTCGAGCGTTGGTATCTCTGTCATTTTTTTCAGGCTTTCTCGAAGGCAGGCGGCAAGGGCGGCCGCGAGGGGGGTGAAAATGGACCGCCCTTGCTGCGCTTGAACAATTCGGCGGGAAGCGTTCAAGCGCCACAACAACAAAGCACCCGCAGCATGCTTTTCGTGTGCGATACCGCACACATGAGGCAGCTTTCTTTGCGATTTTCTCAGCAACAGCGCCAAAATGCGCTTTTCCTGGCGCCGAAAGGCGATCTCGTGCATTATAGATACTATCGGCCTTACGCGTTTTTGCGCTGGGCCGACTGAGAGTGTTGTGCTCCCTGCGGAGCAAGCACGTGTCCCACCGAATACAAGCCGCCGTTCGCAATCGAATTCTCTTGGCGATGCCTGCCGAGGAGTTCGCGTTGTTGGCGAGTCATCTTACGCACGTCGATCACGAGCTTGGACAGAGCCTCCACCGCGCTGGAGAACCGATCACTTACGTCTACTTCGTTGAAACCGGCTTCATTTCAGCGCTGACCATGCTCTCCGAAGGACAACCGCTGGAGATCGGCTTGATCGGCGCCGAAGGCGCCGCGGGCGTATCGGTGGTGCTGGGCGCCAAGAATTCTTACAGCGAGACGATGTGCCAGACCGGCGGCGGCGCCTACAGGATAAGCGCAAAAGATCTCCTGAGCGTTGTCGCCAAAGCGCCGCACTTGCGCGACCTGCTGCTGCGCTACTCCCACGTATTTCACGTTCAAGTGGCTCAAACCGCCGCCTGCAACGCCCACCACGAGCTCGGCCAGCGCCTCGCCCGCTGGCTGCTCGCGGCGCATGATCGCAGCGGGGTCCCGGAATTGTCCCTCACGCAGGATTTGATCGCAGTCATGCTGGGTGTGCGCCGCTCCACAGTCAGCATCGCCGCGAGCACGCTCCAGAAAGCAGGCGTTATTCGCTATCAGCACGGCCGCATCACTATACTGGACCGCGTTGGGCTCGAGAACGCCGCATGCGAGTGCTACGAGGCAGTTGCGAGCGAGTATCGCGCCTTGTTTGGCGATCACCGCCCGGAGGCGTCGCCGCGCGTTTGAGTACAGCAATGAGTGCGATTGCGCACCGATTCTCGAGCCTGGTTCCCCCATACTCCTGCTCGGGAGTAAGGGCGAAGTCATGCAAATAAGAGAAGCGAGACGAAACGCAGCGCCGCGCCATCGCCAGGCGCTGAGCCCACTGGTTTTGGAGAACGCGAGGCTTCGCCGTCTTTGCGCACTCAGCAAAGACATCGTCGACCGTCACGCTTTGACGCTCCGCGAAGCCGATCACCGGATCAAGAACAGCCTGCAAATAGTCGCCAGTGGCCTTGGCCTACAGGCCAGACGCGAGACCAGTTCCGTAGCGCGCGCGGCGCTGCAAACCGCCGCCGCCCGCATCAACGCCATCGCCCGCATTCATGATGCACTTCAACTTAGCCAAAGCACTGGCGAGATGAATCTTGGCCGAACCGTTGAGGCGATGTGCAGCTCGCTGAACGAGCTGAGCGGGCTCGAGCGTAGTGTTAAGATCATCGCCAACGTGGCGCCGGTGATAACGTCGATGGAGGTCGCGCAACCGGTGGTGCTCCTAATCAACGAACTGGTGCTCAACGCGCTCCGGCATGCGTTCCCCGAGGAGCGCAGCGGCGAAGTGGTCGTTGAAGTGTCTCAAATCGGCGTCGAACTGCGCGTGAGCGTGACCGACAATGGAATTGGCCTGCCGCCGACGTACCAAGACGGTAAAGGCTACGGCATGTCGCTTGTGCGGATGTTGACTTGCAAACTCGGCGGCGTGCTGAAAGTGGAAGCAGGCGTGGGTTCACGCTTCACGCTTTCGGCGCCGCTTCGACTTTGATCTGCGCACTGCGTCGATCGACGGCAAGGCGCGCGCGTGACGGATCAAAACTGATCCGCGCCGCGTTGACCATACTCTAGAAAGAATCCCAAATGAAGAAGTACCTCCTCGCCGCGGTCGCGGCTACCGCGCTCATTGGCCCAATGCTGGTGACGCCCGCATCCGCCCAAGGCGGCCCGAACTCGCGTTACGAACAAGGCCAACGCGTAGACGATCGCAACGACGATGATCGCCGTGCTTATGACAACGATCGACGCGGCGACGAGAGCCGGCGCGGCGATGATGCGCGCGACCGTCGGGAAAATTGGCGCGACGACAGACGCGATACCCGTTGGGACGAAGCCAGACACAATGGCTATTACGAAAACGATCGTTGGACGTATGGCCAACCGTCTGCAGACCGCTACGGTCGGGCCGGCTTTTCGCTTGGCTATCGCCCCTGGGTAGTAGGCCAGAACCTCGGCTATTACGCCAATCGCTATCAGACAGTCGATTATCGCGCGCAACAATTGCGACGCCCCGCGCGCGGCTTGCGTTGGGTTCGCGATGAACGCGGCGACTATCTCCTCGTCAATCGCAGTGGCCGGATCATGCAGATCGCGATCAGTGGCCGCGAACCGCGCGACCGCAGGCAGAACTGGCGTGACGATAGAGCGGACGCGAACTGGGACGACAGGCGCCACAACGGCTACTATCGCAACAATCAGTGGACCTATGGCCCGCCACCCGCTGGACGCTATCAACGCGGTCAAGTGATCTACGGCTATCAACCTTGGCAAGAAGGGCAGCGCCTTGGCTATTACAACGGCCGATATTCGGAAGTGGACTACCGAGCCAACCGCAACCTGCGTCAGCCGCCTCGCGGTTACCATTGGGTGCGCAACGACAGCGGTGATTTCTTGCTCGCCGCTATCGCCAGCGGACTGATCGCTCAAGTTATTTTGAATAGCGGCAACTAGGTCTCGCTCGCGTGGGCCGGTTGGTTCGCCATCCGGCCCACGTCGCAAGCGATGTCCATCATGGATGCCGCGCGATCAGCCGGAGCGAATTCGTGCAATCTTACAGGTTCTTTTCAATCGACGGTGCAGGCGTGATCATCAGTGATCGCTTCGTCGTGTGTGCTGACGACGCCGACGCGCGTGAAATCGCTGATGACTTCATCACCTCCGAGTTTGGCATCGAGGTTTGGGATGTCGCTCGGCAAGTGTTCAAAGCCAGTCCGTTCGGAGCTTGAACGCGCGTCATATCCTAAAATAGCGGGCTGATTTTTGCGGTTGAACGTGTTCGCTCGCGCACCGACTTTTCTAGTTGGCCCTTGCATTGTTCGCACTCTACTGGACCTGAGGCCTTCCGCCCCCCCGCTGACGCCTCAATTTCAGTGCGAGAAACGGCCCTTCATTCCAACATGGAGGGCCGCTTTTCTTCGAAAGGCACGCGGAGGTTCCAATGACGAACAAGGCTCCGGTGGATGTTTTGGCGCTCTGCGTCGTCGCATTTGCGTGGGCGCTGATCGCGATAGAGGCTCTGACCAATTGGCTACGCACCTAGTGCTGCTCCCGTCAGTGCTTCGCTGCCTGTGCATAGGACGTCTGCGCCTGTTTGAGGGTTTGGATGTCCCAACCTGGCAAAACCGAGCCAATCGCGTCACCCGAGCCGCAACAATTGCTGGAAACACCGCAATTGGCCGACGCCCTGGAGAGCGATCGCTTCAAAAGATTTCTGGACCATATACCGTTCGCGGTGGTGGTCGCCGACGGAGCCGCGCGCTTACCGCGCGCCTGACTGAAAATGCCCCGCAGCGGTAGGCAACATACGAACTTGCATCGCAATCACGCAGCGAGGCGCTCGCACAATTTCTCGTCGACTTTTCTCAATGCTCAAGCGCGCCAAAACACCGTCGAAACTACCGTCGCCACGAAGCGCTCGTCCTCGAATGCATTCGCCTCTGACCGATTGCACTCGATAGACTCCGTCACTCCCACTCAATCGTGCCCGGCGGCTTTGACGTCACGTCGTACACAACGCGGTTCACGCCGCGCACTTCGTTGATGATGCGCGTGGCGGTGCGGCCGAGGAAATCCATCGAATATGGGAAAAAGTCCGCGGTCATGCCGTCGGAGCTCGTCACGGCGCGGAGCGCGCAGACATATTCGTACGTGCGCCCATCGCCCATCACGCCCACCGTGCGCACCGGCAGCAACACCGCGAAGGCTTGCCAGATTTTATCGTAGAGCCCGGCTTTACGGATTTCGTCGAGATAGATCACGTCGGCGGCGCGCAGAATGTCGAGCTTTTCGCGCGTGATCTTGCCCGGCACGCGGATCGCGAGCCCCGGCCCCGGGAAGGGGTGGCGGCCGATGAAGCTGTCCGGCAGGCCGAGTTCACGCCCAAGCGCGCGCACCTCGTCCTTGAACAGCTCGCGCAGCGGCTCGACGAGCTTCATGTTCATCCGCTCAGGCAAACCGCCGACATTGTGGTGCGATTTGATCGTCACCGACGGCCCGCCGATCGCGCTCACGCTTTCGATCACGTCCGGATAGAGCGTGCCTTGCGCGAGAAATTCCGCGCCGCCGATCGATTTCGCCTTCTCCTCGAACACATCGATGAAGAGCTTGCCGATCGTTTTGCGCTTCACCTCGGGATCATCGACGCCATCAAGCGCGGAGAGGAAGCGATCGCTCTCATCCGCATGGATCAGCGGAAGGTTGTAGTGGTCGCGGAACAGCGAGACGACTTGCTCGGCCTCGCCCGCGCGCATCAGGCCGTGATCCACGAACACACAATGCAGCTTGTCGCCGATCGCTTCGTGGATCAGCACCGCGGCGACGCTGGAATCCACGCCGCCCGAGAGCCCGCAAATCACCGTGCCGTCGCCGACCTGCGCGCGGATGCGCGCGATCGCTTCGTCCTTGAACGCCGCCATCGTCCAATCGCCACGGCAGCCGGCGATGCGATGCGTGAAATTGCGCAGCAACTTTCCACCGTCCGGCGTGTGCACGACCTCGGGGTGGAACATCGTCGTGTAGAAGCGGCGCTTCTCATCCACCGCGATCGCGAACGGCGCGTTCTCGCTGGTGGCGATCACTTCAAAACCCGGTGCGAGTTTCGTCACGCGGTCGCCGTGGCTCATCCACACCGGATAGCGCGCGCCGACCTCCCACAAGCCTTCGAACAGCGGCGAAGCTTTCTTGATCTCGACATCCGCACGTCCGAACTCGCGCGCATGGCCGCCTTCAACGACGCCGCCCAGCTGCACCGACATCGTCTGCTGCCCGTAGCAGATCGCCAGGATCGGCACGCCGAGCTTGAACGCCGCTTCCGGCGCGCGCGGGCTTGGATCATCGAGCACGCTCGCCGGCCCGCCGGAGAAAATGATCGCCTTCGGCGCGTAGCTCGCGAGCAGCTTTTCATCGACCTTGTTGTACGGATGGATCTCGCAATAGACGCCGTTCTCGCGCACGCGGCGGGCGATCAGCTGCGTCACCTGCGAGCCGAAATCGATGATGAGAACGTGGTCGTGACCCGAAGCCGGATCGGGTGCGCTTTCGCCGCGCGCAGGAGCGTTGTGCTGAGCCATGGGCCGAAATGTAGTGCTTCGCGCGCGGCGTCAACGCGAGCCGGCGCGCGGGGCGCGCAGCGTTGCAGCGGCGCTGCATTTTTCACCGCCCACGCCCAGCCGGCCCTTGAACGGCGCCGCGCCCGCGCTTAGTTGTTGCGAGTAATTCGCAACACGGACCCCATGCGCCTCGCCCTCAAGACCGGCTCCTATTCGCTGATGCACTTCGTGGTCGCCATCGGCGTCACCTACGCGCTCACCCGCGACTGGGCCGCTGCTTTGGCCGTCGGGCTGATCGAACCATTGGTCCAGACCTTCGCTTTTGTGCTCCACGACCGCATTTGGGCGCGGCTGGACCGGAAGCACGCGCCCGCCAAAGCCTGACCTCTCCCGTTCCGGTTGCGGACTTATCCCCAGACGTTAAGGTTCGTTAACCATAGCGCGGGGAGGCGGGGATGGATTGGGCGGGGTTGGCTTCGAGTGCGCGCACGCAAGCGCAGGCCCTCTGGGAGGCAACGCAGCAACAATGGGCGAACCTTGTAACGGTCGCCTCGCCTCACGTCGAATGGACGCTCACAACTCTAAGCAACCCGTGGGCGCGAGCGATCGGTCTAGCGATCATTGTGTATTTCACGATCCGCGTGATTGCGTCGGTCTACAGCGGAGACAAACAGAACAGCCAACTCGGTCCGATCGGAATTCGTCCGCACACTGCGCAAAAGCTCGATCGCTCAACGATCGTGCTTCCACGCTTGCTGATGCCGATGAACATGGACGGCGTCCGCGCAACGATCAAAATCTACTACGGCTACCTCGATGCGCAGCAGAAGCGGTGCAAGCAGCTGATTCACACCATCGAACACGCGCGCATCGCCGTTTCACCCACACGGTTGGCGACAACGCGGAGTACCATTTACGGCCAAGAGATCCCCGACGTCGCAACGGCGGATGTGTGCTTTCCGCCTATTGAATTCGTGGAGCCTCCGAAGGAGATGCCAGCCACGCCGGATCGAGCGCGTGACTATGCAACGCTTCACAAGATCATCGAGAACTGGCGCGAAGATGACGACGCGCTCTTGATCTCCCTGCACTCCGACGAGCACGAGACGGTGCAGGACAATCGGCGACAGTTCCTGGAGGACGCGGCAAGCCGCGTTGCTCAATCAAGGACAGGAAACGCAATCCAGAAGTGGCTCCAAAGTGGGGTGGCGCAACGGCGCCCAAACGTCGTCGGAAGTTACTTTGTAAAGCTCGAATTCTCGCACGAGCCTTGGTTCGTGCTGACGCGCCATCCTGACCGTGAACTGAAAATGACCGCGTGGCTCACAGTGCTGACAAGCGCGTTCTCGTTGATCATGGACGCATGGCCCAAAGCGCCCATCTCCGCTGACTCCATTCGAGAGCCAGCCGTGCGCGAATCCCCAACACGACCGCCGCGCATTGCACGCGCGCCATAAGGTTTCGTCATTCCGGACGCGCGGAGCGCGATCCGGAATCCAGGGGCCACATCCTGCGTGTTTGCCCCTGGATTCCGGGTATCGCTTCGCGATCCCGGAATGACGGCGCGAAGCTCCTCACCGCCCGCACCCGAGGATAAGCCCGCGCCAATCCCCCCAATTTCTCCGCAACGCGTTGAATCCAAACCACCCCGCGCAAAACAATCCGACCGACCTCACGCGCCCTTACACTGCGCGTGAACATGAAACGGCCCATCGCCCCACCTTTGTTGGATCACCGCGTCGCCCGCATCGTCACCTGGGCGACGCTTTGGCTTTTGTGGGCCGGCGCGGTGCTGGCGGGGCTCAGCTGCGGCTTCCGCAAGTCGCGAACCTTCGAAGCGCAGCGTTATCGCATGAAGCTCGTCACGCGTTTCGTGCTCAGCCTGCTGGTGTTCCGCGCTCTGCCTTTGGTGAAGACCATCAATCGCGCGCCGCGGGCCTACGGCCCGAACGCGCGCCGACGCGTCAGCCGCCGCGCGCGCATTGGCGCTGCGCTGCGCAAACAATTCCGCGCGCCAAACCTGCTCGCCCGCATCGCCAAGCTGAGCGACGCTCTGCACCATCCCGAGAAATACACGCGCGCCATCGCGGCGCGTGTTGAGCGTAACTTTACGAAGGTCGTGCGCGTATACGCGCCGGCGTTTGTCGTCGGTGCACTCAGCGCGCCGCTCGCATTGTGCGAAGTCGCGCTCGATTCTTCGTAGGTTGGACCGCGCGCCTTCAGGCGCGCACTGCGGGCCTGAAGGCCCGCGCTCCAAATCTTCAAGCACCGCCCGGAGCCACGCTCCGCGCGGGCGTCGGCGCTTGTGAATCGCGCAGGCCCATCGCCCCCAACGGCGCACCCCAAGCTCCAGCCACAAGCGCCGCCAACACACGCGGCCCCGGCGGCACGCGCGACAACGGTGAGACGATCGTGTCGCGCACCCAGGCGATCGCGGCGCTGTCGGACTGATAAGCCGGCGTGAAGAGCCACGACACCGCCTGATACAAGCGAATGTGCCAGAGCCGCAGCCGCTCATACTCGCCGAGCGCGATGTCGAGATCGTCTTGCGATGCGAGGGCGCGGGCGAGCGCGAGGGCGTCGAGCAACGCCATGTTGGCGCCCTGCCCAAGCTGCGGGCTCGCGCAATGCCAGCTATCGCCGACATGCGCGAAGCGGTGCGCGATGGGGGAGGCAAGCGTGCGGTGCGCGTAGGATGCGAACACGAGCTGCTCGCGCGCTTGGATCTGATCGAGCAACGGCGACGTTTCAGGCCACAGCGCGCGCACCTCGTCCTTCCACGCCTCAAGCGGCGTCTCGCGCCAGCGAACGACGTGCGTGTGCTTCAAGCTCCAGAAGAACGCGGCTTGGTTTTGCGGCGCGCCCGGCAAGCGCCCGATCGGCAGCACGCCCGCCATCTTGCGCGCCGCTTCGTAGCGCTGCTCCAACGCATCGGTCGCGAACGTGCCGGCCCAATCGAGGCTTGCCCACAAGGCGCCGAACGGCAGCGGCGCTTCGGGCGGCCGCGAGAGCGGCGAGCGCACGCCGAGCGCGTCGATCACCAGATCGAAACGCGCGCTCTGCGTGCCGTCCGCGAACTGCAAGCGCCCATCGCTTGCGCTGACGATTTCGCGCTTCTGCTCAAGCGCCACGCCCGCCGCACGCGCTGCTTCGTAGAGCACATGAAAAAGCGCGCCACGATGCACGGAAAGACCATTCTCCGCGTTCGGCCCGAGATCGCGATAGCGCACATCGAGCACAACGCTCTGGCTCGGCACGCTCTGGCCATAGAGCCGTGCGATCGGCGCACCGAGTTGCTCGATCTCGCTACGCACGCCGATCTCTTGCAGCACGCGCAAGCCAACCGGTTGAAGGATCAAACCCGATCCCAGAGGCTGCGGCGTATCCAGACGATCGAACACCACAACGCGCGCGCCCTGCTTGCGCAGCAAGCTCGCGCACGCGAGCCCGGCGACGCCGCAGCCGGCAATGGCGATTTCAAGCGGCTTCATGTGGCGTCCGGCGCATGTGTGGTTAGCAGGAAATTAGCAACACACATGAACGAACCCCTAACGACGATGCGGCATGATGGCCGCCATGTCGGGTATTGCACCCATCGCGCCTGCGCCGCCGCTTCCGCGTGCGGACAAGCCGGAATCGACCAGGGCTCCGGTCGATTTCGGCGGCGCGATGACGCATCGCGAAATGGTGCAAGAGACGATGCGGGTCGATCCCGCGGCGCTGGCGGAGCGCATGCGCCAGAACGAACGCCGCCAAGGCGGCACCGCGCGCGACAAGCGCATGGCCGAAGACAAAGCCGAGTATCAGCAAGCGCAGCTCGATCGCCGCGGCCGCACGGTCGACGTGAAAGCCTAGGCAGCGCGCGCAAGCACGCTCACGAAAAATCCATCGCAGCCCGTGACGAGCGGAGTCATCTGGATCGCTTGCCCGCGCGCGTGCCCCGGCGCGTTGAACGCAAGCGGCGCCGGTGTGAACGCATTGTTGGCCGCGACGAACGCCGCGACCTGATCCTCGTTCTCTTCCGGCAGCACCGAGCACGTCACATAGCAAAGCTTGCCGCCCGGCTTCACCAGAGGCGCGGCGAGCGCCAATGCTTCACGTTGCTCCTGCAGCCGCTTCTCCAACGCATTCGGGCGCAAGCGCCATTTCGAATCCGGATTGCGGCGCCAAGTGCCGGAACCGGTGCAAGGCGCATCGACGAACACGAGATCCATCTTGCCATGGAGATCAGCGAGCACGTCGCGCGTGCGCGACGGCGCGCGGATTTGCACATTGTGCGCGTCTGCGCGGTCGATGCGCTCCTTCACCGGCGCGAGCCGGCGGCCATCGACGTCGAACGCGTACACCTGTCCCTTGCCGCCGCTGAGCGCCGCGAGCGCGAGTGTCTTGCCACCGCCGCCAGCGCAGACGTCGGCGATCTGCATCCCAGGCGCGGCGCCAGACATCAGCGCCGCCAGTTGGCTGCCTTCGTCCTGCACCTCGAACCAGCCTTTGATGAAGCTCTGCTCGCTCGCCCACGGAAACGTGCGCCCTTGCGCCCACGGAATGCGCACGCCTTCGGGCGCGTATGGCGTTGGCGATGGCGGCTCCTTCAAGCGCGGGCTTTCGCCAAGCGCGGCGATAAGTTTCTCACGCGTCGTCTTCAGCGTGTTGGCGCGGAGATCCAGAGGCGCCGGCGCCGCGAGCGCTGCGCCTTCGTCAGCGCGGTTGTCGCCGAAAATGCGCGTGAAACTGGCGTCGAGCCATTCGGGATAATCCCCGCGCACCCAAGCCGGCGCGCCATCGAGCGTGGCGCTGGTGAGCACCGCCATCTCAGCTTCGCTTGGCGGCGGCGGCGCGTGCGGATCATCGACGCACGCTTGCGCGATAGCTTCTGCGCTCGCGCCAAAGCCCCAACGCTGCGCGCCCCACACCCATGCGCGCGGCGTGTCGTCGCCGAAGCGATGCGCACTCGATTGCTTCCAGCGTAGCGCGCCGAAAACGATGTCGCCGATCTCGGCGCGGTCCTTGGAGCCGGCGAAGCGGTGCGACAGCATCCAGTCGCGCACGGCGTCCGCGGCGGGGCGGCGACGGGCTTCGAGATCTATCAGAATTTCGATGGCGGCGGCGGCGCGTGCGCCCGGTCTCATGGGATGCCCCTCAAATATCGCGTGACAGGTAGCGCACGCTCTTGCCGTTTTCGAGGCGCGCGCGGCCAACCTCAACGAAATTCATCCGTGCGTGGAATGCGTCCGAGCCTGGGTTCGGTGGATCGGAGTTCACCTCGCAGACGATACGCGGTGCGCCAGCGTGTTTGGCGTAGGCGAACAGATCCTCATACAGCGCCCGCGCCACGCCTTTGCCGCGCGCCGCGGACGAAACCACGATACGATCCACGTACACGAAGGCCGGATAGCGTTCGCAGAACCAGCGATAGTTCGGGCTCTCGTACGCCGCGCCCGGCGCAAAGCAGATCAGATAGGCGTCGCGCTCAAATACACGCGCGTAACAAGACTCACGCACAAGCGCGTCGAGCGACGCCTCTTCGAGATGCGAGGTCTCGACCTCGTTCTCGGCGCTCAGCCGCAGCACCCAATCATAATCCGCGCGCGCGAGCGGGCGGATGCTCACGAGCCGAGCGGATAATTCGGCGCTTCGCGTGTGATCGACACGTCGTGGACGTGGCTCTCACGGAGGCCCGCGGAGGAAATTTTCACGAACCGCGCCTTCTCGCGCAGCTCAGTCATGTTCTTGGCGCCGACATACCCCATCGCCGCGCGCAGGCCGCCGACGAGCTGGTGCAGGATGTTCGCGACCGGCCCCTTGAACGGCACGCGGCCTTCAATGCCTTCCGGCACCAGCTTCATCTGATCGGTGACTTCCTTCTGGAAATAGCGATCGGCCGAGCCGCGCGCCATGGCGCCGAGCGAGCCCATGCCGCGATAAGCTTTGTACGAACGGCCCTGGTAGAGCACGATTTCGCCAGGCGCTTCCTCGCTGCCCGCGAGCAGCGAGCCGATCATCGCCGCTTCGGCGCCGCCCGCGAGCGCCTTCGCGAGATCGCCCGAGAACTTGATGCCGCCATCGGCGATCACCGGCACATTGGCTTTGCGCGCGGCGTTCGCGGCGTCGATCACCGCCGTAAGCTGCGGCACGCCAACGCCGGCGACGATCCGCGTGGTGCAGATCGAGCCTGGGCCGATGCCGACTTTCACGCCATCCGCGCCTGCATCGATCAGAGCTTTCGCGCCGTCAGCGGTGGCGACATTGCCGGCGATGATTTGCGTTTGGTTCGAGGCGCGCTTGATGCGCTCCACCGCTTGCAGCACGCCTTGCGAATGGCCGTGCGCGGTGTCGATCACGACGACATCGACGCCCGCTTCGATCAAAGCCAGCGAGCGCTCATAGCCCGCGTCGCCGATCGTCGACGCCGCGCCGACGAGCAAACGCCCGCGCTCATCCTTGGCGCGGTTCGGAAACGCTTGCGCTTTTTCGAAATCCTTCACCGTCACGAGGCCAGCGACACGGCCGCCATCGTCAATGACGATCACGCGCTCGATGCGATGCTTGTGCAGCAGGCGCTTGGCGTCGCCCTCGTTCACGCCTTCGCGCACGGTGACGAGGTTGTCCTTCGTCATCAGATCGGCGACGCGCTCGTTCATATCGGCGAAGCGCATGTCGCGATTGGTGAGGATGCCGACGAGCTTGCGGGATTGACGATCGACCACCGGGAAGCCGGAAATCTTGCGCGCTTCCTTGATCAGGATGATCTCGCCGACGGTTTGGTCCGGATGGATCGTGATCGGATCGATCACCATGCCGCTCTCGAACTTCTTGACCATCTTCACCTGATCGGCCTGCTCCTCGGGCGTCATGTTGCGATGGATGACGCCGAGGCCCCCGGCCTGCGCCATGGCGATGGCGAGCCGCGCTTCGGTGACGGTGTCCATCGCCGCGGAGATGAGGGGAATGTTGAGGCTGAGGCCGCGCGTCAGGCGTGTGCGCGTATCGGCGTCGGCAGGCAGCACTTCAGACGCGCCCGGTTCAAGGAGCACGTCATCAAAGGTCAAAGCTTCACGGATTTCCATGGACGGCTGGTAGAGATTCGAGGGCAGCTTGTCCAGTCAGTCGCGCGGCTTCCGGCCCATCGCCACGACATAAATCTCCGCGCTTTCCGCACGGCTTGCCGCCGGTTTTGCATGGCGGACGCTGGTGAACGCCTGTTTCAGCCGCGAAAGCACCGCGCTATCGAGACCGCCCTGAAACGCTTTCGTCACAAACGTACCGCCCTTCGCCACGTGCTCGATGGCGAAATCGGCGGCGGCTTCGGCGAGTGCGCCGGTGCGGATTTGGTCGGTGCGATGGTGGCCGGTGGTGTTGGCGGCCATGTCGGAGAGCACGATGTCAGCAACGCCACCGAGCGCGGCGTTGAGCGCCGCAGGGGCTTGCGGATCGAGGAAATCCATTTCCAGGAACGTCACGCCGGGCAGCGGATCGATCGGCAGCAAGTCGATGCCAACAATAGCGCCCGCGCCGCGCTTCACCGCGACTTGCGCCCAGCCGCCGGGCGCCGCGCCCAGATCGATGATGCGGGCGCCGCGCTTCAGAAAATGGAATTTGTCGTCGAGCTCGATCAGCTTGTAGGCGGCGCGTGCGCGGTAGCCCTCGGCGCGCGCGCGCTGCACGTATGGATCGTTAAGCTGGCGCTCGATCCATTTGCGCGAACTCTCTTTCGGAATGTTCCGCTTGAGCACGCGCTGCGCGAGCTTGCGGGCGCCGCCTTCGGCTTCCTTGCCCGCGCCTCGCCAACGGCGCTTTTCTTCCTCATCGCTCATGGCCGCGCCCGCCAGTGTGAGATCAGCCGCATCAGCACACCTTCACGTAAGCCACGATCTGCGACGCGGATGCGCTGCGTTGGCCAGGTGTTGAACACCGCTTCCAGAATGGCGCCACCCGGAATGACGAGATCGGCGCGATCCTTGCCGATGCACGGGTTCTCCGCGCGCGCTTCCATGCCGCCGTCGAGAAGCTGCGAAATGGTCGCGCGACATTGCTCGACGCCGAGCCACAAGCCATCAACGCGTGCGCGCTGATAGCGCGTGAGCCCCAAATGCACGCCGGCTAGGCTCGTCACCGTGCCCGACGTGCCGACGATATGCGCGCGGCCTGCCGCAAATGCCTCGCGTACCTCGGGCGGCGTCGGGATGGCGGCGATGGCTTCGGCGATGCGTGTCACCATCGCATCATACCATTCGCGCTTATCCGTCTCCGGCTCACTATCCTCATCCGCCAACGTCACCACGCCGAGCTGCGCCGAGCCCCAGGCGATCACCGGCGGGTTCACCTCGCCGCGGGCGACGCTTTCGTGCACGGCGCGCGGCGACACCCAGGAAAGCTCCGTCGAGCCACCGCCGACATCGACGATCAGCGCAACCTCAGCATGCGGATCGAGCAAGTTCGCGCATCCAAGCACGGCGAGCTGCGCCTCCTGCTCCGACGAGATCACATCGAACTTGAGGCCGAGATCTTTCTCCACGCGATCGAGAAAACGCTGACCATTGGTGGCGACGCGGCACGCTTGCGTCGCGATGCAGCCGATCGCCAGCGGACGGCGCGCGCTGATGCGTTCCGCGCATGCGGCCAACGCCTGATACGCACGCGCCATCGCTGCGTCAGCGAGGCGGCCGGTGTGCTTCAAGCCTTCGCCTAAGCGCACGATGCGCGAGAAGCCATCGACCACGCGATAGCCGCCCGCCTCGTCCGCCGCCGCCATCAGCAAGCGACAATTGTTGGTGCCCAGATCGAGCGCGGCGAACACGGGCGCCGTGCGCGATCGCAGGCCGGTCCCGGCGCCGCTTCCGCGCGGCGTGCCGGCCCGCCCATCACTGACCATATTAAACGTCCTGGCGAACGGCGCGCCGCCCGCATGTTCCAATTTGGCCACATGCTACCGGGTTCGCGCCGCCGCAAAAGCTCTGTTTTGCCGTGATTTGCGTCATTGACCCGGTTTTGTGCGCCGGAGCGGTCACACATTCGCGCGTTTGGGGCGGGGAGCTTGCCGGCTCTCTCGGGCGTTCCTACGTTACGAGGGCGAGAGATTTGTTGGAGGTGCGAAAGGAGGAGAAGATGCAACAAGCTAAATTCTCCATTGGTCAGGTGGTTCGCCACAAGATGTTCCCGTTCCGGGGCGTCGTGTTCGACGTCGATCCGGAATTCTCGAACTCCGAGGAATGGATGGAAGCCATTCCGGAAGCGATCCGTCCGCGTCGTGACCAGCCTTTCTACCATTTGCTGGCCGAAAATTCGGATAGCCATTACGTGGCCTACGTGTCCGAACAAAACTTGCTTGCCGACGAAACCGGCGAGCCGGTGGATCACCCGGAGATCGCGGTGATGTTCGATCAGACCGATGCCGGCGACTACAAGCTGCGTCCTGAGGCGCTGAACTAAGCGCGCTGGAAATCGTAAAAATCTGATCCCAGAGGCAAGATGCGCGTCAGCGCATCGAGCGCCCGCTGCGTCTCGTCGATGAGAGTAAGATCGGCGAGATCGGCGGGCGCGATTTCCTCGCGATAGTGCGCAACGATCCAGGCTTCGAGTTTGGCGGCGAGATCGTCCGTCAGGAAGAAGCCCTGGCTCGCGGCCGCGCGCTCTTCGTCCGTCATCACCACGCGCAGACGTAAGCACGCAGGCCCGCCGCCATTGCGCATGCTTTCACGTACCTCGACGTACTCGACGCGCCCAATCGGCGCGTTCGGCGCGGCGATCATCTCGGCGACGAAGGACGCCGTCTTGTTATTCTCGCGCGTTTCGGTGGGGGTGACCAAAGTCAGCGTGCTGTCGCCCGGCAGGCGGAGGAGCTGCGAGTTGAAGAGGTACGACGTGATCGCGTCCGAAAGCGAAACCCGCGCGTCGGGGACTTCGATGAACACGGGCTCGAACAGCCCTTTCGCCTTGGCGCGGATGTCCGCGAACAAAGCGGCTTTGTCCTCGAATGCGTGCTCGTGGTGAAACAGCACGCGCTCATGCGCCACGGCGACGACGTCGTTGTGGAACGCGCCCGCGTCGATCGCCTTCTTAGCCTGGAGGCCAAACACGGTGCGCTCGGCTTTGAGGCCATGTCTCCGTGCAATTGCTTGCGACGCCTCAAGCGATTGGCGCGCCGGGAAGCCGGGCCGCGCCTCGCCGCCACGGCGGCCATAGATGAACACCTCGACACCGGGATCGCCCACGGACTCACACATGCGCGAGTGGTTCGCCGCGCCTTCATCCGAGAGAGCATCATGTGGCTCAAGCGCGGCGTGAACCTCGAAGCGCGCATCGTTGGCGAAGAGCTTGCGCAACGCCCGCTCCGTCTGCGGCGCTTCGATCGAGCGATGCAGCATCGTCTGCAGATTGGCGACGGAGGCGTGCAAGCGCCCATCGGCGCAATCGGCGCTCGGCGAGATCGTCGCCGCGTTCGCGGCCCACATCGAGGACGACGCGGCAGCCGCGCGCGCAATCAGCGGCGCTTCTTCCCAAACCTTGCGCCACACGTCCCGGTCCGAGCCGGTGAAGCCGAGCGTCCGCAGCCAAGAAATATTTGGCCGCTCCTGCGGCGGCAACACGCCTTGATGAAGCCCAAGCGCGGCGAGGCGCTTGGCTTTCGCGAGCCCCTGCAACGCCGCGTCACGCGGACGCGAAACGGTGTCGCGATTGCGGGCGGAGGCGAGATTGCCTTCGGACAGGCCGGCGTAATTGTGCGTGGGGCCAACGAGGCCGTCGAAATTGACCTCAACGGCGCTCATGATGGCAGGCCGGGCGCGGGGATCGGCGCGGCTTTCTCCGCGAGCTGCGTGGCGACAGGATACGCGACGTAGTCCGCGGCATAATACGCGCTCGGCCGCAGCGACCCGGAAAGCCCCGGCCCGCCAAACGGCATGGCGCCGGATGCGCCCGTCGTCGGGCGATTCCAATTCAACACGCCTGCCCGCATCTCCTGGCGCACGCGCGCCCAGAGCGCGGGATCGTCGCTGATCAAGCCGCCGGCCAAACCGAAGCGCGTGTCGTTGGCGAGATCGAGCGCTTCATCGAAATCACGTGCGCGACGCACCTGCAGCAGCGGCCCGAACAATTCCTCGTCAGGCGTTTCAACGCCGCTCACGTCAATCAAACCAGGATGCACGAACGCGCCTTCGCGCTTCAGCGGCACAATCTGCTTGCCACCCAGTCCAGCGAGACGCGCTTCAAACGCCACCGCCCGCTCGGCGGAGGTCGCGTTGATCAGCGGCCCCATGAACGCTTCCGGCGACGCGCCGACGACGATCTGCGGGATCAGTTTTTTCAGCGCCGCGATCAAAGCATCGCCCTCGGCGCCGGCAGGAATGATCAAGCGCCGCGCACAGGAGCAACGCTGACCGCTCGTGGCGAACGCAGAGTGTGCGATGAGATTCGCTGCAGCCTTCACATCAAACGGCGGCCATGCGATCAGCGGATTGTTGCCGCCAAGTTCGAGCGCGAGCACCACATCCGGCCGGCCAGCAAATTTCCGGTGGATCAGCGCGCCTGTTTCGGCAGAGCCCGTAAACAGCACGCCATTCAGCCCCGGAGCATCCAACAACGCCGCACCGGTTCCGCGCGCGCCTTGGACGAGGTTGAGCACGCCGGCCGGCAGCCCCGCATCAGCCCACGCTTCCGCCATCAGCGACGCAACGCCGGGCGCAAGTTCGCTCGGTTTGAACACGACGCAATTCCCAGCGAGCAGCGCCGGCACGATGTGGCCGTTCGGCAAATGGCCCGGAAAATTGAACGGGCCGAACACTGCGAGCACGCCTAGCGCACGATGCGCCAATGTCATCGCGCCGAACGCGGCTTTCTCTTCGCGCGAGCCCGCGCGTTCGGCCTGGGCGCGGATCGAGATTTCGACCTTGCCGATCATGGCTTGGACTTCGCCTTTGGCGTCCCAAACAACTTTGCCCGTCTCGCGGCCGATCAGATTCGCCATCTCATCGGCGCGCGCCTCGAGCACTTTCGCGTAAGCGCGGACGATGGCGATGCGTTCTTCAACTGGTCGGCGCGACCACTCGCGGAACGCGCCACGCGCGGCCTTCATCGCATCGGCAACATCGGCGGCAGTCGCCGCGCGCCCTTGCCAAACGCGATCGCCGTTCGCGGGATCGTAGGACGCGAATTGCTCGCCCGCGCCTTCGCGCCATTGGCCCCCGATCAAAAGCTCAGCCTTCATTGTCGATCCACGCCAGGGCGTCCTGGCCCTCTTCCAATCGTAGCGCCTTTAGCGTCTCCGGCGTCACGCACGCCACGCCGTCAACAATCTCCGCCCGCGTCGGCGCGCAGCGGAAGCCGGCGATGCGGGGCGATGCAATCAGCGCACGGCGTGCGTTGCTCAAATCCGCACTCGCGGCGACGCGCACACGCTTGGCTTCGCGCACGGTGCGGATGTGATCGCGTGGCGCCGTCATCAGCGGGCCGCCATCGAAAATGTCCACCACCGAACCGAAGGTGAAACCTTCCCATTCCAACAGACGCCGCGCGCCCTCGCCGTCCTTGTGGCATTTGCCGATCACGGCGCGCGCCGCCTCCGGCAACAGATCCACATAGATGGGATGCTGCGGCATCAGATCCAGGATGAATTGGTTGTCGGTGGTGGCGCTGAGCTTGTCGGCCTCTTCAAAATCCATCTTGAAGAAATGCCGGCCCACCGCCTCCCAGAACGGTGAAACGCCATCAGCCGATACCACGCCGCGCAGCTCAGACACGACCTGCCCGTGAAAGCGCTCGCGTTGCGCGGCCATCAGCATGTAGCGGCTCTGCGCCAGCGCGCGGCCGATGCCGGCGGCGCGATGCTCCGGGCGCACGAACAGCGAGCCGACTTCGGTGCAGCCGGTGAAATCGTTCACGCCGATCAGGATCTCCATGTCGAAGCGACGGTCGACGACGCGCGACGATTGCGCTTCACGGATGACACGGAAATTGAAGAAAGGCGGCGCCGCCCCGATCGTGGCCTTCACGCCGCAACAACCGGCGAGCGCGCCGCTTTCGACGTGCTCAAGCGCCATGAAATAGCGCTCCGCGCCCGGTGTTGCCGCGTTTGAGCCGAAGCTCTCCTCCGAGAGCTTGAGCTTCGCCGCCATCGCCACGTCATCGAGCATCAAGCTCGTAAAGCCGGCGCCGGCGATTTCGCGCAGCTGTTTGAAGCTCTCGATATCGGCCGGACCCGCTGGGCGGACGACATAGGCAGGGTTCGTCATGCGCGGAGGCTCCGCACGTCGAACGCGCCGGAATTGATAGCTTGCAGCATCAGGAACGAGAGCTTGGCGCGCTCTGCGAAGCTCGAAAGCAGCGCGAACTCCTGATCGGAGTGCAAGCCACCGCCGCACGGGCCGAGCGTATCAATGTTGGGGCAACCTGCCGCTGCGAGATTGTTGCCCTCACACACGCCGCCTGACGGTTTCGCGCCAATCTCCACGCCGATCGCGCGGCCCGCTTCGCGCACCCACGCCAGCATCTTTTCCTGCTTGGCGTTCAGCGGCTTCGGCGGGCGCGTGATGCCGCCGTGGAGATGCGCACTGACGCCGTCGCGCTTGCTGGTGTCGGCAGCGATGCGGCGCACCTCCGCTTCGATCCACGCCGCGCTCTCAGCGTCGGGCGCGCGAATGTTGAAGCGGAGCACCGCCCGCTCTGGCACCACATTGACGGCGCTGCCGCCATCGATCGAGCCCACGTTCAGCGTCACGCCCTCGCGCTGGCGGTTGAGCGCACTGAGCGCGATTGCGGTTTCAGCAGCGGCCATCACCGCATTGCGGCCATCCGCGAACGCGCGCCCCACGTGCGCGGCGCGGCCGTGGAACGCGAGGCTGAAATTCCCGCTGCCTTTGCGTGAACTCACGACGCTGCCATCGGCCATCGCCGGCTCGTAGGTCATGCCGACATGCGCCCGCGCGCCAAGCTCAGCGAGCAGCGTCGCGCTTGCGGGTGAGCCGACCTCTTCATCGGGGCTCATCAACACTTCGTAGCCGATCCGCTTGGCGCCCGGCATCGCTTCGAACGCCTGCAGCGCCGCGAGCATCAGCGCCAAGCCGCCCTTCATGTCGGCGGTGCCAGGCCCGCGCAGCGCGCCGTTCTCGCGCCACACATTCTGAAACGGGTGCGCCGCCGGAAAAACGGTGTCGTAATGGCCTGTGAGCGCGACTTGGATCTCCGCCTCGGGGCGCACCCGCACGCGGACCGCCGCGCCGTGGTTCACCTCGGCGACATCGCCGTTCGGCTGCACGCGCTGGCTGGGCGACAGCGCAATTTCGCTGACCTCGCCGGGCAACACGGAGAACGCCTCCGCCAAAAGCGGACGCATGCGCGCAAGACCCGCGAGTTCGTAAGAGCCGGAATTGATCTTCGCCCACGTTTCCGTGCGCGCCGCGATCGCTTCGCCCTGACTATCGAGCTGGTTCAAAACATCTTGGACCCCAGCGCCCGAGAAGGCGCCGGCGGTTTCGGTGGGGGCCGACATGGGCGGAAAATGCCGGGGCAATTTGCGGGTGTCCAGCGGCCTCGCCTGTGCAGCCGTCGCATTAACGCAAACGGGCCCGGCATTGCTGCCGGGCCCATCGCTTTAGATCGTTCGCTGATTTTAGCGGAACGTGATGGTCACAGCCGTACGGCGGTTCAGCGGCTCACGCACACCGTCGCGCGTCGCACGGGCGAGATCGCTTTCGCCACGCGCTTGGCTGTTGATCGAGCCGGCGCCGATGCCGCGGGCCACGAGGGCGTCGCGAACCACCGAAGCGCGACGCTCCGACAGACCTTGGTTGTACGTCGGCGAACCAGACGTATCCGTGTGGCCCACAACGACAACACCGCCGACGTTGCACTGACGTGCACGCGCGACAGCTGCGTCGATCGTTTCCAGCGCCGCTTGGTTGAGGTTCGAGCGATCCCACTCGAAGTACACAACGAATTCAGACGTCGGGCACGCAGCCTGAACTGGCGGCGGGGGGGGCGGCGGGGGCGGCGGAGGCGGCGGGGGTGGCGGCGGCGGCGGAGCAGCGCCCGCAAATTGCCAACGCAGACCAACCGTCACCGCCTGGTGCGTGTAGTCGAGTTCGTGATCGGTCGCGGCCGGCTCGCTCGAAATCACTTCGACGCCATCGGCGACGAGGTAGCGATAGCCGATGTCGAGATCGAGACGGTCGGTCAGGCCGAGCGCGACGCCGACGAGGCCTTGATAAGCCAGCACCGAATCTTCGTCATTGATGACGTAGGTCGGAGGCGGGACGCTGTCGTGCATCGTCGCGTTCACACGCGCCATGCCGACGCCCAAGCCGACATACGGCTCAAAGCGGCCGCCACGGTTGAAGTCGTAAAAGAGATTCGCCATCGCCGTGTAGGCGTGGACGTCGCCGCCGCGATCGATCGTCGGCGTCGGTTCGATTTCGTTGAAGCGATGGCCGAGTTCGCCTTCGAGGCGGAAGCCGTTCGCGAACGCGTAGCCGAGACCGAGGTGCTGCGACCAGTCGTTTTCGAAATTGCCGTCGCCCCAGCCGTAGCCAGTGGAGTCAGCATCGGCGCTGCCGTCGACCGAATAACCAGCGTCGACGCGACCGTACCAGCCTTCTGTCGCGTTCGCGACACCGGCGCCGCCGGCCATCAACGCCGCGAGTGCGAGCGTCCGCTTCAATTTTGAACTCATGGACATTTCCCCTTGACGAGAGATCGAATTTCTTTGGCCCCGCGACGTTTAATGATTTCACAGAGCCCGGGCCGCCTGTCCATACGAGACTCTTGCGAAGTATTTTTTTCCGGTGGGCAGGGCAAATGCGCAACGCGTTGCCGCCCTTCCCTTACGTCAATTTCACAAAAGCCTGGGCGGCACGGAAAACTGTGGCGCGGCGACCATCCCCATTCGACCTGTTGTCGATACATCAGAGACCCCCATGGTCCCTCTGCGCGCTCAACGCCACCTAGCGGCGATGGTTCCACAAAACGCCTGGGAAACGGCGTAAACCGGCCAGAAAGCAAACGGGCCCGGCATTGCTGCCGGGCCCGTCGCTTTAGATCGTTCGCTGATTTTAGCGGAACGTGATGGTCACAGCCGTACGGC